>DDNC01000012.1:131919-140391 GCA_002340985.1 Firmicutes bacterium UBA2530 | reverse complement strand
ACAATCTTTGAAGTTGACCCTAAAAAATTAACCTTTATATTTTATTTATTACTTAATAGTGACTTTAACCGTTCGTGTTTCATTATCCCATTCTACTTCACCGAGGGTTTTTAACTCGCTAGTAGAAATTGCTGTATAACCGTTAAGGTCATAAATTTTTTTAACTTCAAGTGATTCACTGTCAGAAGAGGTTTTCATAAACACCTTAAGATCTGACGTAACTATATCATATAAGTATTGCCCGTTTTCTAGTTTATTGTAGTATTCCATGTCCATTGGTTTAATTTCTTTTTCGCTGTTTTTAGTAATAGTCAATGTTCGAAGTTCCTGATTCCAATTTTTGTCAAACCCATAGTTTCTCAGGTCTTCAGCAATAATAACAGCATCACTTGGATCTCCGTTGAATATAAAAGTAGGGATTTCATTACCATTAATGAAAGTTTTAATATCTGTCGCTATAATTCCGATTTTAGGTTCTAATTTTTTTTCTTTAACGGTATTTGTATTAGTGGTAGCTGATGTAGTACTTTTCGCGGTTGTCGAAGTCGTTGCTGTGCTTTTATATGGACATACACCTCCACTGTGTAAATGTGCAGGGTATCCGCCACAATGATAATGATAACTTCCTAATCCACTCTTATTCTTATTATCTTTGTGTCCGCCATTACTGTCGGTTCTGCCGCTATGAGCAAATGAAGGCATTGTAAATAAGTAACAAAAAATCATAAAAACAGCTAAAAATTTAATTGCAAGCTTCTTTTTCATCCTTTATCCCCCTTGGTTGGAAAATTATTGGTATATTTTTATTGTAGTAAAGATATATATATTTGTCAATTAAAAACTCCTGTTTCATTGGAACGGAAGTAAATGATTCTTATGTAGTATACAATAATGTTTACTGAAAGAAAATTAAATAAGGTAATTGGAGTATGTGTTTCAGACTTGGAAGAATCAAAACTTCAGCAGCTTAGTATTTTTAAAAGCATCAGAGAGAAGTGCGGTGAAACTTCTGTGCTAAGATGCGTGTTTGCAACCTCTGCTCATAGCCTTTGTTGGGAGGATATCCTGATTCAGATTACCCTGCGATGAGCGGCATACTTTAGAATGGATGATAATATGAAACTTTTAAACCAACCAATTAAGGTCATGGTAATATTTCAAGAAGATGGCAAAATTGATATGTACAATGTCAAGAAAAAGATACAATAATTGATAAAACTAAATGTTTTGTCAATTATTCTTATCTCTCCAAATAAATGCGCCATATGTATTCTTTGCATATTCCTTTATATTTTTCACATAGGATATTTCTATTCCATATTCATTAATAATACCAGTCTCTTTAAAGGACATTTTATAATCTGTATTTGTGTTGAAATAATATTCCTTTTTTGTAGACCATCTATAAATATTACCGTTTGCCTTATCTTTAAAAAAATATGTGTCAATATTTTTGTAACGTAAGTACGGGTCGCTATAGTTTGTACCGTGGCTTGATTTTAAAAAATTAACTTCAACATCTTTAGGCATTATATTAATCCTCCATTAAAGTTATATAAAGATATAGGTTGTCTAAAAATTAGATTTTAATTCCCCAGTAGTTTTTAATATCCACCTTGCATATTGATAATCAATCAATTTAATAAAATATTTGGTTGAGAAAAAGACAAATATTATCATAAAATTCTTATATATAGAGTTCAACACAAAGTTTAATATTAAAGTTAAGAACATAATTAAAATTACCACGAAACTTAATATAGCTTCTATAATATTTTTAAAAAACGCAGGCAAATCATTATAAAAACCTATCTTGATAGACAATTCTTGTATAATATTATTAACTATTATAGCATCATTTGTTATTTTAATTTTATCATAAAAGTTATTGGATAATTCCTGTAAGTAACTAATATTTTCAAGTTTTATAATCCTATAAAAAACCCAAGAAAAAAATATAGTAGTTGAAGAGATGTATATAGCTTTTGTTAACAAATTTAAGATTTTATATATTTTGTAATTATGAAGTTTCTTATTAAAATACTTATTTAGTAAAATAAAAAATACAGAAATAAATAGTATAAATAAAAACTTATCAGATAAATATTTTAATATAAAATCAACATATTCCATTGTAAAAGGCGTAATTCCTTTAATGATATCAATAGAAGTAGTAATTATAATGTAAATAATTATTCCCCAAAACATAAGTCTTATCATTTTTCACCTATAGCCATTCTTCTTTTGTTCCATTGGAACATAAGTTAAAATATAAACACAAAAACAATCGGTATATACTTAATCTTTTTATTCTCAAAATAACTAATCTTTTCTTTTTTTTTTATTTAATATAAGTTCGCTTGCTTTACCGACAATAATGTTTTGTTCATATCTATCCAAATTTCGAAACATATCTAGCAAATGTGTTTCTTTTTCAGTCATCATTCCGGATGTCCCCCACTGTATTCGATGCATTATAAATATCGGTTGTGGAGATAGAAAATTAAATATAAGTTCTATATCTACTTATTTAATCTATTATTATGCGTTATGTCCAGAAACTCTTCGGCAACTTCCTGATTCTCTCTTTCAAGGCTTTTATTATAAATCATTTCTGATATTTTTCCCATTATGATATTCTGCTCATATTTATTTAGGAGCCGGAAGTCTTCCAGTAGTTCAGATTCTTCATGGGTAATGCTCGGTTCTTCATTGTTATTTGAGATATTAGGGTTATCTTTTCGACCTGTCAAGTAATCTAGTGAGACATTAAAATAACCAGCGATAGCTAGTATAATTTCAAGGCTTGGTTTTTTATTGCCATTTTCTAAATTACTTATGGTAGCCTTAGTGGCTCCGACATTATTTCCAAGCTGCACTAAGGTCAAGTTATTTTCTGTTCTCAATAGTTTAAGTCTACTACAAAAAATATTAAAATTCATACAAAACCCCTTGACAGTATTCTAAAAGAATACTATAATATAAATAGGTATTCAAATAGAATACCGGCAATAGAGAGGAAATAAAATGAAAACTACAAAAATGAGACAAGAAAGACTTAAAAATGAATGGACCCTTGAATATGTTGCTGAAAAATTAGGGATAACAAAAGCAGCATGTTCAAATATCGAAACGCTAAAAAGAAGACCATCATACGAAGTTCTTGTCAAAATTGAAAATCTTTTCAAACTTCCTCACAGGGACTTGCTGGAACAAGTCCCTGATAAAAACATTTTAGCAGAATAACCAATTTTTTTCAATGTTTTTGTACACAATTGAGCTTTTATAAACACAAAAGAATGCTAAATACGACCTTATTCGACAATTATTACTTAAGGAACAACTGTTTTAAATTCATACAAAAAAATTAATCCAGAGCTTTTTGAAAGGAATACTTACTCGAAGAAAATGGCTTTTTATGTTCTTCAAGAAAAAAGCCATAGAATATTTGATAGAGATTACGGCCATTACAGATATATGACTTCTGACCCATTGGAACAGAAGTACAAGCCTAATTAAATTAGCTGCAATGACATATAAAATAACTCCCCCCTGCATTTTATAGATTAGTTATTGCAGTTAAATTAAACCTTTTTTCTTTTCAGTAAGCAGTAAGTAAAAAGGTTGGCTTTTATAAGCAGCTTGACATCTGAATAAGTATTTTTGATACGTTCTGTATGCAGCCTGAAAAAGGAAAGCGGCTACAGGTGTTACGCCATGATGAATATAGTTTATATAATTCTATATTTGAGCGATTAATACATCTGCAAAATTAAAACGGCAATTTTAATTCGCCATGACCTGCATATGAGAAATAATGATACTTCCGTCCAGCCACAGCTAGAAGCAATGGGGACGGCTCGCCATAAGCATGGGGAGGGTTAAAACGTTATATAAAGAATAATGAAAGGCCATGGGTTCGCAAGACCATCAAAGATACTATTGATTTAACTGTAGAACTATTCATTAATCATGAATCAATGAGAAGTTGTGTAGTTAAAGTTTCATTCAGCACCTAAAGTATATAAAAATTACAACTTGAATAAAACTCAATGGAGGAGAGCAAGTGTGAAAAAGCATATTAAAACAAAAGAAGAGTACGAAAAACTTATGAAAGATGAAAGGATTATCGTATTGGATGCTGCATTAGATAGCCAATGCTATTTTTTAAGTCCTGATTGTAGTAAATGTACTCACTCGGTTTATGTAAAAGGATCAAAACAGTGTATATACAGTTTAGAAACAGAGAAGTGCTACATATCTGATGGAAAAATTGACTTTAATGATTCTAAATCACTTGGTAGACCTGAAAGATGGAAAGTAGAAGAAATGAAACTTTCAATTCGTTACAACAAATTATTCAAAGGAAAGTTCGGAAGAAGCATTTTTACTGATAATACAAAAGCAATGATGATGGCAAGTAAATTTGATTCTCTTTATTATGATGAAGAAGTTATTGAAGATTCTGTAGGCATACAATCTTATGATGATTACATAAAATTAGAAGCGCTAAACAGAATAGTTATGCTTCCTTGTAAAATTGGCGAAAAATATTATGTTTTAGAGCCTGATTGCACGGAATGCAGATATAAAAATGATGGATACAAGGGTTGTGGTTATATCCATAAGGAAGGAGAATCTCCATATTTTTGTGCATATTATAATGAGTTTAACCTATGCCGTGTGGTTAATCAGGAGAATGCTGAAACCATTTACATAGAGCCAGAAAACTACGGGATCAAAGAAAATTATCTAATGTCAGCAAGTCAATTTGACTTGGATAGAAAATCCTTTTATGGAGTTTGGGTAAACAGGAATAAGTTGGAGGGAATATTGAAAACAGTAAAAAATTAGTCCTGTATTTGATTACAAGATTTATTCATTACAAAAAAAGAGACACACAGAAATTATGTGTGTTTTTTATTTTCCAATAAAATACTCAAAAGATTTGAATACATATTCTATATATGGAGGGATGAAATGAAATATTTGGAGCTTCAGAAAAGATACTTGGATAGAGGATTGGATGATTTTTGTTTAAAATCTATCGAAGATTTTCAAGCTGTATTCGGGATAGTAGTTAATTCTATTGAAGGTTACAATGAATTATCTGAAGATAGGAAAAGTGTATTTGAAGGTTTTTTAATAAATTACTTAAATCGTGTAGGTCTTAGCACAAAGGCAAACTTTGCACCGGTAAGTATACATTACGTTGAGGAAATCCGTCTTGGCGGCAAAATGCAAGAAGATGAAGAATATTATACTGAATATTCGAGACAATTTTATATTTTGCGTCCAAACACGATAAAAATAAAAATGAATCGCAAAGGATATACCGACAAAGACGTTGTTTATCCTTTTACAAATGAAAATAAAAAGCGTTTTTTAAGATTTGATTTTTTAGAAAATAAAAGTAAGATTTGGCTTCATGCTATTTCGCCAACAGAGTGGTATTGATTATGGATATGAATAATTTAATGGAAAATAATAAGAAAGGAGCTTTGTTATAAATTATGAAAATAGAAATAGAAACATTTGATGATTATCGCGCTAAAATAACCTTAACGGTCTTAGACGTTAACGATAGATATTAGTTAATTTATCGTTGAAATACAATAATAAAATATATATAATGAAAGGAAGGAGATAATATCTGTAATGGAGGGAAATAATAATATGGAATTTTCAACGATGAATATGCAAGAAACCTTACGTGAATTAATGAAAGATGATTATTCTGAAATAGCCCAGCGAATAAAAAAAACTATGCAAGAAAAAGGCTATATTAACAAGGCTCTTCCATTTGGATATGATTTTGTGAACGGTGTTCCAACTGTCAATAAAGAAGAAGGTAAAATTGTCAAGTGGATTTTTGAACGATATTTGTTATATTTGGAGCAGACACCTGTGGAGGTGTTGAAGTTTGCCATAGGGACAGCTGCGGATGACCTATTAGAAGGTATGTCATATGAAGAGGCTGAATCTTTAGTAAATGACGATTTAATAAAAGAATATATAGCATATGAGCTTTCGTTGAAAGAACTTTACTATTACGTATTATCAGAAAAAGGGAATGCTATTTGCCTAGATGATATTCTTACCCTACAAATAGAAGAAATGCCAAAAGAGGAACTTAGTTTATTGATGGACAATATTTCGGAAAAAATTCAGGAATATTCTCACTGGATAAAGGGTATTGTTTCAAATGATTTTTATAGTGGTGCAATCAAATTCAGAAAAGGTCATACTTCACAAAGGGAGAAGAGATCTTTCGATGATGAGGCTATTATTGTAAAGGATCATCATGAAGCTATTATTTCTCCTGAAATATTTAGAGCAGCTCAGGAAGCAAATAAAAGAAACCAAAAATAACGAGTAGCAAATATAATGCCACGCTTTAATGAATTTATAGAATCATTATGTAACACACAAGGTACAAGCCATGTGTGTTTTTTGCTTTTTAATATTAATAAATCAAAGAATATAAAAGGAGTTGATAATTAGATATGGAAAGTATGAGTAGTAAACGCAAACCTGATATAGTTAAATCGATGAAAGACTGTTCTGTAAAGCTTTACTTCTTAAAGGAAGATAATCCGGATGTATTGTCGTTATCAAAGAATATACTTACTTCATCTTATGCAAAAAAGCTTCTGTCGGGAAAAAATGCAATACTTATAGACAAGTAGATTAAAAAAATGCATAATAATTATGTGGATAAACACTTACACTGTTCTTTGGAAATTGAATGATGGATGTCTTTCCTGTTATTTAATATTATTTAAAAGACAGGTGATAACTGTGACTGTAAAAAGAGTTTATTGTTTATATCGTGTATCTACGCTTGGTCAGGTGGAAAAAGATGATATACCTATGCAAAAAACTGCGTGTCGTGACTTCACAGCAACGAAATCCGATTGGAAAATAATAAAAGAGTTTTCGGAAAAAGGTATCTCTGGCTTCAAAGTATCGGCAAAAGATAGAGATACTATTCAGGAAATTCAAAAAGATGCTGTGGAAGGCAAATTTGATATTCTCCTGGTATTTATGTTTGACCGCATCGGACGCAAAGAAGATGAAACTCCCTTTGTTGTTGAGTGGTTTGTAAACAACGGAATTGAAGTCTGGAGCGTAAACGAAGGTCAGCAACGCTTTGACACTCATGTTGACAAACTTATGAATTATATCCGGTATTGGCAAGCATCTGGTGAGAGTATTAAAACTTCTGTCAGAACCAGTACACGTATGGGTCAAATCGTACAAGAAGGAAAATTTAAGGGCGGCGTTGCCGCCTATGGCTACAAGTTGGAAAAACTCGGCCGAATCAACAAAAAGAATCGAGAAGTTTATGATATTGTAATTAATGACGAAGAAGCTGCTGTTGTTAAAATGATTTTCGATCTATATGTGAATTCGGGTTTAGGTACGCATAATATAGCTACACACCTCACAAAGCAAGATATTTTTACACGTAAGGGAAATAATTTTACTTCTCCATCTATTAGAAATATATTAAAAAATCCTATGTATCTCGGTATACTGAGGAGTGGGGAGAGCTGGTCTAAGCCTTTTGAGCACTTGAGAATCATTGACGATTATACATTCCAGCGAGCGCAGGAATTAGCAAAACAACGTTCTAATGAATATGAAGACAAACGCACTTTTCCTCGAACGACTAAAAGTAAAAATTGTCTGTTGTCAGGGAATATATTTTGTGGCCATTGCGGAGCCAGACTTACCGCCACACCTGTAGGAGCAGATTATAGAAAAAAAGATGGAACTATTGTTCAGCACCGGTATTGGAGGTATGTATGCTATAATAGAACGAGACACAAGCATCTCTGCAACGGTCAAACAGGCTATAAATCGTCAAAAATTGATTCCGTAATTGAAGAGCTGCTAATGGATTTCTTTTCAGATTTTAAAGAAGTATCAATGTCAGATTTTATGGATGCTCAATATTCAGATAAAAAGAAAGAATGTCAAGCCAAACTTAATTTGGCGCAGCGGAGCCTAAAAAAGCATACGTCAGACCTAAACTCGCTTAAAGATGAAATTGTCAAAGCTATTCAGGGAAAGAGCAAATTCACTCCAGAGTTGCTGAATGATGCTATCGAAAAAGTCACACAAGAGCAAANNCAGGCTGAGCTTGACGTTGCAAAATTCGCCGAAGAATATTCTGATTCGGAAAAAATCGTTGCAGAATTAAAAGCACAGCATAATAGACTATTAAATTGGGCAAACATTTTTGAGAATAGTGAGATTGAAGTAAAGAAAATGATTATAGCACATCTTATTGAGAGGATAATAGTATCTACGGGTTACATAATAGATGTTGATTTAAACATCAGTGTAGAACAATTTATTAATTACAAAAATACAATAAAAAAGGTTCATAACTAAGTTATAAACCTCCATTAACAATGATGGAGATAAGGGGGCTCGAACCCCTGACCTCTTGAATGCCATTCA
>DDNC01000012.1:48854-131912 GCA_002340985.1 Firmicutes bacterium UBA2530 | reverse complement strand
CAGCTGAGCTACGCCCCCAAAATATTGCTGACCGATAGGAGTATTATAATACATAGTGCGGTGTTTAACAAGATATATATTTCAGAAACTTTTCTCTTATGTTAAAATTGGAAATATAACTTGGTTGTAATAAAAAAACTCGGGTGATATAATGTAATGTAATTGTTTCATGAGGTGAGGTTGTGGGAGAATTAGACATTTTGGCAATGAAAGCCAAAGATGACGAAAATACAATTAATGAATTAGTAACACAATACGAAAATTTCATATTGAGATGTACCTCTGCGGCAGCCCGAAAGTACATTTCCAAAAGTGATGATGAGTGGTCAATTGCTTTAGCTGCTTTTACGGAGGCGATACGGAGCTATTCATCAGAGAAAGGAAGCTTTCTTAATTTTGCTGAGCTCGTAATAAGACGAAGAATTATTGACTACATAAGGAGTAAGTCGAGATATTCTTCTGAAATATTGGTCAAGCCATCCCTTTTCGAATCTGAAACGGAGGAAGAAGGGGATTATGGCATGCAGTCGGAGATAGCGAAAAAGGTCTCTGCTGAGGATGACAATTCTTTAAAAATGGAGATACATCTGATAAACGAGGTTTTTTCCGAATATGGATTTTCGTTCATGGATTTGACGGAATGTTCTCCTAAGGCGGAAAAAACAAAGAGGTCATGCGCTAAAGCGGTAGTTTTTATCCTAAAAAACCCTATACTTATAAGCGAAATGAAGATTAAAAGACAGCTTCAGTTAAATTTAATTGAGAGGAACACAAAAGTACCCCGCAAATTGTTGGAGCGCCATCGAAAATATATAATAGCGGCTGTGGAAATAATGTCCGGTGATTNNTTGCAGGATATATGCGATATATTAGTGAGGAGTTAAAAAATGAAGGCAGTAATAGTTGAAATTAAGGATAATGTTGCAGCTGTCTTATCTGAAGACGGAAGAATCAGCAAGATAAGAAATAAGAAATATTCCGTCGGTCAGGAAATAGTCTTGAAAAAAACAAATACATATATAAAAATAGCAGTATCGTCTGCCGCTGCCATGATGCTTTTTACAACGACCGCATGGGCATATTTTACTCCGTATTCATATGTAAGCATAGACATCAATCCGTCCTTTGAATTTTCTATTAACAGATTTGATCGTGTGTTGAATGTAAAAGCCTTGAATTATGATGGCGAAAAGGTTACTGATGAAATAGGTGTCGCAGGGCTTAAGAACAAGGAGATTAAGGAAGCAGTAAAGACTGTTATTGTGGAATTGAAAAGTCAGGGATACATAGACGATGAAAATAGAGTAGGTATTGTTGTTGCCGCATCAAGCAAGAGTCAGGAGAAAACAGACATACTTGCTGAAAAGTTAAAAACAGCAGTGGAGAAAGAAATAACAAATACTGTCGGAAATAAAGGGCTGCCGCTTCCTGCTTCAGATGATGACAACAAGAATGTGTCTAATGCTGAAGAAAAGTCCGCAAAACCAGAAGTTTTAGAAAATGGAAGCGATATAAAAGAAAATGACAAGTATTCAGATAAGAATAAGGAAGATGAGAGCAATAAGGTTAAAAAAGGAAAAGCAAGGATTGAAATCATAGAGGTGAGCAGTAGCTATGTTGATACTGCAAGAGCCAACGGAGTGACACCAGGCAAGTTGAGCATTGTTGAACAACTTAAGGAAAAAGCTTTGAAGGATGGACGTGAATTTGGTGAAAATGAATTTAAAAGCTGGCTCGATAAACCTGTAAAGGATATAATGAAAGAAATAAATAAATATAACAAGGAAGAGCGTGAGATAAAAAAGGCTTACGACAAGGATAAAAAAGAAAAAGAGGATAATAAAGAAGAAGAAATAAAGGATGGGGAAGGGAAAGTAGTAAGCAAGGAAAAAGAAATAATAAAGAATAATAATTATAGTGATAAAGAAAAAGAAGTAAAAAAAGATAATAGGGAAGAAGAAAAGAAGGACAGCAAGGAAAATAAAGAAACTAAAGATAACAAAAACAATAAAAACAACCAAAATAATAAGGCGAAAGAAAATAATAATCCCAGTGATAAGGTAAAAAAGTCTAAACAGTAAACATAAAAACCCCGAAAGGGGTTTTTTAGTTGCGGTTGTATTATAATAAGATTATAATATTAATAAAGTACAAGTAATTATTGGACAGAGGCTGAAATGATTGAAATAGGAGTAAGTAATTTAACAAAGGCATTTGGTGCCGATAAAGTGTTTGAAAATATAACCTTTGATGTAAAGACGAAGGACAGAATTGGATTAATAGGCAGAAACGGAACAGGCAAAACGACTTTGATGAAAATTCTTGCAGGTCGTGAAGAATATCAGGAAGGTCAGGTGAGCAGACGCAAGGGACTTACAGTTGGATATCTGGAGCAAATTCCAAGCTATGATGACAATAATACGGTATTGGACGTATTGAGTGAGGCATTCAGAGGTCTGAATGAAATAAAGCTTCAGATGGACTATCTTGAAAAATCTTTCGGCAGCGTGAAGGATGATGAGCTAAAACAGGCGGTAAATAAATACAGCGCTCTACACGATGCATATGAAGTCGCAGGAGGCTACAGCATAAATGAAAAATTAGGCAGGATACTAAATGGTCTTGAAATATCTGAAGATATGCAGAAAAGGCAGTTTAATATGCTCAGTGGCGGCGAAAAGACAAGGGTGATATTGGGAAAAATATTGCTTGAAGGACCAGAACTTCTGCTCCTTGACGAGCCTTCTAACCATCTTGATATTAAGTCTGTGGAGTGGCTGGAAGAATATTTGAACGGATACAGCGGCACCGTAATAATGGTTACTCACGACAGATATTTTTTAGACAGGGTTGCAGATAAAATAATAGAATTAGAATATGATTGTGCACAGGTTTATTACGGAAATTATTCTAAATATGCAGCTGAAAAGGAGCTGAGGTTTCTTCAGGCAATGAAGGAATATGAATCTCAGCAGAAGAAAATAAAGAAAATGGAAGAGCAGATACAAAGATACCGCATATGGGGAGAAATGCGTGACAGCGACAAAATGTACAAAAGGGCAAAGGAGCTGGAAAAAAGGCTTGAAAAAATCGACAGGCTGAAAAAGCCCCTAATGGATAAAAAAGCTCCGGTATTTAATATGAATGGTGCTGAAAGAACGGGAAAAGAAGTAATTAAAGTATCGAGCATAAAAAAGGAATTCGATGGAGATATACTTTTCGACAATGTGGATTTCACCTTGTTCTATAAAGACAGCATGTGTATTTTAGGGGGGAACGGGACGGGAAAGACAACAATGCTTAAAATTATTTTAAATGAAATCAATGCTGATTCAGGTGAAGTGAAAATAGGCTCAAATGTCAAAGTCGGATATCTTCCTCAGGAGGTGAGCTTTGACAGAGAAGATGTTTCAATAGTTGATTATTTTTCATACCATTATGGAATTTCGCTGGGGGAATCCAGAAAAGAGCTGGCTAAAATTTTATTTACGGGGGATGATGTATATAAAAATATAAGTACATTGTCCGGGGGGGAAAAATCAAGGCTTAAGCTGGGGATGCTGATTTATGAGGATGTAAATACATTGATACTCGATGAGCCCACCAACCACCTGGACATTGATTCCCGTGAAATGCTGGAGGAAAGCCTTATAGAATATGAAGGAACGCTGCTGTTTGTATCTCATGACAGATATTTTGTTGAAAAAATTGCAACATGCATAGGTGAAATAGAAAATAAGAAATTTAGAATATATGAATTTAACTATGAGGGATACAGGAATGAAAAGCAAAAAATCTATGAAAGCAGCACTGCGCTGATTGAAGAGACAAAGGAAAAACCGGTTTCTCAAAACAAGGGAATTTATATAAAGAAAAAAGAAGAGCAGAGAGCGAGAGAAAAATTCGCAAGAGATTTAATAAAGCTGGAAAACAGCATATCTGAAAAAGAAGAAGTAGTGTCGGAGCTTGAAAAGAAATTAAACACAAATTCCGATGAATGGGACTTAACCGAATATAATAATATGTACGAGGAATATACTCAGCTCAAGGAATGCATTGAAAAATTGTATATGGAATTAGATGAGAAATATATGAAAGAGGAAAGTAATGATTGATTTTTTAATAAGGAAATTTATAAGGGATTATGAAAATGTCAATGATGAGGATGTAAGAGAAAGATACGGAACAACGGCAAGCGCAGTGGGGATTTTTGTAAATATGCTGCTGAGTCTGAGCAAGATAGCTGTAGGGACAATATTTGGCAGTATTGCAGTAACTGCGGACGGAATAAATAATCTGTCTGATGCGGGATCATCCGTAGTGACCTTCATAGGCTTTAAAATTTCAGGAAAACCTGCAGATGAGGATCATCCTTTCGGCCATGCAAGGAGTGAATATCTCACAGGGTTGATTTTAGGTGCCGTAATATTGCTTGTTGGAATAGAGCTTGTGAAATCTTCTTTTAATAAAATCATGAATCCAAGTCATACATCGTATTCTGCTGTAATGATTATAATATTGATAGTTTCAATTTTGATGAAGTTCTGGCTCAGCAGATTTTATATGCATCTGGGTGATAGAATTTCTTCATCTACTATCAAGGCTGCTTCTGTGGATTCAAGAAACGATGTGATTGCTACATCCACTGTGCTTGTGTCCGTAATCATATCAAGGATAACAGGGTTTGAAATAGACGGGCTTATGGGGCTAACGGTGGCAATATTTATTTTGTACTCGGGTGTGGGAATTTTGAAAGATATTCTTAACCCATTGCTTGGTGAAATGCCTAATCCTGAATTTATTGAAAGTATAGAACAAAAAATTCTATCATATGAAGGAATAATCAACATACATGATCTCGTTGTGCATAATTACGGGCCTAACAGGTATTTTGCAACAGTTCATGCCGAGGTTGACGCAAAGGAGGATATACTGAAGTCCCATGATATGATTGATAATATCGAACGAGATTTTGCAAGAGAACTGAATATAAATTTAGTTATTCATCTTGATCCTGTTATAACCAGCGATAATGAAATAAATCAGCTCAGATGCATGACGGGCAAAATAATAAAGGAAATTGATCAGAGCCTCAGTATCCATGATTTCAGGGTAGTAAAGGGGGAATCTCATACAAATTTAATATTTGATGTGCTGGTGCCTGTGGGTTATGAAATAAAATCCGGAGAGCTTGTTAAAATTATTGAAAAAAAAGTCAAGCTCATAGACGAAAATTATTATGCTGTTGTAACAGTTGATAAAAATTATGTATCAACATATGTTAACAATCCTAAGATGCAATAATGCAAGATGTCCAAAAAATGTTGCAATTTACAAATTTAATCAAAATTTGCTTTAAGTTTTTATTATAGTGTGATATAATTTCACACAGTGATTAAATCCAATCGGAAAACGTTAGAGAGCAAACGGAGGGAATAATATGACTAACAAGCTTGAAGAATTGTTGGCGAAAAAGGAAAGGATATATCTTGGAGGTGGTGAAAAAAGGATAGAGAAGCAGCATGAGCAAGGGAAGCTTACGGCGAGAGAACGTCTTAAAATGCTGTTTGACGAAGGAAGTTTTATTGAAACAGGATTATTTGTAAAACACAGATGTACAGATTTTGGAATGGAAAATACAGAAGCTCCTGCGGAAGGCGTTATAACAGGATATGGAACAGTGGACGGACGCCTCGTGTTTGCATATTCTCAGGACTTTACAGTTCTTGGAGGTTCTCTCGGTGAGATGCATGCGAAGAAAATTGCCGATGTAATGGATATGGCATTAAAAATGGGTGCACCCATAATAGGCATGAACGATTCGGGCGGAGCCAGAATTCAAGAAGGAGTAGATGCCTTGAGCGGATATGGAAAAATATTTTTTAAAAATACAATTTCTTCCGGGGTAATTCCGCAAATATCGGTGATAATGGGGCCGTGTGCGGGAGGTGCCGTTTATTCACCTGCAATTACGGATTTCATATTTATGGTTGACAAGACAAGCCAGATGTTTATTACAGGCCCACAGGTAATCAAGACAGTAACCGGTGAAAATATAAGTTCTGAAGAGCTTGGTGGAGCTTCAACGCACAATTCTGTAAGCGGCGTTGCCCACTTTATCAGTTCAGATGATGAAAACTGCATAAACGATGTTAAGCGTCTGCTTGGATTCCTCCCCTCGAATAATTTAGAGAGTCCGCCTGTTTATAATACGGGAGATGACCCAAATAGGGCTGATTACAGTCTGAATGATGTCGTGCCGGACAATCCTAATAAATCTTACGATATTAAGAACATAATTGCTGCTTTGGCCGATAACGGAGAAATTATGGAAGTTCAGCAATATTACGCAAAAAATATAGTTACATGCTTTATCAGAATAAATGGACAATCCATAGGTGTAATTGCAAATCAGCCGAATGTTCTGGCGGGATGTCTGGATATAAATGCATCGGACAAAGCGTGCCGATTTATCCGGACATGTGATTCATTTAATGTTCCAATATTAAACTTAGTCGATGTTCCAGGATTTTTACCGGGCACCGAGCAGGAGTTTGGAGGAATAATAAGACACGGTGCAAAGATGTTGTTTGCATATTCTGAAGCAACGGTACCTAAGGTAACATTGATTGTAAGAAAAGCTTATGGCGGAGCATACCTGGGAATGTGCAGCAAGGAACTTGGGGCAGATGTGGTATTTGCATGGCCTACAGCTGAAATAGCCGTTATGGGACCTGACGGAGCGGCAAATATTATATTTAAAAATGATATAAATGACGCAGAAAATCCTGCGGAAGAAAGAAAAGCGAAAATAAATGAATACAGGGAGAAATTTTCTAATCCGTATGTTGCTGCCGCAAGAGGCTTTATAGATGATGTTATTGAGCCATCGGAAACAAGGAGCAGACTTGCAATGTCATTTGAAATGCTTTCGGGTAAAAGAGAATCAAGGCCAGCTAAAAAGCACGGAAATCTGCCGGTATAAATGCATAATGAGAGGTGATTAGATGTTACTTACACAATCCATGTCGATGGGAGAGAAGTTTTTAAGTACATTGTCGATTACTATACTTGGAATGATGGTTGTATTCACAGTATTGGTAGTACANNTAAAGCTTCTTAAAATAATTTTTGGCGAAAAACCGAAGAAACCATTAGTCGAGTCTGAAAAAATTGTTGAGGCTAAAGGTGAGGAACCTGAAGAGACAGTACATATAAGCGAAGAAGATGATATAGACCTGATAGTGTTGCTTACTGCAGCAATCGCAGCTTTTGAGGGAACATCAGGCGAGAATTTAGTTGTGAGGAATATAAGGGAGCTGCCTCAAAACAAGAGTACATGGGCAGCAGCAGGAAGACATCAGTTAATGTCTGCAAATAATATTACAAGGACGAGGAGATAATTATGAAAAAATATTTAATTACTGTTAAAGGTATTTCATATGAGGTAGAGGTAGAAGAAATAAAAGGAGCAGCAGACAGCAAGAGAGTAGAAGCTCCGGCACCTGCCGCAGAGGTAAAACCGATTGCACCTGCTTCAGAGGTGAAGCCTGCTGCTCCAAAGCCAAGTGCAGCTGTTTCTGAAGGGAAGAACAGCGTTACATCACCGATGCCGGGAACAATACTTAAGGTAAATGTAAAGGTGGGAGACTCTGTAAAAAAAGGCGCTGTTTTAATGATACTTGAGGCTATGAAAATGGAAAATGAAATAATGGCTCCGAATGATGCCGTAGTTGCATCCGTTGCAGTTTCCGAAGGAGCAAGCGTAAGCACAGGAGACGTGTTGGTGGCATTTAACTAATACTGGCAGAAAGCGGGGAAAAACAAATGTTAGATACATTAATGATAGGATTGCAAAAGTTTATTGAAAGTATGGGCTTCACCGCAGTAACAGGCGGGCAGGTAATCATGCTGATTGTTTCTCTTGTTCTCCTATATTTAGCAATAGAAAGAAAATTTGAGCCATTGCTGCTGCTTCCTATTGGATTTGGGATGTTCTTGGCTAATCTTCCACTTGCCGGACTTATGGCTGAGCCGGTGGGGACATTTGGAAAAGAAGGGTTTCAAGCCGGAGGGCTTTTGTATTATCTATATATGGGAGTAAAGCTTGGTATATATCCTCCATTAATTTTCATGGGAGTAGGAGCTATGACGGATTTTGGGCCACTGATTGCAAATCCTGTGAGTATACTGCTTGGTGCAGCTGCGCAATTCGGTATATTTGCGGTATTTATAGGTGCTGCTTTGCTGGGCTTCACAGGACCGGAATCAGCATCCATAGGAATTATTGGAGGCGCGGACGGACCGACAGCAATATATCTCACATCGAGGCTTGCACCGCATTTACTGGGACCTATAGCCGTTGCCGCGTATTCATACATGGCGCTTGTTCCAATAATTCAGCCTCCAATAATGAAGGCTCTCACAACTAAGGAGGAGAGAATGGTTGTAATGGAACAATTGAGACCCGTATCCAGAAAAGAGAGGATTATTTTTCCGATATTTGTAACGGGCTTGGTTTCATTTATACTTCCGTCAGCTGCGCCGCTGGTAGGTATGCTCATGTTGGGAAATCTGCTCAGAGAATCCGGTGTGACTGAAAGACTTTCTAAAACAGCTCAAAATGAGTTGATGAATATTGTCACTATTTTTCTTGGAACCACCGTTGGAGCTACAGCAAATGCGGAAACATTCTTGAGACCGCAGACACTTATGATAATTGCTCTTGGTCTTATAGCCTTCAGCTTTGGTACCGCTGCCGGAGTAGTATTCGGCAAGATTATGTATAAAATTACCGGAGGAAAGGTTAATCCTTTAATAGGCTCGGCGGGAGTTTCAGCAGTGCCTATGGCGGCGAGGGTTTCGCAGGTTGTGGGACAGAAAGAGAATCCGTCAAACTTCCTCCTCATGCACGCTATGGGACCTAACGTGGCAGGGGTAATAGGCTCGGCAGTTGCGGCAGGCTTATTGCTCTCGTTGTTTGGATAAAATTTTTAAAATATAAAGGAGGCTTGCATGTTTAAACATAAAATTAATGTTGGGATGTCAACAATATATGAGAAAATTATAACACCTGCAGATTCATATCTATCTAATTCTGTTTCAATTGATAGTCTCATGTCAACTCCAGCTCTGCTTGCAACTATAATTGAGATCTCATGGAATATGTTTAAGCCACTCATACCCGAAGGGTATTTGACAGTAGTGAGAAGCTTTCAGTATGAACATTTATATCCATCGCTGGTAGGAGAAAAGGTAAAATTTAAACTAAAAGTAGAAGCGGTTGAGAATAACAGAATTTATGTTGCTTTTACAGGTACCGATCACATAGGTGAGTTTTGCTCAGGAAAATTTGAAAAGGTAATTGTAAGAAATGACAAACTGTTAGAGGAAGCGTATAAAAGAGTGAAAATGTAAAACACAGTCAAGGTAGGGCATACAAAAGGCTGACAGGGAATTCCCGGTCAGCCTTTAATTATATGATGGCTACATTTTTCCGCTGCAGCCCAATACATTTCTCATTTTATGTGCTACCATATCCTTAATGGCTAATCTTCCCGGTCCAAGGTATTTACGAGGGTCGAATTCTGAAGGATTTTCCATTAATATCTGTCTGATGCATGCCGTCATCGCAAGCCTGAGGTCAGTATCGATATTTATTTTACATACACTCATCTGAGATGCTCTTCTCAGCATTTCCTCGGGTATTCCTGCTGCTCCCGGTATTTCTCCGCCGTATTTGTTGCACAAATCAACAAATTTTCTCGGCACGGACGATGAGCCGTGAAGTACGATAGGGAAGCCCGGAAGAAGTCTTTCTATAACTTCTAACCTTTCAAAATCAAGTCGTGGTTCCCCTTTGAATTTATACGCGCCATGACTTGTTCCTATGGCGATTGCCAGTGAGTCAACACCTGTTCTTGCAACAAATTCCGCTGCTTGGTGAGGATCTGTAAATGTTGCGTCCTTTGTGCTTACATTAACATCATCCTCAATACCTGCAAGCTTACCAAGCTCTGCTTCAACCACAACTCCCTTGCTGTGAGCATATTCAACCACCCTTTTAGTTAAAGCTATATTTTCTTCAAAAGGATGTTTTGATCCGTCAATCATGACAGATGTAAATCCGTCGTCAACACATTGCTTGCATATTTCAAAATCCTCGCCGTGGTCAAGGTGAAGGCATATATCGAGTCCTGAGTCTTCGATGGCAGCCTCCACAAGCTTCCTCAAATAAATTGGGTTAGCATATTTTCTGGCTCCAGCAGAAACCTGAAGAATCAATGGTGCACTTTCNNTTTGCGGCATCAACTATGCCCTGAATTATTTCCATGTTGTTTACATTAAATGCACCTACTGCATAATGGCCTTCATATGCCTTTCTAAACATTTCTTTAGACGTAACAAGAGACATTTCGTTTCCTCCTAGGTTATTGATATTTTAATTATACTATAGACAATTATAAAAAACATCAACTATTTTGCAAAATTTTTTCAGAGATTGATTTTTAATAACCAAAGAAAAATTTCATAATAAACCTAAAATCAAAGCAAATTGGAGATACAGCGTCAAATAAGCTTAAAATTGAGAAAAACATGGTAAAATTGAGTAAAATGGCACTTGAAAACAACTATGTGAATGGGTATTATATTAACTACAAGCGTTAGCACTCTAAGACGATGAGTGCTAACAACAAACTTAGATAAATAATTACATTAAATAAAATGGGAGGAATGAAACATGACAGTAAAACCATTAGGTGAAAGAGTAGTTATTAAAATGGTGGAAGCAGAGGAAAAAACAAAGAGCGGCATAGTATTGCCCGGAACTGCCAAAGAAAAACCACAGGTTGCAGAAGTTCTTGCGGTTGGGGCAGGAATTACTTCTGATGAAAAGAAGAAAGACGAAATAAAAGTTGGAGACAAAGTAATCTTCTCTAAATTCGCAGGAACAGAAGTTAAGGTTGACGGAGAAGAACTGATCATTATTAAATTAGCGGATGTTTTAGCAGTTATAGAATAAATTAAGGAGAGGTAGATAAGATGGCAAAGATAATAAAATTTGATGAAGATGCGCGTCGCGCAATGGAGAGAGGCGTTAATGCGCTTGCAGATACAGTAAAAGTAACACTTGGACCTAAGGGAAGAAATGTTGTGCTGCAGAAATCTTTTGGTTCACCGGTTATTACAAATGACGGAGTTACAATAGCAAGAGAGATAGAGCTGCCGGATCCATATGAAAATATGGGCGCTCAGCTGGTAAAGGAAGTTGCTACAAAGACAAATGATGTTGCAGGAGATGGCACTACTACAGCTACATTGTTGGCTCAGGCAATAATCAGAGAGGGATTGAAGAATGTTGCTGCAGGTGCTAATCCTATGATTCTGAAAAGAGGTATTCAGGCGGCAGTTGAAGCGGCAGTTGAAGAACTTAAGAATGTAACCAAGAAGGTAGAGACATCAGAAGAAATTGCTCAAATAGCTTCAGTTTCAGCAGGAGATGAAGAAATAGGAAGACTCATAGCTGATGCAATGGATAAAGTGGGCAAGGACGGAGTTATAACTGTAGAAGAAGCAAAGACTATGGGAACAGAGCTGACTGTAGTTGAAGGTATGCAGTTTGACAGAGGATACTTATCAGCATATATGGTAACAAACACTGAAAAAATGGAAGCAGTGCTTGAAAACCCATATATTTTAATTACAGACAAGAAGATTTCCAATATTCAGGAAATTTTGCCTGTGCTTGAGCAAATAGTTCAGACGGGAAGATCACTTGTAATCATAGCAGAAGACATAGAAGGCGAAGCATTGACTACATTGATTGTTAATAAATTAAGAGGGACATTCAATTGTGTTGCAGTAAAAGCACCGGGATTCGGAGACAGAAGAAAAGAAATGATCAGAGACATAGCCATCCTTACAGGCGGTCAGGTAATATCAGAAGAACTGGGCTATGACCTGAAAGAAACAACAATGGATATGCTCGGTAATGCAGGAACAGTTAAAATAGATAAAGATAACACAATAATAGTTAACGGAGCAGGCTCATCAGAAGCTATAAGCGAAAGAGTTAAGCAAATAAGATCTCAGTGGGAAGAGACTACTTCTGAGTTCGATAAGGAAAAGCTTCAGGAGAGACTGGCAAAGCTTACAGGCGGAGTAGCTGTTATCAATGTTGGAGCTGCTACTGAGACTGAAATGAAAGATAAGAAATTAAGAATAGAAGACGCTTTAAATGCAACAAGAGCAGCAGTTGAAGAAGGACTTGTTGCAGGCGGCGGTGTTGCACTTCTGGCAACTACAAAGGTTGTGGCTCAGACAGCCGAAACATTGACAGGTGATGCTAAGACTGGAGCTAAGATAATTGAGAAAGCCTTGGAAGAACCGGTTAGGCAGATAGCTGCAAATGCAGGACTTGAAGGTTCAGTAATAGTTGAGAAAGTTAAGAACAGTGAAAAAGGCATAGGCTTTGATGCTTTAAATGAAAAATATGTAAACATGATTGAAGCTGGTATAGTTGATCCAACTAAGGTTACAAGATCAGCTCTCCAAAATGCAGCTTCAGTTGCTTCAATGCTGTTGACAACAGAAGCAGCAGTTGCAGATGAACCGAAGAAGGAAGAACCGGCAATGCCTCCAATGGGCGGCGGAATGGGCATGATGTAATAGCTGCTCATGCAATATAAATAACAGAGAATAAATAATATTAAAGGCCTTTCATTAATTCAAATGAATTTAGAAGGGCTTTTTTTAATTTCTAAACAGAGTAGAAGGAAATTATATTTATTTTATTGCTATACAATATGTATACCGCATAGATATAGCAAGAGGTGATTATTTTGAGACAGATATACAAGAATATGGTTCTATTCATTATAGGTGGAATAATTTATTATTTTATTGAAACCTTGTGGAGAGGATACAGTTATGTGAGTATGTTTTTTGTGGGAGGACTTTGTTTTGTTTTTATAGGAATGATTAATGAGTTTCTATCATTTGATACACCTATTTGGAAACAGCAGTTCATAGCGACTGTTATTGTGACACTTATTGAGCTTGCAGCCGGAATTGTACTGAATAAATGGTTAAATATGAGTATATGGGATTACAGCAATCTTCCGTTCAACTTATGGGGGCAGGTGAGCCTGCATTACAGTATAGGCTGGTTCGTTCTATCCGCAGCTGCAATTATTTTAGATGACTGGCTAAGATATTTTTTATTCAAGGACGAAAAGCCTTACTATAAACTTGGTGTTTACTTAATATGATAGATACGAAAATTCTTTTTTGTTTTACTTGAAGTGTTATTATGATATAATTTTTGTACAAAGTCAAAATATTGAAGGTGATATTTATGTATAATTTGTCTAACATAGCTGACACTGTTCAGAAATATGCAAAGATCACTGCGGAGATAGCAAAAGTGGACGTTGAGGTTGTTAACGCCAAGCTTATAAGAGTAGCCGGTACAGGAATATTCAGCGAAGGAATAAATGAGGATGTATCGGAAAATTCTCATGTCTATAAAAATGCAATTGCAACAGGGGAGAGACAGATAGTATATGAGCCCGGTAATGATGAAAGATGCAGGGAATGCAAAATAAAAGGCGAATGCCATGAAACATTTGAGATATCCATGCCCATAAATATGAAGGGTCAGATTATAGGTGTAATTGGAATGGCCTGTGCTAATGAGGAGTCAAAGAATATAATACTGAAAAGCCTTGATAATTATCTTGAATTTCTGGCGCAAATAGCAGACTTTATTGCAACTAAGGCCTATGAATATGAAGAGACTAAAAGCAAAGTTGCCGTAATAAACATGCTTAAAATTATCACAAGAAGCATGGATGAAGGCGCCATTATTATTAATAATGAAGGAAATGTGGACACAATAAATTTAAGTGCAAAGAAGCAGCTTGGGATAACAAGAACGATAGCCAATGAAAAGATTTATATAGAGGCCACAGGCGACACTGTCAATAACAGCAAGGAATATCGTGTAAGAATAGGAGAAAATATAAATACTGTAATAGGAGATATTTATAATGTACCTGAAAATCCCATATTTAAGCAGGTTATGCTGTTCAGAGATCTAAATAATGTTCAATCAAATATTTATGCCATGACATCAACCGTAAATGCGCTTAATACGGACAAGATAATAGGAAGCAGCCAAAAAATAACCGAGATAAAGAAAAAAATAAAAAAGGTTGCAAATTCATTTTCAACTGTGCTGATAACGGGAGAAAGCGGAAGTGGTAAGGAAGTTGTTGCAACGGCCATATGGCAAAATTCAGACAGGAGGAACAACAGGTTCGTAGCCATAAATTGTGCCGCCATACCTGAGCCACTGCTTGAAAGTGAGCTGTTTGGATACGTAAAAGGAGCATTTACGGGAGCTGATCCTAACGGAAAGATAGGAAAATTTGAACTCGCAAACAAGGGGGTGATTTTCCTGGATGAGATAGGTGATATGCCTATTTACTTACAGTCTAAAATATTGAGGGTAATTCAGGATAAAAAGATAACACGTATTGGCTCAAATCAGGTTATCCCTCTTGATGTGAGAATAATTGCCGCTACAAACAAAGACTTGAGACAGATGATAAATGAAAACAAGTTTCGTGAGGACCTGTACTATAGGCTTAACGTTATACCCATAGAAATCCCTCCACTAAGGGAAAGGAAAGTGGATATAGAGGATTTGATTTTTTATTTCATACATTATTACAGAAAGCTGTTTGGTAAAAACTTTATAAAAATAGAAGATGAAACTATGAAAAGGCTTATATGTTATCCTTGGTACGGAAATGTAAGAGAGCTTGAAAATACTGTTGAATTTATGGTCAATATGATGGAGAATGGAGTAATTAACGACACTTCTCTTCCCATTAACATAAAGAAAAATAGTCACAGAAATATTAGGAAAGATAAAATCAGAATGCTTAAGGAAATAGAGCAGGAGGAAATCCTAAAAGCAATTGAATATTACGGAAATACAACCGAGGGAAAAATAGAAGCAGCAAATGCCTTGGGAATTGGTATTGCAACACTGTATAGAAAAATACAATAAACATAAGCTCTTGCCGGTCATACTGGCAAGAGCTTTATATTTTGAAAATTTATCAAAGTGATAATATTGTTGTACATTTTATGCTTACTTTTATATTTACCAATGTCTTTAATGGATGTATATAAAAGGTGTTAAATAAAAAACAATTCAAAATTCAACCTTTAAAAAAATCAGCAGTATAATATTATACAAATAAAATAAAACATAGATTAATTATCAATATGATAATGTTTATCAAAGTGATAAACTGGCTGCTAAATTCCCAAAAACTATAGAAGATAAAAAAATATTCTTAAATTGGACATGTTGAAATTTAAAGGAATAAAATTTTTTATTTAAACAAGACTATAAAAATACGGGTAAAATGTACAAAAAAGTTGGCATACAAATTGCTATACTTATTTATATAAAATAAATTTGCAGAAAGGTAAGTAAAATGACTGTTAAATATGATTTAGTACAGAACGATATTTCAACAAGAAAAAAGGCTGATTTAAGCTTTTTAAATGAGGATATTGCGAAGAGGGTTCTTAAATTTCACTCAAGTTTTGAGCAATATGCGGAAACACCCTTGGTTGAATTAAAAGAACTGGCAAAGTATTTAGGCTTAAAGGACTTATTTGTGAAGGATGAATCTCATAGGTTCGGATTGAATGCGTTTAAGGTTTTAGGCGGAAGCTTTACCATCGGCCAATATATAGCAAACAAATTAGCTAAAAATATAGAAGAACTTCCATATAGAACTTTAATATCTGATGAAATTAAAAAAGAGTTGGGTGAAATCACTTTTATTACTGCTACAGATGGAAATCACGGAAGAGGAATTGCATGGACTGCCGAACAACTTAAGCAGAAAGCAATTGTATATATGCCCAAAGGAAGTGCCCAGGAAAGAGTAGATAAAATCAGGGCTCACGGGGCATTTTGTGAAGTTACGGAAATGAACTACGATGATACCGTGAGGTTCTGCAACGATCTGGCTGAAAAGAACGGATATGTAATGGTTCAGGATACTTCCTGGGAAGGATACGAGGATCTTCCGAGATGGATTATGCAGGGTTATATGACAATGGCTTATGAGGCATATCTGAAGCTGAAGGAGCAGAACAAAAAGCCTACACACATATTCCTACAGGCAGGAGTGGGTTCTCTTGCTTCAGCGGTTACAGGATTTTTCAGCTCCGTTTATCCGGATGATAAGCCGGTAATTACTATAGTTGAACCCGATAAAGCTGCATGTCTTTATAAGACTGCAAAGGCTGATGATGGTGAACTTCATCCCGTGACAGGAGAAATGAATACAATAATGGCAGGACTTGCCTGCGGCGAACCTGTTACAANNTACAATCGGATGGGGAGTGCTTCATGCAAATTGTGAGAACTTCCTTTCAGTCCCTGACGCAACAGCTGCTCACGGTATGAGAGTCTTGGGGAATCCTCTCAAGGGAGACGAGAGAATTATTTCGGGGGAAAGCGGTGCAGCAACTGCCGGAGCGGTTTCTCAGATTATGAAACTTGAAGAACTGAAGGAAATGAAGGAAAAATTGAAACTTGATGAAAATTCTGTTGTTCTTTGCTTCAGCACAGAGGGAGATACGTATTTCGACCACTACAGAGATGTGGTGTGGAACGGATTATATCCAAATAGATAAACAATAAATAAAAAATTAAAATGAAAAGGGAGAAAAAAATGAACAAAAATTTTAATGAATTATTGGCGAAACTAAAAAAATTGGACTACAAAAATCTTTACCAGGATGATTTTTTCTTAACATGGGATAAGACACAGGACGAACTGGAAGCAATATTTACGGTTGCCGAAACTCTCAGATATATGAGAGAAAACAACATCAGTTCTAAGATATTTGATTCAGGATTGGGAATTTCATTATTCAGGGATAATTCAACAAGGACAAGATTCTCATTTGCTTCTGCATGCAATCTTTTAGGGTTGGAGATTCAGGACCTAGACGAAGGAAAATCTCAAATAGCTCACGGTGAAACTGTAAAGGAAACTTCAAACATGATTTCGTTCATGGCTGATGTTATCGGTATAAGAGATGACATGTATATAGGTAAGGGTCATACATATCAGAAGGCAGTTGCAGAATATGTTGAAGAAGGCTTCAATGACGGGGTTTTAGAGCAGAGGCCTACAATAGTAAACCTGCAGTGTGACATTGACCATCCAACTCAGACAATGGCAGATGCACTGCATTTGATAAATGAATTCGGTGGAATAGAGAATCTTAAAGGTAAGAAGATTGCCATGACATGGGCATATTCACCTTCATACGGTAAGCCGCTGTCAGTTCCTCAGGGAATAATAGGCTTGCTTACAAGATTTGGAATGGACGTAGTTCTTGCTCATCCTGAAGGATATGAAGTAATGCCTGAGGTAGAAGAAGTAGCTAAAAAGAATGCTGATCAGTACGGAGGTTCATTCACAAAAACGAACTCCATGGCTGAAGCATTCAAGGATGCGGACATAGTTTATCCGAAGAGCTGGGCTCCGTTTGCGGCTATGGAAGAAAGAACAATCCTCTACGGTAATAGCAAATTTGATGAAATAAAAGAGCTTGAAAAGAAGCTGCTTACACAAAATGCAGATCATAAAGACTGGGCATGCACAGAAGAGCTGATGAAGACTACCAAAGACGGAAAGGCGTTGTACCTTCACTGCTTGCCGGCCGATATAACAGGTGTTAGCTGCAAGGAAGGAGAGGTTGATGCAACAGTATTTGACAGATACAGAATTCCTCTTTATAAAGAAGCAAGCTATAAGCCATATATAATAGCATCAATGATTTTCCTGCAGAAAATTAAAAATCCTGAAGAAACATTACAGAAGTTAGTTGACAGAAACAAAGCAAGGTTAGAAAGATAATTGGAGGAAGAGATGGCGAATTTAGACTTTAATAAAATTAAGGAAGCAGCTCAGGGATATGAAAAAGCAATGACTAAATTTCTGAGAGATTTGGTTGCTATTCCGGGAGAAAGCTGCGAGGAAAAAGGCGTAGTTGACCGTATAGCCGAGGAAATGAGAGCATTGGATTTTGACAAGATTGAAATAGATCCACAGGGTAATGTACTTGGATATATGGGAACAGGCCAGACATTGATAGGTTTTGATGCCCACATAGATACAGTTGGCATCGGAAACAGAGCTAATTGGCAATTTGATCCATATGAAGGAGTTGAATCCGAAACTGAAATAGGCGGCCGCGGTACCTCTGACCAGTTGGGCGGTATTGTTTCTGCGGCGTACGGTGCAAAAATAATGAAGGACTTAGGTCTTTTAAACGACAAGTATACTGCACTTGTGGTAGGTTCGGTTCAGGAAGAAGACTGTGACGGGCTTTGCTGGCAGTATATAATTAACGAAGATAAAATCAGACCTGAATTTGTAGTTTCCACAGAGCCTACTGACGGTGGAATTTACAGAGGACAAAGAGGCCGTATGGAAATACGAGTTGATGTTCAGGGAGTTTCATGCCATGGCTCAGCTCCGGAAAGAGGAGACAATGCAATATACAAAATGGCAGAAATATTAATGAACATCAGAGATCTCAATGAAAATGATGATGCTGATGGCAAAGAAATCAAAGGTCTTGTTAAAATGCTGGATGAAAAATACAATACACAGTGGAAGGAAGCACGCTTCTTAGGCCGAGGAACGGTTACAACTTCACAGATATTCTTTACTTCTCCAAGCCGCTGTGCAGTTGCAGATTCATGCTCAATTTCACTTGACCGCCGCATGACTGCCGGCGAAACATGGGAAAGCTGTCTTGAAGAAATTCGCCAGCTTCCTGCAGTTAAGAAATATAATGCAACTGTCAGCATGTATGATTATGACAGACCAAGCTACACAGGCTTAGTATATCCTATCGAATGCTACTTCCCGACCTGGGTGATTCCTGAAGACCACGAAGTTACGAAAGCAATGGAAGAAGCATATACAAATCTTTATGGAACAATACGCAGCGGTTCATCTGAAACAGACGAAATGAGAAAAGGCCGTCCTCTTACTGACAAATGGACTTTCTCCACAAACGGCGTTTCAATCATGGGACGTAACGGTATTCCTGTTATAGGCTTCGGACCGGGAGCAGAGGCAGAGGCACATGCACCTAACGAAAAAACCTGGAAAGAAGACTTAGTCAAATGTGCTGCAGTTTATGCTGCTCTTCCGGCAATATATACAGAAAGAAAATAAGTTCTAAAATATTTAACAGGCAGGGACGGACATCCGTCCCCGCCGATATGTTTTAAGTATGAAAGGATTAATATGAGCGATATAATGAAATCTCTATCATTTGAATATATTATTGAAGACTGCCTTCAGGATTATTATACAAAAGGAAGAATCCTTGAGATAGATAAAAAGGATTTTTTCACAGATATTAATGATAATTACAAGAGCATATTCAACGGAGAATATCTGAGATATCCTGTGGGACCTGCAGCAGGCCCTCACACTCAGCTTGCTCAGAATCTATTGGCTGCGTATCTGACGGGGGCAAGGTTCTTTGAGCTTAAGACAGTGCAGATAATTGACGGCAAAGAAATGCAGTCCATGATTGAGAAGCCTTGCATCGATGTTAAGAATGTGGGATACAATGTTGAGTGGTCTACGGAACTTACAGTGGAAGAGGCTGCTGCTGAATATATAAAGGGCTCAGTGCTTCTGCAGGCAATGGGGGTTGAGTTAGGATTATCCAACGTGAAGGATTTTGTTTTCAATATAAGTGTTGGATACAATCTTGAGGGAATACAATCAAAAAAAATTACAGACTTCATAGACAATTTAAAAGAAGCAAAAAACACCGAAATATTTAAAGAATGTATTAGCGTTTTAAAAGATAATATAAATAAATTTAAAAGACTTAAGACTGAAGACATAGACAAAATTTCTTCCAATATCACAAATACTGTTACACTGTCAACCATGCACGGAGCAAAGCCGGAAGAAATTACTGACATTGTCAAACATTTAATCGAAAATAAGAAAATTAACACTTTTATAAAATGCAATCCTACTTTGCTGGGATATGAAAATGTGAGAGAAATACTGGATGATTTAGGATACAATGATATAGTAATAAGAAAAGAAGATTTTAAAAATGATTTGAAATTTGACATGGCTGTCGGCATAGTCATGGAATTAAAAAGACTTGGAAAGGAAAATGGAGTGTTTGTGGGAATAAAGTTGACGAACACGTTGCCTGTATATAATTCGAGAAAGGTTCTCCCGGGCGAAAGCATGTACTTATCGGGAAAACCATTGTACCCAATAGCTATGGGTGTGGCCGCCATGTTTGCGGAAGTACTGAAGGATGGTATTCACATGTCTTTGTCGGGAGGCATAGATAAAAATAATATTACGGATGTTCTTAAGACAGGAATTTATCCTCTTACGGTGTCAACACTGCTGCTTAAGCCGGGAGGGTACAAAAATATTAAGTCCCTTATGGATAAAGTTTCAGCGGAGCAAATTGAAATCGGAAATTTGAATGTGAAAGCTGTGAAGGCTGCCGCGGCAAGTTCGAGATATGACAGCAACTATAAAAATAAGGGAGACGGAAGACTTCTCGAAGATACGCTTCCAGTGTATGACTGCTTCAAGGTTAACTGCGGAATATGCGTTGATGTTTGTCCTAATCGAGCCAATATGAGAGTTTATGATGACAGATTTGATGCTGCATATCAAATAGTCCATATAGAAAACAGATGCAATGAATGTGACAACTGCCATACATTCTGTACCAGAGGAGGCTTTCCGTATCTGAAGAAAGTGACGCTCTTTGCCGACAAAACGGAGTTTGAAGAATCTGAAAATGCCGGGATTCTTAAAATAGGAGACGCAAGGTTTCTTTTAAGAGATGAGGATAAGAAAGAATATGTTTATGATTTGAGCAATGCATCAGGTGACAGAAAACCAATGGAAAAAATACTTGAAACAATGATAGATGAGTATCCGTATTTAATGCAGCAGAAATCTTAATACTAAGCTAAATAACGTAAATAAAACGGAGGATGTATTATGAACAAAAAAATAGTGATAGCATTGGGCGGAAATGCTTTGGGAAACACGCTGGCAGAGCAGATGGCGGCTGTAAAGCATACTTCAAGAGCGATAGCAGACTTGGTTGAGGCCGGATATGATGTTGTTGTTGCTCACGGAAACGGACCTCAGGTAGGAATGATAAACAACGCATTTACAGAATATGGAAAAATTGACCCTAAATTTCCGTTTATGCCTTTATCCATGTGTGTAGCAATGAGTCAGGCATATATAGGCTATGACCTGCAAAATGCACTGCGCGAGGAGCTGCTTGGCAGAGGAATAAAAAAGTCAGTTGCATCAATAATTACACAGGTAGTTGTAGATGAAAAGGATCCTGCTTTTGAAAGACCGACAAAGCCCATAGGTCCATTTATGACTGAGCAGGAGGCTGAAGCAGCACGGGCAAGGGGCATGATGGTTGTGGAGGATTCAGGCCGAGGATACAGAAGAGTTGTCGCTTCTCCGAAGCCTAAGGACATAGTTGAAATTGAAACAATCGAGGCGTTGGTAAAAGACGGAGAAATCGTTATCGCATGCGGAGGTGGAGGGATACCTGTTGTAAAGGAAGGCAATCACTTAAAAGGTGTGGGTGCCGTTATAGACAAGGATTTTGCAAGCTCATTGATGGCACAGCTTATTGATGCAGACAGCTTTGTTGTTCTGACTGCAGTTGAGAAGGTCGCAATTAAATTTGGAAAGCCTGAGCAGGAATGGTTGTCCGACCTGAATATGGAGCAGGCCGAAAAATATATTGCAGATAAGGAATTTGCGGAAGGTTCAATGCTTCCTAAGGTCAGGGCAGCAATGTCATTTGCAGCTTCAAAACCGGGTAGAAAGGCGCTTATAACATCACTTGAAAAGGCAGCTGACGGACTGGCAGGCAGGACCGGAACATGGATACATTCATAGGTTAAGGAGCAGGCGATGATTATAGGCAACGGAAAGGTTATTACTAATGATTCATTCAAAACTTATATTGAAAACGGAGCAATTCTCGTTGTAGGCAATGTTATTGAGGAGGTGGGTAACTGTGATGATATAAGGGATAGATACCCGCTGGAGGAATTCACGGATGTAAAAGGAAGAGTAATAATGCCGGGCATGATATGCGCTCACAGCCACATATATAGCGCGTATGCGCGAGGCATGTCTGTTTCCAGGCCAACCACCGACTTTTTCACAGTTCTCGAAAATCTCTGGTGGAGTCTCGACAGAAAGCTTACACTTGAGGATGTGAAGCTCAATGCACTGACAACTTATATAGAGTCTATACAAAACGGAGTAACAACCCTTATAGACCATCATTCAGGACCTAATTCAGCGGAAGGAAGCCTGTTTACTATCGCAGATGCTGCAAGACAGCTGGGTATGAGGACATCACTTTGCTATGAGGTATCTGACAGGGACGGAAAGGAAACAACTCTTAAGGAAATAAAGGAAAATGTAGATTTTATTAATGCCTGTTTGAAGGATGACAATGAAGATATGATAAAGGCGCTTTTTGGTCTTCATGCTTCCTTTACATTGTCAAACGAAACCATGTTCAAAGTCAAAGAGGCAATGGAGGGAGTTTATGACGGATACCACATTCATGTTGCAGAGGGCATTGAAGATCAGTATGACTCATTAAAAAAATATGGAAGAAGAGTCGTTGAGAGACTCCATGATTTTGAAATTTTAGGCGAAAGAACTATAGCAGTGCACGGTGTCCACACAAATCAAAGAGAAATAGAGATACTGAAGGAAACGGACACAAATGTGGTGCATAATCCCGAATCAAATATGAACAATGCTGTAGGATGCCCTCCCGTTGCATCAATGCTGAATCAAGGATTGAGAGTAGGGTTGGGAACAGATGCATATACTAATGACATGTTTGAATCCATGAAGGTTGCAAATATTCTTCAAAGCCACCATTTATGTGACCCAACAGTGGGATTTGCAGAAACACAAAAAATGCAGTTTGAGAATAATCCTGCAATACTTGGCAAATATTTCAGGAGAGATTTGGGCAAGCTCAGCATAGGTGCGTATGCGGATATAATTACAATAGATTACGATCCTCTTACTCCTATGAATGAAAAGAATTGGTTTGGTCATGTATTGTTTGGAATGACAGGAAGAATGGTAAATGATACTGTTATAAACGGCAGATTCGTAATGAAGGACAGAGAGATACAAACAGCTGATACAAAGGAAATACTGGCTAAATCAAGAGAACATGTTAAAAAAATATGGCCGTTAATGTAAAGCATAGATGGCATGTATGATGAGATGCTTCGCACACATTTATTGTTTGAAAGCATACATGATTAAAAATAAGGAGAAGCAATTATGAAAAAAAGTTCTACTGATAACAACTCACTTTTCAGCCTGGAGGGAAATCCAAGTCTGAGCGTTGTAATGCCTATGTCGTTGCAGCACCTGCTGGCAATGATTGTAGGAAATGTTTTGCCGGCACTGGTTTTGTCCGGAGCAATAGGATTTAGTCCGAGCCAGCAGATACAGCTTGTTCAGGCGAGTATGTTTATAGCGGCAATCGGAACACTTATTCAATCATTCCCGATATTTGGTGTAGGCGCCAAGCTTCCCGTAATTATAGGAGTAAGTTTTGCATACATACCAACAATACTTGCAATAGGCGGACAGTATGGTATTGGAGCTGTATTGGGCACCCAGGTAATTGGCGGTATTACAGCATTTATAGTAGGTATTTTCATTAAAAAAATCAGAAAATACTTCCCTCCAATGGTAGCAGGTACGGTTGTTTTTACAATAGGTCTGTCTCTTTACAGAGTTGCTGTTAATTATATGGCAGGCGGGTTTCAGGCAGCTGATCCACGGTACGGAGGTCTGGTTTACTGGGGCATTGCTATATTGACATTGGTAGTGGTTTTGCTTTGCAACATGTTTGGAAGGGGATATATAAAGCTTGCTGCAATATTAATAGGTATTGTTGTTGGGTACATCGCAAGCTTGATGGCAGGAATAGTATCGTTCAGCTCTATTCAATCTGCGGCATGGTTTAACCTCCCGGCTATTATGCCTTATAAGCTGGAGTTCCCGGTTGCTGCAGTTGTCAGCATGGCTGTTATGTATGTTGTAAATTCAGTGCAGGCAGTTGGAGATTTATCTGGAACAACAGTCGGAGGCATGGACAGAGAGGCGACTGATGAGGAATTGTCAGGAGGCATAAAAGCCAATGGTGTCACAAGTATAATTGGCTCTCTGCTGGGTGCATTGCCTACAGCCACATACAGTCAGAACGTGGGTATAGTGGTAATGACAAAGGTAGTGAGCTTAAAGGTGTTCAGAGTTACAGCTCTCATGATTTTGTTTGCCGGATTTATTCCTAAATTCGGTGCTGTTATGACTTCAATTCCGCAATGTGTAATCGGAGGAGCCACAATTTCAGTATTTGCTCAGATTACCATGACAGGGATGAGACTGATTGTCCAGGATGAGATGTCCGTCAGAAATTCAACCATAGTGGGGCTTGGCATCGCATTAGGCATGGGAATAACTCAAATACCAAAGGAAGGACTACAATACCTTCCTGGATGGTTCAATATGGTTTTTGCCAGCTCGCCGGTTGTGCTTGCAACAGTAGTGGTATTTATGCTGAATATATTGCTTCCTAAAAAGACTCTTGCCGAAGAAAAGGCCGAAAGAGAAGCAATGGAAAAAAGCAACAAATAAAAATATAAACTACTCAGCCTGCCGGCAGCTTTGTGACGGCAGGCTGAGTATCGAGATTACAGGAGGCTGCTTTGAATTTAATTATAAAAAACGGAGTTATAAATAATTGCGAAGGAAGCTACAAGGCCGACGTATTAATTGAAAGCGGCATAATAAAACAAATAGGAACGGACATAATAAACAAAAAAAATTATGAGGTAATTGATGCATGCGGAGGCTTAGTTTTGCCCGGAGGCGTTGATGTCCATACTCATATGGATTTGGACCTGGGAGCATACAGAGCAGTGGATGATTTCTATACGGGAACTGTTGCTGCCGCGTACGGAGGAACCACAACTATTGTTGACCATATTTCATTTGGTCCGAAGGGATGCGGTCTGCATTATGAAATTGACGAATATCACAGGCTGGCTGGGGGAAATGCGGTTGCTGACTACAGCTTCCACGGAGTACTGCAGCATGTTGACAGCAACATACTCAATGAAATGAAAGAAGTAATTGATGACGGAATACAAAGCTTTAAATTATATATGACCTACGATAACATGCTCGGTGATGAAGATATACTTAAGGTTTTATTTAAAGCCAAGGAGTTGGGGGCGGTTATTACGGTGCATGCCGAAAATAACGGGGCAATACAGTATCTCAGGTCATACTATGGAGACTTAGGAAAAACGCAGCCTATTTACCATGCATTGTCAAGGCCGGATTCAACGGAAGCTGAAGCTATAAACAGAATGATTTATTTAAGTGAAATTGCCGGATACCCTCATCTTTATTTTGTTCATATTTCCACTGAAAAGGGATTAAATGAAATAAAGGAGGCAAGGAAAAGAGGTGCAGAGAATATATATTGTGAAACATGTACACAATATCTCACGTTGACTGAGGAATGCTACGGAAAAGAAGACCATGAAGGTTTGAAATATATTATGGCACCTCCTTTAAGAAAGAGGGAGGATGTGGAAGCGCTCTGGAAGGGCGTGGAAAACGGTGATGTGGATGTAATAGCCACGGACCATTGTCCATTCTATCTGGAGCAGAAGCTGAAGGGCATTAAAGACTACAGAATTGCTCCGGGAGGAGCGCCGGGAGTCGAAGAAAGAATGGAAATAGTTTTGACAGAGGGAATGAAAAGAGGAATATCACTGGACACGTTAATTGAAAAGCTATGTGCCAATCCGTCAAGGATTTTCGGACTGTATCCCAAAAAAGGCGTTATACAGGCAGGTTCTGACGGAGATATAATAATCGTAAAAAATCAGAACGAAATAATTCGTCAAACTAACAGACACAGTGCCGCGGACTATACGACTTATGAAGGATTTGAAGTCAGCTATGTTGTTGATATCACCATACAAAGAGGAAGAATTTTAATCAGGAACGGGAAATTGGCGGCAGAAAAAGGAGTGGGCGAATTCATCAGAAGAAAACGCAAATAAGAAAGGATGACTATATGTACTCTTTAAATATAAATGGAAAAACTTATGTAATAGAGCAAGATAAGAGCCTTATGGATTACCTGAGGGATGATTTGAGGCTCACTTCTGTAAAAAACGGGTGCAATGAGGGAGCATGCGGTGCTTGTTCCATACTTGTTGACGGAAAGGTCGTCAAGTCATGCGTTATGAAGGTATCTAAGTTTGCCGGGAAGAATATTGTAACTGCAGAAGGACTGTCAGACAGGGAAAAGGATGTATACGGATATTCCTTTGCAAAGGCAGGAGCAGTTCAGTGCGGTTTCTGCATACCCGGAATGGTAATAAGTGCTAAGGCACTCATTGATGCAAACAGCAATCCTTCAATTGATGATGTAAAAAAAGCGATTAAAGGCAACATATGCAGATGCACGGGATATACAAAAATTGAAGAGGCTATTCTATTGGCAGCAAGTATTTTGAGAAACAACGAAGATGTTCCAGAGGAAGAAGCATATGTGAGAGTGGGGGAGGACATTCTCAGAATTGATGCAAAAGACAAGACATTAGGCAAGGCAAAATATGCCGACGATTATTACTTTGAAGGAATGCTGTATGGTAAAAATGTATTCAGTAAGTATGCCCGTGCAAGGGTATTGTCGGTTGACATAAAGGAAGCACAAGGAATGCCGGGAGTTGTGGCGGTGTTTACCGCCAAGGACATACCCGGTAAGAGATACATCGGACATCTTGCTCATGACTGGCCGGGCATGATTGATGTGGGCGAGCAGACAAAATGTATAGGTGATACCATAGCAATGGTGGTAGCGGAAACAAGAGAACAGGTTGAAGCGGCAGCCAAGGCAGTAAATGTTGATTATGATGTGCTGGAACCCATAACTACCACAGAGCAGGCGGCTGCCCCGGGGGCCCATCAGATTCACAGCGAAGGCTTTATGCAGTTCGGAAAAATGATAGTTCCCGAGAACAACTTATTTTCTCATCAGGAAGTAAAAAGAGGAGATGTGGAAAAAGCTTTTCGGGATTCAAAATATGTTGTGGAAGGAACATTTGCCCTTCCTCCTACGGAGCATGCGTTTCTGGAGCCTGAAACATCAGTTGCAATGCCGGACGGTGATAATGGCGTAATGGTCATTACAGGAGGGCAGGGCATTTATGATGAATACCATGAGCTGGCGCAATATCTAGGGATACCGGAAGAAAATGTAAGGATTCAAAGCGCCGTTGTGGGAGGAGGTTTCGGAGGTAAGGAGGATATGAGCGTACAGCATCAGGCTGCCCTTTGTGCATATCTGACAAAACGTCCGGTAAAGGTATATTTCAGCAGGCAGGAAAGCATAAATTATCATCCTAAGCGTCATGCCATGGAAATATACTGTAAAATAGGCTGTGATGAAAACGGCATTCTGAAGGGAATGAAGGCAAGGCTGACTTCCGATACGGGAGCATACGGTTCTCTCGGAGGACCTGTTCTTCAAAGAGCATGTACTCATGCGGGGGGGCCATACAATTATCTGAATGTTGATATAGAATGCAACGCATATTATACAAACAATCCTCCGGCAGGAGCATTCCGGGGATTTGGAGTTACACAATCAGCTTTCGTAATAGAATGTTTGATTAATCAGCTTGCCGAAAAGTCAGGAATTTCCGGTTGGGAAATCAGATACAGAAATGCAATAAGACCGGGGAAGTCATTGCCGAATGGACAGATTGCGGATGAAGGCACCGGAATGGTTGAAACTTTAGAAGCTGTAAAGGCTGAATTTGAAAAATATGAAGCTGATTCCGACTATTATGTAGGTATTGCATCCGCCATGAAGAATGCGGGACTGGGTGTAGGTGTACCCGACCCGGGACGCTGTAACCTTGAGGTGATAGAAGGAGTTGTTCATGCAAGATCCTCGGCGGGAGCTATAGGGCAGGGAGTACAGACTGTTATATTCCAGGTTGTATGCGAGACTACAGGATTACCGAGAAATAAGGTTACTGTGGATCATCCTGATACCAGGCATTCGCCAAATGCGGGAACCACAACCGCATCTCGTCAGACAGTATTTACCGGTGAAGCTGCACGTGCTGCCTCACTTCAGCTTAAGGCGGATCTTGACAGCGGCAAAAGCCTTGAAAGCCTTGAGGGAAAGATATATAAGGGAGAATTCGATTTTGTGACAGATGCCATAGGTTCTGAAAAGCCAAATCCCGTAAGTCATATTGCATATGGATACGCCACACAGCTGGTTATAATAGATAAGGAAGGAAAGCTCGTGAAGGTGGTAGCCGCCCATGATGTGGGAAGAGCAATAAATCCTGTGGCTGCAAGAGGACAGATAGAAGGCGGAGCAGCCATGGCTCTCGGATATGGACTTACAGAGGACTTTCCGCTTAAAGATGGAATTCCTCAGGTTAAATTCGGAACGCTGGGACTCTTCAGGTCTACGCAGATGCCACCTGTGGAAGTTCATTTAATAGAGAAGAACAAGCATGACAGTGTTGCATACGGCGCAAAAGGACTGGGTGAAATTGTTGTAATTCCAGGTGCGCCGGCATGTCAGAATGCCTACTATAAAAAGGATGGCATATTCAGATATAATCTTCCTCTTAAAAATACAGCATATAAAAAATAATTATACGTAAATGTCATCCTGAAGGATGACATTTATGCTGATTAGTGGTAAAATTGCAATGGTGATAATATGGGGAAATTAGTAGAAATATTTAATATAAATAAAGGTGATATCGTATCTATTGTGGGAAGTGGCGGGAAAACAACATTGATGCTCAAGCTCGCACAGGAGCTTAGAGACAGATATAGTGTAATGGTCAGCACAAGTGCAAAAATGCTGAAGCCATCCGCTGAATTTTACGACTATTTATATACAGACATTGAGAGCTATAAGAAAAACAAAAGTGAAAAACCCTGTGGAATAACAGTAATTTCAAAGGATATAAATATTGAAAAGCAAAAACTTATGGGAATAGATGAAGAAGATTTGGATAAATTGAAATCTGATTTTGACATAATTTTATTGGAGGCTGACGGATCAAAAAATCTTCCTGTTAAGGGGTGGAAAAATCATGAGCCACCTGTATTGGAGGGCACAACCAAGACAATTGGAGTAATTCCCGCAAATTTTATAAATAAAAGAGCTGAAAGACACTTTATTTATGGATTCGATGAATTCAATATGCTTACCTGCAACAGCCAATATATTGACTTTGAAGCAATTGGAAAGATTTGTTCTGAAAGACTCGGAATATTTAAAAATTCAAGAGGCAGACGATATTTGTTTTTAAACAAGGCAGGAAGTGACGAGGAATTAAACTCCGCATATGAACTGACGAAATACCTTAATGAACATGTGGTCAACAATCCTTTTGATTTCAGTATTTGTTTTGGCTCCTTGGAAAAGGAGGTTTATTATGAAGGTTAGTGCCATAATTATGGCGGCAGGATTATCCAGGAGAATGAATGAAGATAAACTGAAAATGAAAATAAACGACAAGTTTATCTTTGAATATATTTTAGACACCGTTAATAGTTGTGAACATCTATTTGAAGAAATCATTGCTGTTGCCAAGGATGATTATGTTTTAAGAAAAGCTTCATCTTTGGGGTTTAAAGCCATAAGAAATGTGAATTCCCACCTTGGACAAAGCTCTACAATAAAATTGGGAGTGCAAAATTCGGCGGATGTTGACGGGTTTATGTTCTTTGTGGCAGACCAGCCGTTTATCAGCAAGAATACCATTGAGAGCATGCTTGGAATATTTGATGAAAGACCGGGTAATATCATTGTATCATGCTGTAACGGAATAAACAGGAATCCTGTTATATTTCCAATAGAATTTAAAAATGACCTTTTGGGTCTTGAGGGAGATATGGGGGGAAGAATAATCCTTAAAAGCAATACATATAAAATTATTAAGGTGCATGTGCAATCTGAGCATGAATTTAAGGACATTGATACAATGCAGGATTATGAAGAGGCCATAAGGAAGAAGGGATAGAATGAATGGTGATATAGTTGTAGTCAGAGGTGGTGGAGATATAGCATCTGGTGTTATTCAAAAGCTTCACAGAGTAGGATTCAGATTATTGGTTCTTGAATCGGAGCATCCAACATCGGTAAGGAGGACGGTAAGCTTTTCAGAAGCCGTATATAACGGAAGTATGGAGCTGGAAGGAATAACTGCTGTCTTAGTAAAAAATACAATCGAAATATATCATGCCTGGGCTTTGGACCATGTGCCTGTGGCAGCTGATCCAAAGGGTGAATACATAGGAAAGCTCAAGCCTGTTGCGGTAGTAGACGCTATAATTGCAAAAAGAAACACCGGGATGCACAGAGGGCTTGCACCTGTTACTATAGCCATGGGACCTGGCTTTACGGCAAAGAAGGACGTGGATGTGGTAATCGAAAGCAACAGGGGGCACAATCTGGGAAGACTGATATTTGAAGGAGAAGCTGAGCCGAATACAGGAATGCCCGGAAACATAGCAGGATATACCAAGGAAAGGGTGCTGAATGCTCCGGGTGATGGAACGATATCTACAGTAAGAAAAATAGGAGAGGTTGTAAAAGCAGGAGATATAGTTGCATATGTTAACGGAACAGAAATTCCGTCAAAAATAGATGGTATAGTCAGAGGACTCATAAGAGACGGCACGCATGTTACCAACGGACTTAAAGTAGGAGACATTGACCCGAGAATTGAGCAGCTGGAAAATTGCTACACTATTTCCGACAAGGCGAGGGCAATAGGGGGGGCAGTGTTGGAAGCATTGTTGATTGAAATAAAAAAGATTAAAAACCTGTGAGGTATTTAATCTTTTTTATTGTTTAAAGATTAAATATTTGCTAAAATCTAGATAACATTGTCGAAAAAGTAATTAAGGAGAAAAAAATGGCTAAGGTAATTTCGGTTTCAAATCAAAAGGGTGGGGTGGGGAAAACTACTACAACAGGAGCTGTTGCAGCGGGCTTTAAGCTTAAGGGGCATAAAGTTTTATGCGTGGATTTGGATCCTCAGTCAAATTTAAGCTTCAGTTCGGGAGCGGAGACGGAAGACTGCCCGACAATTTACGAGATACTTAAAGGAGAGGCAAAGTCATCATTTTCAATTCAGAAAATGCCTTCTTTTGATATTATTTCCTCCAATATTCTATTGAGCGGCATTGAGCTTGAGTTCACACAGACTGGCAGGGAATACCTGCTTAAGGAAGCACTGAATACAGTTAAAGATAAATATGACTATATTTTCATTGATACTCCGCCTGCACTGAGTATATTGACTGTGAATGCATTTACAGCGTCAGACTACATAATCATTCCCATGCTGGCAGACATATTCAGCCTTCAGGGAATTGCGCAGCTGTCCGAAACAATTGACAGGGTAAGAAAATATTGTAATCCAAATGTAAAGGTTGAAGGCATAGTCCTTACAAAATATAATAAGAGAACGGTATTAAGCAGAGAAATAAAGGGGACAGCGGAGCTCATAGCAGAGCGGCTGAATACAAGTATATTCAATTCCACAATTCGGTCCAGCGTTGCAATAATGGAGGCGCAGACTAACCAGCAGGATATTTTCAGCTATGCTCCAAAAAATGCTGCCGCCCGGGATTATAGCGAATTAGTTGAAGAGCTTATTGAAAGAGGTTTATAGTATGGCTAAGGTTAAAAAAGCTTTTGACAGAGAATCTATGTATAAAAAGATAATGCCCACCAGCCCTAAGCGAGAAGTGGAACAGATTGAGGAGGAAAAGGGAGCTTCCGCTGCAATACAGTCCGAAAATACTCCCAGTGCGGCATCTATTTTTCAAAACAAGGAATTAAACCTCATAAAAGAAGAGAAAAGTGAGGTTATACTGTACAATATCACAGAGAAGTTAGTACTCAGCAAGCTTGAAGCAACGCTTAAAAAGATGAACTGCTGCAGATGTGACAGGTGTAAGGAAGATATCGTAGCAATTGCCCTCAACAACTTAAAGCCAATGTACATGGTTGCCTCAAGGAGAGATATAGAAATAAAAATTCACAGCATGAAGGATATGGGGAGCGAGATAACCACAGAAGTAATAAAGGCCGCCCTTACAGTAAGAAAAACCCCGAGACATTAATTAATTTAATATTATGCTAAAATTTTCTTAAAATATGACGATATCAAATACGAAATAATAATATAATGAGGTGATATTCGTGCAGCATATAATAAACAATGAGTTCGAAAATTTAAGTGAAGACACGCTGAGAAACAAATTTCTTACATTTTTTATTGAAAATCAGTTGTTTGGTATTTCAATTTCAGACGTTGTACAGATAGTAGGTATTCAGGAAATAACTGAAGTTCCCGAGTTTCCTGAATATGCCAAGGGTGTCATAAATCTTAGAGGAATAATAATACCCATAATAGATGTGCGACTTAGATTGAAAAAAGAAGAGGCGCCATATAATGAAAGAACATGCATAATCGTTACAAACATTAATGAATCTTACATTGGTTTCATAGTTGACTCCGTCAATGAAGTTACTGAAATATATGAAGAAAATATTTCAGTAACACCAAAAATGAGTGCTGATTACGTTAATACATACATTACAGGAATTGCTAAGATTGAAAGCAAAATAGTATTAATCATGGATATAAAGAAAATGCTTAATGAAAAAGAGATAGAATTTATAACAAATATTGAATAATATTGCAGGGGGCAATGTAATGAAGTTTAAATTAAAAAAAATGAAATCGGGTGGAAGAAAAGAGAAGTTCAAATTAAGTAATTTAAAATCAAATAAATTAAAATCAGATAAATTAAAAACAGGTAATTTTAAAATTGCATATAGACTGGGTCTTTGCTTTGGAGCAATTTTATTGATATTTGCTGTGTCAATGAGTGTTGCACTTATGAATATCAATGAAATTGCTGCGGAGATAAATAATTTTTATGATGAGTGCTATGAAGCAGAGGTTTTATCCTGGCAGACTAAAATGGGATTGAGCAATGCAGAAAAGGCAATTTACAGATCAACCACAACTACAAGCAGGACTCAGGTCAGAGAATATACGTCTGAAATAGCTGAAAACATTAGACAGGCAAACGAATCCTTTCTACTCCTGAAGGATGACCTGACTCAATTTCCCACAGTTGTACAGCAATTGGAGGCTGAGCTTAAGCTGACTACAGAAATAAGCGAAAAGCTAATAAACCTTTTGAACGAAAATAGAAGCACACAAGCTTTAAATGTATTGAATGATGAAATGATTCCTGTTTTAGCTTCGATTAACCATACCATGGATGAGGTAAGCAAGAATCTTGATATAGTTGCTACTAATTTTGTGAATGAATCAAATAAAGCAAGCGGTGATTCAATGATAGTGTTAGCACTTTTTCTAGTAGCGGGTGCAATAGCTTCAATCATACTTGGGGCATCAGTTACTAAAAAGATAACAAAACCTATCAAAGAAATATCTGATGCTGCAAATGCCATCAGCAGCGGTGATTTGAATTATGCGGTAAATCATCATTCAAACGATGAGCTCGGTGAGGCAACTAAGGCGATGAGCAATACGGTAGAAACTCTAAAGCGTTATGTAGGTGAAATCGACAGGACGCTTAATGAAATAGCAGGGGGGAACCTGGCGGTTTCAGTTGAAATGGATTTTATAGGAGACTTTTCATCCATAAAAGATTCAATTAAGCAAATTTTGTCATCATTTAACGATACTCTTTTTAAAATCAATGATGCTGCATGGCAGGTTTCAAACAGTTCGGAGCAGGTATCGGGCGGAGCACAGGCACTTTCTCAGGGAGCATCACAGCAGGCCAGCTCAATTGAGGAATTGTCCGCAACAATAAGTGAAGTTTCTGAAAAAGTAAGGAATAATGCTGAGAATTCGAACAACGTAAGCAAGATAACTCAAAATGCTGCCAGGGGAGTAGAAGGAAACAGCAGACAGTTCGAGCTTATGACAGAAGCTATGTACGATATAAAAAATTCAACAAATGAAATATCTAAGATAATTAAGGCGATTGATGATATAGCATTCCAGACAAATATTCTGGCGCTGAATGCTGCTGTTGAAGCTGCAAGAGCAGGCTCGGCAGGAAAGGGATTTGCGGTGGTGGCGGATGAAGTTAGAAATCTTGCTTCAAAAAGCGCAGAGGCCGCAAAAAGCACAGCATTTTTAATTGAAAATTCCATTAAGTCCGTTGACAGAGGAACAAAGATAGCAGATGAGACAAAGGCATCAATCAATTCAATGGTTAAAACAATTAATGAATCTGTGAAGTTGGTGGATGAAATAACAGTGGCCTCCAATGAACAGGCAGATTCCATAATGGAGGTAACAACAGGAATTGAGCAAATATCCGCAGTTGTTCAGACAAATTCGGCGACCGCACAGGAAAGTGCGGCAGCAAGCGCAGAACTTAGCGAACAGGCTGAGCTTTTAAAAGAATTGGTGGGGCATTTTGAGCTTGCTTCATCACAAACTGTTTAGTAAGGAGACTAACATGGACTACGAAAATATAGAAGAATTTGAGGATATTGAATTTCCTTGGCTTATTTTTAAGCTTAATGACAATTTATACACGGTAAACAGCAAATTTATCACTTCGATAGTAATAAAACCTGAGGAAATGACATTTGTGCCTAATGTTGCAAATTATATGTCGGGACTCATACACCTGAGGGGAAATGTCGTTCCGCTGATAAACTTAAAAGTGCTGTTTAAGCTCTCTTCTAAAAATGAAAATACGAAAGAAGAAGAGCAAAAAGACGTAAAAGGGATGGTCATCGTATTAGAAAAAGATAATTCTTTTGCGGGTCTTATTGTTGACGAGGTTTTATCTGTTGAAAATATTACAATCTTTGAAGAAACCGAAGAAATAAGAAAAATGTATAAAAGCAGCTTCATAAAGGGAGTTGCAAAAGGGCAAAAAAACAGTGACGTATTTTTGATATTAGATGAAGAAAGAATTATAAGCATGGCATAAATACTTATCTGCTAAATTTTTTGAAAATTATGCCGAATATTATATTAAGAAAATGTAAGTAGGTGAAAATTTGTGAAAATTCAGAATATTAACAACTACATGGGCTATAAGGGTAATCCTAAGGCAATTAAGAGTGAAGAGACTGTTAAAGTAAAAAAATATGATGTAATAGATATAAAGATCAAGGCGGCAAATGATAACGGCGGTGATGTTTCTGACATAAAAAAAGAGTTGGTATCACAAATTAGCGAAGAAACAAAGGTTGATAAAATAAATAAAATCAAAACCAGCTTGGAAAATAACGATTATAAAATAGACGTGAAGGAAATAGTTCGAAATCTGTTGAAATAAGATGAGGTAATATATGAATTCATTATATGACTTGCTTAAAGAAAGTGCTGTATTGTATGATAATCTTTTGGAGTTGGAACATGAAAAATACGATGCAGTGGTAAAAGCAGATACAAATGCTCTGGATGTGGTAGTTTCAAGGGAGCAGGCCTGCTACATGAAAATGAGAGGCCTTGAGAAGAAAAGAGAGAAGATGCTTGAAGCAATGGGCTTCGGAGGAAAAACTCTCAGTGAAATAGCGGAATTATCCGACGGTGAAAATAAGTCTCATATGATAGAAATATGTAAAGAACTTAAGAGGCAGATTGCGGAAGTAAAAGAAATAAACGATGCAAGCAGAATCATGCTTGAGGTAAGACTTCATAGAGTGGACAAGGCAATGAGCATGCTGGGGGAAAAGGAAAACACATACTCCAACAAAGAAACTAAGGATAGCAGCGGTAAAAGTCTGATAATTTCCAAGAAAATATAGTAAGGAGAAAAAAATGCTGAGACCAACTTTTTTAGGATATAAAGTGGCCACTAGTGCCATGAAGGTAAACCAGATCACCATGGATGTGGTTGGGCAAAATATATCAAATATAAATACCGCAGGCTATACAAGGCAACGTCTTGACATAAGCTCGGTTTCCATAAACGCAAGAAATTTAAAATACGGAATGCCCGGATTTACAATTGGACAGGGCGTTCAGGCAAACGGCGTGAGCCAGTTCAGGGATCCGTTCCTGGATCTCAGATACCGTGTGCAGTCTGCCAAGGCAGGAAGCCAGGAAGTACAGCTTGATGCTCTTAATGATTTGGCAGGTGTGCTTNNGACGCTCAAGGATGGAATAGAAGCACAGCTTTCTGACTTGCTTGCGCAGTTCCAGACTCTTTCAACGAAGCCATCCGACCCAGTTATAGAGGGGGTGGTTAGAACATCCGCACAAATGCTGGCTCAGATGTTCAACAATTACTCCCAGCAGATAAATACAATAAAAGAGCAGCAGATGAGTTATCTTGAGGACGGGGCTATTGAAAAGATAAATCAGCTGATGAGAAACATAGCAACGCTGAATCAGGAGATAAAGGAAAATAATATAGCCGGAAACCCGGCGCTGGAACTTAATGATGAGAGAAATCTTCTTATAGACGAACTTTCTGAGTATCTTGATATTGAAGTCGTTGCAACTCCGGAATCTATAGGCGGAGGAAGGACTATAGATATATTGTCCATAGAATTAAAAGGCTCCGATGATGGTGGAGTTCCAAGCAAAAATATAAAACTAGTTGATAACAATAAGTATGCAGAATTAAATATAGATGATGCAGTCACAGACAAGGTGGCGTTGAAGCTTACAGCATTGGACGGATCTACATACAATGACTTTAACTCAAATATTAAAGGCGGAAAGATAGAGGGATATCTTAAATTTCTAAATGGCAAGGGCGATTTTGCAACATCGGCAGATCCTTTCGAGAACTCGAAGGGCATATTGTATTATGAACAAATGATAGATAGTTTAGCAAATAAATTTGCAGAAGTTATGAATGGAATTAATGCAGAGAATAAATTTGATGCTGATGGTAATTTGATAGGTACAGATAAAAAACCTTTGTTCGTAAACAGAGATGCAGATGCTACCGATCCGACAGTGGATATTACAGACGGCATTACTGCCGGTAATATAAAAATATCCGATGAATGGGCAAAAGCAACTAAGTCATATGTTACAAATACGAATGAACCGAAAAAGGGCAATGACAGCACAGGAGCTACGGACAACTTGCTGAAGTTTATTGCGGCATTCAGTACAGAATATGATTTTACAGGAATGAAAGGGACATTCCAGGAATTTGCGACATATACAATGACAAGGCTTGATTTGCAGATAAAGGATGTTGATACATCATATGCAACTTATGCAAACAACAGATATCAGATAGAATTTGCGAGGAGCAGCATGTCGTCTGTAGATATGAACGAGGAAGGTGTAAACCTCCTGCAGTACAGTAAATCCTACAATGCGGCGGCAAGGCTCATGACAACGCTTGACGAAATGCTGGAAACACTTATTAACAGGATTTAAGGGGTGATACAATGAGAATAACAACGAGCATGATGACGAAGAAATATGTCAGAAATTTAAATAAAGCCACAGTTTCATTAGACAGAATACGCGAGCAGGTGGAGACGGGCAGAAAATATTTCAAAGGTTCTGAAGATCCGGTGTCCGCCATTAAGGCGTACAAGTTAAGAAGAGAATACAGGGCTTCTGAAATGTATGAAAGTAATATACAGGATGTGGATTCTATATATACCACTGCGGAAACAAACCTGACACAGATACATGACAGCATGGAAAAGGTGTATAATTCGTATTTAAAAGGAATAACAGGTACAATGGGCGCTGAGGAAAGAGAGATTATTGCAAAGGAGCTTGAAAATCTTCAAAAAACCATAGTAACTGCACTTAACGGCAAATTTGAAGACAGGTATGTGTTCGGAGGGACGAGCAAGGATCAAATTCCGTTCACGGTGGATACAGACGGAAACTTGTGTTTTAAAGGCCTTAAATTAAATGATCCTGCGAATAAGGCTGAACTTGATAAATTAGTTGATGAAAATATAGATGTGGACTTAGGGCTTGGCCTTAAGTTTGACGGCAGCGGTAATTTGATTTCTGACACGGTATTTAATGTGTCAATGTCCGGGCTTAAATTCATGGGCTATGGAGAAGACGGTGCAGGTATGCCGAATGACCTATATTCTCTTATAGGGGAAATGAAGGAGCAGTTCAGAGATCCGGGCTACTCATTAGAAAATATAACTCCATACATAGGGAAATTTGAGGAACAGAAGAAGCAGGTTCTGGTGAACCTTACGGACATAGGTGCAAAGACAAATTATCTGGATTTTTTGAAGGTTCGCAATGATGACAGTTTGTTTAATTTGAATGAGAAGCTTGTTGAGGTGGAGCTTGCAGATCCAACGGAAGCGATTACAGAATTCATGATGCAGAAATATTCTTACAATGCAGCTCTGTCAATGGGAAATAAAATACTTGAGAATAGTTTCATTGATTTTATGAAATAGAAAAGAGGTGTTGATATGATAGGGCCACTTTTAGAAATAAAGTCTATTCCCATGTCCGTAGAACTCAAGATAAATCAGGCAAGGTATGAAATTGCAACCGCTAATGCTACATTTGAGATGAGAAGAGACAAGGGCGGAATTCAAATGGAAATGAAGCCTGCCAAGTTGAACATAGATACGGTCGAAGCAAGGTATTCTGCGGGGATAAAAAGCGCAATGCGTTCTGTGGAGGACTATGCTAAAAAGGGTATCAAGGCCGGATATGAAGCAACGGCTGCATATGCAAGGGAAGGCAATCTGATGCTTGATATTGGCATAATGGATAATCCTATTCCTGAATTAGCCATGAGAAGGTTTTTTAGTGATGTGGAATTCGGCATGGGCTTTATTCCATCCACAGGTCCGGATATTTCGTGGGAAATGGGCGGAATATCGATGAGTTTTGAAATGGATAAGCTTGATTTTGACTGGAATGTGGAAAGACCGATGATAAATTTCATACCAGGCAGCGTTGAGTTTGTGGTTAAAGAATATCCGAGGGTAGAAATAAACTATATAGGTACCCCAATTTTTGTGCCGCCAAGTGCGAATCCTAATTATAAGGAGATAGATACTCTTGTATAACGAAAAAATGAAAATAACAACAAGGGATTTTGGAGAAATAGAAGTACAGGAAAATGACATAATTAATTTCATTTGCGGAATGTATGGGTTTGAGGATAAAAAAAGATATGTACTGCTAAAGGATAATCCTGACGATGATATTATGTTTCTGCAGTCATTGGATGATGTGGAGCTGTCATTTGTTCTCATTGACCCGTATGCTATATTCAGAGACTACAATCCTGATTTGAATGAAGAGGACTTGGAGGAGCTTGGGGTCAAGGATGGAACAGAATTGAAGTTTCTCACAATTGCAATAATCAAAGAAGATATAAGAGACTCTGTAGTAAATCTGAAAAGCCCTATTGCAATTAGTCCTGCCACAAGGACGGCAAAGCAGGTCATACTTCAGAACACTTATCCACTCAGATACAAAATGATGGTAGCTGAGGAGGGGGAAAAATGTTAGTGGTAAAAAGGAAGGTATCGGAATCAATAATGATTGGTGATGATATTGAAATTATTATTTCTGAAATTTCTCAGGATAAGGTCAAAATAGCAATCAATGCGCCGAAAGATATTAAGATTACGAGAAGAGAATTGATGGAAACCTGTGAGTTCAATAAGGATGCTTCGGAAAAAATAAACAAAAGCAGTCTGAACGATATAAAAAATCAGTTAAAAATCAAAGAAAAAATATAAAAAATTTTTTTATAAGATTTTTGGCTCGTTTTTGTATGGTTTTGTATATTTAGTTTTATCATATTTACGAACATGGATATTTATGCGATATCTATGTTTTTTTTATCGGAAAAATTGTTATATTGGTAAGAAAATGAAAGGATGTTAGAAAATATGCAATTTAATATAAATTCACGTACTGATCTTTGCGTGATGAATATTAATTCATTACATACATAATACAAAAATGTCAAAAAAGCTTGCATTTTAGAATATCTTCGGGTATAATAGCCATATGTTTCCGGCATGTCGGAATTCATAAATTTTACGGTAAAACTGTCGAAAGGCAGCGACACAAAACTACAGGGCCTAAGGAGTAATCTATGGTTGCCAGTTGCAGATAATAATTATATATAACAACGTATATAATTTATTGTGCAACCATGATAAATTATATTTTTGTACTCTTTTTGGCCGAAAAGAGGCGGGGATGAAAATTTTTAACAATACAAACTTAAACATTCTTAATAGGGGTTTAGACGGTCTATGGATCAGACAGCAAATCACAATGGAAAACATAGCAAACTATTCTACGCCGGGCTACAAAAGCAAATTTGTAGATTTTGAAACTATGTTAAAAGCAAATTTGGAAGGCTCAAGCGAACAAACCACATCAGAAACCAACAAGCAAATTAATTCCAGCAGTATTATAGTAAAAGAGAATAAAGATCAATCCTTGAGACTTGACGGAAACAATGTTGACAGAGAAAAGGAAAATCTGCAGCTTGCAAAAACACAGCTGCAATACATGTATACCGTTACTGAGGTTAATTCGTATTTTTCAAAATTGAAATCCGTAATCTCAGAAGGTAAAAAATAACAGGAGGTAGTTTATGTCTTTTTTGCAATCCTTAAATATCAGCGGATCGGGGCTTACGGCTCAGAGGCTGAGAATGGATATTATATCTGAAAACATAGCTAATATTGATACTACAAGGACAGAAAACGGAGATCCCTACAGAAGAAAGATGGTGGTGCTTTCGTCAACGTCAGATTTCAGAAACATGATGATTAGGAATATCAGTGACTATGAAGCTGATGGAGTTGAGGTTACCGAGATATTGGAAGATCCAAGCGAATTTAAGCTTTCTTATGATCCGGAGCATCCTGATGCTGATGAAAATGGATATGTTAGACTGCCGAATGTAGATTCTCTCAAAGAAACAATTGATATGATGGAATCCTACAGAGCGTATCAGGCAAATCTTGCAGCATTGAATACAATGAAGCAAATGGCAGTCAAAGCATTGGAAATCGGGAGGTAAGTATGTTTATTGAGCCGATTCAGCAAATTAAAAGTTTAAATCAAACAGGGGAAATAAATAAAGCTGCAAATCAGAAAAGTGATATTTTGTTTAAATCAATCTTTGACGATGCACTTCAAAATTACGTTGAAGCGGAAGCTAAGGTTGACGAAGACATATACAAGCTTTCGGTTGGTGAAAGCGATGATTTGCACAGTCTAATGATAAATACAAGAAAATCCGAGATGTCTTTGGACTTACTTATACAACTCAGAAACAAAGCGTTGGATGCATATAATGAAATAATGCGTATGGGAGTATAGCAGTATTCTCATACAATATTAGGAGCTATAAATGGCGGAGCAATTTAAGAATGTTTGGAAGAATACAACAGAGTTTTGGGGAAAACTCAGCGCAAAGAGAAAAAAGCTTATAATAGGCGGGGTAGCGGGTGTATTAGCACTTGCGCTTGTAATCACACTCATACTTAACAAAAAGGACTATGTGGTTCTTTTCAGCAACATAGATGAGGAAGAAACCGTCGAAGTAATGCGGCAGCTCCAAGAAAACAATGTTGATTATAAATATGAAAAAAGCGGAAATATACTAATTCCTAAAGATAGTGAAAGCATGCTGAGAATGCAGCTGGCACAGGCGGGTCATCCGCGTACCGGAACTAACTATGACGTATTCATAAAAAATATTGACTTTATGACTACGGATTATGAAAAAAGACAGTATGAAATTTTTCAGCTTCAGGAGAGACTTCAAGATTCTATTAAAACAATTGACGGTATAAATGATGCAATTGTAACAATTAATTTGCCGAAAACAAATAATTTTGCATGGGAAAGTAAAGTAAATGCCGCATCGGCATCTGTAAAACTCAACTTAGCAAGAGGATATTCACTTTCGGCATCACAGGCCGGCGGTATTATGCAGCTTGTTGTAAAAAGCGTTGAAGGACTGAATGAAGAAAATGTAGCAATTATAGATACAGAAGGCAACAGCCTCGTAGTGAGCAGTGAAATGCAGCAGACAAATACTATTAAGCTGAAGCTTGAAATAGAAAAGCAATTTGAAGCGGAGACAGAAAAAGATGTAACCGAGTTTTTATCAAAGATATATGGCGAAGAAAATGTTAAGGTCTCAGCAAAATGCACTATTAATTTTGATAAGAAAATAAGCGAGCTGCTGCAGTATCTGCCTGATGAAGAAACAAAGCACGGAGTTCCCAAGGAAGAAAAAAATGACAGGGAGATTACCGGACCTGGTGAAACAGTAGGAGGTGTTCCGGGGACGGAAACAAATGCTGAGATTCCAACATATCCCGGCGTTGTTATTGAAGGGGAAAACATATATTTCAGAGACTCAAACAGCATTAATTATTTAGTAAGTCAACTTAAGGAACAGATAGAACATAATCCGGGAAAAATTGAGAACCTTACAGTTGCCGCTGTAGTGAATAAGGCAAACATGAGAGATGACGAACAGCAAAAAGTAAGAGAGTTGATTGCTTTTTCTACAGGTGTAGGTGTCGAAGATATTTCTCTGCACAATATGGTATTTTATGATCCTTACGCACCATCAGTTCCTGTTGTTGTAGAGCCGGGCGTACCGGAAGGGCTGCAGCTTAGAGATATGTTCATATACGGAGGAATTGGCTTAGCGGTATTAGCGATATTAATATCTGTAATAAGTATTATATTAAGAAAAAGAAGAAAGAAAAAAGAAGCTGAAAAACAAGCTGCAATTGCAGAAGCAGCAGCCACAGACGGCTTCTCATGGGCTGATATTCAGGACGAGATTAAACTCCAAGAAACACCGGAACAGGTTATCAAGAAGCAGCTTAAAGACTTTACGTCAAGCAATCCTGAAATAGCCGCTCAGCTTATAAGAACATGGTTGAAGGGGGAGGAATAATATGGCGGAAAAATTGACAAGCAAGCAAAAAGCAGCTGCTATTATCATCTCTCTGGGAGCAGACGATGCATCAAAAATATATAAATTTTTGAAAGAAGATGAAATTGAACAGCTTACATTTGAAATATCAAGGCTTCAGCATCTGAACCCACAAGTGGTCGAAGAAACTTTAAAGGATTTCTATGATTTGTGTCTGACGCAAAAAGTTATAACCGAAGGTGGATTGGAATATGCAAGAAATGTCCTTGAGAAGGCATTTGGGTCTCAGACTGCGGCAAGTCTCCTGGAGAGAGTAACTAAGACTTTGAGAACAAAATCATTTGAATTCATCAGGAAGGCGGATTACAAAAATCTGCTGACAATCATACAGAACGAACATCCTCAAACTATAGCGCTTATACTGTCATATGCCCGAGCAGATCAGGCATCTGCCGTGATAGCGGAACTTTCAAAAGAAAAAAGGATAGACGTGGTTGAAAGAATTGCAAAGATGGACCGTACATCTCCCGAAATAATAAAGTATGTGGAGCAGGAATTGGAAAAGAAATTCAACTCAATCATATCGGTGGATTTCACGGAAATAGGCGGAGTAAACTATGTTGCCGACGTTATGAACAACATGGACAGAAGCAATGAAAAATACATATTTGATGAGCTTAACAAGAAAGATGCCAAGCTTGCGGATGAGATACGAATGCGAATGTTTGTGTTCGAGGATATTACTACAATGGATTCCATGAGCATTCAGAGATTCCTGCGCGAAGTGGACAGCAAGGATCTGGTATATGCAATCAAGGGCTCAAACAAGGAAGTTGCAGATATGCTGTTTAGCAATATGTCTACAAAGATGGGAGAAACCATCAAGTCCGAGCTGGAATACACTCACAATGTACGTATGAGAGATGTGGAAGAAGCTCAGCAGAGAATTGTATCTGTCATCAGGCGTCTTGAGGAAGAAGGAGAACTGGTTATAGCTAAGAGCGGAAAGGATGATATTATTGTCTAATATAATCAAAGCCGAATATGTAATATTTGACGGAGGGAGTGCGAGCGGCGACATTCAGGCCAATAAAGCTGAGCAGCCGGAACCGAAAGCCATAAGTGCTATGAGGGAGGACCTGTATGATATATATAACCATAGAGAAGAAATTATAAGCGAAGCAAATGAAAATGCTTTAAAAATACTAAATTCAGCTAGAATTAGGGCTCAGAAAGAAATAGCAGAATGCAAAAAAAAAGGCTATGATGAAGGTTATGACTCAGGAGTGAAAGAGGGCAGAAAAATAGGATATGCTGAAGGCTATGAGGATGGCGAGATTAAACTTTCGGAAACTCTTCATATACAGAGCGAAGCAAGGATGAGTGAACTTGCAGAAATGCTTGAAAAGGTTGAAGAAAGAAAAGAAGAAATAATATCAAAATATGAAGATAATCTGAGCAAGCTTGCAATAGAAATAGCAGAAAAAATAATAAGGCAGAAAATTGATTCAAACGACAATGTAATATCAGGGATAATAAGAAGAGCTATCAAGGATTACAAAAATGCGGAATGGATCAAGGTATATATTTCAGACAGAGATGACAGTAAACAAATTAAAGCTGACAAAGATCTCATAAAGGAACTTGAGGGTATTTCAAAGGATGTAAAATTTGAAGTATCAGATGACCTCCGGCAGGGAAGCGTGATTGTGGAAATGCCTGACGGTATTGTAGATGCAAGTGTTGACACACAGCTGAAGAATTTTAAAGAGATGGTGTTGAACAAAGATGCAAATTGATGAAAAATTTAGAGACATTCAAGAAATATTAATGCGTGAAGATCTCTTCACCCATGTAGGTAAAGTAAAAAGAATATCAGGCATGATGATAGAGGCAACCGGAAGTAGGTATAAAATCGGAGATGTTTGTGAAATTGCTTCAGATATGCAGGGGAAGACAATAAGGGCTGAGGTTGTTGGATTTAATGACGGAAGAGTTCTTCTCATGCCGTATGAAGACATAAAGGGCATCGGTCTCGGTAATACCGTTAAGTCAACCAAGAATAAATTAAAAATTCCCGTTGGTGATTTTTTAAAGGGGAGAATAGTTGACGCCACAGGACAACCAATAGATGATGGAGGGGAATTTCAAAGTGATGAATACTGCTATGTTGACAATGATTACATAAATCCATTGTCCAGGCCGAGAATAGATTCCACCCTTAGTTTTGGAGTAAAGGCAATAGATGGTATACTTACTATCGGAAAGGGCCAGCGTATGGGAATATTTGCGGGCAGCGGAGTAGGAAAGAGCACGCTGCTTGGAATGGTGGCAAAGAATGTCAAGGCAGATATCAATGTAATTGCCCTTGTAGGTGAGAGGGGCCGTGAAGTAAGAGAGTTTATTGAAAAAGATTTGGGAGAAGAAGGACTTAAAAGGTCCGTGCTTGTAATAGCCACTTCTGACCAGCCGGCCATGCTTCGTGTAAAATGTGCGCTTGTTGCTACAACTATTGCCGAATATTTCAAAGATAAGGGCAAGGATGTACTTCTCATGATGGATTCCCTGACGAGATTTGCTATGGCGCAAAGAGAAATAGGGCTTGCCACAGGAGAGCCTCCCGTGTCAAGGGGATACACTCCTTCCATTTATGCAGAGCTTCCTAAGCTATTAGAGAGAAGCGGAAATTTCCAGACAGGCTCCATAACAGGTGTTTACACAGTGCTTGTTGAAGGTGATGACACAAATGAACCAATATCAGATACGGTGCGCGGCATAGTAGACGGTCACATAGTCCTTACACGTAAGCTGGCGAATTCGAATCACTATCCTGCCATAGATATAAATGCAAGTATATCAAGGCTCATGAATGACATTGCCGCGAAGGAGCATAATGACGATGCCAAGAAGATAAGAGATATTTTATCTGTATATTATGCGAATTATGATTTGATTTCAATAGGTGCATATAAAAAAGGCACAAACCCGAAATTAGATGAGGCTATGTCCAAAATTGACAAGGTAAATGAATTTCTTACACAAGGGGTAAATGATAGATACACATATGATGAAATACTTCAGCTCATGAAGGATATATAGTTTATAAATATTAAGAGGTATAAAATTGAAAAAATTCAGTTTTTCACTGCAAAAGGTGCTGGAAATAAAAGAACAACTTTTGGACAACCTTAAAATCGAATTGGGAAATCTTAATAATGACATGAGAAAGATAGACATGGCCATTGAGAAATTAAGACTGCAATTTTCTGATATCAACGATGAATTTACACACAAATCATCAGTTTCCATAACTGTGGGAGAGATGACCTATTACAAAATGTTGATGGAGGATATTTTAAAACAGATTGAGCGCAAGCAGGAAGAAAAACAGATGCTCATAAAGAAAATAGAAGCAAAAAGGTTGGAAATAGTCAGCATGAATATAGAAATTTCCAGCTTTGAGAAGCTCAAGGAGAAGGAGCTTGACAAATACAACAAGGCCCTCATCAAAAGTGAGGAATTGTTTATAGAAGAATTTGTTTCAAACAAAAGCATGACAAACGAATACGCATTGTAACAAGCTGCATTTGAAAGGAGGTGAGAAAAATGAACATAGGAATGGATTTAAGCAATATGCTTGCAGGTAAAATTCCAAATACATTGCTTCAGGGAAAGCAGGACATAAAAATGAACAACAGGACATTTGGGAATATGCTTAACATGCTCATGGCTGAAAATGAAATGATTCAGAGCACATCGTCTCATGATCCAAATATTGATTCGGGTCTTATGGCACTATTTGATACAAATAGCCTTATGAATCCAAACATATGCAAGAATACAGCTGCGTTCATGCCCCATATGGCAGACATGGAAGGAGCGTGGATGGGTGCTGTTGAAGAGGCCGGTGAAGAGAACAGAGGGCAAGATTTTGCATATCCTGCAGAGCTGATACCGATGATGAATTATTTTGAATATTTCAATTATGACAGCAGCGTTTCCTCGGGCAATATATCAGAAATGGATAAGATAACTGAATTTATGGAATTGCAGTATAAGCCGGCAGCAACTGAAGGATTCTCTCCAAATGAAATGACGCAAAGGCAAGCAGTGGAAGCTTCACCAGAACAAAACTTTTCTGAAACTATGATTAAAAACATTAAAAACGAAGAGGCCCCTTCGCTTAAAGAAGAGAAGGAAAAGAAATTTGATGCAACAGTCAATATGAATACAGCACCGGAAGCAACGGCAATGCACGGTGAAAAAATAATTGTAAACATATCGGATGAAGCATCACGGTTGAGACCTCAGATACTTAATCAGGTAGGCGACAAAATTAAAGTGATGGCAGAAAAAGGGGAGGCGCCCGGAAGCATAAAGCATGTTGAAATGGAGCTTAATCCTGAGCATTTAGGGAAAATAAACATCAAGATGATATTTGACAATGATAAAATTACTGTTGAAATTAAGGCTATGAACAAGGAAACTCAAAAAATATTGTCTTCCGGAACAGGTGAATTATCAGAGATTTTAAAGAAATCAACAGACCTTCCCATAGGCATTGTTGTGAAAAACGATGAAAATCAAGGTAAAGGCCTGCAGAGCCATTATAACAGCTGGAATGAGAATAACGGAAATAATGAAAATTATGACCAGCAGGGCGGCAGAGGAAGACAGAGAAACAATTATTACAATGAAGATGCCGGAAAAGAAAATGATGAAGAAAGTATCTTTTCTGAGCTCATAAACATCAGAAGCATGAAATTGAATATTTAAGGAGGTGAAAAATTGGAGATAAACAAATATAGTACAACTTATCCAGCCAGCAAGGAAGAAACGGATTACTCAAAGATTCAAACTAAAAAAACAGGCCTGGATATGCAGGACTTTCTGAACCTTATAGTTGCTCAGATGTCAAACCAGGACCCAATGAACCCTGTGGAAAATACGGACTTTATAGCTCAGATGGCACAGTTTTCAGCACTGGAGGCAATGTCTGATTTGCGCGAGGTGTCAATGCAGGGGCAGGTTACATCCTTAATTGGTAAGAATGTAGTTGTTGCAGACTACAACAGCAGGGGAGAGCTGGACATCCAGGAAGGCATTGTACAGAGAGTTACATTGCACGGCAGCGAAGCAATCCTGTATGTAAATGGTAAGGAATATAAATATTCAAATGTCATGGAAATTAAGGAAATATCAAAGACTGAAGAAGATCCAGTTGAAAAAATTTTGACAGACATTCTTGAGGAAACAAAGAAAATAAACAAACCGCAGTTGCCGGAGGAGCCTGCGGAAGAAGAATAAAGCAGGTGATGTAATGACAGATATAAACTTTATAAAAAAACTCAGCAGTCTTAACAACAATATACAGTCCAATCCGGCTATAAAAAACAGGGATGATGTAAATTCAGCCTTTAAGGAGCTGCTGGACAAAAAAATAAACGGAAACTTATGTGAAGAAAAGGTAGTTTTTTCGAAGCATGCTGCTGAAAGGATAAAGGAAAGAAATATTGACGTAAGTGCTGAAGTTGAGGAAAAGCTTAGCGAGGCGGCAGAGCAGGCTAAGGAAAAAGGACTGAAAAATGTGCTTGTGATGATGGAAAACAACGCATTTATAATAAGCACGTTGAATAACAAGGTCATAACAGCTTTAGACAGCAATGACCTGAAAGAAAATATATTTACAAACATAGACGGAGCTGTGATAAAATAGCCGGTCCATTTCGGAGGCTACGATCCCGATTTCTTGACGGATCTGAACAGCAATAATAAAAGGAGAATAATTATTATGATGAAAGCACTTTATTCTGGCGTTTCGGGAATGAGAGTACACCAGATAAAAATGGACGTAATAGGTAACAACATAGCAAACGTGAATACATATGGATATAAAACACAGAGAGCAACCTTCAGAGATATTTACTATCAGCAGATAAAAAACCCAAGTGCCGGCAGTGCTGACAGGGGAGGAACAAACTCAGGTCAGGTGGGATATGGAGTTCAGATAGGTTCGGTTGATACAATTCATGCAATAACAGGATATACTCCAACGAATAAATCTACAGACGTCTACATAAATGGAGAGGGATTCTTCGTTGTGGAAGCGTCAACGGGTGAAAGATTGTATACACGCCTAGGTGCTCTGGGGTTTGATTCAGAGGGAAATATGGTGGATGTTAACGGTTCAAGGGTTTATGGATGGAATGCAACGGGTACACCGCCTGCAATGCCGGGCACTTTGGGTACTATTGAGGCTATCAAGATTCCAGCTCCGCCAACAGATTATAAATTTAACAATATAACAATAAATCCCGATGGAACAATAAGTGCATTGTATAGCTACACCGGCTCTGGTACACCATCAGCTGATGCCGATAAAATCGTAACAATAGGACAGGTTGCGGTTGCAAATATCGAAAACCAGGATGCTCTTGTAATGGAAGGAAACTCATACTACAGAACAAGCCCAAACACTGGGAATGTTACATATGAAGTGCCGGGTTCAAAAGGCTCGGGGACAGGTTCGCTGGTCGCAGGTGCTCTTGAAATGTCAAATGTGGATTTGGCAAATGAGTTTTCGGACATGATTATTACACAAAGAGGGTTCCAGGCAAATACAAAGATAATTTCGGTTGTTGACCAGATGCTTGAAGAGCTGGTTAACCTGAAGAGATAACAGATAGAAAAGAGTGGATGAGCTGTAGCTTTTCATGCTCATCCACTGCTATTAGAAATAAAGGCATTAACTATGCTCACAAGCAATTGTGAACGTATTTAATACTTTTATTAAAAAAATTTAGGAGGACTTCTATGGTAGAAGTTGTTGGAATTAACGGAGAGGCTTTTTTACTTAATGCAGCCTTAATAGAAAAAATTGAATTTATACCGGAAACAAAAATTACTTTAACAACGGGCAAATATTATCTTGTAAAAGACACGAAGACAGAACTTATAAGTAAGGTAATAAAATACAATCATCAGATAATAAACGGCGTAACTGCGGAATAGCATAAGAGGTGGGACATGAATATATCATTTTTAATCGGGTTGTTTTCGGGATTTGCACTGGTAATTTACGGAGTATTAGAAAGCGGCACGAGCACAAGTCAGGTTATATCAAGCTTTATCAACCTTCCAAGTGTGTACATTACATTTGGCGGAGCTATATCGGCAACAATAATGTCGGTTCCGGTGAGTTATTTAAAGGAAGTACCTAAAAATCTTAAGGTACTTATGAAGAAAGAAAAAATAAATCTCAGCACGTACATCGACTCTATAGAAGAGCTGGCTAAAGAGGCCAGGCTGAAGGGACTTTTAGTCCTTGAGGAGAAAATCAAGACTCTGGAGCTTCAGGACGAATTTCTTAAATATTGTGTCATGCTTATAGTTGATGCAATTGAACCTACAAAGGTCAGAGCACAGATAGAGAATGAAATAGACTGCATTGAGTCTAGGCATTCTGCTGCTTGGAAGGTTTTTGATACCTTGGGTTCCTTCGGGCCTGCATTTGGTATGTTAGGAACATTGGTGGGACTTATAAATATGCTTGCCAACATGAATGCCGACGGCGGCGCGGATGCACTTGGACAGGGTATGTCAGTTGCGTTGGTTACTACATTTTACGGATCTATACTCGCAAATATGATATGCGCTCCTATTTCCAACAGACTGAAAGCAAAGCATGATGAAGAAATGATTGCAAAGGAGCTGATAATGGAGGGAGTTCTTTCTATACAGTCAGGGGAAAATCCTAAATATATAAGAGAAAAGCTTAATTCGTATGTAACCTACGAGGGCAGAAATCTATCCGGAGAAACATCCGAAGTAGACGGAAGCAGCGAAGAAAAAGGAAGAAAAAAAGCTAAGAGGGCTAAAAAATAAAGATATTTTAAAAATTATAATAAGTAGGGGCTATTATGGCGAGAAAGAAAAGATCAGATACCGGCGGAGGTGCAAGCTGGCTGGAAACATACAGTGACATGGTAACATTGCTGCTGACATTTTTCATATTGCTTTATGCTATGTCAACAGTTGATGCGGCAAAATTTGCAGCTATAGTTGCGTCATTTTCCAAGCAGATGAATCCGGAGGTTTATTATTCACAGGGGGCTCCTTCCGACAGAGACGGAGAAGGAGAGGTACCAGAACTGACTGAGAATCCACAGGAATCAGATGAAATGGATCAGCTTTACACGCTGCTTAAGCAATATATTGATGAAAACAATCTGCACGAGCAGGTTGAGGTAAGCAGGAGTGAAGAATATGTATTCATACGATTTTCAGATACTGTTACATTCAGAGGCTATAGCGATATATTGGAGACAAGCGGAAGACAGGTGCTGGATGTACTGGGTGAAGGCTTGAAAATGGTTGATGAATATGTTGAAGAAGTTATAATTGCAGGACACACTGCAGAGGTTGCATATGACAGAACCGATATTGACCGTTCTCTGTCAACAGACAGAGCTAACGTGGTTCTCAAATATTTAGAGAACAAAAATGTAATATCACCGGCGAAATATTTGTCCATAGGCTATGGATTATACAGTCCTATTGCCGATAATAGTACAGCCGAAGGAAGAGCAAAGAACAGAAGGGTTGAAATATATATCAGCAGGAAAGGATACCCTATAAGTTATACAAAGAAGATACAGGAAACAATAAATAAAGATAAAAACTCTAATGAAGCGGAATACAAGAGCAACACTTATATAGATTAGCAAAAATTATGGAATGAGGGCAATTTAGATGGCAGAAATATTATCACAGAGCCAGATAGACGAACTGCTCAACAATCTGAGCAGCGGTGATGTTAGCATACAAGAGCTGGAAGCCAGCGAAAAGAAAATTAAAGAATATGATTTCAGAAGTCCTAAAAAAATAACTAAAGAAACCATAAAATTGCTAAAGGGTATTTATGAAAATTACTGTAGAATGGTAACATCACAGCTTACATCAAGCCTGAGGCTTATGTGTGATGTTACGGTTGAGCAGGTGGAGGAAAGCATATTTCATGAATTTAACAACGCTTTGGATGACTATGTTTTGATGGGGCTTATAGATGTTAAGTATCCTGATAAGACCATGGCAGACAGCCAGATTTTGATGGAGGTGTCAAAACCACTTTCATTTGTAATTATTGACAGACTCCTGGGTGGAAGCGGTGAAGAATATGGGAATCTGAGAGATTATACTGATATTGAGCTGTCTCTTCTTGGCAATATGATAAAGCAGCTTGTGAAGCTGATGGGAGGCACATGGGAAAGCACTATGGAAATTGAGACAGAGCTTTCTAAGGTTGAGACAAATGCAAGGTTTATTCAATCAATAAACTACAACGATACAGTGGTTATAATTGTACTAAATGTCTCATTGAATCAATCAAGTGGAAAACTCACAATTTGTATACCTTCAAGTATTTTAGATGAAATATTCAAGAAAGCAAGTACGATGCTCAGGAATAGTAACAAAAGGTCAGAGCAAAGCATCGAAGAGCAAAGAGCTGCTATTATGGATTCATTGAAATTTTCAAAGCTTACCGTAGCAGGCACGCTGGGAAGTGCGCAGGCTACATTGCAGGACGTAGTGAATATGCAGGTTGGTGATTTGATAATTTTGGATAAAAAGGCTAATTCCGATGTGGATATCAATGTTGACGGCGAAAAATGGTTTGAAGGAAAGTGGGGAACCAGAAGAAATAAAGGTGTAATAAGGATAAACAAAATTATACGTTGAGGGAGCTATATATGTTAAACGAAAAAATATTTTCTGATATGGAACGGGATGTAATAGGAGAAGTAATGAATATAAGCTTGGGCTCTTCTGCTACGTCACTGTCCTCGCTGCTTGGAAAACGGGTCGAAATAACAATACCGAAGGTTAATGTTATTGAAGCAAGAGATTTGAGCTATGAAAATTTGGAGCCGGCAATCGGAGTTGAGATAAATTACGTTGAAGGCTTAAGCGGTGTAAATCTGATGATATGGAAGAGGATGGATGCAAAATCCATTATTGAAATACTTCTTGGTCAATCTATACCGGATGATGAATTTGAGATGGATGAAATCAATACAAGTGCCATATGTGAGGTTATGAACCAGATGATGGGTTCTGCAGCAACCGCATTATCGGATTTTCTTGGAAAACCAATCAATATTTCAACTCCGATGGCATATGAAATAGATGACAAAACAGAGTTCAAAAATAAATATTTCATGGACAGTGATGTAATAGTTGCAGTGAGTTTTGAGCTTTTCATCGAAGGCAGTGTTCAAAGCCAGTTTATTAATGTAATGCCTGTATCTTTGGCAAAGGATATAATATCTAATTTTCTCAAGAGTACGGATGTTGTAGAACATGAAGCCGGTGCAGTAAATGAGCAGCAGGTTGAATATGCCGCAAAAGGAAACAAGCAGGAAAACTATGAAGAAGATGACGATGAAGATGAATATGAGTATGAAGAAAAACCATACGTTGAAAGAGTGCCTGCAAAAAGCGGCATGCCTAAAAAAATAAAGCATAGAAAAAAGGAGCAACAGCCTGTCAGCGTAAGAACCATAGCGCTGGAAGAAATTGAGGAAGAGGATATGCTGTCTGACGAGCAGATGTCAAACCTTGAGTTAATACTGTCGGTTCCTCTGGAAATAAGCGTAGAAATAGGAAGAACCAAGAGGCAGATAAAGGATATACTCGAATTTGCACAGGGTACAATAATAGAGCTGGACAAACAGGCAGGAGCATTGGTTGATATTATTGTAAACGGGCAGCTCATAGCAAAAGGTGAGGTTGTTGTTGTAAATGACAACTTTGGAGTAAGAATAGTTGAAATAGCAAAAAAAGATGAACTAATTAAAATAACATTATAAGGAGTAAGTGGAGGAAAAAATGGAAGGTAAAATATTAATAGTTGACGATGCCGCATTTATGAGAATGATGATTAAGGATACGTTGAAAAAGAACGGTTATGAAAATTTGCTTGAGAGTCCTGACGGAGAGATAGCTGTTCAGATGTATAAGGCGGAAAAACCTGATCTGGTTATAATGGACATTACAATGCCAAATAAAAATGGACTTGAGGCTCTGAAGGAAATAAAGGAAATAGACCCAAACGCCAAAATTGTAATGTGCTCAGCAATGGGACAGGAGTCAATGGTTGTGGAAGCAATAAGAAGCGGTGCAAAGGACTTCATTGTAAAGCCCTTTAAGGCTGACAGAGTGCTTAAAACAGTTCAAGGCATACTTGGATAGGGGCTGATTAGAATAAAGGATATTTTATCTCTTATACTTTCAATTGCAGGTATAGCCATTGTGCTTGTTTTAACCTATTACAGCACAAAATGGCTTTCGACAAAGACTAATTTAACATTAAGGTCAAAACACATTAGCATTGTGGACAGGATAATGCTGGGACAAAATAATTTTCTTGCCATTGCTGAAATAGACGGAAAATTTTATCTGTTGGGCATCACTGAAAAGAGCATAAATATTTTAAAGGAACTAGATGACTTTAAGCCTTTTGAAAGTGATATCTTGGAAAAACAGGCGGATTTCAGCAAGATGCTGGACAAATTTTTTAAAAAATAACCTTGCGGGAACAGAAATGATTAAATACTTAAAAAAATATAAATTGATAACAATTGTGATTTTAATGATGCTTGCCAGGGTAAAGACAGTATATGGCGGAGTCATAAACATGGACATAAACGGAAATGCGGCAGAAACAGTGGAGATTTTAGTTCTTCTTACTGTTATGACGCTTCTCCCGTCAATATTGATAATGATGACATCATTTACCAGAATAATTATTGTACTGTCATTTTTAAAAAATGCCATGGGACTCCAGCAGACGCCCCCAAACCAAGTTCTGGTGGGAATTGCTTTGCTTCTTACACTGTTCGTAATGTCTCCGGTAATTGATGAAATAAATACGACGGCATATGAACCGTATAAAAACGAAGAGATAACACAAAATGAATTTTATGACAAAGCATCGCAGCCGCTGAAGGTATGGATGCTTAAGCAGACAGGAAAAAGCGAGCTTCAGATGTTTACGGACATGGCAAACAGTGAGGAAATAAATAATGCCGAAAATGTGGGAGAGCTTCCTATAACAGTAATTATACCATCTTTTATAACCAGCGAGCTAAAAAGGGCATTTATAATAGGATTCTTGCTCTTCATACCGTTTTTGGTTATTGATATGATAGTATCCAGTGTGCTTATGTCAATGGGAATGATGATGCTGCCACCTGTAATGATTTCAATGCCATTCAAGATACTGCTGTTTGTCATTGTGGACGGATGGTCGCTGCTGTTTAAGACGCTGGTTACAACCTTTAATTTTTAACCATAGGAGAAAAGCATGAGCATTTCACTTACAATGGAGATAATGCAGGCTGCGGCCGCCACGGCAATCAAGATTGGAGCACCAATTTTGATTTTAAGCCTGATAATAGGACTGGTAATAGCAGTATTTCAAGCAGCAACTCAAATACATGAACAGACGCTCACGTTTGTTCCGAAGCTTTTTATTACGGCGATAATACTTATAATGGCAGGACCATGGATGATGGAAGTAATGGCTGACTTTACATACTACATATTTGAGCTGATGCTTACGGTTCATTGACGGAGATTTTATGGAACTTTCGGGAGATTTAACGTATTTTTTATTAATATTGGCAAGAATGAGTGGTTGTGTGTTTTTCAACCAAATATTCGGAAGAGGAAATCTTCCTATGTCGCTTAGAACGGGCTTAAGTTTGTTTTTAACCATAACCGTTTATGGCATGCTGCCACCTCAGGGAGATATGGCAGTGGGTTCAATTATAGAATATGCCGTGCTTATAGCCAAGGAATTATTTTTGGGTTACATAATAGGCTACATTATAACCATGTTTTTTTCTACAGTTGTAATAAGCGGCGAAATACTGGATATGCAGATGGGTATGTCAATGTCTAAGATATACGATCCACACAGCAATTTGTCAATGGGTATATCCGGAAGCTTCCTGAACATTATTCTTCTGCTGGTGTTTTTCGGAGCAGATGGACACCTGACGCTTATACATATATTTATTACTTCATGTAAAATGATAGAAATAGGAAAATTTTCAATACCACACAACCTGTTTTACAGCATGGTGGAAATGTTTCAGGAAATACTCATACTTTCCCTGAAGCTTGCCATGCCTGTCATAGCTGTTGAAATAATACTTGAATCAGGTATTGGAATATTGATGAAGGCAATTCCCCAGATACAGGTTTTTTCTGTAAATGTCCAACTTAAAATTTTAGCTGGGCTTTTGCTGATGATAGCTTTGATACCTGTGTTTGCAACATTTATAGACAAAACGATAACATTGATGTTTGATACTATGAGAAACAGCATAAGTATGTTGATAACATAGAGGGATATATGGCAGGCGAAGATAAAACCGAAAAGGCCTCCCCCAAGAAGCGGAAGGACGAAAGGAAAAAGGGAAATATTTTTCAAAGCAAAGACGTGGTAACCGTGGGAGTAATTGCGGTATCCTTTACCATACTCAGCTTCTGGTCGTCACATATTTATAGATACACATCAGACGTGCTGTATAAATATATTTCTCTTATGATCTCAACTCACAGCATAACAGATGCATTTATAGCCAGAACATTTAAGGACATAGCCTTTGCGGTCTTTGCCTCATGCGGACTCCTGATGGCAGCGGTTATACTTTCAACGGTAGTTTTTACTGGAGCACAGACAAAATTCCTGATTACCAGAGAAAATATAAAGTTCAAATTATCAAAGCTTAACCCACTGTCGGGCATAAAAAGGATGTTTTCACTCCGTGCCGTTGTGGATGTGCTGAAAAATTTGATTAAAATAACAATATTGGGATATGTGATTTATTCATCCATTATAGACAGGCTGCTGCAGGTGCCTAAGCTGTCAACGGTAAGTTTGCTGTCTGGAATCGAATTTATATCATCCTCAATAATGGCTATTATAAAAAGTGTGATTATAGCATTCGCAGCAATTTCGGCGTTCGATTTCTTCTATTCATGGTGGGAATACGAGAAAAAAATCATGATGAGCAAGCAGGAAGTTAAGGAAGAATACAAGCAACTGGAGGGAAATCCTCAGATTAAGGGAAAAATCAAGGAAAAGCAGCGGGCCATGTCAATGTCGAGAATGATGCAGCAGGTACCGAAGGCGGATGTAATAGTAAGAAACCCAACGCACTATGCTGTAGCCATTAAATATGATATTGAAAAAGACAATGCACCTGTAGTTGTAGCCAAGGGAATGGACGAGCTTGCATTGAGGATAATCGGTAAGGCCGAGGAGCACAGCATCAGCATTGTTGAAGATGTTCCTCTTGCCAGAGCATTGTATGCCGGTGCGGAGCTAAACAGGGAAATACCGTTGGAATATTATGAACCGGTTGCAGAAATACTGGCATGGGTTTACAGGATTAAGAAAAAAGGATAACTATAATGAGAAGCATATTAAATAATTCTATTTCTCTATTTATAATTGCAGTAGTGCTTATGATAATAATTCCGTTGCCTCCGTTTATACTGGACTTGATGTTTATTATCAATATAGCGATTTCAATAATCATACTGCTAACAACTATGTATATAAAAGAGGCACTTGAATTCTCTGTATTTCCGTCTCTTTTGCTCATAACCACGCTGTTCAGGCTTTCGCTGAACGTTTCTTCAACCAGGCTTATATTGACGAACGGCGGGCATGCAGGAGCTGTAATAGCAACATTCGGCAATTTTGTTCTGCAGGGCAGCGCTGTAGTAGGATTTATAATATTTCTGATTATTGTTCTAGTACAGTTTATAGTAATTACTAAGGGTGCAGAAAGAGTTGCGGAGGTTACCGCAAGATTTACACTTGATGCAATGCCGGGTAAGCAAATGGCAATTGATGCCGACCTCAGTTCCGGTATTATTACAGAGCAGGAGGCTAAGAAAAGAAGGAGTAATATTCAACGAGAAGCAGATTTTTATGGGGCCATGGATGGAGCCACAAAATTCGTTAAGGGCGATTCCATAATGTCCATTGTCATAACCGGCATAAACTTTGTGGGCGGTGTGATTATAGGAATGGTACAGAGCGGAAGCACGTTCACAGAAGTGCTCCAGACATATTCAATAGCAACCGTGGGAGACGGATTAGTTTCGCAGATACCTGCGCTTCTCATATCCACAGCAACAAGCATGATAGTAACAAGGGCCGCATCTGAGTCAAGCCTCAATGTGGACCTGACAAATCAAATAAAATCACAGCCTTTGGTTCTGATAATATCAGGCATAGTAATTTTGTCCATGGCAGCAATTCCTGGATTTCCCATACCTCAGGTTGTTTCGCTGGCAGCGGTATTTATACTCTTAGGCAGTAAGCTGCTGAAAACAAATTCTGCATCAATTGCCGCAGAACATGAGGACGAACAAGTTCATGAGGCAAGAAGTGCCGAATCAGAAGATGATTATTTCAGAAATATTGATAATATATATGAACTTATTCAGATAGACCCTATTGAAATGGAAGTTGGCTACAGCTTAATACCGTTGGTGGACGAATCTAGCGGTGGTAATTTTGTTGACAGGGTGGTCATGTTCAGGCGGCAGTTTGCACAGGAAATGGGAATGGTTGTTCCTTCGGTGAGACTCAGGGACAACGGATATCTAAATCCTAACGAATATGTTATAAAGCTCAAGGGAGAAGAGGTTGCCAAAGGTGAAATATTGGTCGAATACTATCTTGCTCTGGACCCAGGTAGCTTAACCGGGGAAGTTGACGGAATTGAGACTATAGAGCCTGCATACGGAATCCCAAGCAAATGGATTACGAAGGATAAGAAGGAAATCGCTGAAATATACGGTTATACGGTAATTGATCCGTTGTCTGTTCTCATAACTCACCTGTCGGAGATTATCAGAGTCCATGCTCATGAATTGCTTTCCAGGCAGGATCTGAACCAGCTTTTGGCAAATGTGAAGAAGAGCAATGAGCTTCTTGTGGATGAGGTGGTGCCTTCCATATTGTCACACGGTAATCTTCAGAAAATTCTGGGAAATTTGCTGCGTGAAGGGATACCTATAAAGGATATGGATACAATTCTTGAAACAATAAGCGATTACGGAACATCGGTGAAGGACACAGAAATGCTTACGGAATATGTTCGCCAGGCATTAAAGAGGACCATTACACACAAATGGTCGGAAGGGGGCCAGATAAGAGTTATCACACTTAGCACGGATGTTGAGAAGCTCATAATCAATGCCATCAGCAAGACCGATAAATCCTCTTATTTATCCATTGNNCCCCGAACTTATGCAAAAATTGGTGGGACAGCTTATAGAACAGATAAATAAGCTCAAGAGTGAAATAAGCATACCTATTATACTTACATCACCATTTGTGAGAGGATATTTCAGAAAACTTCTGGATCAGTTTTATCCAAAGGCGGTTGTATTGTCCTTCAATGAAATTGACAATTCTGTTCAGATACAGGCATTAGGTAATATAGGAATTTAGATGAAAGAGTGATGCATATGATTTTAACTGATGAAAAAATTATAAGTGAAGAATATTTGTGGGAGCAGTATTATGCCACCAAGGATGTTCACATCAGGAATATGATAATTGAAAAGTACAGCTACTTAGTAAAAATAATAGCTCTTAAGCTCAGGGGTATATACCAGCAGTACGGAGATGTGGATGATATTGTTAATGAGGGAATTATAGCGCTTATTGATGTCATAGAAAAATATGACATTACGAGAAACACTAAGTTTGAAACATATGCTTCTATACGAATAAGGGGCTCAATAATCGATTATGTAAGAAAGCAGGATTGGATACCCCGGAAGGTAAAAAATGATTACAAGGTTGTAAAAGAAGCTGAGGATGAGCTTTCAAATAAATTAGGCCGTGCACCCAACGAGATTGAAATAGCCACACATCTCAATATGGACATCAAGGATTACAATCAGATAGTTAACAATGCATATGGAGCAAGCATGGTATCCTTTGAGGAACTTTTGGGAGAAGCGAACCTACACGAGAAGGAAATCAGCAGCGGTTATGAGCCACCGGAGCAGGAGCTTGAATCAAAAGAGTTGTATAAAACATTGATGGACAGCGTGGAAAACCTAAATGAAAAAGAGAAGCTCGTAATTTCTCTTTATTATAAAGAAGAATTAAAGCTTAAGGAAATAGCTGATATTATGAACATAAGCAATTCAAGGGTTTCTCAAATACATACATCTGCGCTGCAGAAATTGGAAAAGAACGTAAGAGATTACTTAAACGATAACGTTGAAAATAAAAAGAAGAAGAGGTGATAATATGTCAAGAGGTTTTTATGCTTTAACTTCAGGTATGCTGACACAGCAGAGAAAAATCGATATTTCAGGAAACAATATTGCAAATATGAATACATCAGGATATAAAAAAGAGCAGACAGTGACGACAAGTTTTGGAAGCCTGTTTTTGCATAAGTATAAGCAGAGCGGAATACATGAGAATGCGGAACCGTTAAATAATGTTTCAGTCATCAGGACGGCTTTGGAAAACTATACGGTGCATTCCCAGGGAACTCTGGAGGAAACAGGAAATATAACGGATTTTGCTATTATGGGATCCGGCTTCTTTGCGGTGGACAACAATGGTCAGCTTCTTTATACAAGGAATGGCAGCTTCAACATTGATGAGGAAGGATACCTGAAGCTTGAGGGAGCAGGAAGAGTACAGGGAGAGTTCGGAGAAATATATGTGGGAAGTGACAAATTCGGTTTTTCCGATGATGGAAGTATAATAATTGAAGGTGAGGCGGTTGACAGAATAGCTGTATATGACTTTGAAGATTATAATTCACTCAATAAATACAGGGAAGGCTTATTTATATCAGATGCTGAGCCCGAACTCATGGATTATCCTGTCATATTGAATAAAACAATTGAAAGGTCCAATATAAATGTTACAGAAGAATTAGCCGGCTTGATTTCATCTCAAAGAGCGCTTCAAACGGCAGCTCAGGCACTGAAGATATACGACATGACAGATGATAAGGCAGTGAGCGAAATCAGTAAAATAGTATAACGGAGGGGCATATGATTAAGGCGTATTATACTGCAACAAACGGAGCAACAGGAAACCAGAGCTACATGGATATTATTTCAAACAACATGGCTAACGTACAGACAGAAGGGTTTAAGAAAACAAAGGCTGAATTTTCCGATTTGCTGTATACAAATATAAGAGGGGCAGAGGGAGCAAATACAGAGCTTAAATCGGGGAGTGGTTCCAAGATAAATAAGGCGGATGTTATATTTACACAGGGAACCCCAGTTAGAACAGGAAGAGACACAGATTATGCTATTATGGGAGAAGGCTTCTTTGCTGTGCAATTTGAGGATGAAATCATGTTTACCCGTGGAGGAGCTTTTCAGTCTACATATTTTGATGATGAGAAATATCTCACATACCAGGGAGGATATGTGCTGAATAAAGACGAAGAACCAATCATAATTGGAAGTGGCGAAGATATGGAGCCGGGTATATTCGGATTTGAAAACAACGGAGACCTGGTTCAGGCAGGAAATAACTTGTTCAGAATTGCCAATGAGGATGCCGAATATGCTCTTATGGAAAACACAAGTGCAGCGCAGGGCTTTATTGAAGCTTCAAATGTGGAAATTTCGGAAGAGATGGTTAAACTTATTCAGGTGCAGAGAGCTTTTCAGCTTAATTCAACCGTAATTAAAACGGCGGATGAAATCGAACAGACCATAAATACATTAAGAGGATAATCTCAGATAGGGAAGGATGCCTATGAATAACTTAAACAGTACTAAAAATTCAGATGTTTTAAGAGAGGACACCCAGACTATTCAGGAAGAATTACCAAAATATAAAATCAGTCATCTGGTTTCCGCCAATAAACTGAAGGTGTATATAAGGATAGAAATGCTTGATAAACAGGCAGAAGTAAGCTGTGAGGATATATTCGCTTATTTGAGTGAGCAAAACATCGTCTATGGTATAATGAAGGACGAAATAATAAGCTATTGCAGCAGAAAAGAATATTCTAAGGAGCTGATTGCCGCAATAGGTACTGCTCCTGTAGACGGGAAGGATGCACAGCTTGTATATGATTTTGATATTTCCGGCGAAAACAGGTTTGATGAAGACGCAGACGGTACAATTAATTTCAGAAATCTTAACAATGTAAAAAACGTTACGAAAAATGAGGTTTTGTGCCGCATAATACCTCCGGAGGATGGAAAAGATGGTATAGATGTTTACGGAGAGACTGTAAACTACAGGAGAGGAAGTAATGTTTCATTCAATTATGGAAGTAATACTTATATTTCCGAAGATGGCTTTAAACTGCTGGCCGCAACAGATGGGTGTGTTGAATTTAAAAACAGCAAGGTTTTTGTAGAAAGCGTATACAAGGTAAACAATGTGGACAATTCTACAGGAAACATTGATTTTATTGGAAGCGTAGTTATTAATGGCGATGTGAAAGAAGGCTTTTCTGTTAAAGCCAAAGGCGATATTAAAATAAAAGGAATGGTTGAAGGTGCATATATAGAGTCCGGCGGAGAAGTTGTAATCAGCAAGGGCATGAACGGTATGGGTAAGGGGAAAATCTGTGCAAAAGGTAATATTACCAGCAAATACATAGAAAACTCATTTATTGAAACCGGTGGTTCTGTATTTGCCGAAGCGCTGATAAACAGCGATGTGAAGGCAGGAGATTCAATAATACTCAAGGGCGCTACAGCTGCCATAATTGGAGGCATAAGCAGGGCTGATAATTTAATATATGCAAAGACAATCGGAGGAAAGACAAATCCCGAGACCAACATTGTACTTAACCTTGATAAGTACCAGGATGAACAAAGACTTCTTGATGCTAAAAGGAAGATGAATGCCAGATTTGAAAAGGACTTGGCGGCTAAGACCAGCGAAATGAAGGAATTAGATGACAAGATGGATCTGATAACGAACTCGTTCTTGGACGAAGAAAATAAAAGCTCTGTGAAAAGGCAGATTATGCTTATGAAAATCAAGGTAGGCAACGAGATATCTGACATTAAGCAGCAGATGACAGATGTGGTTGCAACAGATAACATTGCTGATCATAAAATAATCTGTAAGGGAGTAATGTATCCAAATACCAGGCTGACAATAGGCTGGATGAAATACAGGATAAGAGAGGACTTGAGCTTCACCAAGATTTACAACGACGGCAACGATATTACGTTTGTGCCTCTTAACCCGGCAGATATAGATATATAAAATAACATAAATTATATAATGGGGGCAATACATTGGAGTTAAATGAAATTCACATAGATGTGCTTAAGGAAATAGGAAATATAGGAGCGGGTAATGCAGCAACATCTCTTTCTCAAATGCTTTCAAAGAGAATAGACATGAATGTGCCCGAAGTAAGCCTGCTTAACTACGATGATATAATAGACTCAATAGGCGGAGCGGAAAATGTTGTTGTGGGAATTTTAGTGGGATTTGAAGGAGAAATCGACGGAATAATACTGTTCCTTCTGAAAAAGGAGTTTGTGCACCTGATATTAAATTCATTGATGGGAACAGAACTAAAAAGCTTTGAAGACATATCTGAAATGGAGATGTCCGCTTTGTCAGAGATAGGAAACATAATGGTGTCATCGTACGTGAATTCTATTTCATCTCTTACAAATATGAAAATAGATATAACCGTGCCATCATTGAATATTGATATGTCCGGAGCACTTCTGGATGCCGTTACAGCGGAGTTTTCAGAGGCTGCTGACAAGGTAATATTCATAAGAGAAAAATATTTTTGCCAGGATGAAACAGTATACAGCCATATGCTTTTGCTTCCTAACACAAAATCTCTGAAAATTTTGCTTACGAGGTTCGGAATAGAAGTATGAGCAGCGAAGTCAATGTCGGAATATCAGATATGAAAATTGTAAATGCGCCAAAGGGCTTAATAACATATGCCCTGGGTTCATGTGTGGGAATCTGCATAATAGACAAGGCAACACAGATTTCAGGGATGGCTCATATTATGCTGCCTTATAATACAAATAACGATAAAGCTAATATATTTAAGTATGCGGATACGGGAATTGCTGAAATGATACGCCAAATGGAAGGATTAGGCTGCCTCAAATCAAGGATGGTAGCAAAGATAGCGGGTGGAGCGAAGATGTTTGATATCAAGGGAAGTACTTCAATTGGCAGCATAGGTGAAAGAAATGTCGCGGCCACAAAGGAAACTTTGCAGAAGTTAAAAATAAAACTATTTGCGGAAGATACGGGAGAAAATTATGGAAGGACAATAATTTTCGACAGTGTCACAGGAAATCTGACCATAAAGTCATTTGGGAAAAACCTAAAAATAATATAAAGAATTCACAGAGTTATATAAAGAGAGAGGGACAACTGATGTTGTCCCTTGCTTTGTTAATGACCTGGATTTTTTGATATAAATTCAATTGATTTGATAATCTCAGCGATAACTTCTGCCTGCTGCTGAGTTACCAAAGAAGAGTATTCGGCAAAGATCTCACCTTTTTTGGTAGTAATGTAGTACGGCTTCAGATTATTTAGGGCCTTTGCCATAATGTCCTCAATGCAATGCTCACATCTGCAGATGTCGTCATATGCAGGATCGTTCTTCAAGATACTGTTGAGGCAGTTTTTGACGATTTCTTCCATATAATTTATTATCATATATCCCCCTTGGGTTAATTTATTTTCTCTCTGTACATTCCGATTACTGATATAATTATGTCATTGTAATATTTGTGTCCTGATATGTCCTTGAAGCTGTAGTATTTATTGTACAAGGTGCTTATATGTGCCAGTTCCAAATACGATGGATTATATCCGTAAAGCATGTTTACAGCATGGACAACCTCGCCTCTTGTTATTGCAGCATCAGGGCTGAAATGATCTCCGATGCCAAGCAGCAGATATCTGTTTGAAATCGTAAGTATTTCTTTTTTTGCCCAATGGTTTCCTATATCTGTATATATGTAATTTTCTGAAGCAGGAAGAGTATTCAGAAGAGACTTGTAAGCGCTTATCTTTGTAAGCATCTGGCAAAATTCCGCTCTTGTAATGCTGTTGTCCGGCTTAAATGTTTTGTCCTTATACCCGGAAACATATTTTTTACTGCTTCCCATGGCTATATAATCTCTTGCCCAGTGATTCTCGATGTCGGTAAACACTGATTTAAGCTGTGCTCCGGTATCATATGGAAGGTTGTTGAGCCTGCAGAATATTGTAACCATTTCGGCTCTTGAAACGGGAGCATCCGGATTGAAGTTCTCAGGGCTTTTTCCGCTCATATATGCCGGAAGGATATTTTTAAAATGTCTTTTTTCGTCATTTTCTTCTTTGTATTCAATGCCTATATTTTCAAAGAGTGTGTCTGTGTGCTTAAAGTCATGAACAGCTGTTTCAATAGCCGGAAATCTGCGGGGAAGCTTGGACATGGACTTAAGGGTTATTTTTTTTGCAGTTCTGTTTCCTTTTTTATCAACAACGGTAAAAATATAGTCACCATTGTACTTTATCTTGGTCTTGTGGTTATATTCTGCTGAGGTTCCGTTCAGTTTATAGTATTTGCCGTCAAAGGATATGAGGTAGTCAAGCCCGAAATCCTCTCTTATTTCCAATGTAAGTGTGTCGTCACTGCTTAAGTATGAATCCACAGAAGGCCTTCGGTAGTCAATTCCGTCGATGTCAAAGCTGAACACGTGCTGGGAATTTTCTGATTTGACAAGAACCACATAGTTGCCGTTATCGTCGTATAAATCTTTTGGGGGATTTACGGTATACGTAAGATTGTTTGTAAAGTTATATCCGAAATATTCAACAACTGTGCTGTAATCATTGTAATTCACCTGAGATATTGAAATCAGCAGATAATATTCACCTGATTTTATAACCCTGTAATCATACACCTTCTTGTCAATATCCATTGAAAAGCTGAAAGGCACATTATCCTTAACAGAGCTTATGTAATAATTGACTTCGTTGGAAACTGTTTTGCCTGCCGGTGTGGTCACAGTCCTCATTTTATCAAGCTGCATGCTGAAAAAAATCTGTTTTTTCTCATAATCATACTTCAACCCATACTCAAAATTTATGTTGTCGTTTTTTCTATCATCTTCATCTTCACTCACTAAGCCTATATTTTTCACCTTGTAAGTGAATGTTTTCTTTGTTCCGTTATCATATATGGTGAAGGGATACTCTCCGTTTCTATCTGCCACATAGGAAGCTGTTTCTGCTTCAACCATGAAACCTGAGGGAAGATATATATAAAAGGTATATTTTTCGTTGCTTTCTTCAGAGCGGTTTGTATAGTATGGGGCTATGGTAATTTCCTTAAACCCAGTGCCTGATACTTCTTTTTCGGTAAATTTCACCTTGAGCTCGTCCTTAACAGCACCGTATCCTGTGGTAAATATACTCAGAAGTATAATCAATAGGTTAGTAAAAAATAATATTCTTTTCATGAGTACTCCTATCTGTTTTTATATAGTTGAAGCTGTCTTTCATATAAATATTTTGCAATCACAGACTCATCATAGGAAGCCATTTTTCCGAATATGCATCCGTAGTTAGTGCTAAGCAGTTCTTTGGAATCATCACCATATACCTTGTCAAGCCTGATCACGGTAGCTCTTATAAGTACAAGCTGATTTTTCTCATATTTAAAATAAAACGATAAAACGTCATGAAGCATCAGTTCATAGTTGGAGGATATGAGCATACCGCCTATGCTCAAGTTTAAAATATTAATTTTCATATTTGGAACATCATTTGTTATATCAACATCGTTTCTTTTGAGGCTGTCGATGTGAAAGGATATATCTGTCCGCACCTTAAGAGAACCTCTTCTTTCAATAATATCCTCTACCCTTGTGACCAATGCGTTCAGCTGATTTCTTGTTGCCACAATGACCTTGCATAAATATGGAGATATTCCGGAAAGCTCATTGTAAATTTCAACTATAATTTCAGTCCGTGTATTTAATATAGGCAAATTACTTCCTTTGATTTTTATGGAGCTTCCTGACATGCTTAATAGCTGTCCGCTTCCAATCAGCTGTCTGTCTGTTGTATATATTTTGGCTATTTTTTCAATATTGTTCATAGTCTCCTCCTGCTAAAGTTGATCAAAACCCCATTTTATCGTTATTATGTCACCATCAGATATAAGGTTCAGATATGATGCCTCTCTGCCGTTATGAAGCAGCACTATGTCTCCCTCCGGTCTTGTAGGATCGATATCCGTATAGTTCAACATGTCCGCAAATATGTAATTATCATCCTTTTTAGGAAGCATGACTGAATTTCCGTTGATTGTTACCGTTATGCATTCAATTTTAGCATCAGCATTCTTTTCTGTGCTTTTGATTGAGGTATCGGTCTTGATAAGACTTTCCGTTTCTGTCTCAGCAGCGTTCATCATATCTATGATGAAGCCGTCATACAACTCGGAGTCCATATGTGCCTCGGCACCGTTTATAAATGACTTGTACAGTTTTTCATCGATTTTGAAAAGCTTATATAAGTCCGAAATTTTTTTCATATGAATTATTTCAATTGAATCTGAGCCGCATATTAAATAATCCTCGTTCACTTGATTTTTGTTGACAAAGTATCTCGGCTTCAGTGATGTTTTCATGCCGTTGAAATAAACAAAACCTCTATCATCTGTATCTGTTATGTCAGAAATTCTTACTGTGGGACTGTTTCCGTTCTTCGCGGGGATTATTTCAATAATATCTCCAGGTCGTATGATGTCCTCTATGGATGCGGGCTTAGAGTTTACACTTATTTTTGAAGGCGTTGAAAATTCTCCGGCGTAGTAGTGTTGTATGCTATTTACGGTGAATCTCAGGCTCTTGCCTGAAAGACCAATTAATTTCTTTGTGTCAAAGCCTGACATCAAAATGGCATCAAGAACCTTCATTTCTCTTATTCCATACAGCCTTAATTTCTTCTCATTAACCGTAACACTGAAAAAATCGTAATTTTTATTTAGTACAACAGAATATGCAATTCCAAAGGGCGTTATAAGCTCAGGACCGTAGTATTCTATTGAGGATAAATCCACATTTTTGAGGCTCCTTTTGTCTGTGTGAGCGATGCGTGATTGAGGAATATTCAAGAGCTCAGACAAAAAATCCTTTAAATATGGCGTCTTGCTTCCACCGCCTGCAAGAAACACTGCTGCTGGAGCCTCATTATTCATCTTCAAAATTTTAGAGGATATATCTGCACATAAGTCATATACGGTTGGCCGTATTGCTTCAAAAATATTTTGAAGAGGTACATCCTGAGGGATTCCGAGAATATTGGTCATTTGCACGGGGTCATTTCCGTTGCTTACAGCCATCTTAACATCTTCTGCAGCATCAAAGTCAATAAGGAAGCTCTTCATGAGACATTCTGTAATTTCATCTCCAGCCACCGTCGCCATATCATATCCTACGATGCTGCCATTTTTAGAGATAGCTATGTCGGAGGTTCCCGCCCCTATGTCTATAAGTGCCAAGTTTAAAAGCCTCAAATCCTTGGGAATTATCAAATCCATGGCGGCAATAGGTTCAAGCGTGAGATTGCAAACCTCCAGACCGTTGTTGTCCATGCAGGAATAAAGTCCTTCGATAACAGTGTGGGGAAGAAATGCAGCAATGATTTCAACAGAAAGCTCACTTCCTCGGTGTCCCTCTATTTTTGACATGCTCCTGCCATCAAGGGTATAGGTTAAGACGCTGTAGCCCACACAGTAAAACAAATCATTTTTACCTGTATTTGAGAAAATATCTTGAGCAAGCCGGAGAGCCTCTATTTCCATAGCCTTAATAAACTCACGGGTAACAGGAACTCTTAAATCGGAATCCTTTTTCAGCAGTACTCGCTCAGTTTTAAGTGCCCTTCCGGCCGCAGCTATGCATACTTTGCTGAGCTTTATGCCAAGACTTGCTTCAATATTATTTTTCACAAGCCCCACAACTCTGCTGACCTCTTCAATATCTTCTATCTGTCCGTCAATCATGGAGCGCTGCCTGTGAAAGCAGCTTTCGATTGCATTTATTTTAAGTATGTCTCCACTATTTTCACAAACGACTCCTACAACAGAACGTGTACCTATGTCTAATGCAAAAATTAAATCATTCATATTAAGCTTCATCCTTTGGAATCTTAAAGTTAAGGAAATAAATATAAATGTCCACTATTGAGCCGAACAGTTCTTCCGGTATCTCACTGCCCATCTCAAGCTGAGACAGAAGTACCGACAGAGAATCATCCCTGTAAACGGGAATGCCGCTTTCTTCGGCAACACTCACAACCTTGTCGGCAATATATCCTGAGCCTGAAGCGATTACCACAGGAGCGTTATTTTTATTCGGATCATATTTAAGAGCAACAGCACGTCTGTTATTGTTATATTGTGACATCTACACCGATTTTCCTTTCAGTTAAATTTGAAAAAACTTCGTTGAATTTTCTTTTACGCACGCATTCACGAACTTCCATCTTCTTTACATTTAAATTATTTCCGTTTAATAATGTATTTAAATCATTTTTAATTTTTTCAATATGGGGTGAGAGGGCACCGGGAACATAAATATCAAGCGCCAGCCCCGATTCTCTCAATACAAGAGTAGTTTCAAAATATCCCAGCTTCTGTATGTCGAATGTAATAAAAACCTTGTATGTCTGCTGATATTCGGGTTTTTTCTTTTTGTTGGGTACCTCTTCGTATTCCTTGCCTATCCACAGCTCGGAAAACATAAACATGCCGTTGTAATTCACGGGAAGAAACATATGAGTGAGTGGAATATGCACATTCTGATTGAACAAAAGAGATTCTGTCACATCCTCCATGACGCCTTTTCCTACCAGGTTGTTACTTTCCTTTGTTCCTGCCTCAATAAGCCTTATAAATAAATCTACGGAATTGTTTTTGACATTTGTGGCAGATTCATATGTATTCACAAGAGACATCTTCAGGTTCTCCATATATTTTTCGTCAACATCAAAATTGAATCTTACATATTCCAGAAGGTTGTCCAGGTCATCTGCAAAATAATCCTTCCCGGCACCTTCCAGCCTCACCATGTTATGAATGAGCACGGAAATATAATCTCTGACGGGACCAAAATCATTCATTTTTGAAATATATCTTCCCAGAAATGGAACTATTTCATTTTTAAGTATACTAAGATTTATATCTGAGCTTTTAGCGCTGTCAAAAATTAGCTTGTCAGCCATTTCGCTAAAAGGCTTCTTCAGCATTTCCGGTAGGTTGTGCTCAATATTTTTAAGGGAAGAGCTTATGGAATCATTTGTTTTCTCAACCGAGACAAAGCAGTCATAGCTCTTTAGAAAATTTTTCAATACCGACTTAAAATCAGCATTTTGAGAATCACTTTTCAACAGGGACCTGAGGCTGTCAAAAAATTCGCCGTTAAATTTCGTGAAGTTTTCCTGCTGAAATTTGAGAAAATTTAAAATTTCGATATCATTCATCTCTATACTGCTGAGGAATGACTCAAACAATCCCTTAAGAACCGGATCATTCATAATGTTCTGATTGATAAACGGCTTGTTCAAAAGAAGCTTTCTGGCTCCTTCAGCCAAAACAGGAGCATTCTGCAATGATTTTATAAACTTTTCAAATACAGAGTCAGGGTTGTAGTTAAATAAATTCTGTCCTGTCTGGTTGCTGGGGTCCTGCTTTGACGGCTTTGTAACCCTTGTGGGGTCCACTACATCAAATGGAAGCATCTGCTCGGTTTTTATTTTGGGTTTATTAAGAATTCCATCATTTACCGGATTGCTCGTTTTAATATTAATATTATTTTCAATCATAGAAACTCCTGTAGAATTTGTATTAATTATACTATATAATTAAAAAAAATTAAACATTATATGTAAATATATCGGCATAGTTATCATTTTTATTAATGTTTATCAGAAAAATAAAAATATTAATGACATTGCTTAACAAATTATAAAAACAGCCGATATAAAAGTAAGATAAAGGCTCTAACTTGAACAAGGAGATTAATATGGATAACAATTTAGATTCTGTACTGGACATGTATCTTTTCGAGGCAAACTCATTATTGGAACAATTGGATGACATTTTACTGAGGGCGGAAAGCGAACAGGCATTTGACAAGGAATGCATCGATGAAATTTTCAGAATTATGCACACCATAAAAGGTTCCTCTGCAATGATGCAATTTAACAGCATTATGACAATTTCGCATAAGGTTGAAGATTTGTTTTACTATATCAGAGAAAACGGTGTAAACCACAGATATAATGAACAGCTTGTAAATTTAGTGTTCAAGTTTACAGACTTCATTAAGGGAGAAATAACAAAAATTGAGGAAGGTCAGGAGCTTGAGGAAAATCTTGAAGCATTTGAGGCAGAAATAACAGGATTTTTAAATAAAATTTCCGGCGCAGTACCTGAAAGTGATTCATCAGATGTGTTTGAAGAAGCAGCCATGACTCAGTCCGCGACAGCGATAGTTTTCGAAGAACAGGAAGAACTCGCAGCTGCACCAGGCGACAGCTATGCAATAAAAATAATATTTGACGATAATATAGGTATGGAAAATTTAAGGGCATATCTTTTGGTAAATCAGCTGAGAGAAACAGGTATCGATTTTGCGTATAAACCTGAAAATGTTGAGAGCATCTCAGATACAGCTCAGGAAATAATTAAGAACGGTTTTTTTGTATACATAAATGACAAGGAATCATTGAATGCAGCTGTTGGCGTAGTTAGAGAAGCGCTTAATGTGAAGAGTTATACTGTAATAGAGTATGGTTCTGAGGCTAATCACGCCGATGTAAACGAGGACGTGAAGGAGAAAAATGATAAAGCAGTCCAAGCTTCAAAGGAGCAGACAAAGACGGTAAAGACGGACAACGGTTCAAGGCACAGCAAGCAGAGCCTTATTACAGTAAATCTTTCAAAGCTTGACAAGCTCGTAAATATAGTGGGTGAGCTTGTTATAGCAGAGTCAATGGTTTCGTCGGACAACGAAATTAAGAGGCTGAATTCCGAGAGCTTTACAAAATCCACGAGACAGATGAGAAAGCTGACGGATGAGCTGCAGGACATAGTCATGTCTCTTAGAATGGTGCCCGTGTCAGGTATATTTCAAAAAATGAAAAGAATAGTACGAGACATGGGAAAGGAACTGAACAAGGATGTTGAACTCATACTTGAGGGTGAAGATACTGAAATAGACAAGACGATTGTTGATGGAATTTCAGATCCAATCATGCATCTTGTGAGAAATGCCATGGACCATGGAATTGAATCAGAGAAAGAAAGAATTGATGCAGGAAAGGACAGACAGGGAACGATAAGATTGTCCGCTTCCAATACGGGAGGGGAAATTCACATAACCGTCGAGGATGACGGAAAAGGCTTCGACCCTCAAAAAATATTGGCAAAAGCAAAGTCAAAGGACATGCTCACAAAGCCTGAAAGTGAGTATACACCAAAAGAAATTTATCAGTTCATCATGCTTCCTGGATTTTCAACAAATGAGGCAGTAACGGAGTATTCCGGCAGAGGGGTCGGAATGGATGTTGTGAAATCTAACGTTGAAAAGGTAGGAGGAACAGTTGTTTTAGACAGCAGAGAGGGAGCAGGAACCGTCATTACCTTTAAGATTCCTTTAACACTGACAATAGTTGCCGGGATGCAGGTAGTTGTAGGTGAATCAGAGTTTATAATACCCATTAAGAATATTCAGCAGTCCTTTAAGACTTCTGAAAAGGAAATTATACACAACACTGACGGCAGCGAAATGATTCTCATAAGAGAAAAATGCTACCCCATAGTAAGAATTAACGAATATTTCAATATAAATACGGATGTGAGCAGCATAGAGGACGGAATATTGATATTGGTTGAGGCGGGAGATAACAGCCTATGCTTGTTTGTGGACAAGATAATAGGGGAGCAGCAGGTAGTTGTAAAGCCGCTTCCGCCAATACTCACAAAGTACAACCTTAAGGAATCCGGAATTTCGGGGTGCTCTATACTTGGAGACGGAAGTATCAATTTAATCCTTGATATAGGAAATATAATAGAAAGTATATAGATATGGTAAAATTAACAGACAGTGAATTTTTGGAATTTGTTCAATACATGCATAAAAACTACGGGATAGATCTTTCTAAAAAGAAAGTATTGATAGAAGGAAGGTTGGCCAACCTGATAGAAAGAAAAGGCATGAGCAGCTTCGGGCAGTATCTCGACAGTGTGAAAAAGAACAACAAGGATGAGATAACCATGCTCATCAACAAGCTTACAACAAACTATACGTATTTTTACAGGGAAGAGAACCATTTTAAATTCCTGACGGACGTAATTCTTCCGTATCAGGAGAAAAATAATAAAATGAAAACTTTGGATATATGGAGTGCAGGATGCTCCTCCGGGGAGGAGCCATATACACTGGCAATGGTGCTGGATGATTATTTCAAGTTCTCCGCAAACCAGTGGAAAATACAGATACATGCCACAGATATTTCTGAAAATGTACTTTCCAAGGCACGAGAAGGAATATATTCAGAGGAAAGTATAAAAAACCTGTCCGAAGCGTATAAGAAGAAGTATTTTGACAAAACAAAGGATGGCAAGTATCAGGTTAAGCCGGAGATCAAAAAATATATAACATTCAAAGTGTTTAATCTCATGGAGCCCATTACTGCAAAAAATAAATACGATGTGATATTTTGCCGCAACGTTATGATATATTTCAATACGGAAACAAAAATAAATCTGGTAAATAAATTTTATGAAGCATCAAAGCCGGGAGGCTATCTGATGATCGGACATGCGGAAACAATACAGAGGGATAAATCAAAATATGTATATATTAATCCCGCAATATACAAAAAGGACTAACTATGATTGCAAACAATATTAAAGTATTAATAACCGATGATTCTCTGTTATTTAGAAATGTGTTGAAAAATGAACTGAACAATGATACGAGGATAGAAGTTATAGGTATGGCTGTGGATCCCCTGGATGCAATGGATAAAATTATAGCCCTCAAGCCCGATATAGTAACGCTCGATATAGAAATGCCTAAGATGGATGGGCTTACATTCATTAAAAAATTGATGGTGGAGCATCCCATGAAAGTTGTGCTCGTAAGCTCGATGAACATAAGCGTGTTTGATGCGCTTCAGTCAGGCGCGGTAGATTTTGTTAAAAAGCCTGATATGTCCTCAAGCAATGATTTTCAATCATTTATAAGAGAGCTTAAAACAAAAATTAAGATTGCTTCTATTGCAAAGCTCATGACGGTCAAAAGAGATGAGCCGGCTAAGATAGAAGAGGCTGCTGCTCCCGCACAGGCAAAAGCTCCCATATCGCTTTCAAGTCTTATTAAGATAGCTGCAAAGAAAATAATAGCAATAGGAGCTTCTACGGGAGGAACAGAAGCAACTCTTAAAATAATCAAGGATTTGCCCAAGGATATGCCGGGAATTTTAGTTACGCAGCATATGCCTCCGGGATTTACAAAAATGTACGCTGACAGGTTGAATAAAATATGCAATATGAGTGTACGGGAAGCGGCCGATGGTGACAGGGTGGAAGGCGGTCTGGTGCTCATAGCACCGGGCGATAAGCAGATGAAGCTCATGAAGGATGAAAAGGGATACTACGTATCCTGCAGACCTGGAGAAAAGGTCAGCGGCCACTGCCCATCCGTAGATGTTCTTTTCAACTCAGTTGCTGAAGCAGCAGGAAAAAATGCTGTGGGAATAATTCTTACAGGTATGGGCAAGGATGGTGCAAGCGGTCTCATGAATATGAAAAAGGCGGGAGCATACACTATAGGTCAGGATGAAAAATCTTCGGTGGTATACGGAATGCCAATGGTTGCATACAACATAGGAGCCGTTGAGACACAAGCATCTATAGAAAAAATAGCTGATTTGCTATTGAAGCATTTGAATAGATAAATAAACAGTACGAGAAAGGAGAAAATTAATGTCGATACTTTCAACCAGCTTATACGGATCATCAACAAGCAAGGGAGTAGGAGGGCTGCTGTCAGGACTGGACACAGACGAGCTTGTAAAACAGATGACAGCCGGCACAAGAAATAAAATAAACAAGCAATACCAATCAAAACAGAAGCTGTTATACAGGCAGGAAGCATATAGGGAGGTTAGCTCAAAGCTTTTGGCACTGAGCAATAAATATTTTTCATATTCAAGCTCAAAAACCAACATTTTAAGCCCAGGCTTCTTTGAAGCAAACACGTTTAAATCATCATCAAACTATGTGAATGTAACGGGAAATGCAAATAATATAAAGAATTTTGAAATTACAAATATAAAAGATGTTGCAACGGCAGCAAGCCTTGCTTCAAAAAACCAGGTGTCAACAAAAGAGTTCAGTACAAGCAATGATATGACTAAGAATGTTTCAAGGTTGGCAGGAGAAACTTTCAGCATTTCTATTGCAAATGAAAAGGTCTATAGCTTTACTATTGATAAAGATTTCAAGGGTGACAATATAGAAGATGTGAACGATATGCTTACTGAGTTGAATAAGAAGCTTGATCAGGTAAATACAAAGCTTGTATCTGAAGGCAAAGATAAGGTTAGCTTCGGCATAAACAATGATGGAAAATTTGAAATAACAGGCGGAGGCGTATTGTCAGCCGCAAGCAAGGAATTTTTGAGTGTTCTTAAAATGAATGTAGCCGGAAAAGATAACGAGGGAAAAATAGGCGATGAAATAGTAGAAACAGAGTTATATAGAATAGCTACAGACGTTTTGGGAAGCGATAACCAATATATAACCTTTGAATACAACGGAGTACTTAAGCAGATTAAATTAAATTCCGGAATAACAGATTCGGGAAAACTAGCAGATCATTTGCAGACAGAATTGGATAAAGCTTTTGGATCCGGAAAGATTACAGTGGATAAGACAACAGAAGCGGGTAAAATCACATTTAAGGCTACAGGTGATAACAACATTTTAGGGGTAAGCTCTATAAGCAAGCATCTCAGCATGCTTACAGGTTTGCAATCCGGTGACTATAACAGAATTAACAAAAACATAGCAATAGATAGCACTAGATCATCAGGATTAAAAACTTCACTAACAACCGGGACTGCCATAAATGCTAAGGGAGAAGCTGTTTATAAAATAGATGTTAATGGTAAAGAAATTTTAATAGCAAAAGGAACATCTCTTAATGACATTATCAAAAAAATCAATGCTGAATCAGATGTGAACATTTCCTATTCTTCAACAACAGATACTTTTTCGGCAGTATCTAAAGAAACAGGAGCACACAAAAAAGTATCTATCACTGATTTAGATGGCGGTAATTTAGCTACAGCGCTGTTCGGTACAGCGGGAACTGATTACATTGCAAAAAACGGAACAGATACAGAGCTGACTTATAAGTTAAATGGAATTCCAACCACGATTACACGAAGTAGTGCTAACATTTCCGTTGAGGAAATTAACATTGAGCTTAATGAAAAAGCGAAGGACATTGATTTTAGCAAGCCAATAACCTTCGATGTAACAAACAACAGCGATGAGATTGTGGAAAAAGTTAAAAAATTCATTGATGAATATAATGAAATAATAAACCTCATAGGAACAAAGACAAAAGAAAAGCCCAGCAGAAGCTATCTTCCTCTTACCCCTGAGCAGCAGGATGATATGAAGGAAGATGAAATAAAGAACTGGAATGAGGAGGCTAAGAAGGGCAGCCTTTACGGCGACAGAAATATGAACAACCTTCTCGGTAGTCTTAAGAGAGTTATGGCATCCTTTACGGATGTAAGAACCATTTCATTGGCATCAATAGGTATTTCCTCAGCAAGCATGGATACCAGCGGCAAGCTTGTTTTCGACGAGAAGAAATTCAAGGAAAAGCTTCTGGAAAATCCAGACGAAATTGCAAAGCTGTTCACAGGCACGTCGACTAACGGAGAAAATGGAGTTTCGGGAATAGCCGTGCAGCTGAAGAAAATTCTCGTAAAAAATGTGGGGGAATATGGAAACACGGGTGTGCTCATAGAGGAGGCAGGATTGCCGGGCGGTATGACTGCAGATCAAAACTTTATTTCGAAAAAAATGAAGGAATATGACGATAAAATGGCAACCCTCAAGAAGTCACTTGAAGCAGAAAGAACGAGATATTGGAAGCAATTCGCCGCACTTGAAGACGGTTTAAATAAACTTAATGCTCAAAGCTCGTGGCTTACAGACATGATGGGAAATTAGGCTAAAGGAGAAGATATGTTGAATCCATTTGAACAGTACAAGAAAACTTCAGTAAATACGATGACAAAGGGAGAACTTCTGCTTTTATTGTTTGACGAGGCTATCAAGAAGCTCAACCAGGGGAAGATGTTAATAGAACATAATGATTACGAGAATGCCAATGTGGTTCTTGAAAAAACAAGAAAAATATTCAATCATCTCATTGTGACTCTGGATGATAAATACCAGCTGTCACAGGAGCTTTCAGACATGTATATGTTTTTTAACGGTGAGATTGTCAAGGCATCCGCAATGAAATCCTCGCAATATATAGACGGAATACTTCCTATGGTAAAGGACCTGAGAGATACATGGGCTGAAGCAGATGTAATGGCCAGAACATCTAAGAACTGATGGTGAAATATGGAAGAACTGTTAAGAAAAAAATTAGAAGCTGTAGTGGAGCTGCGGAACTTTACGATAGAAATATCAAAGTTGTCTCCAAAGACGGATTATGAAAAAATCAGCTCCATGATTGATGGAAGGCAAAAGCATGTTGAAAAAATTAATGCATTCAGTGAAGAAATAAGCAAAAAAGAGGGGCTTTATTCAAAGTTTGGAGAAGCTGACAAATTCAGTTCATTAAAAAAAGAAATAAGAGAGGTATTCAAAGAAACTGCCGAAACAGATAATCTGATTCGCAAGAATCTCAATGAAGAATTGAAAAATGTCAAAAATATTTTAAATCAGCCAGAAGAACCTACCAGGCTGATAAACATAAAAGCCTGACAGCGGACCTATTTAGGTCCGCTTTAAGTAAAATTACTATATGAAAATTAATAAGGAAGTGTGCTCCTATGAAGAAAATTAAAATGAAAAAAACAAATGAACAAGAAGCAGAACCCAGAAAAAACAAAAGCATAACCATGAAAATCACGTTGGCGTTATTTGTTATGTTTTTTATAGCGTTGCTTTTTATGGGGATTTTAATCAGTACAACAGTCAATAGTAAATTTACGGAAAATGAAAAGGAAATACTTGAAGCATCGTCTGAAGGTGTCAGCAATAAGGCTAATGCATTTTTTGAAAAGTATATAGGTATAGTGCTTCAGATTGGTCAGGACAAAAATCTACAGCAATTTCTGATTGATGTGAAGGGAAGAGATACACTTCTGGAAACTGAAGGATTTATGACTGCGGCACTGACATTGAAGGAGACGGTAAATTCTGACCCGGATGTAATACTGGGCGCTTTTATTGCAGAAAAAGACTACTACTTGTCATCACCTACGGCATTTTCGGATTTTGGTTTCGATACAACAACAAGATCCTACTATAAATCCATATCCGAAGGTATAATTTGCATAACAGATCCCTATATTGATGCAATTACAGGAAAGACAGTTATCACCATTTCGGCACCGGTTAAGGTCAACGGGAAAATAGAAGGCCTGGCAGCGGTTGACATATCTACAGACAACCTTTCAAAAATTGTAAGTGGATATAAAACAGGAGAAACCGGATATTTCACACTGATCACGGAAAACAATATAGTTGCGGCGCACAGAGATTCAGACAACATATTAAAACCCATAGACGAAATTGAACTGAGCGACAATATGATCCAGCTGATAAAGAACAAATCGGGAAATGTGTCAGAATATACATATAAGGATGAAAAGCTTATTGGAAACAGTATAGCAATTGGAAACACGGGATGGAGGATACTGTCCTCTATGACTATGGATGAATTTGAATCTAATACAAAACAGATTATTTTGAATATAGTAATTACATTTGTACTTGCATTGGTACTGCTTTTAATTGTAATGGCGTTATTGATAAGCAAAATGACAAAGCCTATAAAGAAAATAACGGAAATAACGAACAGATTAGCCGAGGGTCAGCTGGATGTGGACATAGACATAAAAAGCAGTGATGAAATCGGTGCTCTGGCAAAATCAATCGAGAGCCTGACGTTCAGGCTGAAGTCCTACATAGCATATATAGACGAAAGTGTGGATGTGCTTGATGAAATGGCAGAGGGAAATTTGGCTGTGGAGTTGAAAAACGATTATGCGGGGGAATTTGCCAAGCTTAAAGGTTCTCTGTTGAATGTTTCTGAGACATTGAAATCAACCATAGGGAAGATAAAGGAATCGGCAGATTCCATCAATATGAACGCAGAGCATGTATCCTCCGGAGCACAGATACTGGCTCAGGGCACAACAGAGCAGGCGAGTGCTATAGAGGAGCTTTCAGCTGAAATAAATGAAATATATCAGACAATAGTCAGCAATGCGGAGTATGCAGAAAATGCGGGAAGCAAGGCGTTGGAGGCATCAAGGGAAGTAGAATCCGGTAATGCACAAATGAGGGACATGCTTTCTGCAATGGATGAAATAAGCAACTCATCAAGCGAAATAGGAAAGATTATTAAGGTAATAGACGACATAGCATTCCAGACAAACATACTTGCGTTAAATGCTGCGGTGGAGGCAGCAAGAGCCGGTTCGGCGGGCAAGGGCTTTGCGGTGGTTGCAGATGAGGTGAGAAACCTCGCCGGCAAGTCAGCCGAGGCTGCAAAGCAGACCACATCTCTTATAGAAAACTCAATCAACGCAATCCGCAAGGGAACATTGCTGGCGGACGGAGCAGGGAGGTCACTGGCTGGAATAGTGAGCAAAACAAATGAGACAAATGAGATAATAAATGAAATAGTAAAAGCATCCTCACACCAGACTATTTCGGTAAATCAGATAAGAAGCGGAATAGAGCAGATATCATCCGTGGTTCAGGAAAATGCGGCCACAGCCGAGGCCAGCGCTGCAAACAGCGAAGAGCTTTCAGGACAGGCACACATACTTAACGATTTGGTAGGAAGATTCAATACTGATTCATTAGCAGTAAATAAGTAATTTATACCCGGCAGACCGATAAGCTGCCGGGTTTGTTGTCAACAAGGCTGTGAATTATTTAATTTGCCGATTCAGTTAAAGTTTTCGATAATATTTCCGATAATATTATAGTACCAAAATTTTATGGAGGGTAAAGAGAATAAATGGGCGGGAAAAACAATCGAAAAGACATCGCGAAAAAGCATAAGATAAGAAGCATAAAAGGAAGGTTAATGTTTATTTTGTTTGTTGGATGCACGCTGCTGCTTTTAATGAACGGAGCGATAATAGGAGCAACGGTGAACAACAGATTTACAAAAAATGAAAAAAGCATATTGAGTGAAACATCTCAGAGTGTAAGCAAGGAAGCCGAACTTTTCTTTGAAAAGTATGTTACAATTGTCCAGCAGATGGCACAGGATAAAAACATCCAGGATTTTTTAGTGAGTGTTAAAAGCCGTGGAGATGTTTTGGTAAATGAAAAATCTGTTATTGTGAGAAATACACTTATAGATACTCAGAAAGCGAACAAGGATATAATACTTTCAGCATATATTGCGGAGGGTAATCCTTCCTATTATTTTGATGATATGGACGGATTGTCGGATGAATCCTTTGATTTGACCATAAGGGAATATTATGCAAGCATTACGGACGATAAAATATGCATTACAGACCCATACGTTGATGCCGCAACAGGAGGCATGGTAATTACAATTACGGCGCCTGTCCATGTAAACGGCAGGATAGAAGGATTGACAGCCGTTGACATTACCATCGACACTCTTGCAAATATGGTCAGCGGATACAAGCTTGGAAACGGAGGATATTTCACTCTTTTAACCGGAAGCAATATAGTGGTGGCGCATAAGGACGCAGACAATTTGCTGAAGACCATAAACGAAATAGGTATCAGCCAAAATATGATAAATTCAATTGGTGACGGTGAGGTAAGAGAATACACATATAAAGATAATAAAATCATGGGCAACAGTGCGGAAATAGGGAGCACAGGCTGGAAAATAATATCCGCAATGCCTAAGAATGAATTTACATCCAATACACGCATGCTCATAGGAATCATAATTCTTATATATGTTGCAACAATAGCAGCATTATCGGTGGTGATGTTTATAATACTTGGAATTGTCACAGGACCTATAAAAAGGGTAACTGCAATAACAAACAGGCTGGCTGAGGGTGAGTTGGATGTTGACATAGACATAAAAAGCAGCGATGAAATCGGAGCGCTTGCTAAATCAATTGAGAGCCTTACCTTGAGGCTGAAATCCTACATAGCTTACATAGATGAAAGTGTGAAGGTCCTCGATGAAATTGCAGAGGGAAATTTAGCTGTTGAGCTAAAAAATGATTATGCGGGAGAATTTGCAAAGCTTAAAGGTTCGCTCTTGCATGTTTCGGAAACACTGCAGTCAACTATAGGCAGTATAAAAGAATCGGCAGATTCCATCAGTATGAATGCGGAGCAGGTATCCACAGGTTCTCAGATACTTGCACAAGGGACAACGGAGCAGGCGAGCGCAATAGAAGAGCTGTCAGCAGAAATAAACGAAATATATCAGACAATAGTCAGCAATGCCGAATATGCTGAAAATGCAGGAAACAAAGCATTGGAAGCATCAAGAGAAGTGGAATCCGGCAATGACCAGATGAGGGACATGCTTTCGGCAATGGACGAAATAAGCAACTCGTCTAATGAAATAGGAAAAATTATAAAGGTAATAGACGATATAGCTTTCCAGACAAACATACTTGCGTTAAACGCCGCAGTGGAGGCTGCAAGAGCAGGTTCTGCAGGAAAGGGCTTTGCGGTGGTTGCGGATGAGGTGAGAAATCTTGCAGGCAAGTCAGCCGAGGCGGCAAAGCAGACAACGTCACTTATAGAAAATTCAATCAGCGCAATACGCAAGGGGACGTTGCTGGCTGACGAAGCAGGAAGGTCACTGGCCGGGATAGTGAGCAAAACAAATGAAACAAACGAATTGATAAACGAAATAGTAAAAGCATCCTCACACCAGACNNAAACAGCGAAGAGCTTTCAGGCCAGGCACATATTTTAAACGATTTAGTAAATAAATTTATTATAAACTCAGCGGAGGCGCTGTAACAGGAGGATAACATGGGACTATTATGGACAAAGAACTTAGAGGTTGGAGTAAATCTCATCGATGATCAGCACAAGAAATGGTTTGAAAAGGCGGATCAGCTGTTTGAGGCGGGAAAGACTGGAAAATCAAAGGAATATATAATCCAGATGTTTGACTTTTTAGATGGATATACAAAGACTCATTTCAGAGATGAAGAAAATTATATGCAGAGTATAAAGTATCCGGGATATCCAGAGCAGAAGCAAATGCACGAAGCTTTTATAAAAAAGCTATCAGAGATAAGAAAAGAATATGAAACAGCAGGAGCAAACCTGACGGTAATAATAAATGCAAACCAGTTCATTCTTGACTGGCTCACAAAGCACATTTCAAATGCAGATAAAAAAATTGGCGAATATGCCAGAACACTAAAATAGAAACATAGCGAGACTGCCCATTAATGGCGGTCTCGCTTTTTTAGGTACTACTATTTGCACGATTTTAA
>DDNC01000012.1:0-48836 GCA_002340985.1 Firmicutes bacterium UBA2530 | reverse complement strand
CCATTGACAATTATAATCCAGACAAGGGCCTGCTTAAAAACTACATAATATCTATTGCACGGCATGTTGGACTCAATGTTTACAGGCGAAAGATAATGAAGGATGAGCTTATGCCGCTGGACGAGAATTTAGAAGATATGGATTGGCCTGATATGACAAATGAGCTAAGCCGTAGACTAAATGAAACTATAATTAAGGAAACAATAAATAATCTTCCTTATCCAGACAGAGAAATATTTCTCAGGAGATACTATTTGTTTGAGCCTGTCAAGGAAATTGCGGCTTCCCTTGAACTAAATTCTAAAGTGGTGGAAAACAAGCTTTACAGATGCAAAGCAGGTATAAGGGAAGAGTTATTGAATAAGGGAATAATTTTATAGGAGGAGCGCCGTGAAAAACATATATGAGCTTTTTGATAATGCAGATTTGAGTAATGAAAATTTAGATATCAGTGAAACTGAAATGACAGATATTGAGAAAAAAAGAATATTGGAAATGACCCTTAAAAAATCCGGATTGAGAAAGAGAGGCATAGGAAGAAAATATATACTTCCGTTAACGGCTGCCATAACAATAATTCTTTCATTTGCAGCAGTGTTTGCACAGGGAGGTCTAAGTGCAATATACCACCGTATTTTTGGAGACAGCATAAAGTATGTTGCCGACATGGGAACCATTATTGATGAAAACTATACATCCAACGGAATAAAAATGAATATTGCCAGCATGGTGGGGGATGAAAATTCTTTTTACATAGTTGCGGAGCTTATAAAAGAGAACGGGGAAACATTTGAAGATTCGGATTATGTAAAATTTGAAGACCTGAGGCTTAATTTCAAAAGCTCAGGAGGCTATACATGGTATCAAATAGAGGACGAGGACCCGTCAGACAATAAAGCCACATTTATTATCGCAGGAAATACAAGGCATAAAATTGCCGGGGACAGGCTGACAATATATGCCCGTGATATAACCGAATACAGCATAAAGAAACCGCTGGAAAGCTTTGATGCGTATGAATTTTTGATAAATAACCCGAATTATATTTCTCAGGAACTGACAGAAAAGGTGCCGGCAGTTCATTTTGGTGAAAATGATTACGACACAACACCTGAGGAAAAGGAGAAAAACTCAATAGTGGAGAAAAATCTTAATCCGAATTATGTATTACCCAGGAAATATATGAAAATTCCTGTCGAAAGGAATTTAAGAGACATATATATTGAAAACATAGGTTTTGCAGACAACAAGCTGTGCATCAGGATGGCTTTCACAGATTTGGAAAAGTATAGTCTGGGGACCGTGAGCTTTGTCAACAAGGACGATTCCGATGATATAAAATACGGAAACTTTTTTAACGTTGAAGAATCCGGGGAAACAGAATTTCACTACTATATATTTGACATAAGAGATATGGCAGAGCTGGAGAATTATTATTTCAAGTATGAAATAATGAGCAAGTTAGGTACTACAGAAGGAGAATGGAACATTAATTTCAGGGCAGATTACAAAAATGCCTCCAGAACTATAGTAACAAACAAAGATGCAGAAATCAACGGAAGGAATTACACAGTTAAAAATATAAAGTTTTCACCTATTTCAATAAATGTAGAAATGAGCAACAAGCTTTTAAAACCAGAAGAAAAAACATATCACGATTTCAGTAATTCAGTCACAGTTATTCTGAAGGATGGCTCGGAGGCCGAAGTAAACCAGAGCGGCTCAAGCACAAACGCACTGAGCTCATCACTGAATGTAATGTTTAAGCAGCCGATTGACATAAGACAAATTGACAGGATAAGGGTGGGAAGCCTTGAAGTGCCTGTTGATGGGAATTAAAATTTGTTTATATTTAAGATAACACAAAACACAAAAAATAGACAGCAATGAGAAAATAATTGCTGTCTACCTTTTTATATCATAAGAATTTTTTTAACCGACATCAGCACCTGATTACTGAAAATTAATTGCTACAGCAGTAACAATTATTATCGTACCCATCAGGAAGAAAAATGCCTGCATTTTAATCTGGAATTTTGCCCATTTAGACCAGTCGATTCTTGCAACTCCAAGCACTCCTATCAAGCTTGCGGAAACAGGTGTAAAAGCGTCAACAAATCCTGCACCCAGCTGATAGGCAAGAACAGCTATTTGTCTGTGTACGCCGACTATATCTGACAGTGGAGCCATTATAGGCATTGTCAAAGCAGCCTGACCTGAGTTTGATGTTACAACAAGATTGAACAAGCTTTGGAACAGATACATGCTCCATGCGGCTACTGTTGCGGGAACTCCCTCCAGCGCCTGACCAATGCTGTAGAGCACTGTGTTCAGAGAAGATGCAACATTGGCATCAGAGCCTCCCAATACGAGCAATATTCCCTTTGCCATACCAACTACAACGGCAGTTCCTGCCAAATCGGCAACACCGCTCTGGAATGATGATGCCATGTCATTTATTGACATATCGTTTAATTTAAAGATAACAGCTATAACACCTGCAACAAATCCCATTACAAAGAACTGAGATGCTATTTCAGGAATATAATATCCTTTTGCTGTAACTCCCCATACAATCCACACCAACACAGCCAGCATTTCTAAAAGAATGAGCTTGTGTCCCAATGTAAATTCAATTTCCTGCTGTGTTGTATTTTCTATTCTGCTTCTGAAATGTTCGTCGGATTTATGCATTACTGAAAGTTCGGGATTTTTTCTTATTTTTTCTGCATAGAACATCATGTAGCCTGCAGAAAGCCCCGTAACGATGAACCACATAGCAAGTCTGAAGGAAGCACCTGAAAGAACAGGAATTCCGGCTATACCCTGAGCTACCGCAACGCTGAACGGACTCATCCATGAAGCGGCATTACCAACCTGAGATGCAACATAGGTTACAGTTACGGCTACTATAGAGTCATATCCCAGCGCTATAACAAATGGAACCATTATCATTGCAAATGGTATTACTTCCTCCGCCATACCGAAGGTTGCTCCACCCAATGAAAATACGAAAAACAGCATTGGCAGCGCAAGCCTTTCAAGACCTTTTGTCTTCCTTATAAATGCATAAATACCAGCATCAACGGCACCTGTTTTCATAATGATACCGAATGCACCTCCAACAACAAGTATCAGAGCAACTATGCCAACTGCTGAGCCATACTTGCTTCCAGTAGCCAAACCTTCAAATACATAGTTCATGAAGCCGAATCCGCCGTAATCGTCAGTACCCCAGATACGTGCGGTTTTGTGGAGTTTTTTGCCTGTATCATACATAGAATTGCCATACATTCCGTAAAGAGTATCATCGCTCAGACCGATATCATCAAGATCTGATTGGCTCCATTTTGAAGGATCCGTTGCAAGCAACTCCTCCAAAGCAGCTTGGTCAACACCTAACTCTTCAAGCCTGGCACTATCCTTGCTCAATTCCTTTAATTCCGAAGCTAAATTTGCTGTATTCAAATTGTAGCTGTAACGGAAGGAATCAGCAATCAATACGGTCTTAGTCTTTGTATCTCCGCTTGAATCAACATATTCAACGTCATGAGTGCTGAATTTACCTGCCGGAACAATGAAAGTCAATGCCCAGCAAAGCAGAACTACCGCAAAAATAATTGCATAGGTATGAGGTGTGCGCATTTTAGTAAGATCTCTCTGCACAGACGCCTCATTTATTTTTTTGTTTTTAGACATATTAGTCCTCCTGAAGTATTTATTGCATATATCTATATGCATAATGCGTGCCAAAAATAAAATGTTCAACTATCAGCGTTTTTGCATATCGATATTTCTTTATGGCTACTATATGGTCACCAAAACAACCATTTGCTTAGCAATACATTCCTTATTTTTAACATTTTACCGGTTTTTATACAGCAGGCGGGAACTGAATAAAATTAAAACACGGAAATATGCCCACTTGTACGAATATAGCAATATTTTTTTATTCAATAAAATTTAAGGTTTTGCTATAGATAAAAAAGTATATTTCTCATCGCTGTAAAAATGTTAATTTTCTACTAAAAAAATCCGATATATGGTATAATTAAGACGTAATAAATTTGTAAAAATAATTAACTGACAATAATGGATGTTTATATTTGGAGAACTTATATTATGAAAACACTAAATTTAGTTATGATAGTAAAAAATGAAGAGCGTTGTCTTGAGAGATGTCTCACAAGCGTTAATGATTTAGTCGATGATATGATTATTGTTGATACTGGCTCAGAGGATTCCACAAAGCAAATAGCGCTGGCCTTTGGAGCTAAGGTTTTTGATTATGTGTGGAAAAATGATTTTTCAGACGCGAGAAACTTTGCTTTATCGAAGTCAGAAAGTGACTGGAATTTGATATTAGATGCTGATGAATGCTTGGTTCAAGGAAACAGACATGACATATTAAAGTTTTTAGATAACACTGATTCATTGGGGGCTATACAGATAAAAAGCTCATATATGGATAATGGTGAGCTGAGCTATGGAATAGATTATATGACAAGGATAATACCTAAAAATATATATTTTTCCGGAAAGGTGCATGAGCAAGTTAACAGTAAATTACCTCGCTTTCCTCTTCCGCTTAATTTTGAGCATGATGGATACATTATGCCTAACAAGCCGGAAAGAAATTTACCTATTTTATTTGAGGAATTAGAACGTAATCCTAATGATTGCTATTTTCTCTATCAAATAGCTTCTGCATTGGTAAATATGAAAAGATATAAAGAGGCCATAAATTACTATGAAAAATTTTATGACCTTGCGGACAGCGACTCCAATTATTATAAAAAGGGAATTATACAATATATTTATACATTGATTGAAATTGAAAGTTTTGAAAAGGCATTGGAGATAATTGGGGTGGTTAAACCAATTCTGCAGGAATATGCAGATTTTAACTTTTTGTGTGGTATCTTTTATATGAAGCTAATTCTATTTGATATAATCAAATATCAGAATTATCTCCCCATGATAGAAAAAAGCTACCTAAAGTGTTTGGAAATCGGAGAAGTGCCACAACAACAGGGAGTATTAGGATGTGGAAGCTTCAAGGCATCGTATAATCTTGGCACATGGTATGAAGCTTCAGGAAATTTAAAGTCAGCTAAAAGGTATTACGAATTATCCGCTAAATCAGGATATGAAACTGCGATTAAAAGATTGAAGCAAATACATTAATTTGAAGCAGCTACTATTGATGCTCGTACAAAATTAAAAAGACTGTATCCAATAATAAATAAAACTTTTGAAAATTATATAGTACTAATCGTTAATTTTTAAAATAAACGTCGATATATAATATGACAAAATTTAGAGCAGCCGATAGTGCTTAATGAAATATATTTATTCATAAATGTTATTTGTAAAAATGAGAACAGTAATTTTCTTATAAAATTTAGTATGCAATTAGTATATTTAAACGGAGGATTTTATGAAGGTGGTTATTCTTGCAGGAGGATTTGGAACTCGTATCAGTGAAGAATCTCACTTAAAGCCTAAGCCTATGATATCAATTGGAGATGCCCCTATCTTGTGGCACATAATGAAAATATATTCTCATTACGGCTTTAATGAGTTTATAATATGCTGCGGATACAAGGGATATGTAATAAAAGAGTATTTTGCCGATTATTATCTGCATCGCTCAGACATAACATTTGACTTTTCAAAAGATAACGAAATAATTATTCACAGCAATGTAGCTGAACCTTGGAAAGTAACAGTGGTTGATACAGGTCTTAATACTCAGACAGGCGGCAGGCTGAAACGAGTACAGAGATATATTGGAAATGAAACCTTTATGCTTACATATGGAGATGGGGTTTCCGATGTTAATATAAAAGAGCTTATTAATTTTCATAAAGAGAATAAAAAGACTGCAACTATAACTGCTATTCAGCCCGGTGGTAAATTCGGTGTTTTAGAAATCGATGGGAATCAAAACATAACAAGGTTTGCTGAAAAGGTTAAAGAGGATGGAGGCTGGGTTAATGGTGGCTTTATGGTATTGGAGCCGGAAATATTTGAACTAATTGAAGGTGACAGTACAATACTCGAAAGAGGACCATTAGAAAAATTGGCACAAAAAGGCGAGCTGTTTGCGTATAAGCATCCAGGTTTTTGGCAGTGTATGGATACACAGAGAGATAAAAATCATCTTGAATCCATATGGGAGAAAGACCGAGCGCCTTGGAAGGTATGGTAGACATGAAAATAAGTGTTATTATGCTTACATATAATCGGGAGGATTTTATATCTGAAGCAATAGAATCAATTTTGAGACAAACAGAAAAAGACTATGAATTCATAATAGTGAACAATGGTTCCACTGATAAAAGCGGTGAAATTGCAGAAATGTATGGTAAATCAGATAATAGAATTAAAGTTATTCATATTGCAAAAAGCAGTATTGGAAAAGGAAGAAACACCGGGTTGGATTTAGCTAAAGGAGATTTCATAACCTTTGTGGATGATGATGATATAGCAGATCCGGACATGCTGGAATTTTTATATAATCTTGCGGTTGAAAACAATGCAGATATATCAATTTGTGGCTCAAGCAAAAAAGTTGAAGGTAAGATTTTGCCAAACTGCGCATTTGATGAATATTTAGAGATGACTCCGTCTGAGGCTGTCATTGAACTGCTTAAGAGGAAACGAATAAATGCTGCAATGCCAACAAAGATGATAAACAAATGGTTGTTTGACACTATAAAGTTTAATGAGACGGGTAAGTACGACGATATAAGTGTTACTTATAAATATATGGCAAATGCACGTAAAGTTATCGCTAATGGATTGCCAAAGTATTGCTTTATAAGGCATGAAAAAAACAATTCGTCCTTCACAACAAATGATATGTTGTTGACTCCTGAACAACTGGATGAATATTTCAGTGCATTTAGGGAAAGAACAATATATTTGTCTCAAGTTCTTCCAGATATATCTGAATATGCACAGTACAGTGAATGGTCATATATGATATCAATGTGCAACAAGATTATAAAAAATAACCTTACAAATTGCTCAAAGCAGTTGGATTATGTAAAAAATGAGCTGAAAAAGCATTATGATGAATTTTATTATGGGAAATATATTGAAGAATTCGAAAAAGAATTTATGAATTTATATATTAGGGTATAAAAAGTGAACAAAGAGGACAAACTAAAAAGTTTTTATTATAATAATTTAAGCAAAAATGTATGTGAAAAACACGGAGAAATTATAATTTTTAAAAATTCTGTTGTGGATATTCATAAATCAGCTAAAATTAATCTAAACGGTAATTTTTATTTAAACTCGAATGTATTTAAAGGGTCAAAGGCAGAATGCTATCTCAAGCTTCAGGAAAATGCTACATTAAACGTAAATGGACGCTTTAAGTTGTTTTATGGAGCAACTATACAGTTATTCAAAAATGCATCATTGACTTTAGGAAGCGGATATATAAATTCTAATTCGGTAATTGCATGTTGCAATAAGATAGTCATAGGCGATGGTGCGGCAATTGCACGCAATGTGTATATATATGATGGTGACCATCATTCAATAGTAGACGATGAAGGAAATATACTAAATAAATCCAAGTCTATAAATATAGGCAATCATGTCTGGATTGGAGTGGGTGCGATTATCCTGAAGGGCGTAAATATTGGAGATGGATCAATAATAGGTGCGGGTGCTGTAGTTAACAAAGATATCCCTGCTAAATGTATAGCTGTAGGTAATCCTGCGAAAGTAGTAAAGGAAAATATCAGGTGGAAATAATATTATGTTAATTGAAAAAGAAAAATGTACAGGGTGTGGGGTGTGCAGCAACATATGCCCCATTAACTGCATAGATATGGTTTCTGACAATGAAGGCTTTTTATACCCTTCAATATACTTAAATAATTGTACCAATTGTGGAAGATGCGAAAAAACCTGTCCTGTTATAAATGGAATAAAAAACGAGAATAATCCACAACCGCCTGCATATGCAGCATGGTCACTTGATGAAGATATAAGATTAAACAGTACATCCGGAGGAATATTTTCTGAACTTGCAAAAAAAATAATTTCCGATGGAGGTTATGTTGCCGGGGCAATATATAACGCCAAACATTTGGTTGAACATTGTATAATTGATGACAATGACGGTATCATCTTGCTTAGACAATCAAAATATGTCCAAAGCAGTTCAGGAAATATATATAAAGAAGTCAAGGAAATTTTAAACAAAGATAAATCGGTTATGTTTGTGGGGACACCCTGCCAATGTGCCGGACTGGTAGGCTTTTTGGGTAAGTCATATGATAATTTGCTGCTTTGTGATTTCATATGCAGAGGTGTAAATTCACCCAAGGCATATACTAAATATTTAGAGAGCATGGAGGATGAATATAATTCTCCAATTAAAAAGGTCTGGTTCAAAAATAAAATAAACGGTTGGAATAAATTTTGCACTAAAATAGAATTTGAAAATGGAAAGGAATACTATGCAGACAGGTATACTGACTTATTTATGGTAGGTTTTCTTAAATACAATTTGTATATGAGAACATCCTGCTCAAATTGCAGTTTCAAAGGCTTTCCAAGAAATTCAGATATTACGTTGGCGGATTTTTGGGGTGTAAGTCTGAGAGATAAAACGCAAGACACTGATAAGGGAACATCACTTGTTTTGATAAACTCGCCAAAAGGAAATGATTTTTTGGAAAGTATATATGAACGAATATTTCAAGAAGAGTCAAGCTTGAGTATGGCTGTACAAAAAAACCCTTGCGCTTTCGAGTCTCCTGATATTGGGGACATGAGAAAATTTTTTTTCGATACTGTTGAAGAATTAGGATTTAAAGAAACAATTGAAATAATAAAATTAAAAAAATAATAACAGGAGAAAATTATATATTATGGAATATAAAGCGATGTATAATCAGGAACGAAGTGTTCTTAAAAACCATATTCCGCTTGCAGCGCCATATGTTATTCACTTGGAACTTACTTCGTTTTGCAATATACGATGTGAATACTGCTTACACTCTCTCGGGCGAGAGAGAATGCTTCAAAAAGGCCATATATTTGGTATTATGGACGATGTAGTTCTTGAGCGTGTATATGAAAGCTTACGAACATTTCCTGTTCCGGTAAAAAAGGTGGTACTTGGTGGAATTGGCGAGCCCACGCTTTACAAAAATTTGGGCGAAGTGGTTGCAAGAATAAAACTCTCTAGTCCATCAACTAAGGTTGGGTTAATAACCAATGGAATTCTGCTGAACAATGAGTTAGCTAACAAGTTGATTGAGGCAGGATTAGATGAAGTGAAAGTATCTCTTCAGGGATTAAGTGATGAGGATTATTTTGAGCATTGCGGAGCAAAAATTGACTTTAATAGTTTTTTGCTTAATCTCCAGTATTTTTTTAAGCACAAAGGTGAAAATACAAAACTATATGTTAAGATACCATCCGACTATTTATTGTCTAAAACAGAGCAGCAATACTATGATATTTTTAAAGAGCACTGCGACTATGTAAGCGTGGAAAATTTGACTAATTGTTTTGAACTGGAAAAAGAGAAAATGCAAAAATTTTCTCTAAATGCCGACAGATTTAATATTGGATATGGACGTGCTGTTTCTGTATGTGCAATTCCATTTTATCGTATGGATGTGCTTTGTAATGGTGATATCTCTCTGTGTAATGCTGCTCGAAATGTGGGTTTTATTATAGATGAAACTATCATTAGCGATTCGCTTGTTGATATATGGAACGGGACAACACGCAAGAATTTTTTATTGTCTGTATTGCGTGGTGCATCTGGTGATATTCCGCAAATATGCACTGAGTGTTTTTGTCGCACGTCATTTGCGTTTAAAGCGGATTATCTTGATGATTGTGCGGAGGAAGTCAGCAGGAGGATTTGTGTAATTGACTAACAGGGATATGTTTTTCACTCGGAAAAGAGAAATACTTTATAAGAATATTCCTCTTGATACACCTTTTTCAATTCAGATAGAACCAAGTTCTTTATGTAATATTCGATGTAAATATTGTATGCATGGTTCAAATATACCCAACAATATAACATCAGTGAAACAGTTAATGACAAAGGAACAGTTCAGGGAAATTTTGCTTCAATTAAAGCAATTCCCGAATAAACTAAAGACGCTGGTTTTAAATGGTATGGGAGAACCGTTAACTAATCCTCACATTGTTGATTTTGTCGCTATGGCAAAGGAGGCAGACGTGGCGGAGAAAGTTGAATTTTTTACAAACGCTCTACTTCTGTCAAAGAAGCTCAGCGATGGATTTACCTCTGCCGGCTTAGATGTAATGAAGGTTTCATTACAAGGGATGGACAGTGATACGTATCGTAATATATGTGGAGTTGCTTGTGACTTTGAGAAATTATATGAAAATCTACAATATTATTCAACAATCAGGACAGGTCAACTATTAATTAAAATTATTGATATTGGTCTTAATGGCAAAGAGGATTTATTTTTAGAGAAGTTTGGCCCCTTGGCTAACATGGTTAATGTTGAGCGCGTACGTCCTTGGTATCAAGAATATATACGTTATGACGGAATGTGTGAAAGAGGCGTAACAAAGTATGGAACAGAAATAATTGAAAGAGAGGTTTGCCCGATTCCGTTTATGAGAATGTTGGTACGAGTAAATGGAGATGTCTCTCCTTGTTATGTTCATCTTTTTCCAATCCAAGAAAAGACAAACTGCTTTGAGCAAAGCTTAAAAGAAATATGGAATGGCAAAATTCGCAGGAATTTTTTGTGTCAAATGCTTTCAGAAACATATCGATCATTTTCGATATGCGCTGACTGCCAGCTCAGAAATGAAAATTCATTTTGTGAATCAGATAACCTTGATCCGTATAGGGATTTGCTGATCCAACGTTTAAGTGAAATATGAAAACAGCCCTAAGGTTATTGATTGTTATGATAACAAGTTCACTATACTGTGACGAAATTATTAATGAAATAAAGACGAATCTTTACTGTACAAACGAAATAATTAATTTGTTTGAATAAACACATGAAGGTGGATAATTTGTGCTATGGATAGAAAGAGGCGAAAGCCTCGCATTACTAAAAATCTTTCCTTAGCTAAGGGGAGATAAAATATGAAAAAGATTGTATTTTACACACAAGCATATAATTCTGAGAAGTACATAAAAAAATGCATAGAAAGTGTACTGTCTCAGACATATAAAGAGTTTGACTACTACTTAATTGATAATGGCTCTACCGACAGAACCTGGAGCATAATATCTGAATATTCAAAAAAGGATACAAGAATTATACCTATACATTTGGAAAGTAATACAAAATATTTAATAGAAAAATATACACGCATTGCATATAATGATGGTTATCAATATATAGCAACTTTAGATTCTGATGATTTCTATGAGCCGGATTTTTTGAAAGAAATGATGAGTTTATTGGAAGAAACCCATGCAGATTTGGTTACATGCGGATCTTCACTGTTGTTTGAAGGAAGTAAAGAAACCTTTTTAAAAAGACCTTCTGATAAAGTTGTGTGTCTTGAAAAAGAAGAGTTTGGCATTTCTTTTCCATATTTATACACTTATTATGGTGCCATATGGGGCAGGATATATAAATTAAAGATTTTTGTTGAGAATAATATTAAGTGTTGGGAAAACATAAATTACGGTGCTGATACCTCTCTTGTGCTACAGTATCAAAGCTATTGTGATAAGGTAGCGTTCTCGCCTAAAATATTACATAATTATTTGATTAGAAAAAAATCTGTATCTTCATTATTCAACGAACAATCATTAGTAAGCAATGAAAATTTTTACAAGTATTCTATACTGTATTTAGAAAAAGTTAATGGGTTAACAGAAGTCAATCTAATTTTCAGTGCATGTGTTTACATGGGATTAATAACAAATACTAGTGCTAATGCACTGATATCTGAGGACGCCTCATACGAAACCAATCTGCGTATTTTATACAATACAATAACTTCAAAAGTTACACATGAGTGCTGGCACAGGATAAAGCATGCTAACGGTGTTGTGAAAAATATAATTGTGGATATAGATAGTAAGCTATCCAAATATACAGACATTCTGCTTAAATACATATGTAAAGTATATATCAAAAAAGATAACGACAAATTCTATGAGATGATATGTTTTTTGATACCTATGTTTAAAGAAATGTGTGAAGAAAAAGATGTATGGTATTGGCTACAGAATAATGAATTATTGTATTCATTGGTGAATGTAGAGGATAATGAAGCAGTACCAAAACTGATTGATGCAATTTTGCATTTAAAAAATTCTGACATACCTTGGGCAGCATTAAAAAAACTGATGCAAAAAAATATTTTTTTAAGTTTAATAGATAAAAGATCATTTATAACAGAATATCCCGAAATAGTTAAAGATATTTATTACATCAAATTTGATTCTGTTGTAAATAAGGTTATTGATATATTAACAAATGGTAAGGAAAATAAGTTTGAGGAAGAGCTATTGAAATTAGGCTTGAATATTACTGCGGCAATAGAGGACGCATCCTTATTTGTATTTTTTAAAAAACTTCAGGCGGAACTATATATTCAAGAAGCAAGAATACACGAAGCAGCAGTTGCAATAGATGATTTAACAGAAATGTGCCCCAATGACGAGGATGTTGCAATGTTAAAGAAATGTTTGGAGGAGGAATAGAAAGATATGACTAAGAAGTTTTTACTTTATGGACATGGCGGTTCATATAATCACGGCGCAGAGGCCATTATAAAAAGCACGATAAAACTGATAAAAAACAATTATCCTGATAGCCACGTACTTCTTTCCACTCACTTTAAGGAACAAGATATGGAATTTGGAATTGACGTGAATGAATATTGCGAACGGGATATGCACTATGCAGCACTTGATAAGTCTTCTTCGGAAAAAGGGAAATATGATAAGCTAATATATAAATCAACGATTGATAAAATAGATAAAGATACCGTATGCTTGTCAGTAGGTGGTGACAATTATTGCTATGATAATTGGAGAAGATGGAAGGCAATTCATGAAAGAGCAATTGAGGCAGGTGCGAAAAGTGTTTTATGGAGCTGCTCTATTGAACCTTCAATGATGGATAAAGAAATGCTGGATACTTTAAGGACACATCACGTGATTACGGCAAGAGAGAGTATAACATACAACAGTCTTAAAGAACACGGACTTAATAATGCCGTTCTTTGCTCAGATGTAGCCTTTGCCCTAATGTCTAGAAAAGTTGATTTGCCGACTAACTTTATTGAGTATAATACAGTAGGCATAAATATAAGTCCTTTGGTGGTAAGAAGAGAAGTAAAACCGGGCATAATTCTTGAAAATATAGCAACCTTAATTGAGTATATAATTAAAAATACTGATATGAATATTGCTTTAATTCCTCATGTGGTTATGAGTATGGATAATGATTATGCCATTTTAAAGGAAGTGTATGACATGTTTAATAGCGAGAGAATCTGCTTGGTTTCAGACAAATTAGATGCTGCACAGTACAAATATGTCATATCTAAATGTAGATTTGGTATATTTTCTCGAACTCATGCTACAATAGCTGCTTATTCATCAGGTATACCATGCATTGCAATAGGCTATTCGATTAAGTCCGCCGGTATTGCACATGATTTAGGAGCAAGTGACTATGTTATTGGACTCGATAAATTTATTGATAAATTTAGTCTTTGCACAATGTTTAAAAATCTTATGAAGAATGAAAATATATTTTCAAATAATCTTGAAAAGATTATGGAGTTATATGTGAAAAACTCTCGAAATTGTGAGGTAATTAACGTATTAAGATAGAATTTTATATTGGAGGCTAATAATGTACATATCTCAATGTTTAATAGCTAAAGACGAAGAAGAAAATATAGAATATTGCCTAAGCCATCTTAAATCGGTGGTTGATGAGCAGATAGTGGTTGATACAGGCTCTACTGACAGAACTGTGGAAATTGCAGAAAGGCTTGGGGCTAAGGTGTTTCACTTTGAATGGATTAATGATTTTAGCGCAGCAAGAAATTTTGCTTTGGATCAGGCAAAAGGCGACTGGATAATATTTTTAGATTGTGATGAGTATTTTGATCACAGCTCCATAGACTTAATTAAGAAATACATAAAAGAAATTAATGGAAATAGAAATGTAGATGGGATACTAAGCAAGTTAATTAATATAGACAAGGACAAAAATATCATAGGTATTGTCAAAAATGTCAGTCCGAGAATCTTCAGAAAAAAAAGAAATATCAGATACAGCAAGCCTATACACGAGGTTCTTTCAGATTCTAAGAGAGAGAAGTTTAGATTTATTCCGGCAATGGTGGACAAGAGCGAAAATTTGAAGATACTTCACACAGGATATGACAAGGTAGTTGTAAGCGAAAAAAATAAAAATGAAAGAAATATATCCATGCTTAAGAAAGAACTTGAAAAGAATCCTGCTGATTCACAGGTTAATTTATATATCAGCAAGTCCTTTTATATGGAGGAAGCATATGGTGAAGCCCTTGAATATGCACAGCAGGCATTGAAGTATATTGACAAAAGCAAGGAGCTAGACTATTATCCGGTTATTTACAGGACCATATTGAACTGTATGGGATGCTTAGGAACACCATATGATGAAGTGAAAGAGATATTCGAAGAAGCGGTGGGGAAATATGCTTTTTATCCTGATTACTACAGAATCATGGGACTTGTGGAGATGAGACTTGGCAGGGTGGAAAAAGCTATAGAAATGCTTGAACAAAGTATATACTATTGCAAAAATTATACAAGCTTTGTCGAAAGCCTTGCTGTGGGGCAAGTTGATAAGGTATATACTGAGCTACTTAATGCATATATAGCAAGCGATAACAAGCCCAAGATTGTAGAAATTTCTGTGGCATTGCTAAATGCGGAAAAATATAATTATGAAATTTTATCGGTACTGATAAAAACCTTGCTAACATCGGAGAACGAAGAAAGCATAATGATGTTTTTGGCAAAGCTATATGATTATACAAGATTCAAGGATAAAATTTACTTGCTTAAAGCAAGTGAATTTTGTGAAAATGAAAAGATGATTTCATATTTCAACAGTATTTTAAATGAAGAAGAAAAGCAGGCGGTTAAAGGCGTTCTATAATATAAAGCAAAATGAGAAAAACTAAAAAAAATTCGAAAATTTTTAAAAAAAGACTAAACATATTTTATAAGCACACGATATATGTGTTGTAAGGGTAATCTACTTTGAGCATCAGGGCCCGGTGCTTAAAATGGATAGTCTGAAAAAATCTTAGGGATGGATCCCGATAACAATTACACGGAGGTAATTATGAGAATTCAACACAATATTAACGCATTAAATTCATTGAGACAATTAGGAACAAACAACACAGCAACAGGTAAAAACATAGAGAAGTTATCATCAGGCTTCAGAATCAACAGAGCAGGTGATGATGCTGCAGGATTGGCAATATCTGAAAAGATGAGAGGCCAGATTAGAGGTCTTGAGCAGGCTCAACAAAATGCTAATGATGGTATTTCTTTAATTCAGACAGCAGAAGGTGGATTGAATGAAACTCATGCTATCCTTCAGAGAATGAGAGAGCTGGCAGTTCAATCAGCTAACGGAACATATCAGGATTCTGTTGACAGAGAAAATCTTCAAAAGGAAGTAGATGCATTATCTTCTGAAATCGACAGAATATCATCTGCAACTCATTTCAATAAAATACAGCTTCTGGATGGAACTATGTCTAAACTTACATTCCAAATAGGAGCAAACGGTAATTCAGATCAGACAGTTTCATTGTCTGTAGCAGACATGAGTGCTTCAGGCTTAGGTTTAAGCAGCATTAGTGTAGCAGCTCAAGGCGATGCTAATAGCGCTATTTCTGCAATCGACGATGCTATCAACACAGTATCAGGTACAAGAGCAGATCTTGGAGCTTTACAGAACAGATTAGAGCATACAGTTAACAACTTGGGAGTAACTTCTGAGAACTTAACAGCTGCTGAATCACGTATCAGAGACGTTGATATGGCTAAAGAAATGATGCAATACACTAAGAATAACATTCTTACTCAGGCTGCTCAGGCAATGCTTGCACAGGCTAATCAACAGCCACAAGGTGTATTACAGTTATTACAGTAATCAATAGAATTTAATGAATGAAGGTGCAGCGCAGACTGCACCTTTATTTTTAAGCAAAGAAGGATATTTTATTAACAAAATACATAGTTTATCAAGAAAGAGGTGTTACCATGGCATACAGCTGGGATAAATCCCTGGAAACCGGAAATTTGGAAATTGACAGTCAGCATAGGTCTCTTGTAGATGCAATAAACAATTTATTGGATGCATGCAGTCAGGGGAAGGGTAGGAATGAGGTGGAGAAAACACTTAAATTCCTTCAGGATTACGTAGTGAAGCATTTCAGTGATGAGGAGAAGCTTCAGATTAAGTCGAATTATCCGGACTACAAGGCTCATAAGGAAAAGCATGAAGCATTTAAGAAAGAAGTAAATGAAATTGCAGAGGAATTTAAAAAGGGTGGAGCGACTATTCAGCTTGTTGCTAAGGTTAATTCTTCTGTCGCCGGCTGGCTTATTTCTCATATCAAGACAGAGGATAAAAGGGTAGCAGCGCATATAAAAAACAATTGAAATTCATCATTGACTAAACTTACTGATTGGGGACGAATATGAACAGCATAAAAAAGAAAATGTTTGCAAGTGTAATATTTGTAATATTGGTGGCAGTTATAACCATTGGGGGAGTATCTTCGTATCTGTGTTATAAGGCTACGTTTGATTCTTTGGAAAAGACAATGCAGGAGGTGGCGAAAAAGTCTTCTGAAGTTGTGTCAAAAGAAATGGATAAGTACAAGACAATAGCCAAAGAGGTGGGGCTGATATCCCAGCTTAATTCACCTGATATAACTTTACAGGAAAAGAATGAAATTATCAAGCAGAGAGTTAATATGCACGGATTGAGAAATATAAATACCGCCAATAAGGACGGTATTGCTGTTTCAACAAATACGGGCATGACAGAGGTTATAAAGCATACTGATTACTTCAATGCCGCCATAAATGGAGACGTATTTATTTCTGATGCAGTATTTGACGGAACGACCTTTGAAATGTACTACATAGTTTCAGCACCTCTGTGGAAAAATGGAATTTACGGTTCTAAGGTTGAAGGGATTGTGATGCTTGAAATAGAGGCAAAGGTTATATCTGATATCGCCGCTGCAGTAGTTGTGGGCGAGGAGGGATTTGGGTCAATAATTGACAGCAAGGGCTATATTATCGGACATCCTGATTACAAAAAGGCATTAAACAGGGAAAACACAATTTTGAAGTATGAGGCCGAAGGAAGCAATGGAGAACTTGCGATGCTGGAGCAGAGTATGCTGGACAGAAGTGTAAATTTCGGAACATATAGAAATGACGGTGATAAGCATTTATTATCCTATGCACCCATAGATGGAACGAGCGGATGGGGTATGCTGGTTGATGTTCCGCAGAACGAATACATGGACAGAACATATTTCAGCATTGTCACGACAGCAGTACTGGCATTGCTTTCTGTAATATTGTCCGCCTTTGTTATATTCAGGGTTTCAGCCAAAATAGCTGATCCGATAATTGCATGCGCCAACAGGCTGAAGCTGTTGTCAGAAGGTGACTTGCATACAGAGGTTCCAAAGACCAGAAGCAAGGACGAGACGGCAGCGCTTTTGAATTCGTTGGAATTGACCATAAATGAATGGAATGATGTGATAAACGATATTTCGGACCATATTTCTTCAATTACAAATGGCGATTTTTCCAGAGAAATTCATAAGGAATACATAGGAGACTTTGAGCCTATGAAGAAGGGGATAACATTTATTATTGATGAGCTAAACCGTATATTCATAACAATAGGACAGAGCGCGGAGCAAGTGGCGAGTGGCGCGCAGCAGGTGGCTTCAGGTGCACAGGCACTTACAGAGGGGACCACTGAGCAGGCGAGTTCCATTGAGGAACTGGCGGCAACTATCAATGAAATGTCTCAGCAGATAATTTCTAATGATAAAAATGCCCAGGAAGGCAAAAGGATTGCAGAGAATACTGCTGCCGACGTACAGGATGGAACCGGCCATATGAATAATATGATTGATGCAATGAATGACATCAGTGCCGCATCTGTTGAGATAAGTAAGATTATTAAGGCAATTGAGGATATTGCTTTCCAGACTAATATACTTGCGCTGAATGCGGCCGTGGAGGCTGCAAGAGCGGGCTCTGCAGGCAAGGGGTTTGCCGTTGTGGCAGACGAAGTCAGAAATCTTGCTTCTAAAAGTGCTGAAGCAGCCCAAAATACTACTAATTTGATTGAAAATTCCCTGAGGACAATAAAAACAGGCTCGGATATAGCGAATGTAGCGCTTAAATCCTTTAATTCAATTGTTGATAAAACCGGCATGACAGTTTCTATTGTGGAGGAAATAGCTAAGGCTTCACAGCAACAGGCACTGGCCGCATCCCAGATAACGGAGGGAATTGACCAGATATCCTCTGTTATTCAGATGAACTCTGCAACCTCCGAGGAAAGTGCGGCAGCAAGCGAGGAACTGAGCGGACAGGCCGAGTTTTTAAGCAATCTGCTGAAGGCTGTAAAGTTAAAGGGCGCACATGCCGAAGCTCAGACGAATAATGAAGAACAGCCGGAGCCCGAATCAGTCGAAGTGTAATTAAATATAAAGAGCTGTCAGTCGTTGATTGGCAGTTTTTTTGCGGGAAATAATAGGCTGAAAATTAAATTTGTCATTCGTTTCATGATGATATATAATAGTGTAAATTGATATAATATTAATATAAAATTAAGATTAAAGCACTATTATAATAAATATTAAACTTCAGTGCCGTGGAGGCAGAAGCGTGATTAGCGGGAGGAATATATGAGAATATTAATTGTTGAGGATGAGGTTAAGATTACGCAGGCTCTCAGTTATTTGTTTTCAAAGCAGAAAATAGATGTTGATATCGCCAATGACGGAGAGGAAGGACTTATTCTTTCGGAAAAGGATATATATGATGTAATTGTTCTTGACATCATGCTTCCCGGTGTGGACGGAATACAGATATTAAAGTCAATAAGAAAAAACGGAATTAAAACTCCGGTAATAATGCTCACTGCCAAGGATACTGTGGATGATAGGGTGTTCGGTCTTGAAACCGGAGCGGACGACTATCTGATTAAGCCATTTGCCACAAAGGAGCTCATTGCAAGGGTAAAGGCTCTGGCAAGGAGAAAGGGTACAGAGTATGTGGGCGAAGTATATGAGTTTGAAGATATAAAGTATGATGTTAAAAATTATCTCTTATTTATAGAAGATAAGGAATATAAAATACCGCTTAAAGAAGCGATGCTGATGGAAATGTTCATTAAAAAACCGAGACAGGTTTTCACGAGAGAGCAGATTATTGACAGGATATGGGGGCTTGAGGCTGATATTCTGGAAAGCAATATTGAGATATATGTTCACCACCTCAGAAAGAGGCTGGAAGATACCAATGCGAAGATTGAAACTGTCCGGGGCGTAGGGTATATGCTTAAGGAGAAATAGAATGTTCAGAAAGCTTCATTTTAAACTAACTGTATATATGGGTGTAATATTGGTGCTTTTTATGGCATTTATTGCTGCGGGAATATATAATTTCACGCGGATTGTATTCGAGGATGGCAACAAGGAGCTCATGAAGTCGGAGGCATTCAGAATATATGCCAACAGAAATACAACAATACTGAATTTCAGAATAAACGGCAACACATTTCAGAGAATAGGACCTAGCGTAGCATTGAGCAGAAATCAAAAGCTAAATGTGAACTATGCTATATATGACGGAAATATGAATCTTGTCTATCTGGAGGAGGATGGAGCAAATGTTTCGGGGGATATACGCTCTCTGGCCGTAAAAGCTCTTGAAAACAAGAATGATTCCTATGTTGTGAGAAGAGCGGGCAGATTCAATTACAGAATATATACCAAGTATTTTGAGGATGACAAGGGAAAAAGCATTGTGCAGGTTTACCAGAACACCGTAAATGAAGAAATACTGTGGACATTCCTTAGAAGTGTGCTATATGCTACGGGATGCACGGGAACCGCCATACTGTTGCTCATAAGCTTTTTGTTTACAGGCCAAGCATTGAAGCCTGTTAAGGAAACATGGATAAGGCAGAAGGAGTTTGTGGCTGATGCCTCTCATGAACTGAGGACACCTCTCACGGTCATTCAGACAAATCTTGATGTTGTGCTCAGCGACGATGAAGGCACAGTTGAGGAAAATGAAATGTGGCTTGACAATGCGTATTCTGAAACAAGAGTTATGGCTAAGCTTATAGACCAGCTTCTGATACTGGCAAAGGCCGATGCCAATGAAGGAAAACTCGACATCTCCGAGTTTTCAATTTCAGAGGTTGTGGAAAATGTATGTCAGAGCATGGAAATACTGGCGAAAAACAAGGGACTTGATTTTAAACTGAATCTGGAAGAAGACATGAAAATAAGGGCTGATTATGATAAAATACGCAGGATGATTGTAATACTTGTTGACAATGCTGTTAAATACACCGAGGAAGGCAAGGTTACAGTGAGTCTTTTTACGGATAAAACTAAACGAAAGGTTCTGACTGTGGAGGATACGGGCATAGGAATTGCTAAAAAGGATTTGGACAGAATATTTGACCGCTTTTATAGGGCAGATAAGGCAAGGCATCGGGAGGGCGGTACAGGTCTTGGTCTGAGCATTGCAAAATGGATTGCTGACATTCACAGGTACACCCTTACGGTGGAAAGCACCGTAAATGAAGGAAGCAAATTTACATTGAAGATGTAACTGATTTAAAAGATGCTTATACATTTTCGGCTAAAATATGGTTGCCATATTTTAGCCGAATTATTTATGTTTTAGAATTTTACAGAAACTTATCCTTTATTACATTCCAGTAATTGAAGGTTCCGGTGGAAAGTCTTTTGATTACCTTTTTTGATGTTCGGAAATGAATGTGCTCTATCTCGTCATATTCTATGAGCTGACCGTCTGCAAGGAGCGCTATATGGTAGTCCTCTCTTCTTTCGGGATATATGGATATTTCAAATTCAGGCGGAACTATGATGCTGCAATCAAGGCACCTGTATGCATTTGAAATTATAGGTGACAGAGGTGTAATCTGCAGTGTTTTTAAAGAAGGATACACAAGGCTTCCTCCTGCGGACTTGTTGTAGGCCGAGCTCCCCAAGGGTGATGATATGATAAGTCCGTCGCCACTTATTTTTTCAAGGTGGTTGGAGGCTATGTATACGTTCATGTGTATGGTTTTCATGTCTTTTCTTTTCAGTATTATGTCATTTATGGCATATGTTTTTTTAGAGCTGCCGTGAGAAACTATTTCACTTTCTATGAGATTTACGTTGTTTATTGTATAATTTCCTTCAACGTAATTTACAACAAAGCTTTCAAGGTCTTCTGGGGTTATTTCCGGGAAAAATCCCAGTGTCCCTGTATTTATCCCTACAAATGGAATTCCTGAAAAATTGCTTTCTCTCACCGCCCTGAGAAAAGCTCCGTCTCCTCCTATGGTAACGTTTAGTTCACCATGTTTATTAAATTCGTCAAAATAACCATATCCGTACTTTTTAAATATATTTATGAGGTTTTCCTTTATTTCCGCCGTGTAATCATCATGGTTCGCAGCTATGTTTATTACCTTGTCCTTCATGATTTTATCCCCTTTACATTGAATGCGATTTATATTATATTAGAAACGGAGGTTTAACGCCTCCACAGGATCTTAAAAGTCCGCCTAAAAGATGGGAGAACTTATGAATACTGATAATATTCTTAATTATACAATACAGGAAAATGATAAAACTGTAAAGGGCATCATGGCTGAAAACTTAAATTTTTCGAGACGCCTTTCAAAGAAATTAGAGCTAAATGACTGTATTTTTGTTAACGGCAAAACAGCCAGGCTGAACAAAAGTGTTTTTGAGGGAGATATTCTATCCGTGCAGTTTGATGAGGACGAGGACGAATATGATCCCGTTGAAATACCCATAGATATAGTCTATGAGGATAACGACCTGCTTGCGGTGAACAAGCCTCCATACATTGTTGTGCATCCCACAAGGTCACACCAGAACAACACTGTAGCAAACGGAGTCGCATATTATTTCAGACAAAGGGGCATAAAGCGCAAGGTCAGGCTCGTGAACAGGCTTGATATGAATACGTCCGGAGTTGTTATAATTGCAAAGCATCCTTATGCACACAATGAGCTTTCAACTCAGATGAAGGCAAATACTGTTGAAAAATACTACTATGCTGTTGTGGAAGGCATCATAAAGGAGGACAGAGGGGTCATAAACGAGCCTATTACAAGGTTGAACGAGGAGGACATACTAAGGGTTGTTCATCCGTCGGGAAAAGAATGCATCACACGTTACATGGTTGAAAAAAGGATGGATAATCTGTCACTGGTCAGGCTGAAGCTTGATACAGGCAGGACTCACCAGATAAGAGTACACATGAAGCACATAGGCCATCCCGTATTGGGAGATACGCTGTACGGGAATGAAAGTGAGCTTATAAAAAGACAGGCTCTGCACTGCCATGAAATGAGGTTTACACAGCCCATAACGGGAGAAGAAGTTGTTGTAAAATGCCCGCTGCCTGAGGATATGAGGCAGATAGTTTCATATATTGATTAACAGGGGAGAAGATGATGAAAAAGAACATATTGCTTATTGCCACCGGAGGCACCATTGCTTCAAAAAAGACTGAAGACGGTTTGGCACCGCAGATAACCTCGGAGGAGCTTCTGGGTTATGTGCCTGAAATAAAGGAATTTTGCAACGTTGAAACAATTCAGCTCTTAAATATTGACAGCACCAATATTCAGCCGGAATACTGGGTTCTCATGACGGAGGCAATAGAAAGTAACTATGACAAATACGACGGATTTGTAATATCCCACGGTACAGATACCATGTCCTATACATCTGCCGCCCTTTCATACTTAATACAAAATTTAGATAAGCCTGTTATAATAACAGGTGCGCAGAAGCCCATAAACGCGGACATTACCGATGCGAAGAAAAATCTTCTGGACAGCTTCAGGTTTGCAGCCGAAAAGGATGTCAGGGGAGTGTACCTTGTTTTTGACGGAAAGGCCATTGTCGGAACAAGGGCGCGCAAGGTGAAATCAAAAAGCTACAGTGCGTTTGAATCAATTAATTTTCCCGTTGCCGCCATAATTGACGACAGCAGAATAACGAAGTATATCAGGGGTGAAAAGTTTACAGAACCTGTTAAATTTTTCAAAAATATATTCCCGTCCATTTTTCTGCTGAAGCTTGCTCCAGGAATGGAGCCTGATGTTCTTGACTATATAGGTGAAAAATATGAGGGCGTTGTAATTGAAAGCTACGGTGCCGGCGGGCTTCCTTTTCAGGACAGGAGGAATTTCCTTGAAAAGCTTGGAGCACTGACGGAAAAAGGAAAGATAATCGTAATTGCTACACAGGTTATGTTTGAGGGAAGTGACATGGGAGTATATGAGGTTGGTGTGAAGGCACTTAAAAAATATAACGTGCTTCAGGCATATGACATGACTATTGAGGCGGCAATTACAAAGCTTATGTGGATAATGGCTCAGACCAAGGATTTCGACGAAGTAAGAGAGATGTTCTACACAAGGATAAATGAAGACTCACTTTATTAGAGGTATAAATGAAAAAAGCAGATATGCATATGCATACCTGTGCTTCCGATGGAACATGGGATGTGTATGATTTAAAGAAAGAGTTGATAAAAAGCAAAATAAGTATATTTTCAATAACTGACCACGACTGTGTGGACAATATAAAAAATATGCAGGAAGTTATAGAGCCGGGAGATAACCTAATGTTTATTCCCGGAACAGAGCTTACGACAGAGTATGAGGGCAGGGAATATCACCTGACTATGTACAACTACGATATAAACAACGAGGCTTTGCTGAATTTAATCAAATGGACAAACGAAAGCAAGATAAGCACTAATACCCGTTTCATCGGCTCATATGCAGCCTCAAAATTTGATGGAGTAAGCCTTGAGGATTATGAGAAATATGATTATGACCGTAAACGTGGAGGCTGGAAATCTCTTAACTATATGCTTGATAAGGGAATTCACAAGAATATATCAGCACACTTTGTTGATTTTGGAAAATCCGGCATGAAGGCAAAGCTCAAAGGACCGGAAGAAGTTATAAAAATCGCCAAGGAAAGCGGAGGCAAAATTTTTCTCGCACATCCTTCATATCACTACAAGCAAATACCTATGCCCCAAGATGAGCTGAAATACTGGCTTAGCCTGGGAATAGACGGGATAGAATGCTTTTCGCCCTACAATGTGGGAAGCGAGGAATATTACAAGGACTTTTGTAAAAAGAACGACCTAATGATATCAGGAGGCTCGGATTGCCATGGAGAATTCATACCCGCCAGAAAGCTGGGAATGCCGGAGGTATATTTAGAGGAGCTTAATTTGAAAAAAATACTGTGACAATCCGCCGGATTTACATATCCGGCGGCATGGAGGAAACATGTTTCAAGATAAATATGTAGCTGTAATAATAGTTGCTGCGGGCAGGGGTACAAGAATGGGTTCGGACATGCCAAAGCAGTACCTGACTATTGCGGGAAAAACAATTTTGGATACCACTCTTTATAAATTTGAAAAAAGCAATGAAATTGATGAAATAATACTGATTGTAAACAAAGAGGATTTGGAGTTTGTAAGTGAAAATGTTGCCGGCAGCTATGAAAAGGTGAAAAGTGTCAATGCCGGAGGCTCCACACGGATGGAATCAGTATTTGAGGGCATAAGGGCCGTAAGTAATAACTGTGATATAGTTCTAATTCATGATGGCGTGAGGCCGTTTGTTTCATATAATTTAATAAGCAGCTGCGTGGAGGGAGCGTATACTCACAAGGCATGCATACCCGTAATTGATGTGACCGATACAATCAAAGAGGTTTCCGGTGACGGAACGGTGCGTAATACTCTGGACAGAAGCATGCTTAGGGCTGTTCAGACACCTCAGGCCTTTGATTACAATCTCATAAGGGATTGCTATATAAAGGCAGTGACTGAAGATGCCGTATTTACGGATGATGCTTCAATAGCTGAATTTTACGGTCATAAGGTGATCACAATAGACGGTCTTTCCAGAAATATGAAAATAACAACACCCCTCGATTTAAGGATTGCGGAAATATTTGCAAGTATTTATTAAAAGGTACAGGAGATATTATGAAAATTGGTATAGGTTATGATGTTCATGCATTTGGAGAAAACAGAAAGTTGATTGTAGGGGGGGTACAGATTCCATATGAGAAGGGGCTTGAGGGTCACTCAGATGCGGATGTGCTCATACATGCTGTAATGGACAGTCTTTTGGGCGCAATGGGCTGCGGCGATATAGGCAGGCAGTTTCCCGATACGGACAATAAATACAAAGATATTGACAGCAGAATTCTTCTGAGAAAAGTGGAAGAATTGATGAGAAGCAAAAATTACAAGCTGGGAAACTTGGATACTGTTATAATTTCACAAAAACCGAAAATGAGTCCGTATATAGAGCAAATGAAAATAAACATTGCGGAGGATTTGAGAACCGACGTATCAAATATCAATATCAAAGCCACTACAACCGAGCGCCTTGGCTTTGAAGGCAGGGGTGAGGGCATGGCTGCACAGGCTGCGTGTCTGTTGGAAACTGAGGAAAAACAATGAAGTAAAGCAATATATTAAGTATATCCAATGATATATACCCGTGGTACAATAGTTGTATAGATTTAAGGATTAGGTTGTTCGAAGGGGGTTATCATGGAAACTTATCAGATATTGATATTTGTGGGTGTGCTGATTTTTATATTTTTTATATTCAGAAATAAAAAATCGGCACAGCGTGAGATAAACGGCTTAAATGAAATTGATTATAACAGCTCGTCCCGCATGAAGTTTGATGATGTGGCGGGAAACTACGAGGCAAAGGAAANNAGCCTCATGGAAATTGTTGATTTTATAAAGAATCCTGAAAAATACAGGAGCTTAGATGCCAGGATGCCAAAGGGAGTATTGTTTTACGGGTCTCCCGGAACTGGGAAGACACTGATGGCGAAGGCATTGGCAGGAGAGGCGGGAGTTCCGTTCTATGCAGTGTCGGGCTCAGACTTTGTGCAGGTATATGCTGGACTTGGGGCCGGAAGAATAAGGAATCTCTTTAAAAAGGCGAAGAAATCAGGTAAAAGTGTAATTTTTATTGATGAAATAGATGCTATAGGCAAGAAGAGGATGAACGGAAACCTAAGAGGCAGCGACGAAGGTGACAGGACGCTGAATGCATTGCTGACGGAAATGTCAGGTTTTGCCGAGGATTCAGGTATAGTTGTGGTTGCAGCCACAAACAGAATTGACACTCTGGATTCCGCATTGCTGAGACCTGGGAGATTTGACAGGCAGATAGAAATTATGCTTCCTGACAGAAATGCCAGAATAGACATACTCAAGCTGTATCTTTCTACAAAGAGAACTGCAGATGACATAGATTTCGATGAGATTGCTGATATGACAGTTTATTTCAGTGGAGCAATGATTGAAAATTTGGTAAATGAGGCGGCGCTTGCCGCAATCAGAGAGAACTCGGATAAAATAAGCGGTGATAATATCAGAAAGGCTTACCTTCAGGTTCTTGCCGGTTCTGAAAAGAAGAATGTATCTGAAAACAGCAAGCAAAAAGAGGTTACATCCTATCACGAGGCGGGTCACGCTTTCGTATCGAAGTTCCTAATGCCTGAAAACAAGGTAGTAAGAGTGTCTGTAATTCCTACCAGCAAGGGCGCTGGGGGATACACTTTAAGCATGCCGGACAGCACAGAGGTCATTACAAAGAAACGCATAAAAAACCAGCTTTCGATGCTCATGGCTGGACGAGCTGCCGAAGAAATTTTTTTGGGGAGAGATAATATCACCGTGGGGGCACAAAATGACATAGAAAGGGCAACATTGCTCGCCGTAGATTATGTAACAAAATACGGTATGGATGATGATGCGGCATTTGTAAACTTAGGGATACTTTCCGAAAAACTAAATATCCCACTCGCTTCCGTTGAAAAATCAGTGAAGGAGTTATCTGCAAAGATATATGCGGAAACATTTGAGATCATTGAAAGTAATAAAGAAGCAGTTCAGAGAATCGCTCTTCTTCTTGTGGATAAAGAAGTAATAAACGAAGAAGAGCTGGACGAAATAATAGGAACTGCCGAGAATATAAATTTAAACATGCAGGTTTAAAAGTACCTTGCATGAAATATACCCCATTTTCTATAATCTATAAAAATGGGGTATATTTTGTGTGTAGAGAAATGCTTACCTAAGGGTTGTTGAGGTTCCTGTTTCAGGGTAGGTGAGCAACTCGGTGTGACTTCCGTCTTCAAACTCTGTCATCGTAAGAGTTGCGCCATTTTTAATTTCTTGCAGTTTATTTTCATAATCACGACAATCAAGTTCCATGGAAGCCGACGAATACTCACCTTTGTCAACCTTTTTCTGCGTTTCAGCGAGCTTTTGTACCATCCAATTTTGATAATCTTCGTAAGTCGTAAATCGTCTCACGATAATACCTGACTCACTATCTTCATAAATCTCAAGCCCGGTTGCACCGCCAGCTACATTATCGATATCCTCAACTTCATCGGTATTCAATAAAGTATCAAGATATTGCTGAGACTTCTCGGGATTAGCAAGAGACTTATCAATAGGCAGATCAAAAACTGCACTTGTGCCGTCATAATCGGGATTAGATTTAAGCTCGCCAGTTTCTTCATTGAAAATAAATGCATCAGAATTATAAAACGATCCTGTGTTTATGCCGAGATATATACCACGGTCGGCAAACATCGTTATTTCATCACAATCAATTATGCGATACATCACGCCATCAATCACCATTTCAGAGTGGCCACCGTTCATAGTATGGGCATTAACCTGCCATGGCTTTAAGCCTTTAATGTATGGCGAAACATAGAAAGGCATATTTCCATATTCATCATCCTGCATAGAGGGCATGGGACTGCCGTCTGATTTCTGTATGGCAACTATTGAGTATGTACGGTCACTGAGTATATCACCATTTATATAAATCGGTTGGCTAGTAATATCCTTTCCTGACACTATAGCAAGCAGTGTAAATATATAGTCTCCGGAAGTGACAGAAGCATTTATATTAATGGCAGTGTCACTGTTAAAAGCGGCGCTTAACGCACGGTTTTCAAATTTATCCGCAACTTCGCTCGGCTTTAGGAAATACCATGCAGCAAATGCGGTAGAAGTAATAAAAACTGAAGCTAAAACGGCAGCGGCAGTCGTGCCGAAAAAACGTCTGATAATAGATTTTTTCATAGTCTTCTCCTTGAACTCATATTTTATTTTTTGTACTAACTCTGGGTCGGGTGTTTCTGAGCTGCTCAAGGATTTTTGGAGAAGAGCGTCCATGTTGCAATTCTTATCTTTCATATTCAATCATAACCAATCCTTTCTCAATAAGATTTCGTGCTTTAAACAACCTGCTTTTGATTGTGCCGACAGGCACCTTTAATGTAGATGCTATATCCGATACACTCATTTCTATGGTGTAATACAGGATGATCGGTATTCTGAATTTATCGGGCAAGGCTTCAACCAATTGGCGGACAATGTGTCTTTCTTCCTGTGCCACAAAACTATCTTCCATATTGATGTCACTTACAACCATTTCATCCAATGGTTCAACGGGTGCTAGCCGATTTCGGCGAGCGTATTTGCGTTTCCAGCTTTTCCAAAGATATAATGCAGTGGAAAAGATAAAACTTTGCGGGTTGTCTGAAGCATTTACTTTGTGTAGTTGCTCAAACGCCTTTAAAAATGTTTCCTGAAATAAATCGTCTGCGTCCTCTTTGGAATATGTGAGACTCCGGCAAAACTTATAAACCGGATCTTTGTATTTATCCACTAAATCCGCAACTATATAATCTGGAATTGTCTGATTACTTTTTATCATGTGCAATATTTCCAACTTTGACCTCCTTTCAAAATCCCGTACACTTGTAAATAGTTACGAGTTTTCAAACGGTTCATTTTTTGTAAAATATTTTAACAAACTGCGCGCCCAAAACAGGTATGATTATCATGAATAATCAAATGTTTTTGTACTATTATAACCCTTACCCTTAACTCTAAGTCAAGCATACTATAAAATTAGCATAAAATTAATATAAATTTTTAAAACATACTATTGACTTACAGTCAAGTGTAAGGGTTATACTAAAGTATATAAAAAAAGGAGTGAAATTTATGAAGGTTATAGCTATTAACGGAAGTCCACGCAAGGGTGGAAATACAAGCCATGCACTTGAGGTTATGGCGGATGAACTAAGAAAGCAGGATATAGAGGCTGAAATTATTCAAATAGGTCAGTTGAATATTCACGGATGCATTAGCTGCGGATATTGCTTTACTTCTGAGGAAAGCCACTGTGTTTTTAAAGATGATATCGTCAATGAGGTTGCAAAAAAAATGCGTGAAGCAGACGGCTTCATTCTTGCATCACCTACATATTATGCGGGAATAGCAGGAACAATGAAAGCTTTTCTGGATAGAGTATTCTACACCAGCTCGGATTATTTCAAATATAAGGTTGCGACGTCCATTGCAGTTGTAAGACGTGCAGGCGGTGTAGATGTGGTGCATCAGCTCAACAACTACCTTAACTTAGCTGAGACTATAATGCCGCCGTCTCAATACTGGACGATAGCATATGGCTTGGAAAAAGGAGAGGTTAACCAGGATGGAGAAGGCATTCAGACCCTTCGTAAAAATGCCCGTTCAATGGCTTGGCTCCTTAAAACAATTGATGCCGGAAAAGAAAAGGTACCTTTTCCTGCGGAAGAAGACCGCGTTATGACAAATTTCATACGGTAATATTTTTTGATGAAGCGGGTCTTCTTCCGAAGAAGTTCATAAATGCCTATTGTAAGGAAGAGGACAACAGTCATGTCTATGTAGAAAATGTTATTGTGGAATTAATGTAGAATGAGGAATGAAAATTGATTTTTATGAGAGAATATAAAATATAGTTGAAGATTTATATATTATGTGGTATAATTTCATAACAGGAAAGCCTGCGGTGTACGGAAATTCTTTAATTCAACCGACATATTGTAAAAGGGAATTCGCGTCCGAGGGACTATGACAGGCCCGCTTCGACGGGAAGCCAGAACAGTTCGGTAGAAATCCCACCTGCTTAGATGCGGGTATGAATTAATGGTTTGCGGCTCTCGCGGGTTTTTTTATTTTTGTGAGGAAAATAAATCATTATTTTTAGGAAAAACGGGAAAAAGCGATTGCTTTTTGATAAATTACATATATAATATAAATTAAGGAAGAATCAAATGATTAATTAACAGGAGGTAAGTATGATAACCATAAAAGACGTTGCGAGACTGGCAGAGGTTTCAATATCCACGGTTTCAAGAGTTATAAACGATTCGAAGCCTGTAAGTCCCGAAGTGAGGAGAAGAGTTTTAAAGGTTATTGAAGAAACAGGATACAAGCCCAATGACGTAGCAAGAAGCCTTGTTACCAGAAGGTCCTACTTGATAGGAGTTATAGTAAACAACCTTGCACAGAGCTATGTTGCCGATATAGTAAGAGGTATAGAGGAAATAGGAAAGATGTACGGATATGATATTCTTCTATGTAGCAGCTATTCAAGCAAGGAAACACAGGAAAAATATTTACAGCTTCTTGACAGAAAGCAGGCAGAAGGCTTATTCCTTGTTGGAAATAAGTTTGATGATGAAATAATCGAGCTTGCAAGAGGCCTCAATAAGCCATGTATTTATTTTACAAGAGACGTGCATGCGAACATGAACCACATATCAATAGACTGCAATGCGGCAATTTATGAAATGACCAAGTATCTTGTACAGGAAGGACACAGGAAAATAGTATATGTTTCTGACTTTGAGAACAGGTCATCGGTGGAGAATAATAAAATTGAGGGATATAACAAAGCTGTTGAGGATAATGAGCTGGGATATTCCAAAATTTATGTTGTGGGTGGAAACAAGCATGGCAAGGCATATGAATTAGGAAAAACAATGGTTAAGGATGCCGGTGAATTCACGGCGGTGGTATGCAGCAACGATGAGATAGCTATAGGAGTATTAGACAGCTTCATAGATAACGGTATCAGAGTCCCCGAAGATGTATCTGTTGTAGGATTTGGAAATATCAGAGAGGGCAAATTTGTAAGACCTGAACTCACCACAATAGGAGAGCCTTATTACGATGTAGGTGCCGTAGGTATGAGAATGCTTATAAAAATGATAAAGGGCGACAAAATTCAGCAGGGATTGATGGAATTACCGTTTACTTTAGAAAAGAGAAAAAGCGTTAAATCGTTGAACAATATGTAATTTAATATATATTTGTTGAAATTAAGCGAAAATTTCTTTTATTTTTATGACAAATAGTGATAAGAAAGTTTTTTCCGTCCCCCTATAATATTAATTGCAATATATATAGGGGGATTACATATGAAAAAGAGATTTATATGCATAATGGTGTTTTTGCTGCTTTTCAGTTATAATTCAATTGGAGCGTATGAGCATCATGAGGAAATAGACGACATTGAATATTTGCTGAATGAAAGAATAGTCATAATGAATGGATTCCTTTACGGTGTGAAGGATATGGAGTCTCTGAAGGATAATCTGAGTAAAATCGAAACGGAAAAGCTTCTTGAAAACGATGTAGATATTTTAAGTAAGATTATTGATAATCCTACCGATTATGAGCTTGCAATGAGTGTCAAAATAGAAGGGATACACAGCCTTGAAAGAAAAGAGGAGTCTGTATTCATCAATGCGGATTTAAACTGGCAGATGAGCGGATATGACGGTGAATTTAATCTGGTGAGGAACTACAATATCAAATGTGTTGAAATAAATGACAGGATGTATCTTGCAAAGCTGGTTATACTGAATGACAGACAGAATATTGGAGATTGAAGGAGAATTAAATGGAAAACGATAAATTATTTTATAAAAAACATTTTATATGGGAAAAATTAAGCAGCAGCGAGAAAGATGACGCCTTTAAATTAGGAGACGACTATAGGGCATTTATGGATGCCTCCAAGACGGAAAGGCTGTCTGTAAAGGAAATTATCAGAAGAGCAGAGTCAAGCGGATTTGTGAACATGGAGGACAAGAAAGAAATAAAGCCAGGTGATAAGCTATACTACGTAAATAAAGAAAAAAATGCGGTTCTTACAGTTGTGGGAAAGGAAAGCATAGAAAAGGGCATGAATATAGTGGGAAGCCATGTTGATTCACCACGAATTGATATCAAGCAGAACCCATTGTATGAAAAGCACGGAATTTCCCTTATGAAAACTCATTACTACGGTGGTATAAGAAAATATCAGTGGGTTACAATTCCTCTTGCATTATACGGAACTGTTGTGAAGGCCAACGGAGAGGTAATTGACATTGCAATAGGTGACGATGACAATGACCCGGTGTTTTACATAACTGACCTGCTTCCTCATCTGGCAAAGGACCAGAATGATAAAAAGCTTTCCGAGGCAATAGAAGGAGAGGGACTCAACGTTGTTATAGGAAGCCTTCCTTCAACTGATGGTGATGATGAAGGTAAAAAGGAAGACAAGAGTGTTAAGCTCAACGTTTTAAAAATATTAAATGAAAAATACGGAATGATCGAAGAGGACTTCCAAACTGCGGAGCTTGAGATTGTACCTGCAGGAAAATCAAGAGACGTAGGTCTGGACAGAGGAATGATAATGGCATACGGTCACGATGACAGAGTTTGCGCATACACATCCCTGAAGGCTGTACTTGAATTAGAAAATCCGGATAAGACCGCAATAGCAGTATTTGCAGACAAGGAAGAAATAGGCAGCGTGGGCAACACAGGAATGCACTCGGCATTTTTTAACAACATGGTCGCAGAGCTGATTTCAATTCAAAATAACGGAAATTACAACGAACTTTTGCTGAAGCGCGCGCTTGCCAACAGCAGCATGCTTTCTTCAGACGTTGCAGCAGGTGTGGATCCAACATATCCACAGGTTACGGAGCTTCAAAACGCACCTATAATGGGTAAGGGTGTTGCATTGGTAAAATACACAGGCAGCAGAGGAAAATCCGGCGCAAGCGACGCAAATGCCGAATATATAGGAAGACTGAGAAAGCTGTTCAACGAAAATGATGTAATATGGCAGCCCTCAGAGCTCGGAAAGGTTGACCAGGGAGGCGGAGGAACCATTGCATACATCATGGCAAACTACAACATGGATGTTGTTGATATTGGGGTTCCCGTCCTGAGCATGCACGCTCCATTCGAGCTTATTACCAAAACAGATTTATACATGACTTACAAGGCATATAAAGTATTTTACGATAAATTTAATTAGCAAAAAAATACAGCTCTTTGGATACTAAAGTCAAAGAGTTGTTTTAAATATTTAATTATTTCAACGCATAGTTTTGGTTTTGTTAAGTAGATATCCTGGGCCAACAGGGTATCTAATTTTTTTGTCCATTTATGATAACTGCAACTAACATTGCGAAAGCAATCATTAGTCTTATTATGACAAAGTCATATCGCCGGTTTTTACCCAACCAATCTTTTTTAAGACAAGATTGATGAGTGGGCAGATTATAGCAGGAAGAAGGAAAGAAATTAAAAGCAACCCTATCCAGTCATTTGCTGTTACAGAGGCTTTGGTGCCTTGTGCTATGTCATTCATCCAGCCGGTATATACACCGATTTGTCCCACGAATCCACAGGTTCCCATACCAGAGGACACTGGAGCACCATTCATTTCCAATCTAAAAAGACAGGTTGCAATCGGGCCTGTAATGGCGGATGTAAGAATCGGGGCAATCCATATCTTGGGATTTTTCACGATGTTGCCCATTTGCAGCATGGAAGTTCCGATTCCCTGAGACACCAGTCCACTCCAACGGTTTTCCGGAAAGGATGTGACTGCAAAACCTACCATCTGCGCACAGCATCCTGCGACGGCTGCTCCGCCGGCAATGCCCGTTAGGCCAAGTGCCGCACAGATAGCCGCGGAGGAAATTGGAAGCGTCAATGCAATACCTACCAGTACGGATACCAGAATGCCCATCAAAAATGGCTGTAAGTTTGTTGCCCACATAATAACGGTACCCACTTTCATAGCTGCGTTTCCCAGTGCAGGCGCCCACCATGCTGATAATGCAACGCCTATTCCGATTGTAACAAGCGGAGTAAGAAGGATATCAATTTTTGTTTCATTTGAAACAGCCTTTCCTATTTCAGCCGTGATAATCGCAACGAATAATACAGCCAGAGGCCCGCCCGCTCCACCTAATGCATTGGAAGAAAACCCAACCGTAATCATTGAAAAAAGCACAAGAGGGGGACAATGTAATGCATATCCGATAGCGACGGCCATAGCCGGTCCACTCATTACTGTAGCCAGTGAGCCCACTGTATAAGCAACGTCATTTATAACCACAACCGGCATGGTCAAAAAAGAGATATGAAACTGTGCACCCAATGTATTGATAATCGTACCAATCAAGAGAGAACAAAACAAACCTTGAGCCATTGCGCCCATTGCATTTATTCCATATCTTCTTACGGAAATAACAATGTCTTTCCGTTTCAAAAATGATTTTAAGTTTTCCATAAATTATTTCCTCACAGGAGTTTATTTTAAGCTGAAATATCAAGCTGTTTCGGCGTAAGTTGTGTATGTGTAAATGTTGATATGAAAAGTATACTACTGTTTAAATAGCAAGTCAACGCTTTCGCATTACTGATGGTACTCTGTTCCTGCGTATCCTTATACATATTTTACCATACGGACTGTGATTTTTTAAGCTAAATCTGCAGTCAAGTGCTTTGAAATCGTATTCACATAAAAATTAATATTTTGTGAAATTTATTCCAAAAATTTATGGGAAATTCCGTTATTCATTGACTTTTATAAAAACGGAATATATAATATTATATGTTTATAATCTAATATGGAGGTCAATAAATTGCAGAATGAATTTGTACTGTCAAAACAAAAAGAATTTGCAGATTTGAAGGAATTCATTGATTCGGTTAAAGATACTCAAGGTATATTAATGCAAACGCTTCAGAAGGCCCAGGATATTTTCGGTTATTTGCCTTTAGAGGTTCAGAAATTTATTGCGGACGAAACAGATATACCGTTGGCGGATATTTATGGAGTTGTAACATTCTATACTCAGTTTACGGTAGAGGAAAAAGGAAAGCACAGAGTTGGAGTATGTCTTGGAACAGCATGTTACGTAAAGGGTTCTCAGGATGTTATGGACAAGCTTGCCGAAGAATTGAACATCAAAGTAGGACAGACCACAGAAGACAAGATGTTTACGCTTGAAGCAACGCGATGCCTGGGATGCTGCGGACTGGCACCTGTTATGACAATAGATGAAGATGTTTACGGTAATATAGATCCGAAGAGAGTACCTGAAATAATCGCAAAGTATAAGAATCAGGAGGTGTAAGCTTGAAAACGTTAGAAGAATTAAAACATTTGAGAGATGAATCCATAAAAAATCTTGATATGGATGCTGACGACAAGGAAATAAGAATTGTTGTTGGTATGGCTACATGCGGAATTTCCGCCGGAGCCAAAGTTGTAATGGATGCGCTAGTAAGGGAAGTAGAGGCAAAGAATTTAAGAAACGTGAAGGTTGTTCAGACAGGCTGCATCGGAATGTGTACACATGAGCCTATAGTTGAGGTTTATGTACCAAACAAGGAAAAGGTGACATACACTCATGTTGACGCGGCACAGGCAGTGAAAATAGTAGAAGAAAATACTGTAAACACTGCGGAAGTTAAAGGAACATCACTGATGGACAGCACGTTTTATAAGAAGCAAAAAAGGGTTGCTTTGAGAAACTGCGGAATAATAGATCCTGAAAATATTAATGAGTATATCGCTAAAGACGGATACATGGCTTTAATAAAATCCTTGACTCAGATGACTCCGGAAGAAGTTACAAATCTTATGAAAGCTTCCGGTCTTAGAGGAAGAGGGGGAGCAGGCTTCCCTACAGGAATGAAATGGAGCTTTGCGGCACCCAACAAGGCAGATCAGAAGTACATCATATGTAATGCCGACGAAGGAGATCCGGGTGCATTCATGGACAGAAGCGTTCTGGAGGGAGACCCTCATTCGGTGCTTGAGGCCATGGCTATTGCCGGTTATGCAATCGGCGCCACAAAGGGCTTTATATATGTAAGAGCCGAGTATCCCGTGGCTGTTCGCAGACTTGAAATTGCAATCGAGCAGGCCAGAGAGCTTGGGCTTCTTGGCAAGAATATTTTCGATTCAGGTTTTGATTTTGACATAGAAACAAGACTGGGTGCGGGAGCATTCGTATGCGGTGAGGAAACTGCGCTTATGCAGTCCATCGAGGGCAAGAGAGGAATGTCGAGAGTTAAGCCTCCGTTCCCTGCGAACAAAGGACTTTGGGGAAAACCTACGGTTATCAACAACGTTGAAACGTTGGCGAATATAGCTCAGGTAGTTCACAACGGACCGGAATGGTTCAGAAGTTTCGGTACTGAGAAATCACCGGGAACAAAGGTATTTGCTCTTGGAGGAAAGATTGTTAACACAGGTCTGGTGGAAGTTCCTATGGGAACAACCCTGAGAGAGGTTATTTACGATATAGGCGGCGGATGTCCAAACGGCAAAAAGTTTAAGGCTGTTCAGACAGGAGGTCCTTCAGGCGGATGTCTGACTGAAGCGTTCTTAGATACTCCCATTGAATATGAAACGCTTATGGCTGCAGGATCAATGATGGGCTCCGGCGGTATGATAGTAATGGATGAAGATAACTGCATGGTTGATATAGCAAGATTCTTCCTTGAATTTACTGTTGACGAGTCCTGCGGAAAATGTACGCCATGCAGAGTGGGAACAAAGAGAATGCTGACCATTCTTGAGAAGATAACTTCAGGAAAAGGAACGCTGGAAGATTTAGATGAGCTTGAAAGCCTGGCAAACAGCGTAAAGGACTCATCGCTCTGCGGACTTGGACAGACAGCTCCAAACCCTGTACTGGCTACACTTAAAAACTTCAGGGACGAATATGTTGCCCATGTTGTTGACAAAAAATGCCCTGCCAAGCAGTGTAAGGCATTATTGACCTATGAGATTGACAAGGAAAAATGTACGGGATGTACACTTTGCGCGAGAAAATGTCCTGTGCATTGTATTGAAGGCACTGTTAAGAATCCTCATGTCATCAATCAGGAATTGTGTATAAAATGCGGCAACTGCTACAGCGTATGCAGATTCGGCGCCGTAGAAAAAAACTAAGGAGGGAGGAAAACATGGCCATAGTAAAACTTAATATAAACGGAAAAGAAATAACAGCTGAATCCGGCAAGACAGTGTTGCAGGCAGCTCTGGAAAACAATATAGAAATTCCGCATCTCTGCTTTGACGAAAGACTTGAAGTATATGCAGGCTGCGGTCTGTGCCTCATTGAAATAGAAGGACAGCCAAAGACGGCAAGAGCATGCGCTACGCCTGTATCAAGCGGATTGATAGTGAGAAGTGATACAAAGAAGGTTGTGGAGGCGAGAAATGCTGCGTTGAACTTGCTGGTTTCACAGCATATAGGAGACTGTAAGGCTCCATGTACATTGAATTGCCCTGCTCACACAGATGTACAGGGATATGTGGGATTGGTTGCCAACGGACAGCCCAAGGAATCATTGAAATTGATAAAGGAAAAACTTCCGCTTCCTGCAAGTATAGGAAGAGTATGTCCTCATCCCTGCGAGAAGGCATGCAGAAGACAGCATGTTGAGGAGCCTGTTTCAATTGCATGTATAAAGACATATGCTGCAGATTATGATTTGAATTCAGACGATGTATATATACCGACCCTGAAGCCTGCCACGGGCAAAAAGGTTGCAGTTGTAGGAGCGGGTCCTGCAGGACTTTCTGCTGCATATTTCCTGCTTCGTGACGGTCATAAGGTTGATATATATGAAGCTATGGATAAGCCGGGCGGAATGCTGAGATACGGAATTCCTGAATACCGTCTTCCGAAAAATGTTGTGGATGCTGAAACTGCAGTAATAGAAGCAATGGGAGCTAAAATAAGCTACGGTGTAAAAATCGGAGAAGATTTATCGCTTGAATATCTGCAGAATAAGTATGATGCGGTATTTTTAGGAATAGGTGCATGGAAGAGCTCATCATTGAGATGTGAAGGAGAAAACACGCCGGGAGTTTTAGGCGGAATTGATTTCCTTATCAAAGTTGCGGAAAACAAACCGGTGAATATAGGCAAGAAGGTTATAGTTGTAGGCGGCGGAAACACTGCAATGGACGTTGCAAGAACAAGCATCCGCTTGGGAGCAGAGGAAGTAAGAGTCGTTTACAGAAGAACTGAAAGCGAAATGCCGGCAGAAAAAATAGAAATACATGAAGCTAAGGAAGAGGGAGTAATATTCTCATTCCTGTCAGCTCCGGTGCTGGTTGAAAGCGACGGAGAGAAAGTTTCAGGTCTGAAATGCGAAACAATGGTTTTAGGTGAAAGAGATGCATCAGGCAGACAAAAGCCTGAGCCTACCGGTGAATATGTAACATTTGAAGCCGACACCATAATAGCTGCAATAGGACAGGAAGTTGACTGCGGCAAAATCAACGTTGTTCAGGACAAAAAGAACAACATTGCAATAAGCAAAGAAACATTTGAGACTAATTTAAAGGGTGTGTTTGCAGGCGGAGACGCAGCAACAGGACCTAAAATAGCAATAGATGCAATTGCCCAGGGACAATATGCAGCAAAGGTTATGAACAGCTACCTCGAAGGTGCAATCATTCCTCACAGAGATATTCCTCTTGTTTACACAGAGGTCGAAAAGGAAGACTTCAAGCATATTGAATCTATTCCGAGAGTTCCTCACAGAACTGTTGAAGCTGAGGTAAGAAAGTTTAACTTCCAGCCGATACTTCCTACAATGACGGCAGAGGAAGCTGTGAGAGAGGGAGCAAGATGCCTCGAGTGCGGATGCAAGGACTACTTCGAATGCCAGCTGGTAGACTATATTAAGAAATATGATATTGATACAGTTAAATATCATGCTGAAAATGAAGCGAAATTTAAGGAAACAGAGCATCCTTACATTTCTCAGAACGTTGATAAATGTGTGCTCTGCGGATTGTGCGTGAGAACCTGCGACGAGGTTGTAGGAGCATCAGCTCTTGGATTCGTTGAAAGAGGAAACGCAACATTTGTAGCTCCGGCGTTCCAGCAAGAATTGAAATATACAGACTGTATATCCTGCGGTCAGTGTATAGACGTATGCCCTACGGGAGCATGGCTGGACAGAAGAGAGAATATAAAGGAAATACCGCTGAATCTTACTCATACAAAGTCTGTGTGCAGTTACTGCTCAGTGGGATGCGACGTAGTATACCAGCATAAAGACAATATAATATATCAGGCATCAAGTCCTGAGGAAAATGAAATACCTGTTTGTGGAAAAGGAAAATTTGGAATCGAGCATATTAACAATGAGAAAAGACTTCTCGAAGCCAAGGCTCTCACAAAGGGAGTGCAGATACCTGCAGCGCTGGACGCAGCACTGTATGAAACTGCCAAGAGACTGAGAAGTATTCAGAATATGTACGGAGAAAATCAGGTGGCATTTGTGGTTTCACCGAAGCTGACAAATGAAGAGCTTGCAAAAATAAGCGCTGTTGCTGCCGAATTAAAGACCGAGTACAAGGGCTCATTCACAACAGACAATGTACCGGGAATCGAGACTGTTCTCGGAGCCAATGCATCAACAACTACAATGGATGAATTGGATGCTGCAGATTTAATAATTTCTGTCGGACAATTGTACGAAAACCATCCTTCAGCAGGAATGAAGCTCAGAAGACTGTCCAATACAAGGACAATTGTAAATGCTTCAACCATGAAGACGAAAATGGACAAATGGTCGAAGAAAGCCCATGTGGAAAAATACGAGAAGTTCTTCGCAGAAGTTCTTAAGGCATTAATTGATAAGGCTGTTATAAAGAAAGATTCCGTTGAAGGATATCCTAACGGCAAGGAGCTGATGACAGCACTTGAAGGACTTAAAGTTTCACAGTCTGCTGATGAAATTGCCGAAGTAATTAAGAAATCAAAGAAAACCATTGTAATTGCTGACGCTAATACAGTGGAAAACAGCGCTCTGAAGGTTCTGGCGGATATGACGCTGCTCATGGGAAGCAAGGATAAACCTCACAGAGGATTGATTGTTCTCAAGGCAAAGGCAAACAGTCAGGGAGCATGGAACTTAGGTTTCAGATCTTCCGGAGAAGAAATTAAAAATGCAGTTCTTGACGGAAAAATTAAGGGACTTGTGGTAATAGGCGAGGATATTGCGGTCAATGAGCCTAAGCTCAAAGAAGCTTTGTCAGATATGAAGTTCTTTGCTGCATTCGATATAATGGAAAATGATACAACGGCTGCTGCTGACTATGTATTGCCTCTGTGCAGTCTTGCTGAAAGCAAAGGAACAATAACAAGCGCAGACGGAACAGTAAGAAATGTAAATGAGGTAATAAGACCTCTCACAGGCATGTCAAACTATGAAATGTTCGATAGTCTTGCACAGATGCTCAATGCAGAAAATGCACAGGCATCAGTAAAATCTTATGAAACTTCTTTATATGTGCCTTCCTTCGCAGAAAAGGAAAAAGTATATGAAGTATATGATACGGTTGAAAAAGCATTTTTAACAAATTTAAAAGAAAATTGCGTTAAAGCACAATAACAATTAAATCCTATAAAAGACCCGGCATGTGGACCTTCAAGCCTCACATACGCTGCTTTTAGGTAAGATATGATGCATCAAAAATGACTCCTGTCTTGGATTTATAATATATTAAAAAATAAGATTCATCATTAGCCACACTCCCATAGGGAAACATTCGGAATGTGGTTGATGGCGGGGCATGCATCGGCAGACAGTGGCGAATCACTGTCTGCCGGTTGCCTTTTATGCGACTTCCTGTGGCGTAGGCGCTTGCTCTGTGGTAGCGTCTGTCTCCGCAAAGTTATCCAGCAGACCGATGTCACGGTATTAAATATCAATGGCCTGCGGCACTGTACGGGAGTACCTCTCTCAGCAGTCAGGGTATCGAGCTTGGTGTATTGCTTGGCTTTCTCTAAAAACGCACTCACATTTGCAACCGAATCCTTGAGTTTTTCCAGTCGTTCTTCCCTTTTGGGGATGAAGGACTGGATTTCTTTTTGCTCTAACAGATAGTCATCACTGAGCTTGCGGAACACCTCGTTGAGGATTTTGCCAAGGACGTTATCTTCATAGAGCCGCTTGAATAAGGCGGTCAGTTGATACGAAAAGATTTTTCTTGAGAGCATGACGAAAGGTTCCCGCTTCATTTTCTTGACCTCCTTCGTTTTGAAAAAAGTTCCCTTACTATTAAGTCGGTTTCACAAGGGTGTCTACAAAAACAAAATGCAAAGTGCCGCCCGGTTTTTTACGGACGGCACTCTGCCGGAAAATAAGTTGATGGGATTCTATTCTACTCAGATACCGCGGAGGTGCGTGTTAATCACTTTTATCGAGAGCTTCCCATGCTTCCCATCATTTTGTTGATGTCTGGGACCTGCTATCATGTCTAATCAAAATCACACATTGAAACCATATGGATATTCGTATATAATATATGATGTCTTTTTATATACACATGGAGGTGAAGTAGTTGAGCAGTTTGCAGGGATATATATCAGCGCGAGAAGCGTCATACAAATGGTGCGTATCAGAACGGCGCGTACATCAATACTGCCAGACCGGACGCATTCCGGGAGTTTCCCGTTTTGTGCGTTCCTGGGCTATTCTTGCTGATGACCAAAAGCCAGCTGATCCCCGAAAAGAACATATCATAAGGAAGTGAACGCTATGCTGCGTATTGCCATCTGTGACGACCAGCTGAGGGAGCTGGACATCATCAGCGAATACATAAAAGAATATATTAACATCCATCCATGTGAAGCAGAGATGAAAAAATTTGCTCACCCTGATACGCTTTTGACCGCAATTGAAACCGAAAGCTTTCATATCTACATACTGGATATTGTCATGCCCATGTTCAGTGGACTGGAGCTGGGGCAAAGCATCCGCCGTATCAGCCGGGAGGCGCAGATCATCTACATCACCACCGAGCCGGGCTATGCGCTTGACGCCTATGCGGTCAATCCGCTGCATTATCTGATCAAGCCTGTAGAAAAGAAGGCTCTGTTTTCCGCGCTGGAGCTGGCTTTTTCCAAGGTGGATTTCGGCAGGGAAATTACCGTTACTGTGAAAATCAAGGGGGGGCTGCGCACTTTGTCCACAGGCCAAATTGCCTGCTGCGAGTATAAAAACCACGCCGCGCGCTATACGCTTATTGGCGGCGAACATGTTGAAACAACCACGCTTGCCTGCAGCTTTGCCGAGCACATCGCGCCGCTCCTGCGCGATGTGCGCTTTCTGTCGCCTCATGTTTCCTTTGCGCTCAATATGAGCCGTGTGGAAAAGCTGGCGCGGGAGGGATTTTATTTGCGAGACGGAAGCTTTGTGCCTGTTTCCGCCAGACAGTATGCCGCTGTTCGCAATGACTATTTGAACTACCGCTTGAGCAGGGTGGAGAACTAATGGAACTGTTTTTTGCGAACTTCTTGCGCGGCACCGTGTCCGCCATCGCCAATGTGGTGCTTTTCATCTCGCTTTTGCAGCCAAAATACGGCCGAAAGGTTACAAACCTTGTTATGCTCGCCATCCTTACGCTGAATCTGTCAACGGCGGTTTACTGCTATCTCACCGACAACCTCACCTTGCTTGCAAAGATTGATGTGGTATTGTTCACACTGCTGTGTTTTGCGGTGCGGCCTTTTTTCCGTGACAGCTTCATGCAGTGGCTGTTCTCTTATATCACTGTAATAAACGTAAGCTTTATCGTGACGATACTCAGCTTTATTTTTTCAAGGTATTTACCCTATCCCGCCTATGCAAACACCGTATTTCGGCTGTTCCTTTTTGTGGGTGTTATTCTGCTGTTTCGCAAGGTTCTGCGACCCCTCTACCGCCAAGTGGCGGAACATTGGGCGGTGTTTTTCTATGTGGCGGGCAGCGCTTTTTTAGCCTTTTCGTGGTTCATGTTCAACAGCGATAATATCGTACAGACCCTTACCATACAAACCGTGCCGCTGCTTTGGCTCATCCTTGTAACGTTGTCGGCGTATGCCTCGGTGTTTCACAGTCTCAAAAGCGTGGGCGCAGAATACCGCCTGAAGCAGGATAAGGCCTTGTTGGAGCTGTCCGGTGAGGCAATGAAACAGCGCCTTTCCCTTATGGATGAAGCGATGGGGCAAATGCGCGTTGTGCAGCACGATCAGCGGCACCTTAACGCCACTCTTTTAGAGCTGATGCAAAAGGGTGATGTGGAAAATGCCGCCGCTTTGCTTCGCCGGCAGATTGCCGCTTTACCGCAAAAGCCGGTGCGTTATTGTGACAATATTACCGTAAACGCCGCCGTAAGCTACTACGCTGCCTTGGCAGAGGGGCGTAGAATCTGTTGCGAGCTTAGGCTGGATATCCCCGAAACGCTGCCTTTTTCTGAGCTGGCTCTCTCCATGGCGCTTTCCAATCTGATGGAAAATGCCATATACGCCTGTGAGAAACTCGATCCCCAAGCGGAGCGCTTTCTCCGCGTCCGCGCCATTTACACAGGTCAGCTCATTTTGGAGGCGGAGAATCCTTATTCTGGCGAGGTACTGCTGGATGAAAACGGCTACCCCACGCCCGGGATGAGGGACATGGCTGGGGCGGCGAGAGCGTCCGCGCCTTTGCACGGGAAAATGGTGGTGAGCTTCTCTATCGGGCGGAGAACGGTATTTTTAATGTGCGGCTGCTGATCTAATCACAGATGGTTTCTCTTGTCAAGAGAAATTTTTGGGTTATTCTCAAACATTAAGTAGGAAAACAAGTCTTTTAAGTAGAAATTGGTCGCTTCCTTTTGTTTTGTGCTATCCTGCCCTCAGGAAATCACAAAACAGAAGGGAGCGATTTCTTTATGAGCGAAAACGCCCGACGTAAAGATGATCAGGTTCTCTCCGCTCCCAACGCGGAGGGCAATGTATGGCCAAGGCAATCCTGCCCGGCCTTTACCCCACGTATCGGCGCGGTAGAGGAAACCTGCTGGTACTGCGGCTACGCAGATTTTCATTTGAACAAGCCCCGCGCATTGGACGTGGGTGTGTGCTACTATCCAAAAAAACAATCGAAACAGGAGGAGACGAAGGAATGAAAAAACGATTAGTAAGCTTCGCACTGGCACTGTGTATGATGCTGACCCAGTTGCCGATTTCAGCCATGGCAGAGGAAGCGGGCACTTCCATCGGTGCAAGCGGTGAAATTATCGCATTTGCACCACTTGACAAAACAGAAATGTCATTTACAACCGGCATGGCGATTGAGGATTTGGGGCTGCCTGAAAGCCTCACGGCAACAGTGCAAACGGCTGCTCTCGAACGGGAAGAAAAAACCGTGGAGATTCCGCTTACATGGACATCTGATCCGGAATATGACATGGACACCAAGGGCAATTATGTATTTACACCAGTGATTGAAGGCTATACGGTGAGTACCGAGCTGCCTGAAATCACCGTGACGCTGGGCGCACAGTCCCTCATGAGGGCGCTGACGGCAACGACCAACTACGGCATATGGGTGGGCGGGATCGAAGTCACAAGCGAAAACGCAAGCAGCGTGACTGGCAGCTGCATCAGCGGCACCGTCGCTTATGACGCGACTACCAAAACCCTTACGCTGAATAACGCAACCATCACAGAGACAAACAGCTATGGATTTGCCATTTATAGGTCTTCCGGCGACCTGAAGATTGACCTCATCGGAAGCAGCTCCATTAACATCAGCAGTGTTACAAACGTCGATGGGGATTGCTTTGGGATTGTTGTCCAAGATGGTAAGTTGAGCATTCAAAGCTCGACGACGGGCGGCAGCCTTTCCATCGTCAGCACCGCGACTGTCAGAACCTCGGGTAACAGTTCAAGAAACAACGTCGGCATCTTGGCTCGGGGTGAATTGACAATCGAGGGCTGCACGGTAGCTGTTACGGCGGGTNNCGGCGGGCAGCGCTGATGCCTATTATTCTATATGCCACGGCATCGAGGCCATTGGTCTTTCTATTAATAACGCTGCCGTTACGGCCAACGGCGGAACCTGGTTGTCAAGCAGTGGCATAAATATAAGCTATGGCATAAATGTTATTGGCGGCTCTCTTTCCATTGAAAACTCCACCGTTACGGCCAACGGTGGTAGCAGTACCTATAGCGAGAGCTATGGCATAAGAACCGCATCCAACGTTAATACCACGATTTCCGCCTCCACCGTTACCGCCACAGGAAACAACTGCGCACTCAATTTTAGCAAGGTTCCGACTGCCATCGGTCTTGCGGCGACGGCATCAACGGATAAAACAGGTAACGGAGGGGCTCCTGTTACCTTCGCCGGAAATGTTTATGGTCAGAACAACACCTATAAGTACGTGCAAATCAGCCCGGCCACCCCAACATCTCAAGCCCGATGGGGCGTGGCGCAAAGCGACGGCACCGCGCCGTCAACTTGGACAGAAGGCACACTGGCCGAGGCCATAAGCTATGCAAATAATATTTGGGGAGAAAGCGGCACGAAATATATCCAGCTTTTAACAGATATCAACAAGGACAACCACACCATATGGCCTCTGACCTTTAACAGTAGAACTGCCATCATTGATCTCAATGGCAAGAATATCGACCGGGGACTGACGGAGGCTACCCCGAACGGCAATGTAATCACTGTGGGCGTGACTCTGACCATCAAGGACAGCAGTACAACCGATGTTTCAAACCAGGGTCGCATCACAGGAGGATGGAACTCCGATAATACCGGTGGCGGTGTGTATGTGTGGAACGCGGGTACAGGTACCCTGCAAGGCGGCAATATCACCGGCAACAAGACCACCGGGGACGGTGGTGGTGTAAAGACAGCAGACTGGCAGTGTGCTTTTTATATGCAGGGCGGCAGTATTGCCGAGAATCAGTCATCCGGTAATGGCGGCGCTGTCTATGCGGCAGGACTCTTCACCATGACGGGCGGCAGCATTACCGATAATCAAGCATCCGGTAATGGCAGTGTTTTTGGAAATACTTTTAGCGTAGGCGGCACAGCCGTGATTAAAGATAATACAGTGACCGGCTCCGGCCTTGTACGCAATGTGGTAGTGACAGGCAACACAATTTACTTATTGAGCGATACGCCGCTCATCACCGGTGCAACCATCGGTGTGACCGCGAACTCCGCGCCCACAAGCGGCAATCCTGTCGACATCACCGGCGCAAACAGCGCAGATTACAGCGGCTATTTCTTCAGCGACAACAGCAGCTACATCATTCAAAACAGCGGCTCCGGCAGCGCACAGGTGGTGCAGCTTGCGGTGCCCGTGCCTGTCGTCGGTACGCTGAAGATTTCCTGCTCCTTTACGGCGGGGCATAGCCTTACGCTGAGCGAGCTTGATAGCTACAAGCCAACCATAACGAATAATGGGGTTACGATTACAGCGAAAGGCTGGCAGATTCCCGTTTACCCCGACAGTTGGACAAATTGGTCGAATGGCGTACTCCCGCTCGACACCTCGGGTACCTATAAGCTGCGCTATTACGTAACTTATTCGGGCGGCACAGTTTACTCCAACGAAGTGACTCTGACCGTCGTCGGCAACACGACTGCCCTTGCGCTGACAGCATCTCCCGCAAGTCCACAGAACACGGGAATCCCCGTCACCCTGACCGCAACCCTTACGGGCTTTTTTGTACCTGCCGGTTTAACCGAGCGGAAAATTATCTTTAAGAACGGAACGGATACTATCGGCGAGGAAAGCTTGAGCTCCGGTGGCGTGGCTACCTATACTTGGACGCCCAGCAGCGCGGGAACCTATTCCCTGACCGCTGCGTACGCCGCTACTGCTTATAACACCGCTGCCACCTCAAACGCCTTGAACTATACCGTGAATGCCACGCTCCACACGGCGGCGGCGTATGCGGCGGACGCGGTTTCCGGCACGGACTATGTGCTGAACGGCACCACCCTCACCATCAAAACCCCCAAGGGTGCGGCGTTCTGGTCGGCAAGCGGCACCAGCTATCTGGATTACACCATCCTGCTGGCAAACGATGTGGATGTGAGCGGCTTTAGCTGGACGCCGGTGGGCAATGAATCCGGCTCATCTTTCACCGGCACCTTTGACGGGCAGGGGCACAGCATCACAGGGCTGACGGCAAGCGCCGCTTCTTATGCCGGTCTGTTCAGTCGCACATCCAGAGCGACAATCAAGAACCTCTGCCTTTCGGGCAGCGTCCAAATCAGCAATAGTTTAGACGGCAGCTATGGCGGCGCGCTTGTGGCGTACGCAACGAGGAGTACCATCGTAAACTGCTGCAGCCACACAGACGTCACCGTGACGAGCAGCGGGACGCAATACAATACCACTGCCTGTGCCGGAGGACTTGTGGGCATCGCAGATTCAGCAACCGCCATCACCAACTGCTTTAACACAGGCAACATCCGCGCGACCGCGTCAGGCACGGGCGACTCCTATGCTTATGCCGGCGGCATTGCAGGTGATAACTTTGGAAGCAACGTCATTAACTGCTACAGCATCGGCAGTGTAACGGCGGCAAATGCCAGTGACAGCTTTGCGGGCGGCGTGATTGGCCGTAGCGGTGACGGCACCGTTAAGAATTGCTATTATTTAAGCAGCGCGGTAGGTAAAGGAATTGGAAACGCGTGGAAATTACCCACAATCACCGGCTGCGGCACGATTGGCAGCGATAAANNCGCTGACGGCGGGGACGGCAGATCAGTTTGTGTGGGCGCAGACGCTTGCATACACAGGTATTCTCCTCGAAAGACTGAACGGCTGGGTCAACAATAAGGCCAGCACCGATTATCGTACATGGAAGACCGACAGCGGGAGTAGTCCGACAAACGGCGACTATCCGGTGCTCAGCGCAGCGTGGGCCGTCCACAGTTCTCTTGATTTGACTGGCGTGAGCTGTGACGTTGCCGCCGGGAAGCTTACCGGCACGACGGCAAATATACAGTACAGTCTGGATGGCGGCGGCACATGGCAGGACTGTGTCGCAGACAGTACCACCGGACTGACCTTTTCTGCTGGCACTGTCAAGGTGCGCCAGAAGGACGAAACGACAAATGAACGCACCATTATCACCATCGCTGTCGCAGTGACTTCCAACGCTCCGACGCTGGAAAGCAAGACCTCCGGCAGCGTGACGCTGACCGCTATGGCGGGCTATGAATACTCCAAGGACGGCGGCGTGACCTGGCAGAACAGTAACAGCTTCTCTGGCTTGAGCAGCAGCACCGCGTACAGCTTTGTGGCCAGGATTAAGGCCACCGCCGCAACACTACCCGGCACCGTCAGCACGGCGCTCAACGTCACAACGAATGAGGCACCCTCTGGCAATGGCGGCTCCAATGGCGGCGGCTCCACAACCCCTCGGTCTAC
>DDNC01000008.1 GCA_002340985.1 Firmicutes bacterium UBA2530 | reverse complement strand
CTCCTTTTGGTGAGACAGCTTAAGTAGTTTATCATACTTTATTCTTTATGTCAACCACTTTTTTTAATTTGCTTTATTGTTTTATTTGCTGCCATCTCCGACAGCTTTGTTAGTTTAACACAGGTGTTTATTGTTGTCAACTAATTTCTCAAATGATTTTTTAAGTTCTGAAAACTCCTTAAAAGTCAGAAGTGCTTTTAATTTTAGCCTACTTATATGCCTTTGTCAATCCCTTTTTTAATTTATTTATCATATTTTAATCAAAGAATTTATCCATGAATAATATATGAAGATTATGAAAATAGTTACCTCTCTTATCGGTCAAAAATCCAAATAATTTAGCACATTTTATAAAATTGCCTTAATATTTTTGACAATTGAGCCGAATTATAATGTGATTAATTTGCTAATTTAAGTTGGATGGTGTGTATATGAAAAATGTGTTGCATAAAGAACTGTCTTCTTCAGAATTATCATTTTTTTGCTCCCAGATGGCAATGATATTGAAATCAGGAATGCTCATTTCTGATGGGATCGACTGGATGTACAATGATTTGGAAGACGGTAGAATGAAAAATATACTTGGAACTCTAAAGGAAGCTCTTGAGGATAAGGTGCCGCTTTACACGGCAATGGAGGATTCCGGATGCTTTCCTTCACATATAGTAAGCATGTGTCAAATAGGCGTTGTAACAGGAAGGCTTGAGGACGTAATGAACTCATTGTCACAATATTATGATAGAGAGGCTGTGTTGAAATCCAAAATACGCAATTCTATTTTTTATCCTGCAATGCTGTTTGTAATGATGACTTTTGTTATAATTCTTCTGGTTACAAAGATTTTTCCTATTTTTGAAGAAATGGCACGAGAGCTTGGAGGAGAGCTCCCAAGCAGGCAAACCTTCAATATATCCTTTGCCACAGGTATGATGGCGGGTAAATTTGCTCTTGTATTTGTTCTTGCAGTTTTATTCATAGCTGCAGCCATACTCATATTTTATAAATCACAAAATGGCAAGGCATACATCGGCAATTTTCTACATAGATTTGTATTTACAAAAACCATAATGCAAAAAATAACTGCCTATAGATTTTCATCAGGTTTATCACTTCTTTTATCAAGCGGAATGAACATAGAAAGTTCAATGAGCCTTCTCCTTGATGTTGTTGAAGAACCTCAATTGAAAAGCAAGGTGGAACAATGCAGTCAATATATAAATTCCGGAGACGATTTTATAAAATCAGTATCAAGACTGTCTCTGTTCTCCGGTATTCATCTCCAAATGCTGAGCATGGGACAGCGTATAGGCGAAACTGACGTTGTAATGAAAAAACTGACAGATATATACGAGAATGAAGCGGATCAGGCTATCAACAGTGCCGTATCATTGGTCGAGCCGGTCCTGGTGGGAGTGTTGTGTACAGTTATAGGCTTCATATTGATTTCAGTAATGCTTCCTTTGATGAACATAATGTCTTCAATAGGATAGGAGGTAATAGTTTTGAAAATCCATAAGCTGAAAATTCTCACCATATGCATAGTAATTGCTTTTTCAATTGCTCTGTACATGGCAGTTGAGAATACTCAGAAATCAAATGAAATCGAAAAATACAACATATTAAAAGATGCCATAATAAAAAATGCTGTTTTATGTTATGCCATTGAGGGTTTTTATCCTCCGTCACTAAAGTATCTGGAGGATAATTACGGATTGGTTATAAATCACGACAAATATGTTGTGAGTTATCGCATCTTCGCTTCAAACATAATGCCGGGAATTGAAATTTATTTAAAATAGGGGAGTCTGATGATTAATAAAAATAATGAAAAGCAATTTTCATTTCAATTTGTTTTTATAATGATCCTTTTTCTAATGATTGTAATTTTATCGTCTATGATCATATTGCTTGGAAAAAACATATATTCTAAGGTTAATGAAGAAAGGGCACTCAATTATGAAAAAAGAGTATCTATTTCATATGTTGCAAATAAAATTCGTCAAGCTGACAGAAAAAACAGTGTAAGAACAGAAAGCCTTAGCGGTCAGAGTGCTGTAGTAATAAGCGAGATATATGACGGCTACGAATTTGAAACATGGATTTACTTTTATGACGGAGCAATTTATGAAATGTTTGCGGATAAAAGCATAGCCTTCAGTCCCGATGACGGCATGAAGGTCACAGATGCCGAAAGCTTTAATATAGAAAAACTTAAAGACAATTTATACAAGCTCAGCGTATCGGATAAGGAAAAAACAACTGAGCTTATTTTAAACTTATATTCTAATTAAGAGGTTGAAATGAAAAATAAGATATCTGTAAACTTAGAGGTATCCCTTGTTGAAATTATAATATCAATATTAATATTTGCTGTCGCTGGAGCCATTATACTCAATTGCTTTGCACTGTCAAGATTCACTCAGATAAAAGCAAACGACATGATATTTGCAGGAAATATCGTTCAATCCGGCGCGGAAATGATTAAGTCCTTCGACAGCATGGACGAAGTCAAAGAATATTTTACCGAAAGCTGCGCGGATAAAAATGAAGCTATCAATGACATTACCTTTATTAATTACTATGATAAAAACTGGGATGTTTGTGATAAACAAAATAAAGTATATGTTGTATCAATAACCATAGCAGATGCTTCAATAAATTCCCGCAAGCTGAAGGACATAAATATTACTGCCGAAAAATCTATACCTTATCCCTTTATTGACAAAGGAAAGGATGTTACCACATTGTATAAAATAAATACAAAGAAATTTTTCTCTGAAAGTGGCAGGAGGTAAAAATGGAACATAAAACTATGAAGTATTCCAATGCTTCCCTTGGAGCAGGCGGTACCATCGTTGTGGTAGTATTTGTTGTCGTATGCCTCACTGTCTTTGCATCTCTGTCTTTTGTTACAGCAATTTCAGACTTGAAGCTTGCAAAGAAAACAGAGGAAATAAATTACGATTATTATGCCACTAATGGGAAGGCCGAAGAAAAACTATCTGAGATATGCGGAGTGCTGGATTCAATATCTGATTTACATCCGACGTCCGAGCATTTTTTCGGCTCTGCCTCAGACTTGCTTTCTGAAATCGAAGGAATTTCTGCAATTGAAAAAAATAACAGTTCCTTAAAGATATATTACGAAGCGCTCGGAACTAAAAACCAGAAAATTTGTGTAACATTAAATATATTCTACGACGAGTTAATAGGACAACCACGCTATGACATTGAAACATGGAATTTAACATCAATAGAACTACCTGTTTTTGAGGAACAAAATATTGACCTGTGGAAAGGATTAGAATGACATGAACATTGAAGAAATATTTAATTATGCTATTAATGTAAAGGCCTCTGATATTTTTATAATTGCCGGAAGACCTCTCTCATACAAAATTATGGGAGAAATTCTTTCTGTAGATACGGTGCCTCTAACCGCTGAGGATACATACAATATTATACGAGATATATTTGCAATTGCCAAAAATGAAAATATAGACGAGTTGTGCAGCAGAGGAGATGAAGATTTCTCCTTCTCGGTACCCAAGCTGGGCAGATTCAGAGTAAGCGCATATATGCAGCGCAATTCCTACGCTGCCGTTATAAGGGTGGTTTTTTTTGAGCTTCCAGATCCGGGAAAACTCAGGATACCAGATGTTGTTATGGATTTACATAAAAAGACAAAGGGTCTGGTCCTGGTCACAGGCCCTGCGGGCAGCGGCAAATCAACGACACTGGCGTGTATAATTGATAAAATAAACCAGGAAAGAAACTGCCACATAATGACTTTTGAGGATCCTCTTGAATTTATTCACAGGCATAAGAAATCAATCGTGAGCCAGCGTGAAATATACACAGATTCCGAAAGCTACATTTCTTCGCTTCGTTCAGCGCTGAGGCAGTCTCCTGACGTTATGCTCATAGGAGAAATGCGCGACCTGGAGACTATTGAAATTGCTTTGACCGCCGCAGAAACGGGACATCTTGTTTTTTCCAGCCTGCACACAACAGGGGCAGCAAACACGATAGACAGGATAATAGACGTATTTCCTTCAAATCAGCAGCAGCAAATAAAAATACAACTTTCAATGCAGCTTCAGGCGGTTATATCTCAGCATCTCATTCCGTCCCCTGTCATAGGCAGAGCCGCTGCATTCGAGGTAATGCTTGTAAATAACGCCGTTTCAAATTTAATAAGAGACTCCAAGGTTCATCAACTGAACAGCCTTATATATTCGTCCGAAGGAAAAGGGATGAAATCAATGGATACAAGCATAATCGAGCTGTACAGAGAAGGACTCATAACAAGAGCAAATGCTTTGCTGCACGCATCTGACCCTGACTTTATGATCAAAAAATTAGTATAATACTAATCCGCATAAATAAGTTACCTTGAAGCGGATTAGTATATACTGCTTTCCTATAATGCGGGCAAATATTTGTCTGCATTATAGGAAAGCAGTATAAAATTAACCCCTGTGACAACACAGGGGTTTTAATTTTAGTATTCAAATTCTTTGGTGTAATTTTTGCTGTTTATTAATTTATTTGTGCTTTCCATAACCTTTGGGCTGTTTGACTGCTTTGCGGAAGATGCTATTGTTGAATCCATCAGCCTCCATTGGTTTCCGTCGAAATACATTTCATTCAGCACAATCCATCCTGTTTCCTCGGTGTATACTTCATTCCACGCATGGTATGCACTTAGATTTGAAGTGTAACCCATGACAAGCTTGGACGGAATGGACTCAGATCGAAGCATGGCTGCCATTACAGCTGCGTAGTCAAAGCAAATTCCCTTGTTTTTATTCAGAATATCGTCTATTGACGGAAGATATCCGCTTTTTACAGTCTTTGCTTTCTCATTATCATATGTTATGTTTGAAATTACATAATCATATATAACATCAAGCTTTTCAATATCTGTTGTTTTTCCTTCTGTCAGTTCTTTTGCCTTTTTTACCGTTTCTGATTGATCATTGAAATTAACCATCTGGTTTGGTACTAAGTATGGTGCATTCTGGTCTTTAAGCTTAACAGTAATAGTGCTTGTCTGAACTGTTGCGTACTTATTGTCGCTTATATTTTCAAATATTCTTATTTTATAGCTTCCGTCTCCCAATTGCAAAGTATATGTATCGTATTCTCCCTTGTTGTTCAAATCATATGTGTATTGAGAGGTGCCCTTATCAATTATGACCTTGAGCTTTTTCGTTGTTTCGTTTAAATATTTTACCTTTATATATCCATCCGAAGCGTTTGAGGCATCAATTTCTGACTTGGAGCTTTTATATATATCCGATGCATAAGCCACGGAAGATAGAGCAAGTATCATAATCAATGTGAATAATATTATTTTTTTCATGGTTGTCCTCCTTTGTAAAACAATAAAAGCTTTGCTGAAAGCAGCAAAGCTAAAACAATCAATGTAACATTGTACAGCAACTGGCTGTCATACCACTTTCATGGCTTAGACCCTATAGCTTTGCGTCATTTTCTTTAGAAAATTTTGCCTATTTAATTATTTATATACTACCATATTACTAAACATTTGTCAACGATATTGTTCACCGTTTGACATCTTTTTTATATGTCAATTTACGGCTGATTATTTCTTTTCACACTGAAAAACGCCGACTCTGCGCCATTATAATAGCCATATTTTTTCAATGACATTCCCATGTTGATTAGAGACTTGATTGCCCCGGCATTATTCACGTCTGTCACAGCTGTTATTTCATCGATTCCCAGCTCATAAAGCCCGTAATTAACAACAGCACGGGTTAATTCCGACGCATATCCCTTACTCCAGTAATCCGGATGTATTTTTGTACCTATTTCAACTCCCCTGATTTTGGCTGAATAAATGAGCTGTGTAATTCCTATAACCTCATTTGTTTCTTTTACTACTACAGCCCAGCTGTTTAACATATTTCTTTGATAACCGCTGATATATTTATTTATCTGACGTTTACACTCTTTCAGGGAGCTCAACCTGTTCCATGGAATATATTTAATTATTCTGTGATCGCTTTCTATCTTATAAAGGCTCAAAACATCATTTTCATCAAATTCTCTTATAATCAATCTGTCTGTTTCTGCAATAATATTCATTTCTTTGCCTCACCTAATAATTGCTTTATTCTTATGTTATGTCAATTGCTATTGCATGTGAGGATTTTTGTCAAAAAACAGGTTTCGCTACAAAATTCACTAATTTATCTGCTACTATGTCGCATAAATTAGTGGTCTTTGTGGGTTAGGTCATAAAAGGCATATAAAAAGACAAGTTATCTAATAACTTGTCTTTTAATGCGGATGAAGGGACTCGAACCCCCACGGTAACCCGCTAGATCCTAAGTCTAGTGCGTCTGCCAATTCCGCCACATCCGCCGGCTGGTTGTTGCGTTAACAACAAAATTTATTATACTACTGTGAAACCGCTTTGTCAAGAACTTTTTTACAAGATTTATTTTTAAATTTTATAAGTTTGTCAAAGCTATCAATAACCTCTATTTCACTGTTAAAAATTGTGGTCTGTTCCATACCTGAAAGGCTCGATGTATATGCCACAGGTCTGCTGTATGCATTTGCAAATTTAACCGTATGAGATGTCCCGCCTTTCTGGCCTCCTTCGATAACTATCACACCTTCGGACAGAGCCGCTATAACTCTGTTCCTGTCAATAAAGGCGTGCTTTTCAGCCTTTGCGTTGGGAGGAAGCTCGGATACAACCACACCTCCGTTTAATATAATCATATTGTACAGGGCTTTATTATTTTTCAGCACCTGAAGATGACCTGAAGGAATAACAGCCATGGTCCTTCCCTTGGCCTGCAAACATCCATTATGGGCAGCTTCATCGCATCCTGAAGCAAAGCCGCTGACTATGCAGCAGTGCTCTTCAGTTAGCTTTTCCGCAAAAATGGAACTGATTTCATAACCTTCCTGCGAGGGGTTCCTCGAACCAACTATTGCAATATTGCTGTTATAATGAAGCAAATCCTCATGGCCGTCAACATAAAGTATTAATGGTCTATCCTCTATTTCATTAAGCCTTTTTGGATAATCGTCATCATATATTCCAATAATTTTAAATTTATTTTTATTGCAGCACTCAAGGATTTCTGAAACATTAGACTCAATTTTTTCCAAATCTATTTTAAGTCTTTTTATGTCCATGTCTTTTAATAGCTTTACGATATCCGAAAAGTTGTTTAATTTTAAGTTTTTGTTTTCAATGTAACTCAAAATTTTGCTGATTGTTTTTCTACCCAGTCCATTAACCAGCTGCAGCCTTATTATATCTTCATTGCTTATCATTTTCTTCCCCTTGGCAATATACTACGTTCATCATCTTTGCATATACGTTTTTACATTTTAACACATATTACTACAAAAAAAAACTCTTCTTTTTCCAAGAAGAGTTAAGAAAATTTAATTTTTATTCTATAGTCACCAGCGGATCACCTGTGCTTACAGCAGAAAGCTTAGCAATATGAATTCCGTTTATAATTCCATCCTTAGGTGAAACTATTTCATTTTCCATCTTCATTGCTTCAAGAATCACCAGAATATCACCAGCCTTAATTAATTGTCCTTCAGTAACCTTAATATCCAAAATAGTTCCCGGCATTGGTGCGGATATTGTCTCCCCTGAAACCGGTCCCGAAGGAGCCTTTGGTGCAGGTGCTGCTTTAGGCTGCTCCGGAGCTGCCTGAGGCTGTTGTACTGTTACCGCAGCCTGTGCAGGTGCTGCCTGCTGTACAGGCTGATATGTAAAGCCGCCCTGTCCTGCTCCAACCTCTTCTACTTCAACTGCATAGGCTTTTCCGTTTACTGTTACATTAAATTTTTTCATTCAATCCTCCATATTATCTCATCTGATTCATTCTTCCTCTTAATGCCCATAAAGAGTCAATTTCAGAAGTTCTTTTTATGTTTTTCACCACAAACTCACTTGTGCTTTTTCCCAGCATGCACGATACTGCTGCAGTAATGGCCGCAACAATTTCGTCCTCCTCGTCCATGGATGCCACTACTGCCGCGATTACAGCAGTTATTTCATCCTCGTCGTCCTTATTTTCAATATGAACAGTATCTCTCTTTATTTCAATTTCGTCCTTTTTCTTAAACAAATTGCTGAAAATCCCCATATAAACCACCTTTACAGAGGAATGTTGCCATGTTTTTTCTCAGGCTTATAGACCCTTTTACCTGTCAACATGTCAAAGGCGCTGATTATTCTTTTTCTCGTTTCAGCAGGCTCTATCACCGCATCTACATATCCTCTTGCCGCAGCAGTATATGGATTCGCTACCTTTTCTCTGTACTCTTCTATTTTTTCGCTGCGCTTTAAATTTCTATCTTCAGCGGATTCTATTTCTTTCTTGAATATAATATTGGCAGCTCCCTCGGGGCCCATTACAGCTATTTCAGCCGTAGGCCATGCAAGCACCATATCTGCTCCAAGCTCCTTGTTGCACATTGCAATATATGAACCGCCGTATGCTTTTCTTGTGATTACAGTAACCTTAGGCACTGAAGCCTCAGAATACGCATAAAGCATTTTTGCACCGTGTCTTATGATTCCGCCGTACTCCTGTGTTGTTCCAGGCAAAAATCCGGGAACATCCATCAATGTAAGCAATGGTATATTGTATGCATCGCATGTTCTGATAAACCTTGCTGCTTTATCTGAAGCATTTATATCAAGGCATCCTGCCAGAACCTTTGGCTGGCTTGCTACTACTCCCACGCTTTTTCCGTTCAATCTCATAAAGCCCGTAATTATATTCATAGCATAATATGGCTGATACTCAAGGAATTCTCCTCTGTCTGCCAATGAATAAATAACATCCTTCATATCATATGCCTTATTTGGATTATCAGGTATAATGTCATTTAACACCGAGTCTATTCTGTTAAGTTCGTCGGTCGTCTCCTGAACAGGCACCGTCTCCATATTATTCTGGGGCAGAAAGCTCAAAAGCTTCTTTATTTTATCAATGCATTCATCCTCAGAATTATCAACAAAGTGGGCAACTCCGCTTATGCTGTTATGCGTCATGGCACCGCCGAGCTTTTCACCCGATACCACCTCACCTGTAACAGCCTTTATAACCTCGGGCCCTGTAATGAACATTTTGCTGATATTTTCCACCATGAAAACAAAATCCGTCAATGCTGGCGAATAAACCGCGCCTCCCGCACAAGGTCCCAATATAACCGATAACTGAGGGATAACTCCGGATGCCATAGTGTTGTTGTAGAAAATCTTCCCGTATCCTGATAATGCATCAACACCCTCCTGTATTCTTGCTCCGCCGGAATCATTGATTCCTATTATGGGCGCTCCCACCTTTAATGCAGTTTCCTGAGTTTTAGCTATCTTTGCAGCATGCATTTCTCCTAACGAACCGCCTATAACCGTAAAGTCCTGAGCGTATATGTATACCAGCCTGCCACCAATCGTTCCATAACCTGTTACGACACCTTCTCCGGGCGCAGGCTTTTTTTCCATTCCGAAATTAACACACCTGTGCTCAACAAATGCGTCTATTTCCACAAAGCTGTTTTCGTCAAGAATTCTCGTGATTCTTTCTCTTGCGGTCAGCTTACCGTTCTCATGCTGCTTATCCACGGCATTTTGTCCGCCGCCCATCATAACTTCTTCTGTTCTTTCTCTGAGCTCTGTTAATTTTTCGTTTGGCAATTTAAACCTCCCATACTCTATAAATCAGCTATATATAAAATAATAAATTATAGCAACAAAGTCAATGTTTAATTACTTTGACTTCCAAAGTATATTACATTACAAAATCATTGTCAATATTTTAATAACTTTCACTCTATTTTATATTTATTTTAATTACATCTATTGACAAATATAATTCATTTGCTAAAATATAAAGTGAGTTAGCACTCATTGCTTTCGAGTGCTAATAACAAGCTCCGGAATACGGAATGCATTACTTTATGAATATTAAGAGTAACAGGAGAATGAATTATGGCTAAAAAACAATTTAAATCCGAATCAAAAAGACTTCTTGACTTAATGATTAATTCAATTTACACACACAAGGAAATTTTCCTAAGAGAACTCATCTCCAACGCCAGCGATGCAATTGACAAAAGCTACTATAAATCATTGACCGATTCAAGCATTGAATTCAACAAGGATGATTTCTACATAAGGATATCTGTTGACGAAAATGAGAGAATTCTTAAAATATCAGATACCGGAATAGGTATGACAAAGGAAGAGCTTGATACAAATCTCGGCACAATTGCAAAGAGTGGTTCCCTTGACTTTAAATCAAACAACGAAGCAAAGGACGGCGTTGATATTATCGGTCAGTTTGGCGTCGGCTTTTATTCGGCATTTATGGTTGCTGAAACAGTAACCGTAATAAGCAGAGCTCAAGGTTCTGACGAAGCGTACAAATGGGAATCAGGCGGGGCAGACGGATATACAATTACATCCTGCGAAAAGGACACTGCCGGAACCGACATAATAATAAAGGTTAAACAAAACACTGAGGATGATGAGTATGATGAATTCCTCAATTCATACAAAATTAAAAGCCTCGTAAAGAAATATTCGAACTTTATCAAGTATCCTATAAAAATGATGATGAAGAAAAGCCGTTTAAAAGAAGGAACAGAAAGCGAATACGAAGACTACTTCGAGGATGAAGTCCTGAATAGCATGGTTCCAATCTGGAGAAAAAATAAAAGTGAGCTTAAACCGGAAGACTACGAAAACTTTTATGAGGAAAAGCACTTTGGCTACGACAAGCCGTTAAAGTACTCTCATATTAGTGTTGAGGGCATGACAAGCTACAACGCAATATTGTACATACCTTCAAGAACTCCTTTTGATTTCTATACAAAGGAATTTGAAAAGGGGCTGGAGCTTTATTCAAATGGCGTGCTCATAATGAACAAATGCGGCGACCTATTACCCGACTACTTCGGCTTTGTGCAGGGATTGGTTGACTCAGCGGATTTATCTCTGAATATCTCAAGGGAAATACTGCAGCATGACAGGCAGCTTCAGTTCATCGCCAAGAAAATAAAAGAAAAAATAAAGAGCGAGCTTCTGTCCATGCTCAAGAATGAAAGAGAAAACTATGAAACATTCTTCAATAATTTTGGAAAAACACTGAAGTTCGGTCTGTACAGCGACTGGGGCACAAACAAAGAAATTCTGCAGGACTTGGTAATGTTCTATTCATCTACAGAGAAAAAGCTTGTTACCCTTGACGAATATGTGTCCCGAATGAAGGAAGACCAAAAATATATATACTATGCCGCAGGTGAGAATGTAAACAGCATAGCCAAACTTCCTCAAACAGAGCTTGTTGCCGACAGCGGGTTTGAGATTCTGTATCTCACAGATGAAATTGACGAATTTGCAATCAAGGTTCTCATGAACTACAAAGAAAAAGAATTCAAGAATATTTCAAATGCCGACCTTGACCTTAAGCAAGAGGATGAAAAGGAAAGCTCTGAAGAGGACAAGAGCATATTCAGCTTTATGAAGGAAGCATTAAATAACAAGGTTAAAGAAGTACGAGTTTCCAAGAGACTGAAAACTCATCCTGTGTGCCTTGCTACAGAAGGAGAGCTGTCCATAGAGATGGAGAAGGTATTGAAGGCAATGCCTGACAGCATGGCGGGAGATGTTCACGCCGAAAAAATACTTGAAATCAACACAGAGCACCAGATGTTTACAAAAATAAAATCGTTCTATGTAGATGACAGAGAAAAGCTAAAGAAGCTTGCAAATGTTCTGTACAATCAAGCATTGCTCATTGAGGGGCTGCCTATAGAGGACCCTGTGCAGTATGCAAATGACGTATACGAATTAATAGAAAAATAAACAACAGTAAGACTGTTGCATGAATGCAGCAGTCTTATTCTTTTCTCAGAATATTCATGTCTTAAATTTAACAATATGTTTGACTTTATTTTGTAATTAAATTTCATGTTTTTGCTAATAATATAAGCATGTTTATTTTTTTCATTAAAACAGATTGACTTTACAAGCGGTCTATACTATAATCTATTTGTTATTATTTTAACAATATTATCAGCATTACGGAGGTAAAATGACAAACAAATCTTTGAAAAAAAATGTAACCTTTGTTGAAGCTATGGCAATAGTTGTGGGAATGATTATTGGCTCCGGTATATTTTTAAAACCGGGAATAGTTTTACAAAGTGCCGGTTCACCATTTATGGCAATCTTAGCATGGGTTGCTGGCGGAATCATAACATTGGCATCTGCACTGGCAATTGCGGAAATAGCCTCTGCAATTCCAAAATCAGGCGGCCTTTATACTTATCTTGGGGAACTGTACGGTGATGTTTTCGGATTTTTGCTGGGATGGGTTCAGACAATTATATCCTATCCTGCATCTGTTGCCGCACAAACTATAGCTTTCGCGACATATGCAAACTTCTTTATCCCCATGACCGACATGCAGCAAAAACTCATTGCTGTGGCGGTGCTTGCATTCATATTGTTGATGAATGTAATATCAACAAAATTCGGAGGCATAATACAGACCCTTGCAACCATCGGTAAGCTTATACCCATTGTTGCAATAATCTTTGTGGGAATAACCTTCAACACCGTGACGCAAAAAAACGGTGCTGTAGGATCCCTTCCCGCAGGAACAGGATTTGGTGCGGCAATATTAGGTACACTGTGGGCATATGACGGATGGATAAGCGTTACAAATATGGCAGGTGAGCTCAAGAATCCTTCAAAGGACCTGCCCAAGGTAATATCACTGGGTGTAATCTTTGTTATTGCAGTATATGCAATATTTAACCTTATACTATTTAAGGTTCTTCCGTTAACTGAAATTATATCATCGAAAACACCTGCGGCAGATGCAGCCGTGGTAATGTTCGGTAAAAACGGCGGAACATTTATAACGGCAGGTATTATGATTTCTGTATTCGGAGCACTCAACGGATATCTTATGACAGGAGCGAGAGTTCCAATGGTAATGGGTCAAAGAGGGCAGCTTCCTTTTTCGGAATTTATAGGCAAGATACATCCCAAATTTGTTACACCTGCAAACTCCTTGATTATGCAAAGCTTAATAGCCATTATTTATATTTTATCCGGTACATTCAACACATTGACTGACTTGCTTGTATTTGTTCTCTGGATTTTCTTCACAATGGGTGTATACGGTGTCTTCATCCTTAGAAAGAAATATCCTCAGAAGGACTGGCAATACAAGGTTCCACTGTATCCAATCACTCCGATTATCGGCATAGTGGGCGGAGCATATATACTTTTTAACACCATAATAGACAGCCCTGTATTTTCCCTCACAGGAATAGGCATAACACTTCTCGGACTGCCTGTCTACTATTATATAAACAAGAAAATAAATTAAAACCCTGAAGTTTCACAGCTTCAGGGTTAATTCTATTGTTCCAGATGTTCTTCATAAGTAAGACCGGATTCATATACCTTAGCGGCCAGCTCTTTTCCCAAGTATCTTATATGCCACGGCTCATACATATATCCCGTAATGCTTTCCTTTCCCTCTGGATATCTCACTATAAAACCGAATCTATGGGCATTTTCTGCCACCCACTTTCCCTCCTCGGTTTTGCCGAATGTGGTATCCAGCTGAAAATTCATTGCTTCACATGTTATATCCATGGAAAGACCTGTCTGGTGCTCACTCTGTCCTGGCTTTGCACTGAATTTGTCCGCTGCCGCCTGACCATGATTGTTCACATAGGAGCCGTACAACGAAACCTGTGTGCCATATGACCTGTATCCCGAACGAGCATACAATGTATATTCCTTTTCATCCTTGGCTGCCTCAAACAGCTCCTTCAGTGCATCATATGCCGCCTTTCTCAGCTGGTTGACCTCAGGATTCGATAATACAGTCGGAACATCCGTCAATTTTACCAAATCATCAGGAGCATATGTTTCGGGAAGACTATGCTTTCGATTTACCAGCACGTCTATGGCCTCCGGATTCTCAACTGTTACACTGTCTTGTCCTGAAGGATTTTCATTTGAAGGTGTTCCCGGATTTTGTGTCTCTGACGGTTCCGCAGGATTTTGCGTTTCTCCGGGCTGTTCTGTAACCGGCTCCTCCTTAGGCTCTTCCTTAGGCTCCTCCCGTGGATTTTCCACATGCTCTTCATCTGGACCATTTTCCTTGCCAAACCTTCCCTCTATTGCATAGATAACCCCAAAAAGGAGCAGCAGCAGTAAAGCTGCAAGCATTATAACTCTGTGCCATTTAATTCCGGTTCTTCTCTTCATTTTATTTTCATCCTCTGCCGCTATATTTTCTTCCACATTATAATTGCATCTTCAACCGGCTTCATATAATATCTGGGTCTCTTGCCAGCCGATACAAAGCCGTATTTCTCATATAGCCCTATTGCAGGCGCATTTGACTCCCGTACCTCCAGAGTCATTGCCTGTATTTCCGAGCATTTGCATATTTCCACCATCTTCTCTATGAGCATGCTGCCTATTCCCATCTTTCTGTATTCAGGCAGCACTGCTACGTTGGTTACGTGGCATTCGTCCAGAACACGCCACATTCCCATATAACCCATTATTTTTCCATTTTCTTCGGCACATTGATAATATGCAAGGTCATTCTGCAATTCCCTCTCAAAGGAATCCTTAGACCACGGTAAGGAAAAACATTCTTTTTCGATTTCCGTTATCTGATCTAAGTCATCATAACGCATACCTCTTACTACTGTCATAACTCCTCCTTACTTCCTATTGCGCTCAGCCTGTGATAACCTCAAATATTGAGGCGCGAAATCAGAGGCCTTAATCAATTCTCCCTTCAATGCCATGCTCCAGCCTATGCAGGCAAGAGTTGAAGCAGATAAATAATTAAATCTTTCAGGTGCGAAATACATCTTTCCTTTAAATTTCTCAACTATTACACTTCTGTAGTTAACAGAGCCGTCACCGTTAAAAATTGCCGGCTCCTTATATTCATTCAGCACGTCGGTAAGTTCATGAATATTGCACGGAAATTGCTCCACAACAGTAACAAGTTCCTGATTTTCCCATCTGTAAATTCCGCTGTAAACTCTTCCTGCTCCCGCATCCATAACGGGCACAATCAATTTATTTAAATCAAGAATATTACCTGCCATGGATTTCATGGTAGGTACGTTTACAATGGGTATATTGACTGCATAAGCCATGCTTTTAGCAATGGCGGCACCTATTCTCAGCCCTGTATATGAGCCCGGTCCTTCGGAAACCGCAATTGCATCTATATCTTGTATACTGATATTCAGATCTGCCATCAGGCTTTCAATCAGAGGCATGAGCTTTTCCGAATGAGTTTTTTTATGATTCAGCGTATATTCTCCGAGAAGCTTTTCATTGTCCGATACAGCACAGGATGCCGTTATAGATGACGATTCAATTGCCAGTACTTTCATAATTTTTAAGCTCCTCCGCTATTTTTTCAAAGACCCTTCCCCTGCCGTCAATAGTCATAATTCGGCTTGTATCATTAAGCCTCTGTATTTCAATATTTATTCTTTCATCAGGAAGTATATCTTCAATTTTATTCGACCATTCAATGATTGTTACACCCTCGGAATAAATATATTCCTCATAGCCCAAATCATACATGTCCTCTTCAGAATCTATCCTGTACACATCCATGTGGTAAAAAGGCAGTCTGCCTTCATATTCCTTTATAATTGTAAATGTGGGGCTTGTTATATAGTCCTCAACCCCGAATTCACGCGCTATGAACTGAGTAATTGCCGTCTTGCCAACTCCCAAATCTCCGTCAAGGCAAAGCACCGTTCCCCCTTCAAGGCAGCGCGCTATAATTTTTCCAACCTGCTCCGTATCCTTTAAATTGTTAACCGTTAGTTTCATAATACATCCTTTATCATAATGGCCATTGCAGCCCGTTATTATCAACAGCTCTAATTATACATTTGAAGAAATGAAAAATCAAGAAATTAATGATTCCCTCAATTCTAAAAATATCACAGCCCTCATTCCTTCCTCCGCTTAAATTCTGATATAACCATTTTGGCTATATTTTTGCCTGCCTGAACTCTCACTATTGCATATGCCAGGTTTGGAGAAAACGGCCGCGGGCTGTATGCCAGATATCTCGGCTGCCATTCTGTGGGTGCGTATTTCTCCTTTGCATGATGAAGCGCCTTGAAATCATAGCTGTTGTTCATATTTTCATACACATAGCTAAAAAGCCTTTCTGTGAAGGTTGCCCTGTCTCCGTCATTGATATTGTAAAGGGGGGAAAGCCCTAAATTTCCCCATTCCACACCTTCTTCCTTCATAAGCATGAACGCATCATATGTTATTTTCTCCAACACTCCCTGGGGAGCATCATTTCTCCGTCTCGTGACATCCGCAAGATATCCCTTGCCTGAAAGATACGGTAGAAATACCACAAATCCCAAAATTTTCCTGTCCATATCAGAAGCATAAAAATATCTTCTGTCTAAAGGGTTGTCAAGCCCCACACCGCCTATCATAAAACTAAGCTCATCCGAATTTTTGTGCTCCAGCCACTCCTTTGAAATATCCAAGATCTGCTGTTCAATATTGCTGTCTCTCCCCTTCAGCGGCTTGTATTCATTTACGGTTATCCCTGCTTTGTTTGCGTGGTTAATGGCCGCACGAACCTTGGCAACACTTCCCCCTGCAAGATTATATTCAGACAACCTGAAACATGCGTCTTCTCCATATTTAATTACTCCGAAGCCGGCTATTTTATAAAGCTCGGCAAAGTACTCAGTTATATTTAAAAATAAAATTTCATATGCATTTTCGTGGCAAAATTCAAGTATTTCGTTTAAAAATATAAATCCGTCCTGTTTGGCGCATATCATATCTCCGCATATTACAACCACGTTATTTACAACCTGGTACGAGCAAACACCCTCTATACTTTTGCCGAAAAAATATTTCTTATCATTTTCCAAAGATAGATATGCCATGGGATTTTGACCTGATTTCAAAACTATCTGCCTTACAACTTCCTTATCATGCTTAGTAGCAACAGGATTATAAACAATCGGCTTCAAAATTAAAAGCACTGATGAAATAATACAAATCCAGTTTATCAGAATAAGTGAATCCGTATAAAGCATTCCTATTTTTCCGGAAAAGGTTATGAAGTCAGTGTCCATAAAAACAAGCAGCTTGACCGAATACTCCAAAGCATCATAAATATCGTGTATATTTCGTATGTGCTCCTTAATAATATATATTCCAACGCTGGCATTAAAAATCACCAGAAGAAAAGAAAATCCAATCAATGCCAATGCCTTTTTAACCGTTATTCTGTCTGCCCTACGGCTGAAATCCCTGTGATAGCATACAAGCACTGCCAGAACAAATATTTCTATTGATAAAACAGGCAATGTGAACACGTGATATCGTACAAACTGAAACACTATGGTTATGCTCAGCATAACTATTTGTATAAACCACGCCATTCGCACTCTTTTATACAATTGATGAGCCAAAATAAGCATGATGGCCCCAATGAAGAATGAGAAAACATGATGAAACTGCGATGCATATGGATTCACTATATTCATGTAAAAGTTAAGATACCTTTCGGCAAATTTAAACGGCAGAGCCACAAGCAGATTTTTCAACGCTATAAGAACAAGCAAGAATACGGCAACATTCTGAATTGTCTTTTTAAAATAACTTTTCATAAACTTCTCCAATTTACATTTTAAATGTACTGAAAGAATTATAGAGTATTGCTGTAGCATATGCAACAAAATTATACTTCATACTGTTTTGCTATTTCAATTATTGTCTGTTCCCGGAAAATATTGTATAATAACATATTAAATAACATAATTTAATTAAATAACATAATTTCAGGAACGAAAGACGTAGGGGGTTGTCTGAAATGAAAAAAATATTTTCTTTCTGCCATATTGATTTTAGCATTAGCTTTGAGCACATCGTGTACTAAGGGTGCAGAGCCATACGAGTTTCCTATTAACAGAGAAACCGTTGAGCATGTAAAATGGTTAGCTGTCCGCAAGGCGGCTATGGTTCAGACTCCTTAGTAGAATACAAATATTATTCAGTGGAAAAATGCAACAATTGCAATCGCCAATATTCAAAAACATATTCACGTTCGGTTTGGAAGATAGGCTGTGATAATACCGGATTATGGGATACACAATGGTATACTATTGGGCAAGGAACAAATATTCACTGCACAATTGATCCAAAAACATGGCGTTAACATAAGAATTTATTTATTTAATAATTATAAGGGTACACAATTTACGTGCTACCCTTATAATATAGGAGATGTAGAAAAATGAAAAAATATTTGCTTGCTATTGTGCTTTTTATAGCACTGGTTTCAAATGTATCTTGTACTAAGGCAACGAATAAATATGATTTTCCTATTACTAGAGAAATCGTTGAGCATGTACTAAATGATAAAAATTTAGAATGGAGCATTGCTGAGGAAAAAACTGGAGGATTCCAATCTTCATTCATTATGAAAGTTGATGAAGATGAATATGGTCGGTCTGATATTGGAATTACAGCTATTCTCGAATCAATTGGAAATGACGATGAAAGATATTTGTCAGCTCAAATAATATATCCCAACACCTACTCCTCTACCCAAATACGAGAGCAACAAGTTGAGAATTTACCTTTGTTAATTGACATAGCAACAGAACTTTATGGAATCAATGGCTCCTCAAGGTCAATTTTCAATGAATTTGTTAAATATTCGGATGGAAATATAGATTATGAGAACAATGGTTTGCTTTGGGAATATAAAGTTAAAGATACACATGTCTTATTGCGAATGTCATCACTTAGCAAAGGTGTAATGCATAGAAAACTTGCCGTTTTCATCATGAATGATATTTCGTATGAAAAATATAAGGCTGGAACAACCCCTAGTCAATAAGCTTTACTTATAATTCTGTTATGTTGTTTCTTGTATAAAATACTACGTATTCTTCCTTTCAAGCAAAACATAACGCAGGAGTTCTAAACGAAAGGAAGTCTGCGTTTACAATTCTGTTGATAATTTCAGTACGCCCATATTTAACAAATAGAGTAAATTCAAACCTTCTCTCAGACAATGGCTCTCACCCCGGAAAATATAGATGAAAAATAATAAATGAACAGAATACTTTTACTTAATATAGGTGGTAATTATGAAATCAAAGGGATTATTATTGTTTTTCCTTATATTGATTTTTCTCTTTGCATCATGTAAGCAAAATATACCTGCACTTACAGAAGAAGAAAAGTCAAATATTTATCATGTTATACTTATAGATGGTGCAGATAAGACTATTTATCAAGATGTCAAAATATTAATGATAAAAACAGGAAATAAAAATGAGGAATTTGTACTTATTAAGTACTACAACATTGCCTATAGAAAAACAATGATTGAGATACAATCTATAATTCAGAATCGTCAGAGCAATTTTGAATTTATATCCTTAGCACAGCAGGAAATTACATCGGTGCCCATAACCTTTAATATCACTATGCTTCAGGACATAGGCAACGACAATAGCAGCAGAACAATCACGTATGGAGTAATTAACGATAAAAGTATTAAATCAATCAAGTTATTGTATAATGATAATAATGTTGTTGAAGCAGAAATAAATTCTAATAGCTTTATAGTGATACAAAATAACTTGAATTCAGTCGTAAGTAAAATTTATGGATATGATAATAACTTAAACGAGATATACAGGTATTCAATTAAATAAAAAACAATCGAAAAAGTATGATGTTCTATCCACAATATCGAAACTCCTTTAATTTCTATAAGTTCAGGATTATTTAAGGAGTTTCTTCTGTTAAGAACCCTAAAGTGCTCTTATATCTCTTCCATACTTTATATATGCACTAAATTTTTGCATCATAATATATTTCTATTATCCGCATAGTTAATTAATAGCTATTCTCACGCACTTGGGCGTATTTCCATGTTTTTGGTCAGGTGTCTATCCACAAAATTATTGAATGGTTCACATTTATGTGTTATAATGTCATGATTTATTCATATGAATATAGCAAAGAAATATTTGAGGAGTATAAGATGCAAAAATATAATCATATATATTTTATCGGTATAGGCGGAATAAGCATGAGCGCGCTGGCAGAGGTGATGCTTGATGAGGGTGTGAGGGTTTCGGGTTCTGACAGGAGCAGCTCTCACATAGTGGATAAGCTGAAGAAATTAGGTGCTGAAGTACATATAAATCATGAAAGTAAAAATATAACCGATGATATTGACCTGGTGGTGTATACATCTGCAATATCAAATGACAATCCCGAGCTTCTGAAGGCGCAGGAGCTGAATTTGAACATAATGGACAGAGCGGAATTTCTTGGCCTTTTAATGAAAAATTACAGTCATGCAATTTGTGTTTCAGGCACCCACGGCAAGACTACCACAACCGGTATGCTTTCCTCAATTTTAATAGAAACAGACATGCAGCCTACTATATTTTTAGGCGGCGAAATGGATTCATTGGGAGGTAATATGCTTTTAGGCTCCAATGATCTGCTACTTACGGAAGCATGCGAATATAAAAGAAATTTTCTTAAATTTAATCCAACAATGGAGGTCATACTCAATATTGAAGAGGACCACCTCGATTACTACAAAGATTTAAGTGATATTGAAAGCGCATTCTTAGAATATGCGGAAAAGATTCCTGCAGACGGACATCTGATAGTTAATGTAAAACATGAGGAGTTGTTTAAAAATTTAAAATGCAGCGTTATAACCTTTGGTTCTGACAGTGGAGCTGATTATTATCCGGAAAATATCAGCCTGTTTCCCGCTCCTTCATATACTCTTATGCACAAAGGTCAAAAGGTTGTAGATATTAACCTGAGAGTGTTTGGAGAACATAACATATCAAATTCCCTGGCAGCAGCGGCAGCATGTTTAGCTCTTGGTGTTAATGCCAGCACGGTTAAAAACGGTCTGCATGATTTCAAAGGCACTCACAGAAGATATGAATACAAAGGCACTGTCAACGGAGCTTCCATAATTGATGATTATGCACATCATCCTTCTGAGATGAAAGCTACCTTGAAAACTGCAAAATCTTATACGGAAGGCAAAGTTATTACGGTTTTCCAGCCTCATACGTACACACGCACCAAAAAGCTACTCAATGAATTTGCCGAAGCATTGACTCACTCGGACGAAGTGATCCTGCTTGATATATATGCCGCAAGAGAAAAGGATATGGGCGAAGTCAGCTCCAGGGACATTATTAATATAATGAAAAACCGCCATGGTGTTGAAGGCCGCTATGCCGAATCCTTCAAGGCTGCAGCGGATATAATCAGGACACTTGCCGCAGGGGATGACACCGTAATTACTATGGGCGCCGGAAATGTGGATGAAGTAGTCGAATATTTGAAATAAATAAAAGAGATTCTCTCACCAATCAAAATGTTGTCATTTTGTCGGTGCCTGAATCTCTTTTCATATTCTCACATTCTGTTAATGGTCTCTTGAAGTAAGATACCTGGCAAGCTCTTTAAGATAAAATGCTTTTTCTCCAAATATATCTAATCTTTTTGTTGCTTCATCCGTGAGGATTTCCGCCTGCCTACGTGCCTCTTCAACAGAAACATATGTAAGATACGTAGTCTTGTGGTTTGCGGCATCGCTTCCTGTCGCCTTACCGAGCTTTTCAAGCGTACCTGTAACATCAAGTATATCGTCCTCGATTTGGAACGCCAGACCGATTTTTTCAGCAAATTCCTCAATGGCGGCAACCTGTTCATCATTTGCTCCGCCCAGCATAGCTCCTGCTGCAACGCTGCTTTTTATAATTGCTCCTGTTTTCAGGGAATACATATATTTTAAATCCTCAAGGGAGGAAATTTTTTCGTGACCGAACATATCCACCACCTGTCCGCCTATCATTCCTTCAGATCCTGAAGATTTGGCAATTTCGTACAGAGCTCTCAATGCTTTTTCATAATCTGTTCCGCCATTTATAGCTGCTTTGAGACCTGTTTCAAATGCCTTGTTCAAAAGGCCGTCCCCGGCTAAAATTGCCGCAGCTTCTCCGAATTTTTTGTGATTTGAAAGTCTGCCCCTCCTATAGTCGTCATTGTCCATTGCCGGCAAATCATCGTGAATCAATGAATATGTATGAATCATTTCCATGGCACATGCAAATGGCAGCGCTGTATCCTCATCATTTCGGAACAGCTCATATGCTGCCAGAAGCAGCACAGGCCTCAGTCTTTTTCCGCCTGAAAGCAGGCTGTAGTTCATCGCTTCATAAATCAGCGCTTGGGGATTATCTTTTGCACCTGTGGCGCTGCTCAAATATACTTCAACATTCTTTATTTTTTCATTTATCCAAGTTTTGAAATCCATATGCACCTCTAATTTCTGAACACTTTCTTTGCTATTTCCACTGCTTCCTTTGCATCCTTGGCATAGTAGTCCGCTCCCATGTTCCTTGCATATTCGGGAGTAAGCACTGCACCGCCAACTACTATTGTACACCCTATTCCCTTTTGACGCAGCTGTTTTATTGTTTCCTCCATGCTTTTCATGGTTGTGGTCATTAGTGCGCTCAGTCCTACAATGATTGGCTCATCATATTTAGCTGCCTCCTGCACTATAGATTCCACAGGAACATCCTTGCCCAGGTCTATTATTTCGTAATTGTAGTTTTCAAGTATTACCTTTACTATATTTTTGCCTATATCATGTATGTCGCCTTTTACGGTTGCAAGTATTATTTTCCCGCTGCTGATTCCGCTGTTTTCTTTTCCCTTGAGGCTTTCCTTAAGCACATCAAATGATGATTTTACTGTTTCTGCGGATTGTATGAGCTGAGGCAGGAAAATAATCCCCTTTTCAAAATCATCTCCAACCTTGTCAAGGGCTGGAATTAAATATTCATTGACTATGTACAGCTCATCCCTGTTCTTTAACAGCTCCCTGGTTGCAGATGCGGCATTGTCCCTGAGTCCTTTTATCACAAGCTCTTTAAGGTTTATATCTGCTTTGTCTTCTTTTTTTGGAGCTTCTGATAATTTAATTTCAGAGTTTTCTCCGTACCTCTTTATATATTCCTTTGAACCCTTGTCGTGGTTGTACAGAACATTGAAGGCATACACCTTATCCATCATCGCGGCATCATTGGGATTGATAATGGGCAAATCCAAACCTGCCGCCATGGCAATTGCAAGGAATGTTTCGTTTATGAGACCTCTGTTGGGCATGCCAAAGGATATGTTGGATACTCCAAGCACAGTCTTCACACCGAGACCTTTTTTAACCATCTCCAGTGTTTTTATTGTTTCTGCAACTTCCTTCTGCTGTGCGGAGCATGTGAGAGTGAGGGTATCGATATATACATCTTCCCTGCTTATCCCAAAGCTCTCAGCCTTTTTAACTATTTTTTCTGCAATTTCATATCTGTCTGTAGCAATGTCGGGAATTCCTCTTTCATCAAGAGTAAGACCAACGACTGCCGCTCCATACTTTTTCACTATGGGTAGTATGCTTTCAAGCACCTTTTCTTCACCGTTTACAGAGTTTACTATAGCTTTTCCGTTGTAGTATCTCAGACCTGCCTCAATAACCTCCGGCTCCGATGAATCAATCTGCAGCGGAGCATCTGTTACCGTCTGAAGTGCCTTCACCAATTTTGCCATGGTCTCCTTCTGGTCAATTTCACGAAGTCCCACATTGACATCCAGTATTTCGGCTCCGGCCTCTACCTGGGATACTCCTTGCTTTAAGATGTAGTCCATATCATTATTTTTAAGAGCTTCCTTGAGCAGCTTCTTTCCCGTAGGATTAATTCTTTCTCCTATTACCTTCACTCCGTCCACAATAACTGTATTTGTGGGAGTACAAAGTGCTGTAAGTTTTTTTCTCTTTGTTTCCGCAGGTATTAAGTTTTTTACTCTTTCAGTTACTTCTTTTATATATTCCGGATTTGTTCCGCAGCACCCTCCTACAAGGCTTACGCCAAGCTTTGTGAATTCCAGCACTTCGTCGGCAAATTCAGAAGGCGTTACGTTATAATATGTTTCTCCGTCCTTTACTATCGGAAGCCCGGCATTTGCCTGAACGAGCACCGGTATATTCGTCCACTGCAGTAGCTCTTTGAGAATTGGTTTTATTTCCTTGGGTCCAAGAGAGCAGTTTATACCCAGAGCGTCAACGCCCAGTCCCTCTAATGTCAAGGCCATGCTGCTTGGCAGGCACCCCGTAAATGTTCTGTGGTCCTTTTCAAAGGACATGGTGGCAATAACGGGAATGTCTGAATTTTCTTTTGCCGCAAGCACCGCTGCCTTCATTTCATACAAATCGGTCATTGTTTCAATAAGTATCAAATCCACGCCCGACTTTACTCCCTGCATAATCTGACGCTTGAATATTTCATATGCACTGTCAAATTTAAGATTCCCCATGGGTTCTAAAAGCTCTCCTATGGGCCCGATGTCGAGAGCTATGTACACATTATCCGAATTGCACACATGAGCTGCATCCTTTGCTGCCATTACAGCTCCATGGATTATTTCTTCCACTGTATAATTTGTACGCTCAAGCTTTAATTCATTTGCTCCGAATGTGTTGGTGGTAATGACCCTCGCTCCTGCGTCTATGTATTCTCTGTGAATTTCAGCTATGTTGTTTCTGTCCGTAATATTCAGGGCCTCGGGAACCTCTCCCAGTCTCAGTCCCTTTTTCTGAAGCTGAGTACCCATTGCTCCGTCAAATATAACTATATTTTTTTTCATAAATTCTTTGAAATTCATACTGACCTCTCAGTTATTTATAATTTCGCTTATACTATTCTCTGTTTATAGCATGAATCATAGAAATAAGGTTGCTGTGCACCTTCCTGGCAACATAAGGATTGTTCATGGTGTAAAGATGTACTCCCTCCACACCATTTGACATTAAATCAATTATCTGCTCTGTTGCACACGCAATTCCTGCATCAGCCATAGCATCCTTGTCATGCTGAAATCTATCCATTATTTTAATATATTTATCAGATATCTTAGCTCCGCTGAGAGCAATTATCCTGTCAAACTGGCTCTTGTTTGTTATAGGCATTATGCCTGCCTGTATGGGGACATTGATGTTATGCTTATGCACAAGGTTCATAAATTCATAAAATGCATTATTGTCATAAAAAAGCTGTGATGTGAGATGAGTTACTCCAGCATCAATTTTATGCTTCAGATTTATTACATCCTCCTCCACATTTTTGCTGTCATAGTGTCCCTCCGGATAACAGGTGCCGCCCAAATCAAAGCTGCTGCCCTCCGTTATGAATCTTGCAAGGTCAGAGGAATGCTTGAAATCTCCCTTAACATCCTCTTCCAACGGAATATCACCCCTCAGGGCCAGAATATTTTCCACGCCTTCTTCCTTGAGTTCCCTCAATATTTGCTTTATTTCATCCTTAGTGGAACTTATGCATGTAAGATGTGCAAGTGCTTCTATTTCATACTTATTTTTAATCATAGATGAAATTTCTTTTGTTTTATTCTGGTTGCTACCGCCTCCTGCACCGTATGTAACGCTTATGTAGTCCGGTCTTAAATCACTCAGCGCTTCCAATGTTTTATAAACGGTATCTATAGGTGATGTCGCCTTGGGCGGAAATATCTCAAATGAAAATACAAATCTTTTTTTATTGAATAATTCCTTTATGTACATTTCTGCCTCCTTCAATTTTCTGAACATTATAACATATTAATTCTGACTTTGTAAATATAAGAATACTTTAGGGTTAGGGCATAAAAAAATCGGGATGAATATCTTCATCCCGATTTCACGTTTGCTAATTATAATTATAATCTAGTTACGTTAGCTGCTTGGTCGCCTCTTGCACCTTGAGTAACGTCAAAAGAAACTTTTTGACCTTCCTCTAAAGTTTTGAATCCATCTCCTTGGATAGCTGAGAAATGTACGAATACGTCATTTCCGTCTTCCTTTGTGATAAATCCGAATCCTTTTTCTGAGTTGAACCATTTAACTGTACCCTTAACCATGAGTACCTCCTAATAAAATATTATTATATTCCATTGTATAAAAAAATTCACATATTTTTACATATTATATACAGCCACACATATAATATCTAAAAACATGTGAAATCTATAATACTCTGTAATACGATTAAAGGATAACACATTAATTTGTATTTGTCAATATTTTTTAAAAATTTTAATAAAAAGTATAATACAATTTTTCGACAAAAACTGCCGGGCTTACACCCGGCAGCATCAATTACTTTGTTTCATATTTGTAGAACTCATTGGCAAGTACCTCATCGGTATGGTCCAGTATAATATTTCTCACTATGCTGTCCATTGTGCCCATATCATCATTTTCGTCGAGTCCGGATTCCTGAAGCATGTCTCTGAAAATACTGTATGCTCTGTTGTAAGAAATATTCATTTTGGTCAATTCATTGAGCATTTCCGGATTAATGGCATTACAGAAATCCTCGAAGCTCATTTCCTGAGCACTCTTTTTATTCATTAACTCACCCTATGCTTTTTGTCCTTTCTCTCTAAGTATTCATCATAAGTCATTGCTCTGTCAATCATTCCGTCATCAGTTAGCTCTATGATTCTGTTTGCTATGGTCTGGATAAACTGATGGTCATGAGATGAAAACAGCACTATCTCTTTAAAATCAATCAGTCCGTTATTCAGAGCTGTAATTGATTCAAGGTCAAGATGGTTTGTAGGCTGGTCAAGAACCAGTGCATTTGAGCCTGAAAGCATCATTCTGGAAAGCATGCATCTGACTCTCTCTCCTCCGGAAAGTACATTGGCCGGCTTCAGTGCATCATCGCCGGAAAACAGCATTCTGCCCAAGAAACCTCTAAGGAAGCTTTCAGACTGGTCCTCAGAGAACTGTCTCATCCAGTCAACCAGATTCAATTTGATTCCGTCAAAGAACTCGGAGTTATCCTTGGGGAAATATGACTTTGTTATTGTCTGTCCCCATTTGATTGTACCTGAGTCAGGTTCAGTTTCGCCTATGAGTATTTTGAACAATGTTGTCTGAGCAAGTTCACTTTCACCTATGAATGCAATTTTATCCCCTCTGTTTATTCTGAAGGATATATCTTTTAGCACGTTAATTCCGTCAATTGTTTTTGACAGTCCCTCAACTGTGAGTATTTCGTTTCCTACCTCTCTGTCAGGCGTAAACTTGACAAATGGATATCGCCTTGAGGATGCAGGCATTTCCTCAATCTCCAGCTTCTCAAGAAGCTTTCTTCTTGATGTCGCCTGTTTCGATTTTGATTTGTTTGCCGAGAATCTCTGTATAAAGTTCTGAAGGTCCTTTATTTTGTCTTCGCGCTTCCTGTTCTGATCTCGCATTAACTGCTGCATAAGCTGGCTTGATTCGTACCAGAAATCATAGTTTCCTACATACATCCTTATTTTCTTGTAATCTATATCAACTATATGTGTACAAACTGTATTTAAAAAGTGTCTGTCATGAGATACAACAATCACGAGGCCTTCAAAATCCAAAAGGAAATCCTCCAGCCAGTTGATTGAATCTATATCAAGGTTGTTTGTAGGCTCGTCGAGAAGAATTATTCCCGGACGTCCGAAAAGTGCCTGAGCAAGCATAACCTTCACCTTATCTCCACCGTTTAAATCCCTCATATATGAATAATGAAGGTCAGCATCAACGCCTAATCCCTGAAGTATCTGCGCAACCTCTGTTTCCGCATCCCAACCGTTCATTTCCGCAAATTCGCCTTCCAGTTCAGAAGCTCTTACTCCGTCTTCATCGGTGAAATCTTCCTTTGCGTAAAGGGCGTCTTTTTCTTTCATTATTTCATGAAGCCTTTTATTACCCATTATAACTGTTTCCATTACCGGCAAATCATCGTACATAAAGTGGTCCTGCTTTAGTACGGACATTCTCATGTTGTTTGGTATTGCTATTTCTCCCGTGGTATAATCAATCTCACCGGATAATATTTTAAGAAAAGTTGATTTTCCTGCTCCGTTGGCTCCGATAACCCCGTAACAGTTACCCGGAACAAATTTTAGATTAACGTCATTGAAAAGCTTGCTCCCGCCAAATTGGAGACTTAAATTTGTTACTGTAATCATTTAATCATCCTTACTATATAATAATTTTCGTATACTCGTTTTATACTAATCCGCATTAAATAAGTTACCTTGAAGCGGATTAGTATATACTGCTTTCCTCTGTTATGGGCAATTATTTACCTATGACTAAAATGAGAGCAGTATAACCTTTAAAAGAATAACATATAAAAATGAATAATGCAAGGGGAATCGCAGACACCCTGAAAAATGTGAAGCATACAAAGAACAAACAGATGAGATATACCCATCTGTCAGTTAATCTGATTAATTATTGCCTCTTGTTTAAAAAGGTCGGAATCTGGAAATCGAACGGATTGTTCTCCTTCTTGTCATTCTTGTCATCCTTGCCCGCTTTTGCATCGGCTGTTCCCGCCTTTGCTTTGTCGCCTTCTTTATTTTCACCGAAACCTGTTGCTATAACTGTAATCTTAATTGAATCCCCAACAGTTTCGTCTATGTTTGCACCGAATATTATATTTGCTTCCGGATCCGCAGCCTCCTCAATAAGCTTAGCCGCTTCATTCACCTCGTGAATACCCATGTTTGTTCCGCCTGTAATGTTAAGCAGAACGCCTCTCGCACCATTGATTGATGTTTCCAGAAGCGGGCTTTGAATTGCCTGCTTGACTGCATTAAGAGCTCTGTTCTCACCTGTGGCCTGTCCTATTCCCATGTGTGCAAGGCCTTGTGCGGACATGATTGTTTCAACGTCGGCAAAGTCCAGGTTCATTATTGCAGGAATAGCTATTAAATCCGATATCCCCTGAATACCCTGCCTCAAAACATCATCTGCAAGTGAAAAGGCTTCAAGCATGGTCGTTTTCTTGTCGGAAATCTCCAGCAGCTTGTCATTTGGAATAACTACAAGTGTATCTATATTTTCTTTTAATTTTTTAAGTCCTAAATCAGCATTTTTCATTCTGTTACGGCCTTCAAACATAAACGGCTTCGTAACTACTGCAACGGTCAATATTCCCATCGATTTCGCTACACCGGCAATGTATGGTGCAGCACCTGTTCCTGTTCCGCCTCCCATACCGGCTGTTATGAATACCATATCGGCACCCTCAACCAATTCAGCTATATCCGCCTTATTTTCCTCAGCAGCTTTTTCTCCTATTTCAGGTTTTGATCCCGCACCTAGGCCGTTTGTTAACTTTTCGCCTATCTGAAACTTAATTTCTGCCTTTGATGTATACAATGCCTGCTTGTCCGTGTTCACGCTTATAAAGGTTACCCCTCTGACACCGGCATCAATCATTCTGTTAACAGCGTTGTTTCCGCCTCCGCCAACACCGATTACTTTAATATTCGCAAGTCTTTCTGATGGTTCTTCAAATTGAAACATATATTGACCTCCTAAACAAGAGAAAATTCTTATTTACTCATTTAATATAAATTGATGATTGCTCGTTTTTGTTTTTATTATATCACATATTAGTGATTATTCATATACATTTTTAAATTAGTTTACTTGTTTTTATTACACTTTTCAAGCAAAAAGTTAATCATCTCGCATAAATTTTTATATATGCTGTTTCCAAAAGCAAATACCGCAGCTAAATATACAGGAAGTCCAAGCTGTTCACCCACATACCCCATCAGCAGCCCGAATCCTAAGTCTCTGATCATATACACAGAACTTCGTAAGGCATTCATCTCGCCCTTTAGATTCTCATTCAGCAAAGTAAAAATCGTATTTACTATTGCCAAAATCGAAACCGATATGTATACCACATAATCAGGACTGTATACCATATTTAAATTAAGACCTGCAACTATGCCGAGAATTATACCGGCAAATACGTAAATCATATCCCCTACCTCTTATCTTTCTACAATATCCGCATATTCAATTTTATAATTGCTGTTATTATAACCGTTCATACTGGCATTTTGTGCTTTTCTTACTTCAATTTCCATGCCATACCCATTTTTCAGAGTATGTGCATAGCTTCCCTCTTCCGTCATGGCATCGTACAATCTGTCCATGTCTCCGATGGCCGTTATAAAGAACGGAGCGGAAACCCGTTCATTATTCACTCTTATGAGGGGACCAGCACAAACAACCTCGGAAATACTTGTGATTCTTTTACTGTTTACGGCTATGGCCTCAGCACCGGCAGCCTTTAACTCATTAAGAAGCACGGTTATATCCACATCGTGAATGATTCTCTCCATTATATCAAGATTTTCATCCTCACTTATACTGTCTGAAACCGTCATATAAATTCCCGGTCCTCTGACAGCCGTAAATCCGTTGCTGAATTTCAGCTGGCCGATTTGATCATACATACTTATTATTTCGTCCATAAAGTCATAATTTTTATGGTCATCAATATATTTTTTTTCATTAGCGACCTCAGACCTCAGTGCATCTATAACATCATGCATACTTTCAATGCTTTTCTCATATTCGTTTAAGTTCCTTATAACATATACCGTATTTTCATCAACGCTTGCATCCGCACCGTTCACTATTGCCGCAGAAGCAATAAATGCAAGAACTGCAATGAAAATATTTACAATTTTTCTTTTTATGGAAATCTCCTCCGTTCTAATTGCTCTCAGACGGTTCAATCGGATTCACATATTTGAATTCCTTCTCCCCGTCAAATGCATTGATAAATATCTCTGAAGAACTCTCAGTTTCCACCGTATAACCTATATTGTTCAGCTGTGAAACAATTCCTCCCACGAAATTCAGCGAGGCGTCAATAGTTCTTGAAAAACCTATTGCCTTTATTTCCAGCGGGAGAACCATGGCTACGCCATTCACGTTTATGTGGTCCAGAACCGGAACTATTTCGGTATAATTCGTATATCTCTGGCCATTGATTGATATTGCCTCAACACCTGCATTGTTCAAATAGCTGATTAGAGCCAGAATATACTGGTGTGTTGATGCGAGACTCACATATGCATCGGGACCGGCGTCTATTCTGATAATTGTTCCGGCGCCCTTAACGTCATAATATCCCGACAAAATTTTCTGCTTTCTCAATTCCTCAGAAAGCTTTTCTATTTCCAGTTCCTTTGCTCTGAAAATATCCTCATTTTCTCTTGCTGTCTTTCTCAAAATTTCCAGCTCATCTCTGAGCTTGTTTTTCTCGATGTTCAGCGAGGCTATCTCATTGTTTAAATCAATTGTTTTCTTTGATGCCTTTTCATTACCTAAAATTGAACCGGATGTTTGTACCTGAATCATTAATATTATTCCAAGAACAACGCTTATTACAAACAAGATTCCTTTTTGCCAAAATTTATTCATTATATTCCTCCATTTCAAAGTCCTCTATGTATATGGGACTGTCCCCTTTGGTAAAATCAATCATCCCGTCGGACACGCCTAAATTGTTGCTGAATCTTTCATTTATTATTTTTAGGGCGAACACTATCTGGTACTTAATATCCTGGTTCAGATTGAGCTTAATAAATGTTCCGTATTCTGTTTTCAACAAAATGCTATTTTTGGAATATATGCTTATGCCGCGTATAGAACTGCTGCCGAACTCATCGCTTATATAATCAATTGTGCGGAAAATTCCTTGCACATCTTCTATTCCTGTTAACTGTATACTATCTCCTACATTGTATAATACATCAATAAAACTTTCAATAGTTAATAATTCATTTTTTTCCGAGCCTGTCCTTAAAACATAACCATTTTTATCCGTGACTATATACTCATTTTTGTATAAAATTTTATACTTTTCTTCTCTTTCCCTGAGTTGGATGAGTATTCTATCGGGAAGCTCGTACACTACTCTGGCGCTTTCAACATAAACCTCATCCTCAATGATTTCCTTAGCCCTTTTTCTGTCAATATCAAATATTTTTTCCCCCTCTTCAATCTGAGATTTCTCTACTATATAATCTCTGTTGTATGCCTCATTTCCGGATACCTCAATAGCGGAAATATTGAAATAGTCCGTTTCGAAATATACGTGATAAATACAAAAAACAACAACTACAGCAGCCGTTATAAAAGCTGCTGTACTCACAAATAGCTTTCTGAATTTTCTTTTCTTTTTCTTTCGTTTTTTTCTTTCCTTATCCTTTGACATTGCTGGCCTTTTTCATCTTATAAATTTCATATCTCTGAAATTATTACCCCTAATTTTTGAAGCTTATCAACAAATTTCTCATATCCCCTGTTAATGTGGTGAATGTTGTTTACTTTCGTTGTTCCTTCTGCCCCTATGGCTGCCAGCACCAATGCCGCACCGCCCCTCAGGTCCTTTGCTTCAACCTCTGTTCCATAAAGCCTTTCAACACCTTCAACAATTGCGGCCCTTCCTATTATGGTTATATCCGCACCCATTTTCTGAAGCTCAGGTACATGCTTGAATCTGCTGTCAAAAACAGTTTCTTCGATTATTGTCATTCCGTCTGCTGTTGCCATGGACGCCATGAGTTGCGCCTGCATATCCGTAGGAAATCCCGGATATGGCTGTGTAGTAATTTTATCTATTGCCTTTAGTCTTCCGCTGTTATTTACAACTATAGTACCGTGAGTTTCCCTTATTTCGCAGCCTGCATCCTCATATATTGAGGTAATTGAATTAAAATGAGACTTCTCTATGTTTCTTATGTAAATTCTGCTCTTCATCGATGATGCTGCGCTTAAATAAGTTCCTGCCTCAATCCGGTCGGATATTATCTTATATTCCACAGTATCTGTATTTTCAATATTTTTTCCTTCAATTTCAATTATTCCCGTACCTGCACCTTCAACGCGGTATCCGCATACGTTCAAAAAATTCTGCAAGTCCGCAATTTCAGGCTCTCTGGCCGGATTATATATGACCGTCCTTCCCGGAATACCCACTGCAAACAGCATTATATTTTCAGTAGCTCCAACGCTGGGATAGTCAAGCATTATTTCGCAGCCCTGAGGCTCTCTCACTGAGCCAATCAAAAAACCGCTTCTCTCATATATTTCCACACCAAGCTTTCTTAATCCCTTTAAATGAAGGTCAATGGGTCTAAGCCCGATTTCACACCCTCCCGGATATGCTATCTCAACATTCCCGGTTCTTTGCAAAATGGCGCCCATTAAAATAATAGATGATCTTATTTTTCTTACAAGTCGTTCAGGAACCTGATGAGTGTTAAGATTTCTTGTATCAATTAATGCAACACCCTTGTCGTATTGAACCGTGCACCCCATGATTTTCAAAATATCAAGCATATCTCTTACATCTTCTATATCGGGTATGTTATCAAGAAGATATTCTCTTCCGCAAATTACTGTGCTGGCCAAAATAGGAAGAGCAGCATTTTTGGATCCGCCTATGTCGACAATACCCTCAATACTGTTGCATCCCTGTATTATGAAACTTCCCATCCTTATCCCTCCGCAGAAAATATTACATATGGTATCATGATATATGTTATGCAGCGCTCTCTCACTTGTTACTTTTTGATTTCTGCTCCACAAGTCTTATCATTGTTTCATATATTTTATTTTCTACGTCAGTTTTTCCCATCTTCCTGGAATTAAGCGACATTGTTCTCAATACATTCTTGTTTTCAATTATTTCATCAATAGCATTTATAAGTACTTTCCCATTCAATTCCTTTTCAAGAATAACCTTAGCGGCACCTTCCTTTTCTAGTGCCCTCGCATTGTATTCCTGATGATTTTCGGCTGTATATGTCTTCGGTATCAGAATGGATGGTACTCCAGTTACCGTTATTTCTGCGATAGTTATTGCGCCGGCACTTCCTATGACAATATCCGATGCTGAGAGAACCGTTGCTGCATCATACATGTAGTCCAGTATTTCTATGTTGTCTCCCTTAGATATGTTTTTAGAGTTTATTTCCTCCATAAATGTAGAGTAAAGCCTTTTTCCCGTAACATGGATAATCCTTACTCTTTTTTGTCCGCTGTATAATTTTATAACATCAAGCATTGCTTCATTCAGGCTTATTTGGCCTCCGCTTCCTCCGAAGGAATATATGAGGATTTCATCAGTCCTAAGCTTAAGCTTTGCCCTCGACGTCCTCCTGTCAGCAGTCAGAATTTCCTTTCTCACCGGATTGCCGACAAGCACTATCTTGTTGGCTGCCTCGGCAGAAAAATATTTTTCAGCCTCTTCAAAGCTTATGCCTATTACATCCACAACCTTTGAGAGCATTTTATTCGTTATTCCCGGAAATACATTTTGCTCGTGAATCATTGTGGGAATTTTTTTCATGCTTGCTGCAAGTACAACAGGACCGCATACATATCCGCCTGTTCCCACCACTATATCAGGTTTGAAATCCTTTATTATCTTAAACGCCTGGGCTAAGCCCTTTACAGATGCTGCCAGTGTCTTTAAATTTTCAAAGCTCATCTTCCTTCTCAGATATTTTGCGGTAACATATCTGAACTCAAAGCCTGCCTTGGGAACAAGCTCGCTCTCAAGTCCATTTTTTGTTCCCACATACAATATTTCATTTGAAGTGCTTTCATTTCTTACCTTTTGGGCTATTGCAAGGGCCGGATTAATATGGCCGCCTGTTCCTCCGCCTGTTATAAGTACTCTCATTTAATCATTCCTTCTATTCTTTATAATCACGAAATAACCGGCATCAGTTCCTGTATGTATTTGAATACTTGGATATATTCAACAAAATTCCCATTGAAAACAACAAAAACATAAGAGACGAGCCTCCTGCACTTATGAATGGCAAGGCTCTTCCTGTAGGCGGCATGGACGACGTGGCAACAGCCACATGAATTACAAACTGCACCAGCACAAGGGTTGTAATTCCCAGAGCTGCCTGGCTGCCGAAAAAGTCCTCCGTATTCATTGCAATTCTCAATCCTCTCCATGCAAATATTACAAAACCAAGCATCAAAAGCACACATCCGATGAAGCCCAGCTCCTCACCTATTATGGAAAAAATAAAATCATTGTAGGCCTCAGGCAAATAAAAAAATTTCTGTCTGCTTTTTCCTATGCCCATGCCGAACAATCCCCCGGTTCCCAGCGCATAAAGCGACTGTATAATCTGAAATCCTCCTCCAAGCGGATCCTTGAATGGGTCTAAAAACACGGTTATTCTTGCTATTCTGTAGGGCTGCATAGCTATGAGCACAACAACCGCTGCTACCGCAAGCACAAACAGAACCATAAGATGACCTATTCTTGCTCCGGCACAGAAAAACATAACCATGAATGTGCCTCCCAATATTACCGCAGTACTCAAGTCGTCTTGAATTGCAATCAAAAGGCAGAACATACCCATCATCATCAGTGACGGAATAAAGCCCTTGTTCAGAGAAGTCATATTTTTTCTGTTTTTATTAAAATAGTCAGCCATGTATAAAACCCCCCCTATTTTAATTATTTCTGAGGGTTGGAATGTTATGCCGGCTATACTTATCCATCTTTGGGCACCGTTAGATGCAATTCCAAGAACAACCGTCAGCAGCGCAAAGCCTACACACAAAAACAGAATCATTTTATTCATTTTTGAATATATGACATATGGAATGTTGGCAAGAAAAACCATGCCCACAAGGCCAATTACGCCGGCCATCACCTGCTTTTTGAGAAAATATACAGGGTCACCTTTAAACTTATAGTATCCGTCCGGATAGCTGGAACTGTAAACCATAAGGAAACCAAAAAGCACCAGCACCACAATTATAAAAATCAGAACCCAATCAACGGTCCTCTTCCCGGATTTTCTTGCTGTTTCCTCCATAATAATTTACCCTCTCCTTGAAATCTCTTCCTCTAACCTCATAGTTAGGATACATGCCCCAGCTGGCGCACGCAGGAGACAAAACTACATTATCACCGTTCTCACTGAGCATAAAGCATTTTTTTACTGCCTCATCCATGTTCTTCACATGATATATATTTGTAAACCCGTGCTTCCTTGCACATGCATCAATATCCTGCGCAGTCTGCCCCAGAAGAACCATGGCCTTGACCTTTCCATCAAAAGCCTTGATAAAATCATCGTATGGCGATTTTTTATCATAACCGCCCGCTATTAAAATTATGGGTTTTTCAATTCCCAGGACAGCCTTTATGGAAGCGTCGGGATTCGTTCCCTTGGAATCATTATAAAACTTAACCCCGTCATATTCACCGCAATATTCCAGGCGGTGTTCAACTCCCTTAAATTCCTTTAATACATGCGCTATAATCTCACTTTTAATTCCCAGTGCCAGAGAGGCACCGGCTGCCGCCATGGCATTTTCAAGGTTGTGCTTTCCCGGTATGAAAATATCATCTGCATTTATGATAAACTCATCCGAGCCATCATATTTGAACATCATTTTTCCGTCCTTTAAATATATTCCATCATCAAGAATTCTTTCGGAGCTGAAAAATATTTTTTTTGCTTTTATTTTATCTGCAAATCCTCTTATCGTCTCATCTTCATAATTCAGAACGGCATAATCATTTTCATCCTGATTGATTACGTTTTTAAATTTTGCCTCTATGTAACTATCCAATGTTCCGTGATAATCCAGATGGTCAGGAGTAATGTTTGTTATAACGCTTATAAATGGTTTATACTCATATGTTCCGGCAAGCTGAAAACTGCTCACCTCAGCTACAAGCACATCTCCCTTTCCGGAGCTCAGCCCGTCGTAAAACATACCTGAGCCGATATTTCCCGTAACTCTGCAATTTCTTCCGCTCTCTTTGACTATTTCGCCAATAAGCGTGGTGCTTGTAGTCTTTCCGTTGGTTCCTGTTATCGATATGATGGAAGCCTCCGTCACCTTATATGCTGCCTCTATGTCACTTATTACCCTGATGTTTCTTTTCAATAATTTCTGTACAACGGGAACCTCATACTTTATTCCCGGACTTTTGATTGCAAAATCCAGATTTTCCATGTTTATTTTTTCGATTTCATCCTCACCGAAAAAATACTCAGCTTCAACTCCATTTAATTCATATGGTATCTCCGCTGCTTTTTCCTTTGATTCATCATATACTGATATTCTTGCTCCGAGCACCGCAAGGCCTTTAATGCAGGCGATACCTGAAACTCCAAGACCTATTACGAGTATGTTTTTATTTTTCATTTTAACCTCTCCTGTATGCCCCTTATAATATTATGTTGGCTATATTGAATAAATACCTATAAATGCCAGTATAACAGTCACGAGCCAGAACACGCCCACAACCTTTGTTTCCTTCCACCCGCACATTTCAAAATGATGGTGCAGCGGCGCCATTTTAAATATTCTTCTCTTTGTTCTTTTATAATGCAGAACCTGTATAATTACAGAAAGTGCCTCCGCGAAATATATACCCCCTATGATTGGAATAAGCAGCAATGTATTTGACAACACTGCAACAGCAGCAACCGCTCCGCCAAGAGCCAGCGACCCTGTATCTCCCATAAACACCTTTGCAGGATTTGCATTGTGCTTTAAAAATCCCAGACATGAACCTGCCACAGCAGCACTCACTATAGAAATTCCTTCATATGTTGCATTTGTGCCCATGAGACTGCCTGTGATTAAGCTGAAGGTTGCCATAACAATCATTGTAACTCCGGTGCTGAGGCCGTCGAGACCGTCCGTAAGGTTTACGGCATTTACTATTCCCACTACCACAAACAAAACAAAGGGAACATAAAACACTCCTAAATCTATGTATGCATTGGCAAATGGTATAACCAGCTTTGTCCCGTGGGCACTGTACCTTGAACCGTATAGTGCAAGTAACAGCGCAAATAAAAACTGCCCTATTATTTTCTGATAAGCTCTCAGACCTAAATTTCTCTTAAGTACAACCTTGATATAGTCATCAATAAAACCTATAAGTCCAAATCCCAAGGTGAAAAATAATGAAGCCCATACTTCCTGATTATAGTATCCGCTTGTAAAAATTGAAATTATCATTGCTAAAATAATAATAACTCCGCCCATGGTAGGAGTACCGGATTTCGAATAATGAGACTTAGGCCCCTCCTCCCGGATGCTTTGTCCCACCTTAAGCCGTCTCAATGCCGGTATTACCACCGGCCCCAAGAACAGTGCTATGAGAAAGGATACAATTATTACTCTTATGATTTGTATATTAATATGCATTTTAAACTCCTTGTTTATACTTACGGGGATATTCCTTCAAATGTTTTTCCCGCAGAGGATTTCCCACCTTGAAGGTGTGTACCCTACCTTATCAATCCTCTTTTTCTTTCCACATCTATAATCGCCTTTTTAGCGATTGAACCTTCGTCGTAGGGCACCTTTTCAATTCCCATATCCTGATAGGGCTCCGTGGATTTTCCCGCTAACAATATTACATCCTTGTTCCTTGAATTGTCAATAGCATAATAGACAGCCTGATCTCTTTCAATTATTATTTCATATCTTCCGTTGTATTTCTCCACCCCNNATATTTCAAGGCATATTTCATAAGGATCCTCAAACCTTGGATTATCCGAGGTCAATATGCTTAAATCGCAGTATTTTCCGGCTATTTCGCCCATTGGAGCACGTCGTGCCGAATCTCTTTCCCCTCCCGCTCCAAACATAACTATTTTTCTGCCGTCGGCAAATTCATTTATGGTATCCATTACCTTCTGCAGTCCATCAGGAGTATGTGCGAAATCAAGAATAATTGTACAGCCTAAATTGTTTTCCAGCATTTCAAATCTGCCTGTAACTCCCTTGATTACCCCAAGAGCCTCGATTATACGATCCGTATCCGCGCCCAAAGCATATGCAGCGCCGAAGGCCCCAAGAGAATTAAGCACGCTGAACCTGCCCGGTGTGTTCACATGAGCCTTTTTCACTATTCCCATTATGTTTAAATCAAATGATGTACCTCTCATGGTGGTTTCAAGGTTGTATGCTCTTATATCAGCATCATTGTCAATTCCAACCGATACGGCATTTATCCCCTCTTCCCTGAGCTCCCTGTACAGTCTTTCACCGTAGGGGTCATCCACATTTATAACGTTGTTAATTTTTGTTATGTAAAACAGCTTTTTCTTGGCAAGATAATAATTTTCCATTGTAACGTGAAAATCCAGATGGTCACGGGTGAGATTTGTAAAAATCCCCACATCTATTGATACTTTATCCACTCTGTTAAGCTCAAGTGCATGTGACGAAACTTCAATAAAGCAGTGCTGTATATCCTTTTCCACCATTTTGGCAAAGTATTTCTGCAAATCAGCCGCCTCCGGTGTGGTGTTATCTACCTTTATCTTTTCACCATCCATCAATACTCCGATTGTACCGATTATGCCTGATTTATCTCCTATATAATCATATATTCCTTTAAGCAGATAAGTAGTACTTGTTTTTCCGTTAGTGCCTGTTACACCCACAATATTTATTTTCCCTGACGGGTGGTCGTAAATTATGTCCGCGGCAGAAGCCATGGACCTCCTCGGTTCCTTGACAACAATAAAATTTCCCTTGTCTTGCAATTCCTCCGGTATGTGAGCGCATATTACAGCAGAAGCACCGTTCTTCAAAGCATCCCCTATGAATTTATGTCCATCTGCTGTAAATCCCTTGATAGCAACAAAAATATCACCTGTTGCAGATTTTCTTGAATCATTGGTAATGCCTGTTATATGAACATTTTCATCACCACGGAAATCATCATATTCTATTTTTTTGAGAAGACCTTTAATATCCATAGCACGCTCCCAGATTAATCTATATTATATGCAATTTTATCATAATTAAAATTTAATATCAATCACGCAGTCATCGTTCATCAATATATTTGTTCCTGCAAAGCATAATTTTGGAACTTATGGCAAAGGGACGCATTGCGTCCCTTCATTCTGTCTCAAAAACAGATTATTGTTGTTATTCCATTATGCTGAACGCGGCGGATTTTAATTTTTAAAGTTCTAATTGAGAATTAATGTTATCATTGAATGTTTAACTACCTTTTCTCCTGCCTTCGGGAACTGAGATTTCACCGTCCTGTCAGCATCAACCTCAATTGTTATATTGCTTTCAAGCCCGGCAGCTATGAGTTTGTCTGTTGCCTCACCTATTGTAAGTCCAAGCAGGCTTGGAACCAAAACAGTCTGTGCCTCAACCTTTCCTAACTCCTCTTCTGTATAAATAGGTTCTACGTCATAATATTTCAATATATTCTCCAGCAGATCCGCTGATGCAGGTCCTGCCACAATGCTTCCGTAGTATCCTATGCTGCTGTCGGGCTCGTCAACCATAACCAGCACAACAGCCTTCGGATCGTCAACAGGAGCAACTCCAATGAAGGATGATATGAATTTTCCGTCGACATATCTTCCGTCTATAACCTTTTGCGCAGTACCCGATTTCCCACCTATTCTGTAGCCAGGTCTGTATGCCTGCTTCGTTCCGGATTCCGCAACATCCTTCATTATCGAAAGCACCATCTGTGATGTTTCCTTGGATATAACATTTCTTCTTACCTTAGATTCAAAATTTCTAACAATATTTCCGTCCTCGTCTATTAACTGCTTTACAATTCGCGGTTCAAGGAGTTTTCCTCCGTTTGATATGGCAGCCACTGCGGTCGTAAGCTGTATAGGTGTAATTGCAACACCCTGTCCGAAGGACTGGGTTACAACATCCACATCCTTCATGTTAATTGGCTCTTTAAGAAGTCCCAGCGCTTCACCGTTAAGCATAATCCCCGAGCGCTCCTCAAGTCCGAAGGATTTTAAATATTTATAAAATGCTTCCTTTCCAATATTTAGCCCCATTTCAGCCAGAGCGTCATTGCACGAGTTCTGAATAGCCTCCGACAGCGTCTGCTGTCCATGTGGTCTGTAATATCTCCAGCATTTTATATTTTCACCGGGTATCTGCCTTACAAAGCCGTCACAGTAATATGTGGTATTTGGCGTTGCTTTGTTTTCCTCCAGAGCAATTGCGGTAGTCAGAAGCTTGAATGTGGACCCTGGTTCATAAATATCGTTTACTGCAGGATTCCTCCACATGTCAAACCAAGCCTTCTGAAGTTCTTCGCTGGGAAGTGTAGACCATTCCTGCTGTATTATTTCATCTATTGGTTTCTTGGGATCGTTGGGGTCATAGTCCGGCTTTGACGACATCGCAAGTATATCTCCGTTGTTTGGATCCATAACAATTATGGTGACCCTCTTGGCATTGTAGTCCTTCATAAGCTTTTCAGCCGCAGACTCCGAATAGTGCTGTATTACCTCGTCTATGGTAAGAACAACTCCCAAGCCATCCTCCGGTTCATAGTACTCGTTGTATCCGAATGGGAGCTCTCTTCCGTGAGCATCCTTATTAAACACTGTTCTGCCGGGAATTCCCGTTAGATAATCGTTGTATGTGGCTTCAACACCATACAATCCATCCTGGTCTACATTTGTAAAACCCAGCACATATGGTGCAAAGTTTCCGTAAGGATATATTCGCTTATTATCCTCTATTATATTTATACCGCTTAGCTCAGACTCTCTGATTTTTTGCGCCTGCTCATCTGTAATCCATTTCTTCAAAACAACATAGCTGTAATTGGAGGTTATTTTTTTATATACCTCTTCATATTCCATTTCCAATATTTCTGAAAGTATCTTCGCTGTTTCCTCGGGAGTTTTAAGATTGACAGGAATTGATTCCGCAGCCGTGGATTTATTTGAGCTGAACATTGATTTGTTCATTTTCTTCAGAATATATGTGAGCAGCCCTCCGCCGCCCTCCTGCTCCGGATCCTCCTCATTTGCCTGAACAGACTTCTTAACATCAGCAGGGAAGCATGTGACAGTGTTTGAATTTATGCTCACCGCAAGCTTCTTTCCCTTTGCGTCATAAATTGTTCCTCTTTTGGCACTGATGATAATATCTCTTGACCAGTTTTCCATGGCCTGCTTCTTGTATTCCTCGCCGCCTATTATCTGAATAAAGCCGAGCCTTACAACCAATCCAACTGTTCCCAAAAAAAAGCAAAGCAAAAATACTAACATTCTCTTTTTATTCTGAAGGTTAGTAATGCTTTTAGTCTGCTTTCTCATATTGCTCCCCCCTTAATGAATAAAACTTACCACCTTGTCAATTATACCCACAAGTATATTTTTATTTTCATCTTCGGAGTTTGCAGTTTGCTGCTCTGTTTCCGTGTCTCCATATGTAAAATCAACAAAGACTGTTTGCTTGCGTGTAGGATAATTCATACCCAAATATGACTTTGCCGTTTCTTCGATTGAATTGGTGTTTTTGATGCTCTCAAGAGTAATGTTGTACGTATCTATTTCATCCTTGAGCGCAGCAATATCATGGTTGATATTATTCAGCTCCATTTGCTTGTCAGTTATTACGGCATAGTTATAGACAATAGAAATTCCAAGTATAAATGTAACGGCAATCATAAGCGTATTCTTGAAGTTCTCTATAACATTATTATTTTTCTTCTTCTTTTTTATTCTTCTTTTCTTCGGAGAATATTCATCATATTCTTGTCCGTAATCAAAGCTGAGTTCTTCCTTTCGTATTGCTGACATCTTTACACCCTCTCACCTATTCTTAGCTTGGCACTGTGCGCCCTGTGGTTTTCGCCTACCTCTGTTCCGGAAGGTACAATCGGTTTCTTGGTAATAATCTTTAATTTACGCCTGTGGTCACACATACACTTCGGAAACTCCGGCGGGCAGATGCAATCCTTGTTTAAATCCGCATATGTGTTCTTGACAATTCTATCCTCGAGAGAATGAAATGTTATCATGCATATTCTTCCCCCGGGATTGAGTCTGTCAACGGCTGTCTTAATTGCTTCTTCGAGAATTTCAAGCTCCCTGTTGACCTCAATTCTTATTGCCTGAAACGTTCTTTTTGCAGGATGAGATCCTTCCTGACGCACCTGCTTGGGAATGGCCTTTTTGATTATGCTCACCAACTGCCCTGTGGTCTCAATAAACTCCTGTTCTCTTTCCTGTACTATGAACTTGGCAATTCTTGCCGCCCACTTTTCTTCTCCGTATTCCCACAATATTCTTGAGAGCTCATGCTCCTCATATCCGTTTACAATGTGCCTTGCCGTGGTTGTCCTGCTTTTGTCCATTCTCATGTCAAGAGGCATGTCATTGTTATAGCTGAATCCTCTCTCAGGTATATCTAACTGAAAAGACGAAACCCCTAAATCGAATAAAATTCCGTCTGCTTTTTCAATATTCAAATTATCTAAAACTTCATCAATTTGGCTAAAGTTACTTTTTACTGCTGTAAAGTTGCCGTAGCCCTTAAGTTTTTCTGTTGCTCTTTCAATTGCATAGTCATCCTGATCAATACCTATAACTCTTCCCTCTGCTGCTCTTTTCAGTATCTCCTCAGTATGGCCTCCCCCTCCTAAAGTTGCATCTACATAAATTCCGCCCTTCCTGATGTTAAGCCCCTCTATAGATTCGTCCAATAATACCGATGTGTGTTTGTAATCCATCTGACTCCTCCTTACAATCCTATCCCCAAATCTGACATTTTTTCCGCAATGCTGTCAAAATCAAATTCGTCACCGTTGGAGTAATCGTTCCAACTTTCTTTGTTCCAAATTTCAATTCTGTCTATAACCCCTATTATAGCAGCCTCGCTGTTTAATTCGCTGAATTCCCTCAATGTTGGAGGTATAAGTATTCTTCCCTGTTTATCAAAGGAACATTCACTGAATCCGGAAACAAATCTTCGCAAAAAGAATCTTTCCTGTTTATTGAAGGTAGATAGATTTCTGAGCTTACCCACGAATTCAGCCCATGTTTCAACAGGATAAACAAACAAACATTTATCCAGCCCCTTGCCGATATAGAAGGTTTCCCCAAGCTCGTTTCTAAATTTGGAAGGTATTATAACCCTTCCTTTTTCATCAAATGAATGTATAAATTCACCAGTAAACATCTTCTACCACCTACTGGGCATATTATACCACATTGTGGGTAAAAAGCGCCACTATTATTTTAATAATTTAAAAAAATAATTTTATCCACAATTTAAACTATAATCTCTGTCTTTTATTTGACTTAGAGGTCATAAAAATATATAATTATAAAAGTTATCCCCAATAGGATATGATGGGAGGTCATATGAATCCAGTGGCATTTAAAGTTTTTGGAGTAGAAATAATGTGGTACGGCGTGTTAATATCGCTGGGAGTGTTGTTAGGAGTGTTCTTTGCACTGAAGGAGTGCAGGCGGATAGGATTCAAGGAGGATAATCTACTCGATTTTCTTCTTATGGCAATTCCCGCCGCAATAGTGGGAGCGAGAATATATTATGTAATATTTTCCTGGGATTATTACAGCCAGAATATATCTGAGATAATCAACATAAGAAACGGTGGCTTAGCCATACATGGAGCTCTGATTGCAGGAATCATAGTCAGCGTATTATTCTGCAAAAGAAGAAAGATCAATCCTCTGCTGCTTTTAGATATTCTGATGCCAAGCGTGGCATTGGGGCAGTCTATCGGAAGATGGGGAAATTTCATAAATCAGGAAGCTCACGGCGGCCCCACCGACTTACCGTGGGGAATTGTGGTGGATGGCCAGAAGGTTCATCCTACATTTCTGTACGAATCAATTATAACCTTATGCATATTTATTTTTCTCACATGGTTCAGAAAAAATAAAAAAACAACAGACGGTCAGGTTCTGGCACTTTACCTCATATTATATTCTGCAGGAAGGTTCTTCATTGAAGGGCTGAGAACAGACAGCCTGATGTTTTTCGGAATGCGAATCGCACAGCTTGTGAGCCTTGGCTCTGCCATAGCAGGAATCGCGATATGGATGCTCTTGAAAAGAAAAAAAACGTAAAAAAACAGATTTTTCTGCCTAGACGGAAAAATCTGTTTTTTAATTATCTCAATTTAGCTTCAAATTTAGTTTCAAATTCCTTCAGGATACCTTCGTAAATTTTTTCCACTTCTTTATCTTTTAGAGTTCTTTCCTTATTTCTGTAAGTAACAGAGAAAGCGCAGCTCTTGTAGCCCTCTTCAATATGCTCCCCCTTATAGACATCAAACAGCTTAACATCTTCTATCAATTGTGAGTTTATTGACTCAATAGCTGAAATCATATCTCCAACCAATACTTCATCCTTCACTATCACCGCAATATCCCTCACCATTGCAGGATATTTAGGCAGGGCTTTATATTTCCAATCTGTATTCTTGTATTCCAACAGCTTTTCAACATCTATTTCGGCAATGTAAACCTTGTGGTCCAATCCATAATTTTCAAGAGTTTCTCTGCTTGCTTCACCATATATACCTATGCATTCATCATTTACATATACGGCCGCCGTTCTTCCCGGGTGGAAAGTGGGGTTATCTGCAACAGGCTTTAGATTTGCTTTTATTCCCAGTCTTGAAAACATCGCTTCCATAATACCCTTCAGATCATAGAAATCATATTTTCCGTACATTCCCACGCACAGCTTCAATTTTTCCACAGGCTCCTGAACAACAGGCTGCTCTTTCGGAGCAAATGTATTTCCTATCTCATAGATTCCAGCATTGTCCACGCCTCTGTTTGAGTTTCTCTGCACAACCTCCATCATGTTTGAAATTAGAGTTGTTCTCATGGAGCTGAAATCCTCTCCTAATGGGTTAAGAATACGCACATAATTTCTCAGCGGGCTATCCGGAGCAGCATTTATATTGTCATATGTCTTCGGACTTATGAATGAATATGTTGTTATTTCGTAAAGTCCCATACCGCTAAGCATGTTTTTGATGCCGTCCTCAAGCATTCGTATGTCGGACTTTCTGCCAACTCTTGTGCTTCCTCTCAATGATTCAGAAGCTATATTTTCAAATCCGTAAATTCTTCCGATCTCTTCTATTAAATCAGCTTCCTGCTCAATATCAGTTCTGAAGTATGGTATTTTGCTTATTATTTTTTCTCCGTCAAATGTTGACTCTATTTCGAGAGTATTCAGGTAGCAAAGCATATCATCTACAGGAATGTCAACTCCCAGTAGCCATTTTACACGGTGCGGTCTTAGTGTTACTACAGGAGGAATATACTCGCTCTTTCCTGCTTCCAGATATCCGCCCACAACCGTACCGGCACCAATCATTTCAATAAGCTGGCACGCTCTTTTCGCCGCAAGCTCAACCATTACGTAACCCATGGGCTTTTCGTTTCTTGCGGATGCTTCGGAACGAAGTCCTAGTTTTCTTGATGTTTCTCTTACAGATTTAGGACTGAAGTTTGCACTTTCAAGAACCATTATTTCTGTATCGTCACCGATTTCAGAATGATATCCTCCCATTACTCCTGCTATACATGCAGGCTTTTCGGCATCTGCAATCACAAGCATATTTTCATCCAATTTTCTTTCATTCTGGTCAAGAGTAACTATCTTTTCATCCTTCTTGGCTCTTCTTGCCACCAGCTTTCTTCCTTCAAGAGCATTCAGGCTGTATGCATGAAGAGGCTGACCAAGCTCAAGCATTACGAAATTTGTAACGTCAACTATGTTGTTTATAGGCCTCATACCCGCATCCATCAACGTTCTCTGCATCCAGAGAGGTGACGGTCCTATTTTAACGTCCTTTATTACCTTCGCATAGAAACGTGAGCACAAACTTTCATCCTCTATTTCCACGGCATTGAGGTATTCGCTTATTTTTCCCTCTTCCCTTTCAATGACTATTTCAGGGAATTTGAATTTTGTTCCCAGAGTTGCAGCTGTTTCTCGTGCCATTCCCACAATGTTCAGGCAGTCAGGCCTGTTGAAGGTAACCTCAACCTCAAGTGCGCTTCCGTCAAGCTCAAGTATTTCCTTGATATCCTTTCCTATCTCAGTGTTTGCAGGAAGAATTGCTATTCCGTCTCTTGCTTCCTTCGGAATAACCTTATCATCAAAGCCCAGTTCCTCATAAGAGCACATCATTCCGTATGAAGGCAGCCCTCTGAAGTTTGTTTTTTTGATTTTAAGTCCGTTTGGCAGCACTGCTCCCTCAAGGCATACGGGAACAATATCTCCCTCCTTGACATTCTTTGCTCCGGTAATTATCTGAACATTCTCTCCCTTATTTATGTCAACCTGAGTTACCACCAGCTTGTCGGCATTTGGATGGCCTGTGAGCTCAACAATTTTTCCCGTTACAACATTTACTACTTCCTTCGTATAGTCGATTACCGCATCCACGTGAGATCCGGTAAGCGTCAGTTTATCGGACAATGTTTTATCATCCGTATTAATTTCAACATATTGTTTCATCCATTTAATAGGTACTAACATTTCAACCTCCTAAAATTGTTTCAAGAATCTGACATCATTTTCAAACAACAGCCTGATATTAGGAATACCATACTTAACCATTGTAACTCTGTCTATACCCATACCGAAGGCATAGCCCGAATAAATCTCAGGGTCAATGCCGCAGTTTCTCAATACGTTGGGATGAACCATGCCGCAGCCTAAAAGCTCCATGCTCCATCCTGTTCCGTGGCAGGTAGGACATCCCTCACCCATACATGCGTGACAGGAAACATCAACCTCCGCACTTGGCTCCGTAAACGGGAAGTTATGAGGTCTGAACCTTGTTTTCATGTTGCTTCCGAACAACTCCTTAACAAATTGGTCTATGGAATCCTTAAGATTTGCCAGCGTAACTCCCTTATCTACAACAAGACACTCCATCTGGTGGAACATAGGTGAGTGCGTGTCGTCAACGTCGTCAAATCTGAAGGTCCTTCCTGTGGATACCATTCTTATGGGAAGCTTTCCTTCCTTCATTACCCTGATTTGCATAGGTGATGTCTGTGTTCTGAGCACCAGATCATCCGAAACATAGAATGTATCGGAACGGTCTCTTGACGGATGGTCGTAGGGTGCATTCAGGTCATCGAAATTGTTGCCCACCGTATCAATTTCAGGACCGCTGACCACGTCGTAGCCCATTCGCATAAACACGCTTTCCAACTCTTCCTTCACCTGTATAAGCGGATGTCTTCTCCCAATTTCAGGAATTCTGCCTGGCATGGTTATGTCAATAATTTCAGATTTGGCATTTTTCTGATTTTCTTTTGCTGTAATCTCTTCCTTTATTGCCTTTATCTCTTCCTCAATCACGGCACGAACTTCATTTGCCAGTTTACCCATTTCAGGCCTTTCTTCTTCTGACAGTGAGCCCATTGATCTCAATATCAATGTGAGCTCTCCCTTTTTACCCAAATATTGAACTCTTATCTTTTCAATATCCGCGTTGCCGCTGCATTCCTTCAGCTGATTCAACGCTTCTTCTTTTAATTTTAACAGCTGCTCTTTCATAAATACTCCTTATAAATAATATAAACTCCGCCTCTTATATATAGTAAGAGGCGGAGTCCGCGGTACCACTCTTGTTCACTTCCGTTTCCGGAAGTCTCGTTTATTTTTAATGGTATAAACCATGCAGGACTACTTGTTTTCACCCTGCAAGCTCCAAAGCGAAGATTCGGTATAAATGTTTAAAATCATTTTCAGCCGTGATGATTTTTCTCTGGAAAACACTATCTCATACCTACTGTACTTTTTCATTGCTTAATATTCATTTAACATGGATAATTCCACTTAATCATTAATGGCTAAATTATATCAAAATGTTCTTTTTATTACAACAACTTTTTTCTCATTTCATAAATACTTATTCCGGCAGCAATGGACGCATTCAGCGACTCGGCCCTGCCGGGCATTTTTATGGTTATCTTCATGTGGGAGTTATCTCCTATTTCCCGGGAAACACCCTGCCCTTCGTTGCCGATTACCACGCATATTTTTTCAGATTTCTCCATATCCTCAAATGTATAATCAGATTCCACAACGGTTGAAATAATCTTAAAGCCTGTATTTTTCAGCTCTTCCAGCATCCTTTCATCAGAATCGGAATATATAAAGTCTGCTCTGAATATGGCTCCCGCAGAAGCTCTGACAACCTTTGGATTATATACATCAGCACAGCCCTTATTCAATATGATTACAGCCGGCCCGAATGCATCAGCAGTCCTTATAATTGTCCCAAGATTGCCGGGGTCCTGAATGCGGTCACACATTATTGCAAATTTATGGTTTTCTGCAGCATGAGAAAATCTCCTCTTTTTTACCACAGCCAGTACTCCCTGAGCATTTACAGTATCAGCCGCACTGTCAAACACATCGTCCTGACATATCACGGCTTCTGTTCCATTCTCAATTAAACTGTTGTACAAACTTGCGACATCGCTTTTTTGCAGTGAGCTTTCGCTGAAAAGAAGGAGTATCAAATCTGCATTTTCCTTTATTGATTCATCCACAAATTTTATTCCTTCGACAACAAATGCATTTTCTTCATCTCTGCATTTTTTGGTATTCAATGAACGAATATATTTAATTTTGCTGTTTGTCTTGCTTTTGATTATTTCCATAACAACACTCTCATTATAAGGATTATTTTAAATCTGCTATTACCTTAAGATTTTTATTGCTTCCAAGAATAACAACAACGTCATCCTCATTGATAACCGTATCAAACGGGGGAACAATGTTGATATTGTCATCTGTTTTTATGGCTATGACCGTCATCCCGTGCTGTCTTGAAAGGTTGAGGTCACTCAACGTCTTTCCTTTCCACTCTTCAAGAGCCAGAATCTCAATTATACTGTAATCAGGTGAAAATTCAATTACATCCAATATATTTGGAGTGACAAGTCCATATGCCACACGCATACCCATATCTCTTTCGGGATATATTATCTTATCAGCACCTATTTTGCTGAGCACTCTACCATGTGTCTCATTTGCCGCCTTTGCAATAACAATAGGCACTCCGGCTTCCTTCGCAATCAGTGTGGCCATTATTGAGGCCTGCACATCAGAGCCTATGGCAACTATTGCCACGTCAAAATTTCTCAGTCCCAGTGTTCGGAAAGATGCTTCATCTATGGCATCCATTTGCACAGCGTGAGCTACATATTCAGATATATCTTTTATAATATCAGCATTCTGATCCACAACCATTATATCATGCCCGAGCTTTGTCAATGTCTTTGCAGCAGAAGAACCAAATCTCCCGCATCCTATTACTATTATCTGCTTCATACTTCCTCCTCTATCCTATGATTATTTTTCCTTCAGGATAAGTATAATTTCCTATATTTTTATTCTGCTTTAAAAATGCGTATGCCACAGTCATGGGCCCAACTCTTCCTATAAACATAACAACTGACAGAATTATCTTTCCAGCATTGCTCAAAAACGGAGTTAATCCTCTGCTCAGCCCCACCGTGGCAAAAGCGGACACTGTTTCATACAGGATATCAAGATAATCATATCCTGACGCTTCCTCAGTTATAGCAAGCATGATGGATACAGCCAGCACCAGAAGCAGAGAAATCAGCAGAATTGCAGCTGCCTTTATTGTTGTTTCAGGTAATATTCTTCTTCCGAAAACTTCAAAATCTCTCTTACCCTTTACTAAACTGTAAAATGATACAGCCAGCACTGCAAATGTTGTTGTCTTTATTCCACCGGCAGTGGATGCAGGAGATCCGCCTATAAACATAAGCACCACCGTTATAGCCACCGTAGCCATCCTTAGATTCTCAAGGGGCACTGAGTAGTACCCGGCTGTCCTGGGGTTCACCGCCTGGAATATGGATGCATTGATTTTTGCAGACATATCCAGTCCTCCCATCGTCCCGGGATTATTATGCTCCAAGGAATACATGATTACCGCTCCTCCGATTAATAAAACAGAAGTCATTATTATTACCATCTTTGAATGCAGAGTAAGCATATGGAAATTTTTGCTTTCATAGATGTCCCAGAATACAAAATAACCTATTCCTCCTGTTACTACAAGTCCGCAAACAGCTAATGTAATTATAGGATTGTCTACATAGTTTACCATGCTGTCACCCACCAAGTCAAATCCCGCATTGCAGAAGGATGATACTGCATGGAATAAAGAGAAGCCAATTCCTTTTATGACCCCGTAGTCTTTTATAAATACAGTTGAAAAAAGCAGGGCTCCGACAAATTCTACCCCAAATGTAAAGAGGAGTATATTCTTAGTCAGCCTCACAACTCCCTGAAGCTCATCAACATTTCTTTCTTCCATTAAAAACACCCTTGTTTTAAGGGATATTCTTTTACCTATGAAAAATGAAATCATAGCCGTCATGGTCATTACCCCCAGTCCGCCTATTTGAATCAACATCATTATTACTACTTTTCCGAACAGAGTCCAATAAGCTGCAGTATTTACCACCACAAGTCCCGTCACACATGTTGAAGACGCGGCCGTAAAAACAGCGTTTATAAAACCGATGCTCTCTCCGTTCTGCGACGCAAACGGAAGACTGAGCAGTATTGCACCTATTAAAATAATGGCTGCAAAGCCAAAGAAAAATACAAGATACGGATTTTTCTTGATTTCATTAATTTTTCTTTCAATATATTTCATAATTTTCCTCTTATCACAGTCTCGTTCACACATTTGCTTATTCGCTGCCGCTCATGCAAATCTGAAACTCGTTGCGGTTGATCCTCCCACCAATTTTTTCTCCCTTCAATTGAAAAAATGGCGGGAGGCATACATTTAAAGAGTGCACAAATCGCATTAATTTATGCACAATAAAAGACTGCAATAACTTACAGTCTTATTAGGGCTCTTAATTTACTTTTACTTGCTCTACAAGGCTTGTGAATCCTGCCGGATCATATATTGCCATTTCAGAAAGCATCTTTCTGTTTACTTCGATATTGTTTTGCTTTAACAGATTTATAAATTTGCTGTATGACAATCCATTTTGTCTTGCTGCAGCGTTAATTCTTGCTATCCAAAGCTGCCTGAATTCTCTCTTTCTTAACTTTCTTCCAACATAAGCATATGAAAGAGACTTCATAACCGCCTGATTTGCTGTTTTATATAATTTACTCTTTGCTCCGTAGTATCCTTTAGCAAGTTTCAATACTTTTCTATGGTTTTTCTTAGCATTTACAGCCCTTTTTACTCTTGCCATTTAATTTTCCTCCTGATTATGTTACATATTAGTATGGTAATAATTTGCCTATTCTTTCTGCGTCGGCGCTTGACACCATTGTGCTCTTTCTTAAGTTTCTTATTGATTTAGAAGCTTTTTTTCCTGTAAAGTGATTCTTTCCGGATTTTGCTCTTTTTATTTGACCGCTTCCGGTTTTAGTAAATCTTTTTGCTGCTGATCTGTTAGTTTTTAATTTTGGCATAACAGTTCCTCCTTAAAGTTATTTTTTGGGAGTCAAAAACATAATCATGTTCTTGCCCTCTACTACTGGCTGCTTATCTATAACAGAATGTTCCGATGTCAATTCAGCAAATTGCATCAGCACTTCCCTACCTGCATCCATGTGACCAAGCTCTCTTCCCCTGAAACGAATAACAACCTTTACTCTGTCTCCGTCCTCAAGGAACTTGCTTGCATTTTTTGCCTTAACGGCTAAGTCATGCTCCTCAATATTTGGAGTCATTCTGATTTCTTTTACGGTAATAACTTTTTGTTTTTTCTTAGACTCTTTTTCCTTCTTAGCCAGGGCATACTTATACTTGCCATAGTTCATAATTCTGCATACCGGTGGTTCTGCAGTTGGCGACACATTAACCAAGTCTAACTTTTTACCTTCGGCAATTTTTAAAGCATCCTTAGTGCTTATTACCCCTAACTGACTTCCATCAGAGTCAATGACTCTTACTTCCTTTTCACGAATCTGTTCGTTAATTTGAAGTTCTTTTATAACTTACACCTCCAATTTATTACTGATTACTATATGCTTTTTTATCAATTTACAATAAAAAAGACAGCCACATCACCGCTATCTTTAAATAATACAAAATCATTGCATTTATTTATTAACCTTACTAACAGTACGAGACGCCATAAGGTGAGAAGCGGTTACTTCTTCTTGAACATATATAGTATATACACGCTAACAATAAATGTCAACAATTATTTTTTTATTAGGTTATAACTTTTTCTGTTATGGTAAAGATAAATCTATCAAAACTATAATCAAATGTCTGAGGAGGTAAAATGAAAAACAAAAACAAATTTTTTTATTTAGCAGCATCCTTTATCGTATATAATATTATTATTATAATAATATCAAATAAATATCCGCTGTCAATACTGTTTTTCGTGCCCATACTTTTTTATGCGGTAATTGCAGTAAAGCTGCTTGCCGCGGTGGGAAAAAAGAATGAAAGCAACAGCACAAGCATGTTTATGGAAGAATCAAATGAAGAAAGTGTCGGAGCAACAGCATATTTTGAAAAGAAGAAAACAGAAGAGCCTAAGACGCAGATAGGCTTTGATGACGTAGCGGGTCTGGAGGAAATTAAAGAAGACCTGATGGACGTCATAGATTTTTTGAATAATGAGGAAAAATACAAATCAATGGACGCTAAGGTTCCCCGAGGAATATTGCTGTATGGACCGCCGGGAACAGGCAAGACATTAATTGCAAAGGCTGTGGCAGGCGAGGCAAAAGCGACCTTCATATATTCAAGCGGTTCTGAATTCGTTGAAAAATACGTGGGTGTGGGCGCAAAGAGAGTAAGAATGATTTTTGAAAGAGCAAGGAAGGAATCCCCAAGCATAATTTTCATAGACGAAATAGACGCCCTTGGAGCAAAGAGGAACACTGAGAGCAACAACGAAAAAGATCAGACACTTAACCAGCTGCTGATTGAGCTTGACGGCTTCAACAACGTAAATAACGTAATTGTAATAGCCGCCACCAACAGAATCGACCTCCTGGACGATGCGCTTCTTAGACCGGGGCGTTTTGACCGTAAAATTTATGTTGGTAACCCCAACTATCATTCCCGGCTTAGAATTTTAGAGGTCCATACCAAAAATAAGCCCTTGGACAAAAAGGTACAGCTCAAGGATATAGCCGTAAAAACACATGGATTTTCGGGAGCACAGCTGGCGAACATCGCAAACGAGGCCGCCCTGAAGGCAATCAAGGATAAAAGCAAGAAAATCAATGCAGAAAACTTTGAATTCGCCATAGAGAAGATAGCAGCCGGCCTTGAGGTTAAAAACTCCACCGTCTCCGAAAAAGAAAAGCGCACAGTTGCTTTTCACGAAGCCGGTCATGCGGTGGCGGCAAAAATACTCAATATTGACAAAGTTCAAAAAATTTCAATAATACCACGAGACAAAGCCCTGGGATATGTGCTTAAGTTTCCTGTTGAGGATAAATACCTCTACACAAAGAGAGAGCTGTGTGACAAAATAACCGTGTTGCTGGCAGGCAGAGCCTCGGAGGAGATATTTATCGGTGAAATTTCAACCGGTGCCTCCAACGACATAAAGGAGTCAACGAATATAATATATGAACTTATATGCAGCTACGGGATGGGGAAAAACACTCAGAACACATGCATTGACGAGAGGCTTTTCAAATATTATTTAGACAGCATAAAGGATGAAGCCGCAGAGATTACAAAAAACGCATATGACTGTGCTCTTTCTCTCATAAGAGAAAATGAGGCTACTGTCAAAAAAATCGCAGAATACTTAATTAAAAACGAAACCATGAACTCTGATGAATTAGATGATTTGATGGACGAAAAAAAGAGAAAGGTTCTTATATAGCAAAACAATCAGGAAATTTATTTCCTGATTGTTTTAATTTTTACTATTCTTTTCTATACTTCTACTGCTTTTTGTAATATTTCATAGCATCCGTTCTTACACCATTGATTCTCACTTCAAAATGCAGGTGGTTGCCTGTGGAATATCCTGTTGACCCTACGAGAGCAATCTTGTCCCCTCTCGTAACCTCCGCTCCGGCACTGACCAAGAGCTTCGAGCAGTGAGCATACAGTGTCGCTATTCCGCCGCCGTGGTCCACTATTACGTAATTACCGTATGAATAGTGCCACCCGGCAAATATTACAACCCCGCTGTTTGCCGCAATAATCGATGCTCCATATGGTGCTCTGATATCAGTACCGCCATGGCTTGACCACACTCCGGTTATAGGATCAGCTCTTCCTCCGAAGTTAGATGTAATTGTGTAATTTCCTGGAGCAGGCCACTCCATTTCCCCTCCGGCATATGCAACAGCACGCTGCGCAGCTAAAATATCCTTTTCTATCTGCTTGGACTGTTCTTCCATAGCCGCTTCCTGCCTCTGTATTTCGGCAAGGTTGCTCTTCAGGCTGGACATGTAGACTTCTTTTGAACGCGAAGCAATTGTAACTTCATTTTGCTTTGCATTAAGGTTATTTATTACGGCAGTGAGCTCCATCCGCTTGACTTCCTGCTCAGCCTTCATCTCTTCAACCTCTGTTTTCTGCTCGTTTATGCTTTTCAGAAGCTGCACGTCGCTCTCCACAATCAGCTGTATCATATCCATTCTTGTGAGCGCGTCCACCAAGTCCTCCGCCTTCAGTATTATTTCAATATATCCGGCGGTTCCGTTCATGTACATAACTCTCAGTCGTTTTTCAAGCAATTCGTTATTTTTATCGATTTCTTCAGTCAATTCCTGAATCTTCTGTTTAGATTCTTCGATTTTCATGTTTATTTCCTGCTTCTGAAGTTCGTAGCTTTCAACCTCCAGACTCAGTGCTCGCATTTCACCGTCAAGCGCATCTATTTCCTGCTGTATACTTTTTTGCTCCCCCTTGAGAGCAGCTGCTTTTTCACGTATTTCCTTTATCTGGTTCTCAATCTTTTTTTGCTTATTCTGCAAATCAGCAATACTCCCGCCCGCAGCAACGGGAAAAATACTTAAGACTGACATAATAATCAGAATAAAGGCCACACTTTTTCTAAACATATCCCTCTCCTATACACTTAAGAATTTTTTCAGTGAAATCAAGCTTCCTAAAATTCCAATGCCGATTCCTATAGTTAAAAATATAATTATTAAATCATTAATTATCATTTCAACGCCGACCATGTATCCCGACATTCCGGACAGCAAAGCAACATAACGTCCCGCCATATAATTGATTATATAATTATACCCGAAGAAAATCATGAATATCGCCAATACGGAGCCGATGAATCCCAGCATTATGCCTTCAATTATAAACGGTCCCCTGACGTATCCGTTTGTGGCTCCAATATACTGCATGAGCTCTATTTCCTTGTGTCTGTTGAGCACGGTGATTTTAATTGTGTTAGATATTATGAATACGCTTATGAGCAGCAGGAGCAGTATTATACCCGTTCCTATTTTCTTGACGAAATCTGCTATTTTTATTAAGCTGTTTATGGCATCCTTATGGTACTGTACCTTTTCAACACCTTCAAATGTTTCAATCTGTTTTTTCACGTATTCGGAATCGCTTACATCTCTAAGCTGTACAACGAATGTATTAGGAAGAAAATTGTTTCTTACCCCTTCCAACAGATATGCATCCTCACCCCAGTCCTCTCTCAGTCTCTCGAGAGCATATTCCTTTGTGTGAAAGGCGATACCCATTACACCCTTGATTTGCCGAAATGATTTCTCCAGCTCCTCAATCTGATTGTCGTCAACATCATCGTAAAGGTACACTGCCATCTCATCAAAGGATTCCTTTGTCACTGTTGCGATGTTGTTTACATTCAGCACTATTACCAATACAAAACCCAGAATTATCAATACCGCTGACACCGATCCAATTGATGCAAGACCCATCATTCGGTTTCTCCAGACGCTTTTGAACGCCTGTTTGAAAATATAGTTAAGCTTCTTTAGGTTCATTAACATATCCCCCTGCCTTGATATCTCTGATAATGACACCTCTTTTAAGCTCAACGACTCTCTTTTGATAGCTGTTTACAATATTTACGTCATGAGTTGCCATTATTACTGTTGTCCCTCTTTTGTTAATTTCAGTGAGGATTTTCATTATTTCCTTTGATGTATCCGGGTCAAGATTTCCCGTAGGCTCGTCCGCAATTATGGTTTCAGGCTTGTTAATAACAGCACGAGCTATTGCAACCCTTTGCTGCTCACCACCTGACAACTCATCCGGATAATATTTAGCCTTGTCACTTAATCCCACCATGCTGAGAACCAGCGGAACCTCTCTTCGGATTGTCTTTGAGTTGCAGCATATCATTTCCATTGCAAACGCTACATTCTCATATACGGTCATCTTTGGAAGAAGCCTATAATCCTGAAAAACAAACCCAATTTTTCTTCTGTACTGCGCAACATTTCTTTTCCTTATTTTAGCGATGTCCTGTCCATTGTATGTAATTATTCCTTCACTGGAAATTATTTCTCTCAAAAGCAGCTTTATCAGCGTACTTTTTCCGGCACCACTTTTACCAACTATAAATAAAAATTCGCCGTCATCTATTTTTAAGTTAATATTCTTAACTGCCGTAAATTCTTTTTTATAAATTTTAGACACATTATTAAACTCGATCACTTTACCACCTCTTACCACATACTATTATATAACACATTTTGACATAATTACAACTATTATTATCTTATTTTACTTTATTTACGGGCAAAATGAAATGTTTATTTTTGGTTGCCGCATAAAAAATTGACAATCCATGTACATAAAAAATAAAACTCCAAAATTCTCCTCATTAGTTAATAATGAATTATGAATTTTTTTTATAATTCAGGCTTATTAAAAAAAATGTTTCATTTCATTTTTATATTTTAACCTACTATAATGTAAAAAGGTATGTTCTTAACAACTAATGAAAACACGGAGGAATTATGAAAAAAATCACATCACTATTTTTTGTTATTATTTTAACATTAAGTCTGGCTGCGTGTGCCGCTCCCAGTGCTTCACCTGCGGAAGCTCCTACTGAAACACCGCAAAACAGCCAAGAGCCTCAGCCTGAAAGAGAAGAAAGAGTGTTGAGAATGGACGGAGATAATTTAGGCTATCCCTCAATTTACACTTCATCTCCTAAAGGAAGAGGTTATTTATTGGTAAGCTTTACATTTGATACACTTGTGTGGAAGGACGATAGTGGAACTGTTCCGCTTCTGGCTAATGAATGGAAGGTATCTGACGATAATAAAACCTATACTTTCTATTTGAATAAGGATGCCAGATTTACAGACGGACAGCCTGTAACCGCCGAAGATGTAAAATTTTCTTTTGAATACATCAAAGAACATCCATATCAATGGGTGAGCGTTGCCCCTGTTGAAAAAATTTCTGCTTTGGATGAATACACCGTTGAAATTGTATTGAAGGATATATTTGTTCCATTTTTAACTGATGTGGCAGGAAATGTTCCGATAATGCCGAAGCACATATGGGAAAATGTAACTGAACCAGAAAAATTCAATACAGCTGAAGCTGTTATAGGTTCAGGTCCTCTCGTACTGGAAAGCTATAACAAAGAAACGGGCGTCTACATATATAATGCAAATAAAGATTATTTCTTAGGTAACATTCAGATAGACAAGCTAATAATGTCTCCTATTGAAAATACAAAGGAAGCTCTGGTTGCGGATGAAATCGACATGGCATCAAACATTAAATACGGCGAGGCTATGAAGCTGAAAGAAGAAAACACTAAGTACGCGGTTATTGAGGGCCCTGGGCTTTGGGTTGGCAGAATGTACTTTAATTTTGGTGTAGAAGAATTGAACATCAAAGAAGTAAGACAAGCAATGTATACTGCCATCAACAGAGATGAACTCGTAAAAAAAGCATTGAAGAGCGCAGCTGAGCCCGGTAACCCAGGACATATACATCCCACATCCGAATGGTATTCACCTGTAAAGGAGTATACATTCGATACTGAGGCTGCAAAGGCGCTTCTGGCATCTGTCGGAATAGCGGATACAAACGGTGATAGTGTTGTGGAATACAACGGAAAAGAATTGATTTATGAATTTATAGTACCTGAAGATCAGGTCCCACTTGCTGAATTGGTTACTAAATATCTTGGTGATATAGGAATTAAGCTTGATGTAAAGGCAATGGACCAAAATTCAGTGGCGTCGTTAATAAAAGAAGGAAAATTCACTTTAGCCTTTAACGGTCACGGTTCTTTTGGCGGAGATCCTGTATTATTAAAGGGATTTGTATCCGAGAAGACCGATGCTTCCACTCCACAGGTAACCACACAAGGAGGACAAAACTGGTACAATGCTGAGTTCAACAAAATATTCAACGAACAATTAGTTGAATTAAATAAGGATAAGAGGTATGAATTGGTAGAAGATTTACAGGGAATTATAGCAGAAGAATTGCCGACACTAACCCTGTTTTACAAAAAATCATGCAGCGCTTACAATCCTGAAGTGTTTGACGGCTGGTTCTACACACAGGACGGTGTTTCATTGGCAGTTCCTACAATTCATAACAAGTTGGTATTTATAAGAGGACAGTGGAACAAGTAATGAAACTCAGGATTATTGCAAAATACACTGCTTATATTCTCTTTATATTGCTGTTAAGCTTCATACTCCCAAGGATTATCCCTGGGAGTCCTTTATCTTATGCACAATATGATACATACATACTGAATCAAAGTCTACCGGAAGATACTTTCAATGCATTTAAGGATTATTATGCCCCACATGAGCCCCTACACAAACAATTTGCAATTTTTATCGGTCATTTATTAAATTTTGACTTAGGTTATTCTTTTTATTACAGGATATCCGTATTAGAGCTCATAGCCGGAAGACTTCCATGGACGTTGCTTCTGTCATTTTCATCGTTGATAATTTCATCATTTATTGCTATATCCTTGGGAATTAAAGCTTCATTATCAGGCAAACATTCAAAGCTTAAAATTCTGATTATGACAGGTATACAATCAATGCCTGCATTCCTTGTTGCAGTGCTCATACAGGGTATTTTATCCTATAAATTTAAGCTGTTCCCTGCCTGGGGTGCATATACTCCAGGCAAGGAATTTTTCACCATAGGATTTTACACAGATGTTCTTAAGCATAGTATTTTGCCTTTAACAACCTTGATTCTTTGCGAAATACCGGGTATTTACTTTTTAACATACAACAGCACCCAAAAGATAAAAAAGGAAAACTATGTTACGATGGCATATTATCTAAATATTGATGAGACGCAGGTACATAATAAGTTTATTTTTAGAAACATTGTTCCCGAAATCCTTGGAAAACTTAATGTTCAATTTATATATGCAATTACCGGTTCTCTGTTTGCGGAAGCCGTGTTTTCATACCCAGGACTTGGACAGCTATTAAAGACCGCCGCTTCAGGCAGGGATTATCCTCTTATACAGGGAATCTTGATTTTAGTCTGTTTATACGGCTTGGCTGTTAATTTATTATTTGAATTAATTTTAAAAAACAACACGGAAAAATATTGAGATGATGAAAAACATGACGACAACAAAAAAAATATCTTTAATAATATTATTAGCTTATATTTTTACAGCTGCCTTTAGTACATTCATAATGCCTTATGAAGCAGAGGATTTCAGCCATGAAATAATGCTCAGACCATCCCTTGAGCATATTTTGGGAACGGATGAAATGGGTCATGATTTGTTTTCGCTTCTTATAAATGGTTTTAGGACGTCTATTTTTATTTCGCTGATATCAGGAGTGCTAAGCACCTCCATAGGCGTTGTTCTGGCATTTATATCATGCTATTACAAAGGAAAGGTTGATTCGCTGATATTGCATATTGCCAACCTCATGCTCATTGTTCCTGAAATAATTATAATTATGTTTTTTGCCATATTCTCAAAACCAAGTACGTCAAATACAATTATGGCAATTGTATTTTTTTCATGGTCAAAAGCATATAAAATGATTCGTTCTAAACTTATGGGCAATATGGAAAAAAACAAGGTAAAATATACATTACTTATTAAGGGTAATATACTTGATTTATTGAAAAAGCTGTATCACGACATGTATCCCGTTATAATAACAAATCTTATATTGCAATGCAACAAGGCAATCACTTACGAAACAACAATGTCATACTTCGGGATAGGAGATCCGTTTTCTAAAACATGGGGTAAATTAATCAAGTCAGCCATGGCTTATGAAAATTTATTTTATGATGATGTGTTTCTATGGTACCTTCTTCCTCCTGTTGCCTGCGTTTTTATATATGTATTGTCACTGTCATTGCTGACGGTTGAAGAATAGAGGTGCATATGCTTAAGCTAAGAGAATACAAGATAATATATGGCAGTAAAACAATAGAATATGGTAATATTTCAGTAAGCGAAAATGAGTTTATAGGAATTTACGGAAGCAGCGGCTGCGGAAAAACATCTCTTTTGGATTCCATATTTTCACCAAGCTTCAAAGGCACTGTTTCATATTCTGAGGCTACATTGTTCAATAAAGATTTATCAAGAATCGGTATAGAAAAATACAAACATGCAAGCTATTGCCCTCAATTTTCACAGGATGCCCTGAATCCGAAGCTAACTGTTTCGGAGCATATACAGCTCACCCTGAGAGGGAATAAGCTAAGCAGTGACGATGCTGAAATAAATCATATGCTAAGTGAATTATCCCTTGAAAACAATATTTTAGATTCATACCCCTTCATGCTCAGCGGTGGACAAAAGCAAAGAGTTGTGATACTGTTGAGTGTAATAAAAAAACCTAAGATGATAGTGTTGGACGAACCTTCATCAGCACTTGACTTAATAACAATGAAAACAATTGTAAACTTTTTATATAAAGTGAGAAAAAATAAAACCATTATAATGGTCTCACACAATCGCGGAATGTTGAATAAGCTTTGCGAAAAAATTATTGAATTATAAGGTATGCATATGCTAAAAGTCAAAAACTTAAATAAAAGCTATAAAGATAAAAAAGTCTTAACAAATATGAGCCTTGATTTCATGCCCGGAGAAAGCACTGTTATTGCCGGCGAAAGCGGAAGCGGAAAAACCACCCTGGCAAAAATAATTACTGGTATGGAAACGCAGGACAGCGGCTTCGTAATATTTAACAATCATTCTCTTCCGCCTCTAAGGAAACGAGATTTTTGCACATGCGCCAAAATACAATATATTTTCCAGGATCCATACAGTGCTCTTGAAAGAAACTACACACTTTTAGACACCTTGAATGAAACAATGTCCATTTGCCGAAGAAATAAATACGAATACCTGCCAATAGAGGAATCATTAGCCTGGGTTGATGAAAATATGCTGGATTATTTAAACAAAAAAATTGACACACTTAGTGGAGGCCAGAGGCAGAAACTTTGTATTGCACGGGCACTTATTACAAAACCTGAAATAATCATTGCCGATGAATGCACTTCAATGCTTGACAATGAAAGCAGTACGGAAATACACGAATTGCTGAACAAAATTAAAATTGAAAAAAACATAATACTGATATCAATAATGCATGAAGTTGATTTTCATAGCTCTCACTGGGATAAAATTGCCGTTATAAAGTCCGGACAGCTGGTAGAGTACAAAGATTTCAAGTACTTCTACGAAAATGCAGAGAATGAATACAGTAAACAATTAATTGAATCATACAACTTTTTCAAATATGAATCAGGAGACAAAAATGAGTAAAATATGCTATATTAACTTAACAACAAGGGAAATTTTTTATGATGAATATAATGTTGAAAAAATTAAGTATCACGGCAGAAGCCTTGCCGAATACCTGGTAAATAAGCACACAACACCTAATACAGACAGATTTGACGATGACAATGTTATAGTCTTTGCAATCGGGCTTTTTACAGGAACATTGGCCCCAAGCTCCGGCAGAATTTCCGTTGCCACAAGAAAAGAGAAACCTGGTGGGGTGCAAATGATGAATATGACAGGTTCACTTCCTCAAAAAATAGCTTCCATAGGTATTGAAGCGCTTGTAATTACGGGAAAGTCTGATAATTACAGCATCATTCACATAGATGAGAACCGTATAGAGCTAAAGGAAATCGGCGTAACTGAAAGCGTGTCCCAGCTAATCTACGAAATAAGAAATGATTGTGGCAACGATACATCAATTATAGGGACGGGACCTGCCGCGGATGTCATGCTGCCTATTTCGACCATGTTCAGCACCTATCCTGATGGCTATCCCGAATATTACTGCTCAAGAAACGGCTTCGGCGATGTGTGGGGATACAAGAAGTTAAAAGCAGTTGTGGTAAGCGGCAATAAATATTTTGAAAACATCTGTTTTGATAAAGAAGGTTTTTCATACGAAAGCAAAAAGCTTGCCAGAATTATAGTAAATGACCCCATATGCGGTCAGGCACTTCCCGGACACGGTTCAATAACACTCATAAGACTTTTAAAGGACAAAAAAAACATAACCGTTAATCATAAGCCTGATAAAATCAAATCCTCAGTCGTAAGCAATAAGAAAATCAACAAAACCTGTTCTCCGCTGTGTGTGGTGGGATGCCTGAACAGGCATTGCCGAAACGACGAAGAGGCATTTTCGGCGCCGGCTGAAAGTGAAGTAAACGCAGCATTATTGAAATGCTTCAGCATAGACAATCCGATACTTGCAAAAAAAATTAATATCAGAGCCTTTGAGCTAGGAATTGACTCGGTTGAGTTTGTTTTCTCATGCAGCATATATTTCAAAGCAACAAATACGCTCGCCGAAGAAAATAGTATTCTTCTGATGCTGAATGAAATTGAGTCTAATTCAATAACAGGCAAAATTATAGGTTCAAAAACAGGCGGTGTTTATAATTTATTTAAAGAAAATGCATCCTTAAAACAATTGGTAACAACGACAGTCATCAATGAAGAAAAAAATTTTAACATCATTATTGACAGGCTTTATGAGGAGTTCGGCAATATCGACCACATGGAATTGATGTACAGACAAATATTTTTGCTTGAAAACTTAGGCTTTTGCATTTTTACCGCATTTGCTCTGATTAATAATAAAGAAGCTTTGGAGACAATGGCAAACATGTTTTACTATAAGACCGGAATCAGGTCTTCCCCCGTTGACCTGATTAATTTTGCAGGACATTGCATTGATAAGGAAATTTTTGACGAAAGAAATTTTGCAATAGAATCTATACAAAAAAATATACCTGAATTTACAAAGGTATTGTACAGGTACTTCAGTTAATTTTTTTCAGTTTTACAAGCAATTAATAAGCAAAGATAGAGAGATTTAAGCCTCTCTATCTTTGCTTATTAACTATTATCAGTTCTTATATTCCTTTTCCAGCACAACCCTTTGAGGCAGTTCCTTCATGTCCGTCTTAACAACCGTAAACGGATATGTAAGTATTTGTGCCGTTACATCTCCCGGTTTCGGATCTGTGTATTTCGCATATACTGTCAGAACCTTGTCACCGTTTTCTTCATTCAGCGTCAGCTTGTCAATTTCAACATCGTAGCCCGCTGTATTTTTTTCTCCTCTTGTTACAACAACATATATTTCATCGTTAATTTTTGCCACTAAGGCTTTTTCCTTCATCCTGTAATTCGGCAAAACTTCGGCAATTTGCTTTGGCATGCTTTCAGGATTGACAACTTCAAATCCCACGTTTTTGGTGCCCTTTCCCTTGAAATATCTGAAAAAGAACAAAAGTGCGGCTATAAATACAACAATCGCAACTATGGTTACAATTCTCTTCATGAACATCCCCCCAATATATACTTCTTTATATTTTATTCTTTTGCTTGAGAATTATGCTACAGTGTGAACAGAAATAATTGTACAAAAGTATTTGACACAGCGGCTTGTCTTTAAGTATAATTTTATTAGTATATATGAAGGAGTTGAATATAATGTCGTGCAATTGCAGTGAATTTCAAGAAACAGCGGAAAATTTGCAATTTTTAAATAAAAGCATTTTGGATATCGTTACAAAGCTTGATGAGCAGACATCAATGCTTAACAGAGCAGTTTTTAAGTCTGCAACCCATTGCGGATGCATTGAAATACATGCAACAAAGCAGTTGTTTTCAGACAGAAAAACTCTTGAAGAAAACAAGCTTGATATGGATACTCACGTTGAAGGTATGCTATGTCCAAAATGCAGAGAAAAAATAGAAGAAGAAATGGGAGAGCTGATATTTTACCTTGCATCAATGTGCGCTGCTCTCGGCCTTGATTTGGAGAGCATAATGAATTCCAAGCTTGAGCATTTAAAAACTCTTGGAATTTACAATCTGCTGTAATCTAAAATTTGAGTTTAATACCACCTTAATTTTTTTAATTAAGGTGGTATTATAAAACAAAAAATCCCACTGTGTTTTCTGTGTGAGACTTTTTCTTACGGCTAAATATCTATATTATATTTTTTAAGTTTATTATACAGGCTGCTTCTGTCTATATTCAATAATTTTGCGGCCAATGTCTTATTTCCTTTTGTTTCTATAAGTGTTTTAATGATTTTTTCCTTTTCAACCTCGGCAGTAATATTGTTTAATGAATCATTCAATTTATCATTTTTTATTCTGTCCTTTTTATAAATGCGCGATAAAAGAAAGTCAAAATGCTCCAGCTTCAGCGGCCCTGAGCCTGCCGTGACACATGCGCGCTCCAGCACATGCTGCAACTCCCTGACATTTCCCTCCCATTTATACTCGTTGAACAGTGCGTAAACTTCTTTTTTCAATCCTGTTATGCCAAGTCCATATGAAACATTTGTCTTATCAATAAAAAATTTACTCAGAGGGCGAATGTCCTCAAGACGCTCTCTCAAAGGAGGGAGATTTATTTCCACCACATTTATCCTGTAAAACAAATCTCTTCTGAAAAGCCCCTTTTCAACCTGTTCCTCTATTTTTTGGTTTGTGCTGCAAATTATGCGAACATCCAGCTTAATCGTCTTTATTCCTCCGACTCTCTCAAGTTCGTTTTCCTGGAGCACTCTCAGAATCTTTGACTGCAGGGCAAGAGGCATCTCGCCTATCTCGTCCAAAAGAAGTGTTCCGTGGTTTGCTAGCTCAAATTTTCCTATTTTTCCGCTTTTCAACGCTCCCGAAAAGGACCCGGGTTCATAGCCAAAAAGCTCTGATTCAAGCAAATCCTTCGGAATAGCAGCACAATTTATTTTTACGAAATTCTCGTTTTTCCGACTGCTTAAATTGTGTATAGCACTTGCAAAAACTTCCTTGCCTGTACCTGTTTCACCTGTAATCAGAAAAGTAAGGTTTGAGTTTGCAAACTTGACAACTGTATTTTTGATATCCGAAATTTTATCCGAGTCACCGATAACCTGATTAATTGAATATTGTTGTTTGGAGTAAAGCTCATTTATCCTCTTCTTATACTCCATATTTTCTTTTTTAAGCTCTTCAATTTGGTTATTCAGAGGAGAAACCTTATTTAAGTCGTAAAAAGTAGCAGAGCTGATTACTCCGTAAAGAACCCCCTTGTCAATTATTGGAATTCTATTGCACACAACCGTCAATCCATCCTTCAATGTAAATAGGTGACCTATTTCTTCCTTCCGCGTTTTAAGCACTCTGGGGATTTCCGAATTCTCAACTATTTCTTGAACAGGTCTTCCTATATAATCATCCGGCTTTATATTAAGCAGCTCCTCATAATTCTTGCTTAAAAAAATTACCCGCGCCTTTTCATCGGTTACAATTGTGTAATACATAGATTTAATAGCATGGAACAATATATTATTGAAATTTTTCATCGCACACACCTCATAATTAATCAGCACAATACATTCCATTATAATATATAAATAAGGAATATTCTATATAAAAAGATTTGCAGCATGCTGCAAAAAATATTACGTTATGCAGCAACGGCTTAGCATAAACGCTAAACCGTCATTCTCCTAAAATATGCCTCTTATTCCTGCCTCTTTGCCCTGCATTATTTTGCCGGAAGAACTACTGCCTCTCCCTTTAAGACCATCAGCCCTTCCTGATTAGTACAACATGTGTTTAAAATTACCCTGTTTTTCTCAGACAGTATCTCTTTTACTTCAACTGCGGCTGTTATGGTATCTCCAAACCGCACCGGAGCTAAAAAGCTCAGCGTCTGTGAAGCGTATATAGTTCCCGGTCCTGGCAGCTTGGTTCCTATAACTGCTGAAACCAAAGCTGCGGATAGCATTCCGTGAGCAATCCTACCCTGAAAGAATGTATTCTTAGCATATTCCTCATCCAAGTGGGCGGGGTTTATATCCCCGCTCACACCTGCAAACAAATATACGTCGGTCTCAGTAATTGTCTTTGAAAATGATGCCTTTTGCCCTACTGTCAATTCGTTTATCCTTAGTCCGCTCATTTTAACTCCCCTCTTATAAGAATTAAAATACTTTTCTTGTAAGGCCGAAAATCTGTCTTGCTTCCTCGGGAGTTGCCGCTTCATATCCTGCTTCCTCCAGCAGTCTTTTTGCTCTTGCCACAAATTGTGCATTTGAGTCAGCTAAAACACCCTTTTTGTACATTACGTTATCTTCCATACCCACACGCAGATGTCCTCCCATTGCTATTGTTGCCAGCATTATTGGCATGTGTCCGCTTCCTATTCCGCATGCCGCCCACGTTGCTCCCTCAGGAAGCAGGCTTTTTAGAAACACTAAATTTTCAATAGTACTGGTCATTCCTCCCGGGCAGCCCAGCACAAACTGGAAGTGAGCCGGCGCCTTTAATATTTCTTTTTTCAAATAATACAGCGCCTCATAAACCATTCCCGCATGAAAAATCTCAATTTCAGGCTTTATATTTGATTCCTTAAGAGCAATACCAAGCTTCTCTAAAAATGGAGGACTATTCTCAAATATTGTTCTGTGCTGCCAGTTCAGCGTTCCGCAGTCGTAGGATGCCATTTCGGGCAAAAGCTGCTTAAGAGGATAAATTCTCTCCTCATCCCCAAAGCCCACGCTTCCGGAGCTTGTAATATTGATGCAGATATCGCAATCCTTTTTTGCCCTGATTAATTCAATGGTTTCTTTGTACTTATTGTAATCTGTTGACGGTGAGCCGTCGTCATTCCTCACATGAATGTGGGCTATTGCTGCACCCGCCTTCCACGACTCATATACATCATCTGCTATTTCCTGCGGTGTGATGGAAAGATTAGGATTGTCCTCTCTTGTAGGCCATGAACCTGTGATAGCAACAGAAATAACTCTCTTATTTTTTAAATCACTCATTAATTTACCTCCAATTAAAATTTATATTGCTTTACCCTGTAATGAGCAATAATTGTGCCAACTAAAACATTCCTGCATTTCAGCAGGTTTTTAGCAAAAGCATCTTTATCCCCATTTCACACATGTGGAGATTTTAATCATTTTATGTAGATGTATCGATTAAAACATCTACAGTATTTCAGTGAGTATCGCAAAATTCAAGCTATTTAGCCATATTTCCCATTGGCATGTTAATTGCAGTATATTGAATTGTATTCAAATCTAAAAAACAGGAGGAAATTTTAATGAAAGTTGCAATTTATGGCTGTGGTGCTATGGGAACTGTACTTGGCGCATATCTGACCAAGAATGGTCAGGAGGTTGAAATGATCGACAGCTACCTGGATCATGTGAACGCTATGAATGAAAAGGGAGCTCAGATAATCGGATGTGCGGAGTTCACTGTACCTGTGAAGGCTATTACACCTGATAAAATGGAGGGAATATATGACGTTGTGTTTTTATTTACGAAGCAGACGGCAAATCTCGAGGCTCTTCCTCATCTAAAAAAACATCTCGGCAGTGAAAGCATAGTGTGCACACTGCAGAACGGAGTTCCCGAGTACAGCGTATCAGAGTATGTCGGAAGCGACAGAACTGTAGGCGGTACTGTTCTTTGGGGAGCAACCTTTATTAGCCCAGGAATTTCTGAGGTAACTCAGGATGTATCCTCAGGAGATATATTATTTGATATAGGAGAAATAAACGGCCAGATTACCGAAAGAATTAAAAAGGTTGCAGCTGTACTTGAGCATATGGGACCTGTTACAATTGTTGATAATTTAATGGGAGCACGATGGTCTAAATTAATATACAACAGCTGTATGAGCGGTATGTCAGCAGCTACGGGCTCCGTGTTCGGCGACGTTCTCGACAATCCGAAGGCAAGTGCATGCCTGAGCTACATAGCAAAGGAAATTGTGGATATATGCGAAAAGACAGGCATCAAATTTGAGCCGTCAATGGGCATGGATATGCGTGATTTCGGCAAGGTTTCCACCAATAAAGAGTTCGAGCTTTCTCAGAAATGCTTCAATAAATTCTATGCAGATAAAAGAACTGCCAAAGCAAGCATGCTTCAGGACCTTGAAAAAGGTAAGAAAACCGAAGTGGATATGATTAACGGTCTTGTGGTTGAGCAAGGTAAAAAGTACGGAGTAAAAACTCCATTCAATGACATGGTAGTTAGAATCGTCAAGGGAATAGAAAATAACGAGCTTCCGTTAAACATGGATAATCTTAAATTTTTTGATATACCTGAAATGCAAAATTAGTTATAATAATTAGATAATTAAAGGAGAAAAAATATGAGTACTATTGCTATTCTTGGTCTTATTATTTCTGTTGCGGTTCTTATTGTTGGGGCATACAGGGGCTTGGGAGCACTTCCCCTGACACTGCTTGCATCGTTGGTGGTAATATTGACAAACGGTATTAATGTGTGGGATGGATTTGCCACTCATTATATGAACGGATATACAGGTGCGTATATGAGCTACTTCCTGCTTTTCGCCAGCTCAAGCCTTTACGCCGAGCTTATGAATACATCAGGATGTGCCACATCCATAGGCTACCAGTTTATAGACTGGTTCGGTAGAAAAAGAGTACTGCTTGTTTCCACATTGATTATAAGTGTTCTCACTTACGGTGGTGTGAGCTTGTTTGTTGTAGTTTACGCAGTTGCACCAATTATGTTTTTATTATTTAAAGAAGCAGGAATACCTCGTCACCTGACAATGGCCTGCCTGATTACGGGATCCGCTACCTACACTATGACAAGCTTGCCCGGCACACCTTCACTTGCAAATGTTATACCTACACAGTATCTTGGCACTACTCTTACTTCTGCGCCGGTAATGGGTATCATCTGCTCCATTGCAATGTTTGCAATGTGTATGCTGTACATGAACTTCTCAGAAAAGGCAGCAAAGAAAAATGGAGAACAATGGACATATCCGGAATCAATGTCAGCGGGCTCAGATGTTTTTGAAATAAAAGACAGAAGCACACTGCCTGCAGTATGGAAGGCATTTGTCCCGATGATTACGCTGGTTCTCATTATTATAATCGGCAGCAGATTCGTAGGCAACGGCTTAATAAAAAGCTCAACTATGCTTGCAACAATGGCAATGCTTGTTGGGGCATGCCTGACCTTTATCCTCAATTTAGATAAATTCAAGGGCAAGGACATGAAGAAGATGATTTCCACAGGCCTTGAGGGAGGAATCAGCGGTATAGGCGGGCTTGCCGGAGTTGTAGCATTCGGCACAGTTGTTCAGAATTCTGCTGCTTATGCAAGCATAATAGAATGGGTGCTTCATTTGGACCTAAATACATATGTAAGAGGAACTCTTTCCACAATGGTAGTATCCGCAATTACCGGTTCATCCTCAGGCGGACTTAAGATAATGTATGAATCACTGGCTGAAAGTTTTATCAGTTCAGGTGCCAATTTGAACGTATTGCACCGTTTGACAAGCATTTCCGCCGGTGCGCTGGACACTCTGCCTCACTCTCCTGGACTTTTCCTCATGCTGGCTGTTTTGGGTCTCAACCACAAGTCAGCATATAAGCACGTATTTGTATGCAGTGTTATTGTTCCGTTAATTACAACCATCTTTGCCACTGCATTCTGCATGGTGATGTTTTAGATTGTATTACTGAATTTAATAGCAGTCTGCATTAAAGAATAAAAACAAAATTCCTGCAGCTGCCATTTAAGGTGTAAATAAAGATATCGTTTCTTATGAACGGTATCTTTATTTTATTGCCGGCAATCCTCTCTCATTTTTTATTTTATAACTTATATTGACATTCTTTATCTTTCACAATATAATCTAAGTGACCAAAATAGATAATTGGTCATATGGATTGGAGGATAGCGATGCCAAAATTTAGTGAAAACGAAAAATCAATTATACAGGAAAAACTTTTATCCGAGGGAGAACGCCTTTTTTCCCTGCATGGAATCAGAAAGGTAACGGTGGATGATCTGGTGAAGGCTGCCGGTATTGCAAAAGGTTCATTCTATGCCTTTTACAGCAGCAAGGAACACTTATATATGGATATTTTGGGGAATTTGCAAAAAAATATATGGGAAAGCCTGGACATTTTCTTGAAAGAAAATTCTTTGCTCTCGCCGAGAGAACTCACAAAACAGGTTATTCTTTTTTCGTTCAGAGAGATACGTAAATACCCACTGCTCATGCAGCAGGATGCCGAAACAACAAATTACCTTTTCCGCAAGCTGCCGAAAGAGGTTATCGATGCACATACAGTTGACGACAAACATGAGCTTGCAAAGTTAACGGAATACGGCGTTATATTCAAATGCGATTTGGAGCTTGCTGCGAGAACATTGCAGATACTTGCAATAACTTTTTTCAATTTACAGAATAACAACAGTGACAACGCAGATGTAATGGAAATCCTGCTAAATGGTGTAATCAATGAGATTGTGAGTGATAGTAATGATTAGCGTTCATAATGTATCTTTTAGGTATCCCTCCGCAAAAAACAATACCATAAATGAAATTACGTTTAACGTGAAGCAGGGCGAAATATTTGGTTTTTTAGGTCCCTCCGGTGCTGGGAAAAGCACAATGCAGAAAATTTTGACAGGTGTTCTCCGGGACTACAGCGGAACTGTGCGCGTATTCGGTGACGAGGTAAAGAACAGAACCGGCGATTATTATGAGAAAATTGGCGTTGATTTTGAATTTCCCAACTTCTATAACAAATTCACCGCTATCGAAAATTTGAAATATTTTGCTTCTTTGTATTCCTCTGAAACAGCGGACCCCATGGCATTGATGGAGAAAGTCGGGCTTCACAATGATGCTCATAAAAAAGTGGGGAGCTTTTCAAAGGGAATGAAAATGCGGCTGAGCTTTGTGCGATGCCTGCTGCATAATCCGCAGCTGATTTTTCTGGATGAGCCGACAAGCGGCTTGGATCCAGCCAATGCAAGGATATTGAAGAATATAATTGCAGAACAAAAAAAGATGGGGAAAACTATAATCCTGACAACACACAATATGCATGATGCAGAAGAGCTCTGCGACCGTGTTGCTTTTATTGTTGACGGCAGGATAAAAGCCATGAACACTCCTCAAGAATTGCGCAATACAGACGCAAATACACGTGTGCATTTTCGTATTGTTATGAACGGGAAAGAAACAGAAATGGATTGCTTGATTTCTGAATTGGGAAAATCCTCCGAATTTCAGCTTGCGTTAAGAGACGGAACACTGAAAAGTATTCATTCTGAAGAACAGTCCTTAGAAGATGTCTTTATAAGACTTACCGGAAGGTGTTTACAATGAGATTTATTTCAGCGCTTTTAAACGACATTCGCTTCCAGGTAAAGTATGGATTTTATTTTCTTTACGCCTTTTTCAGTGCGATATATATTGCACTGCTGCTGGTATGTCCTCAGGAATATAAAAAAACAGCTGCAGCCATTATTATACTATCTGATCCGGCAATGCTCGGCAGCTTTTTTATCGGTGGCATATGGTTATTGGAAAAGGGTGAGGGTCTGCATAGGTATTTGGTAATATCGCCGCTCCGTAGCTTAGAATACATCTTATCAAAATCCATATCTCTTGCGCTTATTTCAACCATAGCGGCAAACCTTATTGTTACCGCGAGCTTGAGGCATAATGTAAATTATGCCATGCTGACATTCAGCACATTTGTAGGTTCCATGGTATTTACCGTCATAGGGCTGATTGTAGCAACCTATGCCCAAAGCGTTAATCAGTATATGATACTCGTGTCTCCGCTTGAAATCATCATTACAACTCCTCCGATATTGGCGGCATTCGGCATATGGCACCCTGCTCTTGATGTATTTCCCGGAATGGCCCTATGGCACATTATTAATTATTCAATCGGTAAAACAAGCCATATAGAAGCATGGTTATTGCCTGTTCTTCTGCTATGGTTTTTCGCTGCTCTCCTACTGGCGTACAAGCGCATACCTCCTGCCATGCAAACGGAAGGAGGTGATAAGGCATGAGGCAGACAATTAAATTATTCAGAATAGGACTAAGGCAGATTGCAAGAGATGGAATGCTGCTTGTTCTGTTGCCTGCCCCACTGTTGGTCGGAATGATTTTTAAATTTACAATACCATTTGCAAACGGTATTCTATCGGATAAATTATCTTTTTCTCTGCTGCCGTGGTACGGGCTTGTTGATGGTATGCTAATCTGCTTAACGCCCATGTTCACAGCTATGGTATCTGCTTTCCTCATGCTCGAGGAATGTGACGAGGGAATAAGCGCTTTTTATCAAATCACACCTGCCGGAGGATACTCATATCTTTCGGCACGAATTGGTATTCCTTCGGTGTGGGCATTCACGACAACCGTTATTATTGTAGGATGGCTGAATATTTCCAACCTGCCCACAGCCGTTGTATGGACTTGTTCGTTCATAAGCACACTTGAAGGTATTGCTTTATTCATGATGCTTGTATCGACGGCCGGAAACCGTGTTGAGGGGCTTGCATTATCAAAGCTGATGGGAGTCAGTCTTTTGGGACTTCCACTTGTTTGGTTCGCACCGGCACCTCATTCATATTTTTCAACCTTTCTGCCTTCTTTTTGGATCGGGAAGATTATTATTGACGGCGCAACTGTATTTTCAATCACTCTTGGCCTGTTGTCATGCCTGATATGGATTGTGTTGTTTATAAAAAAATTCATGTCACGCATACTGTAAAAAAATGGTGCAGCACACGCTGCACCATTCATATTTAATGCTAATCTCTCTGGCAAAGCTCCACTAAAACTCCTCCTGTGCTTTTCGGATGACAGAATGCTATCTTAGCTCCGCCTGCTCCATAACGAGGTGTTTCATCAATCATTCTCATTCCCTGTGCCTTCATTTCGGCAATGGCTGCCTCGATGTTTTCAACTCTGTATGCAATGTGCTGAACGCCTTCGCCATTTTTAGCTATATATTTGGCAATTGGGCTGTCCTCTGCTGTTGCTTCAAGCAGCTCAACCTCCGAATCACCTGTTGGGAGGAATGCAACTCTTACCTTTTGCTCCGCTACAACTTCTGTTCCGGCTGATTTAAGTCCAAGCACATTTTCATAAAATTTAAGTGAATCTTCTATGCTGTTAACCGCAATGCCTATGTGGTCAATTTTTAATACCATTTCTGCCTCCTTTTAATTCTTGACATGCTAATTTCTTATTGTCTCCAGGAATTCATCCCTGACTTCATATAAATTCTTTTCTTTCCCCAGTACTTTATTAACCTCAGTTTCAAGCCTGTTGTCTATTGCCGCATATGAAAACACAATCTTTCTGAGCTCCGCTTCTATAAGCTCAACAACCTCAAGCTTCAGGTTGCTTCTTCGTCTCTCCTCAAGCATACCGCCTGACTTGAGATAATCCATATGACTGTCTATTTCATCCACCAAGGCATCAATACCTTCATTTTTTGATGCAATAACCTTTAAGACAGGCGGTCTTCTTTCCATGACACCGTTTAAATCAAGCATCATATTTACTTCTGTAGCGGTCCTGTCCGCTCCGAACAGATCGCTTTTGTTTATGGCAAATATGTCGCCTATTTCCATGATTCCTGCCTTAATTGACTGAATGTCATCACCCAGCCCCGGGACCATTACCATCAATATGGTGTCTGCAGTCTTTACGATATCTACCTCAGACTGCCCAACACCTACGGTTTCTATTATGATATAGTCATACCCCGCCGCATCGAGGATTTTCAGTGCGTTTTTTGTATATTTTGAAAGGCCTCCAAGATATCCTCTTGTACCCATGCTCCTTATGAATACACTGGGATTTAAAGCGAGATCCTGCATACGTATCCTGTCACCCAAAATTGAGCCTCCCGAGTATGGGCTGGTAGGATCAATGGCAATAATGCCTACCTTCTTGCCTCTGTCCACGAGAGCCTTGGCAATTTTATCTGTCAATGTGCTCTTTCCGGCTCCGGGTGGTCCGGTAATACCTATAACATGCGCCCTGCCGGTATAAGAGTGAAGCTCTCCCAATATTTTTTCTGCTTCTTCCGTATTGTTTTCCACCGCTGTTATAAGCTTCGCACAGGACCTCTTATCTCCGGTCAGCATACGCTGAATTAATTCTCTCATATCAACCACTCGTTATATAGTTCTTTTCAAATTTGATTTTATGAATTCTATCATTTGTAACGTTGTAGTTCCCGGTGTAAATATCTCTGCAACTCCCGCATTTTTTAATCCCGGTATATCTTCATCGGGAATAACTCCTCCGCCGATTATAAGCACGTCATCTACTCCCTGCTCATTCATGAGCTCCGCAACTCTTGGGAAGAGNNGAGATAATTGTGAGCTCCCGACAATATGCTGAGCCCCACAACATCCACGTCTTCCTGCACGGCTGCTGCAACTATCTGCTCAGGAGTTTGTCTCAATCCCGTATATATAACTTCCATTCCGGCATCTCTCAATGCTCTTGCAATAACCTTGGCTCCTCTGTCATGTCCGTCAAGCCCCGGTTTGGCAACTAATACTCTTATTGGTCTCATACTATCCCTCCTATATTATAGCAACACTGCCTGTTCATATTCTCCGAATACTTCTCTCATAACACCGCATATTTCTCCTAATGTGGCGTATTCCTTCACTGCTGACAAAATATACGGCATTACATTTTCCGTTCCCTGACATGCATTTCTCAGAGCTTCAAGCTTTTCTGCCACGGCTTCGGAGCTTCTCTGAGCCTTAACATCTTCTATTTTCTTTTTCTGCATTTCACCAACTATCGGGTCAACTCTCAGAAGTCCCTTAGGAGCTTCTTCCTTAACCTGATATTTGTTAACTCCAACAACTATTCTGTCAAGTGACTCTATTTCCATCTGGTATTTGTATGCGGAATCGGAAATTTCCTTTTGTATGTATCCTAAGTCAATTGCTCTTGTTGCTCCGCCCAGTTCGTCGATTTTGTTGATGTACTCCATTGCTTTTTCTTCTATTTCCTTTGTTCTTGCCTCAATGTAGTATGAGCCTGCCAATGGGTCCACAGTATTTGTAACGCCTGTTTCGTTTGCAAGAATCTGCTGAGTTCTCAGGGCTATTGTTACGGAATCTGTTGTAGGAAGAGCGAGCGCTTCGTCTCTTGAGTTAGTGTGAAGAGACTGTGTTCCTCCCAATACTGCTGCCAATGCCTGCATCGCAACTCTTATGATATTGTTGTCCGGCTGCTGCGCAGTCAATGTTGAGCCTGCTGTCTGAGTATGAAATTTAAGCATCATGGAGCTTTCTTTTTTAGCTTCAAATCTGTTTTTCATTATTTTCGCCCAGAGTCTTCGTGCTGCTCTGTACTTCGCAACCTCTTCCAGCAAGTCGTTGTGAGCATTGAAGAAGAAGGACAGCCTCGGCGCAAATGTATCAACATCCAAACCAGCTTTAACCGCGGCATCCACATATGCAATGCCGTCTGCCAGCGTGAATCCTACCTCCTGTGCTGCAGTAGAGCCGGCTTCTCTTATGTGGTAGCCTGAAATACTGATTGTATTCCATTTTGGAACTTCCTTTGAACAATATTCAAATATATTTGTTATCAAACGCATAGAAGGCTCTGTAGGGAATATGTATGTGCCTCTGGCTATGTATTCCTTCAGTATGTCGTTTTGGATTGTTCCTCTCAATTTATCCGGTGTTACACCCTGCTTTTCGGCAACAGCTATATACATTGCCAGAAGCACAGATGCGGGAGCATTTATTGTCATTGAAGTACTTACCTTGTCCAGTGGAATACCGTCAAACAAAATCTCCATATCTCTGAGGGAGTCAATGGCAACTCCAACCTTGCCCACTTCACCCTGAGCCAACGCGTGATCTGAATCATATCCAATCTGCGTAGGAAGATCAAATGCCACAGATAAACCTGTGGAGCCCTGATTAACCAGGTATTTGTATCTTTCGTTTGATTCCTCGGCAGTGGCAAAGCCTGCATACATTCTCATGGTCCATTCCTTGCCTCTGTACATTGTAGGCTGATATCCTCTTGTAAACGGATATTGTCCAGGATAGCCTATTTCTTCTTCATAATCAATATTTGCAACATCTTCAGGCGTGTAAAGTCTCTCAACAGCTGTACCTGAACCGGTTTTAAATTCAGCTTTACTTTCCGGTGCTTTATTCAATGATTTGTTCAATACATTTTCTTCCCAATTTTTGCGGGCGGCTTCCAATTGGTTAAGCTTCTCTTTTTCAAACATTTAAACCTCCATCTGCAATTGCATTGTTTAAAATTTATATTTATATTAATCCAAAACGGTTAAATTTGCAACATTTTTAGGTAAAATGATTTCATGTTTTTATAACTTGCAAAATTATACTGCTCCTATTTTAAAAACATGGCAAGTATTTGCCCATAGCAGAGGAAAGCAGTATATACTAATCCTCTCTAATGGAACTTATTAATGAGGATTAGTATTATTTTCAAAATAATTGTGATATGTGTAAACACTCGTCTTTCAGCCTATTTCATTGAACCTTTTTTTAAAAATCTTTCGTGCCATGACAGCGCTTCACCCAAAATATGAGGAGTATGCATACCGCTTGAGAATTTTTTCGATCTTTCGTGATAATCCATGAGCTGTTCCTTATAGTCCTCGTGTGCACAATTTTCTATTATCTTTACCGCTCTTTCACTTGGAGAAAGTCCTCTTAAATCAGCCACCCCTTTTTCTGTTACCAAAACCATGACATCATGCTCCGAATGATCGACATGGGAAACCATGGGGACAATTGAAGATATATTGCCGCCCACAGCAGTTGATGCAGTTGTAAAGATTGAAATGAAAGCATTGCGCGCGAAATCCCCCGAGCCTCCGATTCCGTTCATCATTTTGCTTCCCATTATGTGCGTTGAATTTACATTTCCGTAAATATCCGCTTCTATTGCCGTATTTATTGATATAACCCCTAATCGCCTTATTACCTCTGGACTGTTGCTTATTTCCTGGGGCCTCAGCACTATTTTATCCTTGTATTCAGAAAAATTATTTAAAAAGCCCTTCATGCGTTCAGGTGATATTGTAAGGGACGTTGAGGATGCATACTTCAATTTGCCGCATTCTATCAGATCCAGCACTGAGTCCTGAAGAACCTCAGAGTAAAAAATCAAGTCCTTGAATTCCGATTTGCACAAACCACCAAGCACTGCATTTGCAACACTCCCAACGCCTGACTGCAACGGAAGCAGGTTGTTTGTAAGCCTTCCTGCGGCTACCTCAGATTTTAAGAAACCAATAAGGTTCTCAGCCATTTTTTCCGAAATGTCATCGATGGGTGCAACCGGATTTGTATTATCAGGCACATCAGAAAATACAATCGCGGCTATTTTTTCCGGAGGACATGGAATATAAGGAGTTCCTGCCATGTCAAATGCACTCCTTATGGGAATATACTCTGTATTTGGCGGAGCCGGAACATTGTATATGTCGTGAATTCCCTCCAGTTCTTCCGGCTGTGAGGTGTTAATCTCAACTATTACCTTGTCCGCACATTCAACCAGAACGTTTGAATTCCCCACAGAAGTGCTGGGAACTATTCCTCCGTTTTCCGTTATTGTCACGGCTTCTATTACGGCAACCTCCACTTTTCCTAAAAATCCGTTCTTTATGTATTGCGAAGAATTGCTTAAGTGAAGGTCGTTATATTTTATTACCCCGCTGTTAATTGAATTTCTCAGTATGTTATTTGTCTGATATGGATATCTCCTCCTGATGATTCCCTTCTCTGCTAAAAGTCCGTCCAGCTCCGGTCCTGTGGATGCCCCTGTTATGAGGTCAATCTGTATTTTTTCTCCCCCGTCTGCTCTCCTTGCCAGCTCGGCAGGTATTGCCTTGGGATAACCTGCCGGTGTAAATCCCGACATACCCACTGTGCTGCCGTCCGTTATTATCCTTGCGGCATCTTCTGCGCTCATTATTTTATTTTTTAGTTCTTTGCATCTTATTCTTTCCATACAAATTCTCCTTAATAGAAACAAAAGCTCCGCATGCGGAGCTTTTGCCTGTATTATTTTAAACGTAATTAACTAATACCGCTATTACCATGAACACAGCCGCCATCAATGTCCAAAGAACCATCAGAGGCCATACGAATTTAACCCATTGCTCATACTTGATTTTGGCAACAGATAAGTTTGCAAGCAAAACTCCGGATGTTGGAATTATAGAGTTGGATATACCGTCTCCGAACTGGAAGGCAAGAACTGCCGTTTGTCTCGAAAGACCTATCAGGTCAGAAAGCGGAGCCATTATAGGCATTGTTGTAGCAGCCTGCCCCGAGCCAGATGGTATGAAAAAATTGATAAATGTCTGTACAAGAAGCATTCCTACTGCACTTATTGTTCTTGGAAGAAAAGTTATAACTCCCGCCAAGCCATGTACTACAGTATCAATTATAAGGCTTCCTTCCATAATAACAAGTATTCCTCTTGCCAGGCCCACAACCAGGGCCCCTGTCGCCATGTCTTTTGCACCTAAGATGAAATGTTTTGCTATATCATCTAAGGAGAAGCCTCCAGCAATACCTGCAACAATACCCATTGCAAGGAACAAAGCAGCTATTTCTGTAATATACCAGCCAAACTTAAACACGCCAAAAATTAAAAGACCCATTCCTGCGGCGAAAATCAGCAGAACCAGAATATGACGAGTAGTCATCTGCTTTAAATTGTTTAAGTCTATTGCTTTTCCCTTTTCTTCCTGTTCGAGATCGTAAACAATACTTCTGTTAATGTCTTTTTTTACTTTATTTGCATATCTGAATATATACCATGTAACCAGCACAAATGTACATGCCCATATTATCAGTCTGAGCCATATACCTGAAAACATAGGAATCTCGGCGATAGTCTGAGCAACGCCTACAGTAAACGGATTCATAGCTGCTGATGTAAAGCCTGCCGCAGCTCCCAAAGAAACCATAGCCATTCCCACGATTGCATCATATCCAAGCGCCCTCGCCAAAGCTATACCGATGGGAACAAATACGATGGCTTCTTCCGCCATACCTATAGTGACACCACCAACTGAAAATACAGCCACAAATATTGGTATCAGCAATATTTCCTTGCCTCTCAGACCTAAAGCAATTTTACCGATTCCGGCCTCTATTGCACCTGTCTGTGTTATTACATTGAAGGATCCTCCAACTATGAATATGAAGAACACTATTCCCTGTGCAGCTCCCAATCCTTTGGGAAATGCTTTTAAAACATCAAACAGCTTTGCCGGATTTGTATCCACATATGCAAAAGAATCCGGATCCACCACCGTCCTTCCGGATGGCAGCTGCATTTTTTGATACTGGCCCGCAGGTATTACGTAAGTAAGTAATGCCACCACAATAATCATTGCAAATAAAATTACGTAAGTATGCGGTACCTTTAGCTTTTTCTTTTTTAAGTCTTTTTCCATACTCTCCTCCATGGGCAATTTTTTATATCAACAGGTTATTCCTGCCAATAACAACTACGCTTCTCCCCTTCTGTAATATTTCCCCAATCTGTTATTAACAGTAACTCCCTCTTTAACGGCAGTGCCTCCGCCCAATATTACATAATCAATTCCCACTGGCCTCAGCTGCGGATCCTGGAACGTGGCTCTGTCAATTACAGTATCGTAATTGAAAACTGTAATATCCGCATCAAAACCTTCCTTAATAAGGCCTTTATTTTTCAACTTGAGCCGCTTTGCAGGCATATCTGTCATTTTATTGATAGCATCAAAAAACTCCATTGCCTTCATGTCTCTGACATAATGCCCCATAACTCTTGGGAATGTGCCTGCACCTCTTGGATGCCCTGAATTATTTCTGTATATACCGTCGCTGGCAACCATAACCAGCGGATGGTTCAAGGCCTCCACGATTTCTTCCTCGTTCATCACATATGCCACCGCCAGCATTGTCGGATATTCTTTTCTTGCCTTTTCAAAAAGCTCTCTGTCACAGAATATTCCTCTAAATGGCTCCTCCGTGAGCATTATTGAATTGTAGCTTTTGTTCCAGAGTTCAAAGCACCCCTCATCAAATACAGCGGAACCTATGAATGTGCTGAATGCGGCATAAGGATATGCATCCACAGATATGTCCAGTCCTGAATTATAATGCTTTTCAATTAAATTGAGTGCTTCCGTCATATTACCGTATGCGCTGCAGCTTGAAAGGTGGGAAATTTGAAACGGTATTCCTGTTTCCCTTCCTATCATTGCCATTTCATTAATGGCATCGAGAGCATAGGCCGCATCCTTTCTGTAGTGCGCCGAGAGAATAATATCTTTCCTCCCTTTGATTTTTTCAGTAATTTCTATTGCCTCTTCTGTATCGATACCCGGGCAGTATTCCAATCCGTAAGACACACCAACGGCTCCCAAATCAACTGCCTCTTCTACCATACTCTGCATTCTTGCAATTTGTTCCTTGGTGGACCTTGCATAAATATCCGAGTTCCCCACAAGATTTCTAAGATAATTATGTCCTATATATGACATATAGTTTACGGGGCTTCCCATCTCTTTTATAAACTCATGCAACTCTTCTATTGACTGCCTGTTATTTCCGCAGTTGCCTGCTACACATGTAGTAACGCCCATATTCAGCATGGTTTCAGCAATATCATATTTTTCTTTCTTCGTAAGGGAGAAATCCTCTTCATGCATGTGTATGTCAATAAATCCAGGAGATACATGCCTTCCGTCAGCATTGATTATTTCCCTCGAACTTGCCGATACATTTCCTATGTCAACAATTTTTCCATCCTTAACTCCTAAATCTCCCTCAATAATTCTTCTGTTTTCCACATCAATTATTTTACCGTTTATAATTTTTAAATCTAACATAGTCCCTCCTTATTATCTGCAAAACTCTTCCGCAATTCGTGTATATATATTAACATAATCGAGAAGATTTGCAATGGGAATTTTTTCATCCTTCGCATGTGAGTATTTTAAATCCCCGGGGCCTGTAACAACGGTTGGTATTTTACCATAGGTTGAAAGTACTCCCGCATCGGTCCATCCCCTTCGCTTTTCAATGTTCGGCTCCTTGTTGACAAATTTCTTGAGAACATTGTATACGGTCTTTGCTATTTCAGATTCAGGCTGTGCTATTAATGGAGCATGATCAAATTCCTCCATCAGGTTGGATTCCATCCGTATAATTTCCGCTTTGAATTCCGAGTCTTCCTTGCTCAACGAATCAATGATATCCTGATATTCCTTTATTACCGACACAACATTTTCTCCGGGAAGGTATCTGCGGTCTATCTGAATTATGCAGCTGTCAGCTACAGAGCTCGGCTGAGTACCGCCCTTTATTAACCCGAAATTCATGACTGAAGGGCCCATCCATTCGTTCTGCCTTTCCCTTAGCTTAGGCATAAGCTCGTTCTCAATCTTTGTTATGAGTTTGGCTGCCTTAGAAATTGCGTTTATCCCAAGCTCCGGAATTCCGCCATGAGCTATTTTGCCTTCGATTCTTATTTCCAGCCACTCAAGGCCTCTGTGACCGAGTGCATAGCCGTAATTTGAAGGCTCTCCTACTATTGCCCCGTCTGCTCTTATTCCGCTTTTCACAACATATTCTGTTCCGTCGCTTTTTTCCTCTTCTCCCACGGCAGCCGTCAATATTACATCTCCGCCCAGCATCTTGCCGCTTTTTTTAATATTGACCATGGCTGTAATCATGCATGCAACAGCACCCTTCATATCATTTGCACCTCTTCCGAGCACATATCCGTCAACAATCTCCGCACCTAACGGATCAATTGTCATTTCATATGGAGGAACAGTATCAATATGACCATTGAAAATAAGATTTTTTCCTGTGCCATTGCCTTTTAAAGTACATATTACATTTCTTCTTTTGCCTTCAACCTGCTGATATTCCGCATCTAACCCATTTTGCCTGCAGTAATTGTAGATGAATTCAGCCACATCGGATTCTCTGTCTTCCACAAATTTATGACTTGGAATCCTAATAAGCTCCTGTGTTAATCTTACAACCTCATTTAAATATTGTTCGGTATTTTCCGCCTTCATTGCTGCCTCCCGCGTGATCAGCCTCTGTAAATTAATAAATATCATCAAAAATTTTTAAAAAAATCCCTTCGTTATTTACATCAGCCTCTTTGATATGTATAATAGAGTTATTACGTTATTAAGCAATTATCATGCCAACAAAACTGAGCAGGAATCAGGCGGTTTTATATCTTTAAAAAACATTCATGTTTATTTTTTTAACATTTTAAGTCCATTTTTTGAACATACATAAATAAATTAAACATTGCCGAGGAGATATTGGATGATACCAAAATATATTATAACTTCACCTAACGAAAATTTTACAAATATGGTTTTGAGCACTACGGAAGAAGTATCATTTAATGACTTCATGCTAATTGAAAGTGCATTTGATGAAGCAGTAGAACAGGTGCTTAAGGTTACAAAAAAGCATAATATATCGGTTATTGTGAGCCGTGGAGTGACGGCAAAGATGATAAAAAATGCCACGGATATACCTGTTATAGAGGCTGAAGCCACATTGTTCGACCTGTTGTCAGCCATAATACAAGCTATGAAAATTTCCAAGAATATTGCACTTATACATCATGAAAAAATTTTGAACGAAGAATTTTTCAATATAACCGGCTTATTTAACATTAATTTAAAAGAATACTGTTACCGGAATTTCCGTGAAATAGAGAAATGTGTCAGCGATGCCTACGACGATAAAAAAGAAGTGATAGTTAGCGGATTCGGATATACAAGAAAGTTATGCAAAAAATTCGGGCTTGAAGCTGTGATGTACAGCACAAGCGAATACACAATGAAAGAAATACTATCACGAGCTTCACTCATACTCTATGCGGAAGAAAGGCAGCAGAGGCATGAGAATCAGCTCAGGACATTCATAAACGAAATGCCCGATGGTGTAATATATCTCAATGAAAATAATGTAATTACCCTTATTAACAGCACAGCAAAAAAGCTTCTGGACATAAACTACGAGCAGGACATAATAGGAAAGCCAGTAAGCAATTTTATAAATAACAGCGATTTTATAAAAATAATCCGAAGTAAAAATCAGGAAACAGGTAAGGAAATCGAATTTTTCGGAAACAAAATTTTAGTGAGATCCACCCCTATTTTTTTCAAGGAATCATATATAGGAACAGTTGTCATATTCCAAAAAAGCTCATATATTTCATACCTTGACCACAATGTGCGGAGACAGAACCTAAAGAAAGGCATGCTTGCAAACACTACATTTGAAGATTTAAGAAACACCACCGTTTCTTTAAAGATGAATGAATCAATAGACAAAGCAATACAATATGCCGATACGGAGAGCACCATCCTAATAACAGGTGAAAGCGGAACCGGAAAGGAAATGTTTGCTCAAAGTATACACAATGCTTCCGGTCGCAGAAACCATCCATTTGTAGCTATAAACTGCGCCGCCCTTTCCCAGAATTTGATTGAAAGTGAGCTTTTCGGATATGAAGACGGAGCATTTACAGGAGCAAAAGCTGGAGGAAAGCCCGGATATTTTGAATTGGCACACAATGGCACATTGTTTCTCGATGAGCTTGGGCTATTGCCTCTTAATGTGCAAGTCCAGCTTCTCAGAGTCCTTCAGGAAAGACAAGTTCTCAGGATAGGCGGAATAAAGATGATTCCTATAAATATAAGAGTTATTGCGGCAACAAATTCTGATTTACTTTCCGCAGTTGAAAACGGCACATTCAGGCATGACCTGTACTACAGAATCAACGTATTGAACATTTCTATTCCTCCACTGCGTGAGCGCAATGACGATATACCATTGCTTGTGCGGCATTATATATCACTTTACAACGCCCAGTTCAACAAAAACATCAGCTCATGCAGCAAGGATTTCATAAGTGCCTTTCAAAATCATGACTGGAAGGGAAATGTAAGGGAGCTCATGAATTATATCATGCGTATTGTAATCTTATGCGAAAGCAATGTTTTGACCGCCGAAGATATTGTCAAAAGTGAAATACACTTGTCCTATAGACCTAAAAAGGACGGTTTAGATATGGATACGGCAAATGTCCCCGATGAAAACAGGCTTAATCTAGAGCCTGGAACCTTGCAACAAATGGAAAAAGACATTATAGAATGGTACATGAAGAAATATGACGGCAACAGGGTCAGGGTATGCAGCGCACTTAACATAAGCCGCACTACCCTATGGAACAAGCTAAAAGAGATGTAGCCAAAAACAGGCACTTATTGGGTGCATTACATAAATATGCTTTAATCCAATACTAAAGAAAGCTATTAAAAACCGGATTGTATAAATTCACCGAATTTTTAAGAGAAATATAAACCAACACTGCCCCTTAAGCTTAAAGACTTAAGGGGCAGTTATATTCTTATGCGGTAGGTATAAAAAAGAGGACTTATAGCAGTCCTCTAATATATTACATTTATACTTCATCAAACAAAACTTCAAATTCCTTGCCTGAGATAGTTTCCTTTTCAAGAAGCGCCTGAGCAACACGGTGTAGTTTCTCCATGTTTTCGCTTAAGAGTGCCTCGGTTTTATGGTATGCACTGTCTATGATTCTGCGCATTTCAGCGTCTATTTTGGCAGCCACTTCTTCAGAGTAATTTCTTATTTTGTTGAAATCTCTCCCAAGGAACACTTCTTCGTCATTTGTTCCGTATGCCATTGGTCCAAGTGCATCACTCATGCCGTAGGTTGTTACCATAGCTCTCGCAATCTTTGTGGCTCTTTCTATATCGTTGGATGCACCGGTGGAAATATCATCAAGGGCTAGCNNTCAACTCTGCCGCCCAGAAGCCTTACTATACTTTCTTCCATATCGGTCTTTGACCTGTAGGAGCGATCTTCCTCAGGAAGGTACATTGTGAATCCGCCTGCTCCGCCCCTCGGAATTATTGTTATCATGTGGACAGGGTCCTTGTATGATGACAGTCTTGCCACAACTGCATGACCTGCCTCGTGGTACGCCGTAAGCTTTCTCTCGTTGTCGCTGATAACCTTGCTTTTTTTCTCCGGTCCCGCAATAACCTTGGTTATAGCTTCTTCAATAATGTCCATAGTTATGACATTCTTGTTCTGTCTTGCAGTCAGAAGCGCTGCTTCATTCATTGCATTTTCCAAATCGGCC
>DDNC01000002.1 GCA_002340985.1 Firmicutes bacterium UBA2530 | reverse complement strand
TTCGTCCAGGTCGTTATAATTTTGTATTTTTTTGTTATGTAAAAAGCCCTGCATGCCTTGAGGCTACAGGGTTTAAATAGTTTTTTATATCTTAAGTAAGTATGTCACAATCAGAAACAGCAGCTGTGTTGCTTCAATGATAAGCCCCTCGGCTGAACTCGGGAGTATCTCGATTTTTTCATCCAATGTACTTATGATTGCTCCGGAGAGCATGTATGTAAGGGACAACGGTATAACCAGACTATAATTTAATATGGCGGCTACTAAAAATGAAATTCCAAATGCCACAATAATATGGTACTTGGTGCAATGCTTTATTATTGAGGTATTTTCTTTGTCTCTGTTTATAAGAGCACTTGAAATTATCAGGTTGGAAAATCCCGCTGTATATGCCACAGCCACAGCTGATGGCGGAACTGTCCTGAAAAGTGAAATATACATTAAAATAACCAGTGTAATTCCGATTTGCCCGGTCAAGTGCTCTGACTGCGTACCGGGTTTAATGTAATAATTAAGTGTCTTGTAGGTATCCCTCATGTTAACAGTGCCTGTTATTATACAGTAATAGGACAAAATTAATGTACTGACAAAAAGGCTGTCGTAAACAAATCTGAAAGATGAAATAAGAAGAGCGATAAAACCTATAAAAAAACCAATAAGAGGTAATACAAAAACACCGTTTTTGTAATCCTCTTCGTCTTCATCTCCATATATGGTAATATTAATGCAGGTATATTTTTTCAGCATCAATAGAACGCCAATAACTATACTTCTTATGTCAGTCATATTTCTACCCTCATCATTTTTACCATTATAACACAATTTTATCGTTTGATAAATATGTATTTGAATTTAATGCTTGTACGGCTGCAAAATTTCATAAAATTTCATCAGCATCATGTAGGCTTCCTGATACGTGCAGTAATCGGAAGGTCTGAAGCCGGATTCATCCGTTTTAAACAGGTCTAAGCTTGCTGCAAAGTATATAAGCGGTTTTTCGGTCTCCTTAACATCTGAGATATCGTTATAATCAATTACCGTGTAGTTGGAAATATCCATGCCCAGCTCATTGCCTATATAACTGAAAAGCTTTGCTGCTTCGAGCCTGGTCATATATTCCTTTGAAACAGATCTCCAGCTTTCATCTATGAGTCCTATCTGATAGGCCTCCTGCATCCTCTTCTCTCCAGGCATTATTTCACTTTTATTAACAAATGTTTCGCCCTTTACAGGGTCTATGGCCACATTATTTTCCTGATTTGTTATTTCAAATGATTGAGCAAAATTTTCTTCCCCCAGCTTGCTTTCAGTAATATTAAGGGCTAATGTATAAAAATCTTCTTTTGTAATATACGAGTTATATACGCCGTCAAATTCCTCCGGCATGAGGGATGCTTCCTTCATGGACTTAATTGCTTCCAATGCCCAATCGTCAGGCTTCTGCGGTATCGCTTCAAGCCAGAGTCTTGATTCCGGCATTATTGACACAAAGCATTGATCAGTCACGGATGCCAGATATTCAATCTTTTCATGTATAACGGAATAGCCTCCGTCGCCTGCATTTCTCAGTATATCAGGGCGTGTCTCCGCAAGCCATATTAAATCGGCAACCTCGTCTCTCAAGCTCATTGCCGAATGCTTGTTTGCAAACACCTTGTCATAGCCCTCTCCCCATGTGCCGTAGTGATATCCTTCGTTGAATTTATCAAACTCATTTTTAATTTTTTCATGATCGTATATTCTGAAGATATAATCACCTACAAAGTGGCTCATTTCACGTACAAAGCTCTCTTCCGACGCCGCACAGGTATCATGATAAAGGCTGTTTTTAAGTACATTAAGATGTATGTCAGCGCTGCCGGCATTTAACTTGTACTCATAAAACAAGTCGCCGACTTTTTCAGTTCTGCTGAATATGATATTTGTTGTTATTTTATTATCCGAATAATACTTTGTGATTTCTTTAATCATTCCCTTGGGGAATCTTCTTAAGCCGCACTCCAGCACCATCATGCAATCTCTGTAGTCCCTGCAATCCTCCCCTGCAGGAATTACAATGTTGATTCCGTAGGTTTTCTCAAGGTTGGCCTTTGTTGCATCCTCATTCAATGTCTTATAAGCAAATCCATATACATTATTCCCAATCAGGCAAAGCGCTAATGCAATGCATAGAATTCTTCTGATTTTCATCATACCATCTACCTCACGGGTTTATTTTTATTACTTGAGTTAGCGTGATTATTAAGGAATTATAGCATATAATTAAATTTTAATCAATACAAAAATGCAAACGTTTACTAAAAAAATCCTTTAATTTTGTTACTAATTGTTATACTATTATATTATCAAGATAAATATTTTAGCACGAAAAATTTGAATTAAGGAACTATATATGAAAATTACGGTAATTTCTGTGGGAAAAATTAAAGAAAAGTTTTTTACAGACGCAATAAATGAATATTCAAAGAGACTGTCGAAATTTTGCAGACTGACGGAGGAAGTACTTTCTGATGAGAGGGCCGATGAAAGCTTTTCACAAGCGGAAATAGAACAGGTAAAAGTAAAGGAAGGAATTAAAATATTAAGTAAAATACCAAAAGGCTCATATGTAATTGTACTCGATGTGAAGGGAAGAATGATGGGCTCTGAGGAATTAGCAGAAAAATTAAGCACGCTGGCCGTGGGCGGTGTATCCGACATAACCTTTATAATAGGCGGAAGCAACGGACTTTCTAAAGATGTGCTGGACATGGCTGATTTCAAGCTTTCTTTTTCAAAAATGACCTTCCCCCACCAGCTTTTCAAGGTCATTCTGCTGGAGCAAATATACAGGGCATTTAAAATCAATGCCAATGAGGCTTATCATAAGTAATCTCTCTATTTCGTGCATGGATAGAGAGGTATTTTAATCAGTATAACTTTATCATGATTTTAAGGAGTGGATATTATGGAATGGATAGAACGCTTGAACAAATCTATTATTTATATTGAAGAAAATATTGCGGAGGAAATTGATTATGAACAGATAGCAAGAGTTGCGTGCTGTTCTTCATATCATTTTCAGAGGATGTTTGCATATATGGCGGGCACTTCTCTCTCTGAATATATCCGACGCAGGCGAATGTCCCTGGCTGCGGCCGACCTGCAGGGCGGAGACGAAAAAATACTGGATGTCGCATTGAAGTACGGATACAATTCACCGACTGCATTTAACCGTGCTTTCCAGAGTGTGCACGGAATTGCACCATCCTTGGTTAAAAAAAGCGGAGTTTCTGTTAAGTCGTATCCCCCTATAAGTTTTAAAATAACTGTAAAGGGAGTGGAAGAAATGAATTACAGAATTGAAAAAAAGGAAGCATTTCGAATCGTAGGTGTGTGCAGTCCTCTGCACAAGGAAATGGAAAAAAACTTTGAAGTTGTGCCGCAAATGTGGCAGAAGGTTTCCGCTGACAGCACTATTCCGAAATTAGTGTCAATGATGAACATACCGCCTACGGGAGTGTTAGGCGTAAGTCTCTGCAATGATGATGAGGAGTGGAAATACTTTATTGCCGTTGCAAGCACTGCACCTGCAGACGACGGCATGGAGGAATATATGGTTCCCGAATTTACATGGGCTGTTTTCCCTGGTGAAGGTTCGATGCCTCATTCAATTCAGGAGTTGGAGCAGCGCATCATAACAGAATGGCTGCCAACATCAGGATATGAATATACCAACGGACCCGACCTGGAACTTTATCTCAATGCAGACCCGCAGAATGCAAAGTTCGAAGTGTGGATACCTGTTACTAAAAAATAAAAACAGTCCTGCCAATAAAAAATACATGTAGAACCTACCACATGTATTTTTTATTGTTTGAACGATTTACAGCACCATTTGTCTCATCAAAAAGCTTACCTTCATTACTTTGTATCTGCCTTTTTAATTTTTCCCTCATACCAGCTGATTATTTCCTCGGAAACTTTTTCAGGATCGGTGCCGCTTGTGAACTTGGCCGAATAATCCAGCTTGCCGGATTTGAAGCCGTACATGGGGTCATAATAGTCCTTCATAAGTGCGGCGGCAACAAAATCAAAATTCCCGTCAGAAATTTCTTCTTTCATCAATTCTATTTTATCCTTTGAAATATATCTGACAAGCATATCCATTGCTCTGACTGATTCGGTCTTCCAGCTGTCATTAAGGATGTAGTCTTTCTTAAGGTTATTGATTCTGGACTGCATATCAGCATCAATGTAAATTTGTATGCCCTGCTTCATTTTATCCGATATGAATTTAGGTATAGAGACGCTTCCAATCTTCTGGCTTTCAGCCTCAACAAACACATATTTGTCTCCGGCATCCATTAGCTGGTCGTATATTTTTGTTTCAAATTTTTTCTGAGAATTGCATTTTCCAAGTCCTATGCTTCCCAGCAGCGAACCTCTGTGGTTTGCCGCTCCTTCCAGATCGAGCACCGAGCATCCGTGATTTTTCAGGCTGTGAAGTATCTCCGTCTTACCCACACCGGTATTGCCGCTGATAACTATATATGTAACTCTGTCATTGAGCTGTGGCAAGGCATCCATAACCTCTCTGCGATAGCTTTTGTACCCTCCCTCAATCTGGCAAATCGGTATGCCTACCGAGCTGAATGCTGAAACGAAAAAGCTGCTTCTGTAGCCTCCTCTTGCACAAAATGCCGCCAGTGGTTCATGTCCTGTTTTCAATTCCAGCACCTGATCCAGCATATCAGGAAGCTTTGGAGCTATGAACTTCACTCCCAGCCTTTTGGCTTCATTTTTCCCCACGTGCATGTATGTTGTTCCGACTTCTTTTCTTTCTTCATCATTGAGTATTGGTATATTCACAGCTTCTGTTATTGTATCATCCTCATACTCTGAAGGGCTTCTGACGTCTATCATCAAAAATTTGCCCCTTGCTTCGCTGTAGATAACCGAATTGTAATAATTGTTTTTTTCCTGCATTTTTAAATGTTACCTGCTTATTGAAATTTGTCCCCATAGTTTTATTTTAGACTTATTATTATAACATATTTTTTTATCATGGCAACAAAATATAATAAATTAGTTATGAAAATATTCCGATTTAAGCATGGAATAAATAATCTGATCCAGATATCCTCTTTCCGACTTGTAATTTTGTCTCAGCACTCCTTCTCGCCTCATTCCAACACTTTCATAAAGCTTGATTCCAATGTGGTTATCAGGATATACATCAAGCCAGAATCGGTTCATCCCCAACTCCTCAAAGGCGAACTTAAACAGCGCCTCCATTACTTCTCTGCCGTATCCCTTTCCTTTTCTTGAAATCACTATTCTCCTGAGTTCAAATATCTCCGACTTGTTATCTGTCTCTATCAATGCAAAGCCCACTGTTTCATCATATTCATTCTGTTTAATAACCAAAAGCAAAATATCCTCTGCCTCTATTTCGGACTTATGCTGCTCATAGCTTCCCTTCCATACAAAATCCGTGTTGTCCTTATGCCTTTCCATTTCCATGATTGAGGCTATATCTGTTTCCAGTGCTTCCTTTAAATAAAGTCTGTTTGTTTTAATCATTGTCATCCTCCTACTAAACGGGAATAATATATTATATCACGGGTCGATTGATTATAAAAGTTTTTCATGATAAAAATGAGGCTTCCTAAAGCCTCATCTCCATAGTATTTTCTTTAAATCCAAGAGATTTATAGAAATTAACAGTATTTGTGTTTTCAAATGAAACTGTAACCAAGATATTTGTGCAGCCATTATTTTTCAGCCATTCAATATGGCTATTCATAAGTTTTTTCCCTATCCCTTGGTCTCGTGCCTCTTCAGCCACATGAAGAGATTGAGTTTCGCCTTTGCTGCCTTCAATTGTAGATATGCAATATCCCAGTTTTTCACCTTCTCCATTTTCGGCAAGTGTAATTTTGATGGATTCTTCACTAAACACTCCAAATGGCTCCATACGTTCTTCAAAAACAACCCCTGAATAGATATGTCCGAAGTTTTCCGATAAATTTTCGTGGTACTTTCTGTTTCTTTCCCATAGATTTTTTATGTCTGCTATCCGGCTGAATGGTATATCTTTGTAATAGACCATGTTTTCCTCCCATAATAACATTTGTATTTTTAATAATTATATAATACCACCGAACACATTGCCACAAAATTGTTAATTAATAATAATATTTTTAAAAAGCTTAGCTCTGTCGTAACACTTTGAATAATGTCGAATATGATATTAATGAGCTTGACTCAAATATTGTAAAGAATAAGGTGTTATAATGAGCTGCAACAATTCAAGTAGATGTATAAATAGAACCGGCCAGGTTATGGGTATATCTGGAATACCAACGATAGCATTGAGAGGACCCGGATGCATAAGCGGAACTGGGCGCTGTATAGGAGAAAATGTAGGCGGAGCCGGCGGCAATTGCTGCGGATGCTGTGGATGCAGATGGTGTAATGAAGTTGGCGGAACCGGCGGATGCAGATGGTGTAATGAAGTTGGAGGAACCGGCGGCAATAACAATAATAACAACAATAACAACAACTGCCGTAGAAATTGCAGAAGACGCTGTCAGTGGGGCTGCTCCGACCTAATAACTCCCATAACCGTTCCGAGATAAGCAGATGTGCCAAATTTATTATTTGGTGACAGTCAAACAACGCAAATTGCTTTAAAAGCAAACTCAATTACGGTATGAGCAGGCTTCCTGCTCATATTGTTTTATTTTGAATTTATTTTATTTTTATGAAAATTTTTATCAGTTTAATTTTTTTATTCATGATAATAATAAATATAGCTTCGCAAATGAAAGGAGCTGTATTATGAGCAAAAACAAATTAGTTGTACCTGAAGCTCAGCAAGCAATTAACAACCTTAAAATGGAGATATCCCAGGATTTGGGACTCCCTACAATAAGCGGCATGACATCAGAAATGTATCCTGCTCTTGTTAACGGCTTAAGCGTCAGGGAAATGGTGCGTATGGGTGAAAAAATGCTTATAAACAAGCATCCTGGCTCTCCTACAGACAGTGATATTTATTAGCAAAATAAAAAACGCCTTCTGGCGTTTTTTATTTTATATCAAGTATTTCATACACAAGATCCTTGGTCTCTGCAGCATTCATTATATAAAATGAAATCCCGTTTAGTGTTTTTGTAGTTCCCGGCAGCGTGTGAAAGTTCACATTATCCGCAGAAAGCCCCATACTGCTTACAGCCAAAGATGATGCTTCAGCAAGCGAAAAATCCGTTTCGACATATGGATACACCTCGCTGACTACCTTTGGAAGCCTGAAGCTCAGTGCCTTTTTGATTGCAGCCTTTACAAACCCTTGCTGCGCTTCGATTCTACCCAAATCTCCCTCAGCATATCCTGAATATCCTTTGTAGTTTGTTTTTCTGAATCTTAAAAATTCCATGGCATTGTCGCCGTCAATTATTTGTTTACCTTCAGGTATATTTATATCAAGCGGAGGATCAGAATAAGGGTCGGTATATCTCATGTGGAAAGGAACATCTACTTCAACACCTCCCACTGCATCCACAGCAGCTCTCAATCCGTCATAATCAATTGTAACATATTTATCTATTTTAATTCCGGTGATGCTGAGAATAGTTTCCTTCAATCCCTCAATACCCTTCACGGTATATACGGTATTTATTTTATTGTTAGCATTATTTACAAATCCATCCCTATCAATATATGTATCTCGTGGAATTGAAATAATGTCGGCTCTCTTAGTCTTAGTATCATAGCTTGCAACCATTATGGTATCCGAATGCTCATTCTCCATACCCAATAAGATTACATTTACCCTTTCGGCCTTGTTTCCGCTTATTACATTAAGTATATCTGACGCATCCACACTTTGCCCGCCGTTAAATCCGGTAAGAAAGAAAAGTCCCACACCGACTATAACAGAAAAGCATATGAGTGATGTAAAAAACACCTTAAAAAAATGCTTCAACTTATGTCCCTCCATAAATTAAATATTCTGCCTAATATATAATACCATAAAATAATTTTTTGTAAATAAATTAAATCTTAAAAATTAATTAACGCGCCTGCCAGAATTTAATTTTCCGAAAGACACGTTAATTGGTTATTTGCGAGTATATTTCTCGACTTGACAAGTATCCGACTGTCGGCCTATACTACAAGTATCCGAAACCGGATACTTGTAGTATAGGAGATTCTTGTATGAGCGAACACATTAATAAACATATTGAAATTTTAAACCAACAACTAAAAGAGCTTGCTGCCGTCTATCACCATGCTGCTAATAAATTCGGAATTTCAGACAGTGAATTTCGGGTGTGGTATGCACTTTTAATTCTTGGGGGCGAGTACTTTCAGCAGGACATCTGCGATATGTGGTCCCTTCCAAAGCAGACTGTCAACTCTGTGGTTGCAAATTTAACAAAAAAGGGCTTTATATTTCTGGAAACTGTTCCCGGTACATACTTCAATTGCCCGTTGTAGCTGTTTGAAACCTGTATAATCAGCCTGCCTCGTTTATATTTTATTATTGTCTTTATTCTTTTTTCTTCCGGCACTTTAGCTGCAGCAGAATTGCATTATCCATCAAATTTCCCAATATGACCGACATATCAAAGGATGCGACATTAACTTTTTCCGGTACACTCAGCTCAAGCTTCACATCTATCTTCGTTCAGCCTCCTGAAGCTTTAAATTCAATATACCGTCAATCATCACATTTCCTGAACGAGCATATTCCCTATTCACATCCAATACTCCCGTTACCTGAGCTATATGCTTTAATGCTGCCTCTTTTTCCCCGTTTTCCACAAGAGAATTCAAAACATACAGATAATTCTTCACATCATGCCTGAAGGCCTTGGATGCATTAAGAGACGCTTCTATATTTTCAATCTGCTTCTGATAGAACATCCCCTGCTGCTGCAACATGGCTCTTTCATGTCTTTCCTCCTGCTTTTCCGCAAGGCTGTCATATAGGTAAAAAACAAAAAAATTCATAAGCAGAAGTCCTAAAATAATTAAAAATATATTATTGCTGTACACATCTGCCAATGTTTGACCCCGCCGGACATCCTTTTTGCTTATGTCAAATGAAATCAATTTTTGAGAGTCCCCATTTTGCATTGTTATAGGAAGTAACGAAGCTGAGAGGAAATAATTTCCCAATGCAACATCCCTCTCCGTAAACGGAGAGGGATGTTGTTACAATTTTTCATTATATGCTTTTTCAAAATCCATTATTGTAAGGTCGCTTTCAAGATATCTGGCGTAGGTATAGAGAACATCAGACAACCTGTTTACAAACTTCAGAAGTAGGTCTCGCACCTCTTCATGCCTTTTGAGAGTAATGATTCTTCTTTCGGCCCTTCTGCAGATGGTTCTTGAAACGTGAAGTGCGGCTGCCGCTGTGGATGAACCGGGCACTATAAATTTATCTGCTCCCTTTATTATGGGAATATAGTCATCTATTATTTTCTCTAAAGCCTGAATATCTTCTTCTCTTACCGTATATTTGTACTTACCTTCTTCAATTGTAGCAAGCTCACCTGCGACGAAGAACAGGCGCATCTGGATTCTTTTAAGTGATGCCCGGATGCTTTCGTCCTCAACAAATTTCATTGCAAATCCGATTGAAGAATTCAGTTCATCGACTGTGCCGTAAGATTCAACTCTCAATGAGTCCTTATCTATTCTTGTGCCGTCATACAATGACGTCTGTCCTTTATCCCCTGTCTTGGTATATATCTTCATAGGTACCTCCCCGTATTACTTCATTCTGTTACTGTAATATATACCCCATTTTATATGTTTTAATTACATTAATTTTTTCAACGCGTCGGAAATTTTTCCAAATTCCTGAAGGCTCAGAGTCTCTCCGCGAATACCGGGATCTATTCCTGCATTTTCCAGAGCTTTCTTAACAATTTCCTTCGATATCTTCAGGTTATTGCAAAGCCCGTTAAGCAGCGTCTTTCTCCTTTGACCGAAGGATGCCTTTATGACACTGAAAAGCAAATCCTCATCCTCAACACTTATTCTCGGATTTTTGAGTATGTCAAATGCAATTACAGCAGAATCAACCTTGGGTCTCGGCATGAATACCGAGTTTGGCACTATCATGGCAATGCTTGTGTCCGCACGGTACTGCACCGCAAGTGTAATTGCACCGTATTCCTTGCTGCCGGGGGCTGAGTTCAACCTTTGGGCAACTTCTTTTTGAACCATTACGACTATCTTGGATATCTTATATTTTTCCTCTAATATTTTCATGATTATGGGAGTTGTTATATAGTATGGCAGGTTAGCCACAATCTTAACATCCAGTCCCTCAAATTCTTCCTTAATAAGCTTGTCGACATCTACCCTCATGAAATCATCATAAATAATTTTGAGATTATCATAGTTTAGTGTTTCCTTATGAACTATTTCCAGGCTTTTATCAACCTCCACAGCAACAACTTTTTTTGCTTTGGCACATAGCACCTGTGTGAGAGTACCGAAGCCTGGGCCTATTTCCAGAACTCCCGAATTTTCATCAAGCTCTGCTGTATCAGCGATTCTGTTTATTATATTTCCGTCAATCAGAAAATTCTGACCGAGACTTTTACTGAACTTAAATCCGTATTTATCAAGTATATCCTTCATCACCTTAGGTGAGTACAGTTTTTTATCATCCATATTGTCAATTATCCATTATATTTTCTATTTTTTCTATTTTTACAATTATTCTTCATTTTCAACCTTTAGTATGGCTTCTTCCAGTTCATTTCTTTCAATTCCGAAAGAGTTTATTCTTTTCAAAAATTGCTTTGCGCCGCAATATCCTATACCCAGTATATCTCCGGCCTTCGCTCTCATTTTGGATGCATTTTCATTTCCCACCAGTCCATAATATACCATGTCACTGTTGGTGAACACCTGCCTGTTTTCGGATATTTCTGCTCTGGCATTTTTCAATGCCTCAATAATATCTTCGGGACGTGCATTTTCGACACCTATGTCCCCGTCCTTCTTCGCCTTGTCTCTTGGTATGAAGGCGTGCTTACAGTTTTCTATCTCCGATGAAAGCATGTATCTTATTTTTTTCCCGGGATAATCAGGGTCTGTCAAAATTATTATTCCTCTGTTCTGCGATGCCTTTTTTATTACACTTATTATTTTTTCATTTAGTCCGAGACCGCTTGTGGCAATGACCTCTGCATCCACAGCTCTCTTGACCGCTGATATGTCCGACTTACCTTCAACCACTATTATTTCCTTAATCATCAATTTCCTCTATATTTCATATACATTTAGATTCTTCCAGCAGTGATTTTATTTTGGTAACCATTAAATCCACGGCAACTAAATTATCGCCGCCCTCAGTCACTATAATATCCGCATATTTCTTGCTGGGCTCTATGAATTGCTCGTGAGCCGGTCTCACCGTATTCATATACTGGTTTATAACAGACTCCAGGCTCCTTGCTCTTTCATTTATGTCTCTTATTATTCTTCTTAAAATTCTTATATCCGCATCTGTATCCACATATATTTTAATATCCAGCAGATCTCTTATTCTTTCTTCATAGAAAACCAGCAGACCCTCCACTATAATTATTTCCTTGGGTTCAACTGTAATTGTCTCCGTTTTTCTGTTATGTATTCCATAATCATAAATGGGCTTCTGCACCGTCTTTCCTGTTTTCAGTTCCTTGATATGCTCCACCAGCAAATCTGTATCAAATGCAAACGGATGGTCGTAATTAGTCTTGCAACGCTCCTCGTATGTCAATGAGCTTTGGTCCTTGTAGTATGAGTCATGCTCTATTATTGCAATACTTTTTTCCGGAACAGCCGAATATATTCTGTTTACTATTGTGGTTTTCCCCGAACCGCTTCCTCCGCATATTCCTATGAATATTGGTTTCTTCATAACTTCCTCGCATTGTCTGATTGATATCTTGTTACATTTACAATATACACTATTTTTTGCGTCTTGCATATAAAAAAGAAAAAATTCACAATGGAATTTTTTCTTTTTTCAGAATGACCGATTATAGTCACTCTTATGGGTTTTATTGCTGATGCTACTCTAAAATGTACACCTTCACTTGTCTGATACCAAACTTGTATGCGTCGGAGTTGCTTTCCATAAACAAGTCGATTCGATTACCCTTGATTGCGCCGCCCGTGTCAAGGGCTGTTGCGAAACCATAGTCAGGACTGCCATCTGTAGAAGCTACGTATAGCTTCGTTCCGAGAGGTATAACTCTCGGATCTACCGCAACGGTACCTGGCTGAGCTTTTGCGCCAGATGCTGTTATTCCGTAGTAGGGGTCACCGGGATTTTTCCCTGTGCTTTCATATGAAAGGTCATATGCTGTTGCAACCATATCAAGTTCATTTTTGTATCTGAACCCGCTTCTTGATGCAACTGCTGCATATTCCTTAGTTCCTACTTCGATTATTTCATCTACGGGTTTGACATATACTATTTCTTCTTCTAAGGTTCTTGAAATCAATCTGCCGTCAATGTAGCATTCCTGATAGACTGATTCCTTCGTACCGTCTGCACCCTCTTGGACTACCTGCTTGTAGTCAACAAATTTTTCGTCGTTATATAATATTTTTGTGTTATGCTCTACTTCGTTTCTGTCAATATCATACTTGATTTCTTTTAACCGTGGATTTACATTTGCAGTCTCTGTTCTCGTATCCGCAAATGCAGTTAATTTAAAGTTCCCCGTGTTATCATAATAAGTTACGACAAAGCTCATTATCAATATAGCCAAAATAAAAAATGGGTATATTTTTCTTTTCATTTTACCACCAACCTTTAAAAGTTTATCCGAAATTGACTTCTGTATTGTCAATTAAAGGTATAAATTTTTCATTAAAAAAATTTACTTTCTGTATAAGTATTAATTTATACATTATAGGCAATCCCTTTGCAAAGTCCCATAATCTTTTGCATAAGTGGTATTATAATCGAATTGAACAAATAATACAAATTAATTTTTTCTTAACGCTGTTAAGAATTTTAATTTTTGTGCATGTCACAGGACATTTAAAGTAAATTTTCTTGAATGTTGGATATATTGTTTGCTAAAATCAATAAAATATACCAATTATACATAAAAAAAGAAGGAAAATAGTTTTCCGTACGCCTTTGGCGTTGCAGACATCTATTTTCCTCCATGTTTTCATTATCATTCACATTGCAGTATACTTATAATTTTCAACCTTTTGGTAAAGATCAGGCATTATTTTTTCAAACATCACTCCCTCTGAACCTGATGTTCCTGCCTCATGGGTAATCCTCACCGCTTTTGAAACAAAAATTGATGCTTCCTCCATTGCCTCGGGCATTTTCCTTCCGTTGAGCAAATATCCCGTAAATAAAGCTGTAAATAAATCCCCTGTTCCGGGATATCTTTTGTCCACATAATCAAACATTACCTTCCAGTACTCACCCGTTTCTCTATCATAGCATGCGTTTATATGCTCACCGTCATCCGTGGTTATGCCTGTTATCAGTGCCTTTCCCGGTCCCATGCCGCAAAGCCCCCGCAAAAAACTCTTAATCTGTCCGATGCTTACGGTCTCACCTTCGTATTTTTCACCCAGCAGTATTCCCACCTCAGTCAAATTCGGTGTAATTATGTCCGCCTTATTGACAAGACGGCTCATTTTTTCTATCATCTCATGAGTGTAGGTTTTATAAACTATTCCGTGGTCTCCCATAACAGGGTCCACAACTACCATGGGATTATTCTTCTTTCTCATTCTGTCAATTATGTCTGTTAAAATGTCAATCTGCTTCTCAGAACCTATGAACCCACTGTAAAGGCAATCAAATTCAGCATTGTTTTTTTCCCAGTTGCTGTAATATTCCTCAATGTGATCGGTAAAATCGAAAAAATAAAAGTGCTTAAACTCAGAATGGTTGCTCAAAAGTGCTGTGGGCAAAGGGCATACCTGACAGCCCAAAGCTGAAATAATGGGCATTATAACCGTCATGGAGCATCTTCCCATGCCTGACATGTCATGTATTGCCGCTACCTTAGGAACATTTTTCATAATTATTTCCTCGTATAATAGATTTTGTACTATATTATATCCGTATCCTGACATTTTCAAAAGGTACAGATTTATGTTATTTTATGTGGTTAGAACATATTGATTGCGTGCAAATTAAAAAACAAAGATGACCTCAAATTTATGAGGTCATCTTTTAGAGTAAAGAATAATATCTCTACTAGGGGGGCTATTCGACTACAGTAATATTATTCGGAAACAAAATATATTTTTGGGGGTACTGTGTAATATTTTATATTTTTTTGTCATTTATTTTTTCAAACTCCTTCAGAAGCTCATTCAGTAAATTAATTCCCCTTATTATCAGGTCAAATTCTTCATCCGTCCTGCTGTCTATTATTGGTCCATAGCTCTCCTTGAGCCTGTCGTTTATTTCTCCCAATACACTTTCGCCCTTTTCCGTAAGCCTAAGCTCCACAACTCTTTCATCCAGACTGCTTCTTTTTCTTACTATAAATCCGTCTTTCTCCAATTTTTTGCACATGCTTGAAGCATTGCTGCTGCATGTATCAATAATTTTCGATATGGTACCTATGCTGACGTCATCACATTCCTTGACGGCAGCCAATATTCTGCCCTGCATTGATGTGAGCCCATGAGCGTCCATTATTGGTCTGAACGCCGTCTGCAGGCTTGTGGTTATATTTCTCGCCATATCCCAGAGCTCTCTTTTTAAAATTTCATCCCTCATACGCACCTCTCAGGCTATTACGCTCTGTTTAATATTTCCATAAATTCATCGCCGGTGATTGTTTCCTTTTCCAGCAGATAATTTGCCAGCTCATGGAGCTTGTTTGCATTTTCCTTAAGAATATTGATTGCCTTTTCATGTGCACTCTTGATTATTCTAAGAACCTCATCATCTATCTTGCTTGAAGTCACCGATGAGCACGCCAGTGATGATTCTCCCCCAAGATAAGGATTGTTCACACTTTCCAGCGCCATCATGTCGAATTCCTCACTCATTCCATACCTGGTTACCATTGCTCTTGCCAGCTTTGTGGATTGCTCTATATCGTTTGAAGCTCCTGTTGTAAATGTATTGAATACAACCTCCTCAGCGGCACGCCCTCCTGTAAATGTGACTATTTTATTGAAGGCCTCTTCCTTTGATAATAAAAACTGTTCTTCCTCAGCGACCTGCATTGTATATCCCAATGCTCCCGATGTACGCGGAATTATGGTAATTTTATGAACAGGTGCCGATTCCGTTTGCTTTGCGGCAACCAATGCATGGCCTATTTCGTGATAAGCTACTATTTTCTTTTCCTTGGGAGAAATCACGGCATTTTTTCTCTGATATCCGGCGATTACAACCTCAACAGCCTCTTCAAGATCCTCATGAGATGTTTTGTTTCTTCCGTTTTTAACCGCCCGCAACGCTCCCTCATTTATGATGTTTGCAAGCTCTGCGCCGCTGGCTCCCGCCGTAGCTCTGGCTATTGCGTTGAAATCCACATTATCCTCAAGCTGCACTCTCTTTGCATGAACCTTGAGTATGGCCTCACGCCCCGCCAAGTCAGGAAGCTCCACCGGTATTCTTCTATCAAAACGTCCCGGTCTGAGTAAAGCTTTATCAAGAGATTCCGGCCTGTTGGTAGCAGCGAGTATGACAACGCCCTTTTTACCGTCAAAACCGTCCATTTCTGTCAGAAGCTGATTCAATGTCTGCTCTCTTTCATCATTTCCGCCGATGCCTCCCGCAGTATCTCTTTTCTTTCCTATTGTATCTATTTCATCTATAAACACGATGCACGGAGCCTTTTCCTGAGCCTGCTTGAATAGGTCTCTTACCTTTGCGGCTCCCATGCCAACAAACATTTCTACAAATTCCGAACCGGATATGGAGAAAAATGGCACCTTCGCCTCACCGGCCACAGCCTTTGCCAGCAAGGTTTTTCCTGTTCCCGGAGGTCCCACAAGCAATGCTCCCTTGGGCATTGTTGCACCAATCTCCTCATACTTGGCAGGATTGTGGAGAAAATCGACTATTTCCGTCAACGCTTCCTTTGCCTCATCCTGTCCCGCAACATCCTCAAATCTTTTTCCGGTCTGCGCCTCAACATAAACCTTTGCGTTGCTCTTTCCAAATTGCATTGCACCGGGGCCCGTTCTCTTCTGCAACTGCCTTGCAAACAGCTGCCCTAGAATGATAACTATAGCCATGGGTATCAACCATCCAATCATTGCATTCAGCAGTGTTGAATGTTCCTCTGGCACTACCCTTGAGAATTTTATTTCGTTCCCTGTGGCAATTGACGAAGCACGCAGCCTGTCAACCAAGTTTGGATCATCCATCTTGCCTGCTATATACACTTTCCCCTCATTAGACTTCGATAAAAATGCAATCTGCTTATCATCAATTTCAACAGTTGTCACATCTCCTTTTTCAACCATCGAAAGGAATGTGCCGTAATCGACCTCTACAACCTTAGATGTAAGCTTATTGTAGTATGGAACTACAAAAGTATTCAGTATTATCAACACAAGCATCATTATTCCGTAATAATATATGAATGGTTTTTTTGTATTTTTCTGTTCTTTCATTTTTCCTCCGTTAATTAATATTAATCATAATATTTATACTTTATATATATTATATTCACGGAATATTAACCTAAACTTAAGAATTATATAGAAATCAAGAATCTATTATTATTTGCTTTGATAAGCTTCAATTGTATGGTAAAATATTACTGATAATATTTCACTGAGAACTTTTAATTAAAATGTTTATATACCATATACTAATATTAAATTAACTTGCGAGGAGTATTATGGGAAATAATAAAAAATATACAAAGCCGTCTCAGGGCGAACTGGAAAGAAAATTAACAGATATGCAATATAAGGTGACACAGAAAAATAAGACCGAGCCTCCTTTTCAGAATGAATACTGGAATAATAAAGAAAAGGGCATATATGTGGATATAGTTACAGGAGAGCCATTGTTTGTTTCCACTGATAAATTTGAATCCGGATGCGGTTGGCCCAGCTTCACAAAGCCCATAGACAAAAAAAGCATAGTGTACAAAAGAGATTCAACCTTTGGAATGGAAAGAACCGAAGTCCGAAGCAAGGACGGAGATTCGCACTTAGGGCATGTATTCAATGACGGGCCCCTTGATAAAGGCGGCTTGAGATATTGCATAAACAGTGCCTCCCTAAAATTCATACCTCTTTCCAAAATGGACAGTGAAGGCTACGGAGAGTTTAAGGAACTTATTGAGTGAATCCGCATATATTTTAGACCCGAAATTCGGATATATCGCTGGCTCCATCAGAATATAGGCATTTATGGATTTGAGATATAAATAATCATTATCAAATTATTAAAAGGGGACAATAATATGAACAAACGATACAAAATAATAATTTATGCAGCTGTTATTCTTATGTTGATATCAGCTGCATATAACTACTTTAATGTAAAGGGGAATAAAATAAAAGGAGTTTCCGAAATTTCACCCGAATGCTCCGTATCAATCGCCAAGAGCTATCATCTCGTTGAGGGCGAGCAGAATTATACTCTTGACTCAGAGCAAGTTGACAGGCTGAAATCATTGATATCAGATTCAAGCTTTACAAGGGTATTGTCATCAACCGTTCGTTTTTATGATAAAGATATTTATACAATAAAAATAGACTTTAATAATTCTCAAGACTTTCTTACAATACACTGCACTGGCAATGAATTTATTTCTATTGCTGATCAGTTTAATGGAAAATACCTTAAAATTAAAGATCCTGAATGGAAAAATAAGCTTGAAGAAATAATTTCACTGCAAAATAATTAAAATATATCTTTATAATTTATTTTAAAACCGTCTCTCTCGTCATCCCATGCGACCGAGCTTATTTTCCAGCCGCAGGATGTCTTGACAAACTGCAATGTTTTAATTCCTCTATTCTCAAATATTTGACCGTTCATAAAGCCTGATTTTTTGTATACGCTTAGCCTGTGTGCGATATTCCCAAAGATTTCAGTTTTTTCAAACAATTCCTCTTCCTTGAAATCGCTCAGTATACCGTCATTAAACATTTTTTCTCTGGGCTCTATGAATTGCTGTAAATTATAGATTTCAGGATTTATACTGCTGCTTTTAACAATAAGCCCCTCAGATATAAACAGCTCAAAAATTGCACTTAAGTCTGCTTTTGTACCTTTTTTAACCGAAAATAAACTAAAGAAGCTGTCAACCAATTTATCTATATCATTCTTTGCTTCATTATATTCATTGTTATTTATGCTGCTGCCTTCTTTATTTGTAATATCTGTTTTCAAGATTTACCACTCCTTTATTAATGAATACATGTTGTGAGACTTAACCAATTTCCTTTTTAATAAAACAAAATATTAATGAAAAATCACTGAAATAACAGGTAAAATCAGCGGAACTATAAAGGTAAGTATAGTTCCCGTTATCAGGGTAACCAAGCTTAGCCTTATGCCTACGAATTTTGTTATCGGCGCTAGCATTGTATCCATATTTCCAGCTGCACCTCCGGCAATCGGCGCTCCCAAACTTATTTTAATCAGCAGCGGCATTGTTAATACCGTAAAAAATTCACGCATCACATTTACTATAAATCCATAAGTTCCTATTTCTATGCCATACTGTTGTGTCATATATGCGCCTGTTATGCTGTAAAAGCTCATACCAGCTGCTGATGTCGCGGAAATATATAATGGCAGTTTTAATATAAATCCCGAAACTATACCCCCGATTAAGCTTCCCAATAAAATCGCAACTGATATAAAAACAACCTTGAACCCAATACGTTTTAGATAAAAGAATACTTCCTTATTAGCGCCCTGCGAAATGCCTACACAAATATACAAAACTATTAATGCAGCAGTAAAAAAGGAATCCGTCAGCGATGGTGATATTACATCTCTTAGAAATATTCCCGCAAGAAGCCCCGCCATTATGCTAACCGGCATTATCCATACGAGATTACTTCCTTTTTCATCTTCATCCTTAAATAATTCACCATCTTTGCCTTGTAACTCTAATTGTAAGTTTTTTTCTGCCAATGCGCAGTCCATTCTATCCAGCGGAAGCACAGTTTTCTCTACGATAAGTGTTAAAAGCACGCTGAATGCAATAGCTGATATTGAAATGATTACACAATCAACACCAATCTTTAAAAAATTATCCACTATTGATTTATCAAGCCCTATTCCCAAGCCAATAACCAACATCAATAACATCAAAGCAACTGTTGATACTTTATCAGAATATATGAACAACTTCTCATTTTTCACAATCACTCCGAATGCTATCCCTATACCCAAGCAAACAAATGGTATTGCTTCCATACTCTCTTCCTTCCAAAAATAATTTTACCCTATAGCAAAATATATATATATGAAATTCCTTATGTATTTCAAATTCACAGACCTACGCCCCTACCACACAGAGAAAACTTTTCTACTGCTAATATTAACAATAAAAACCATGCTGAGCTCCATACAATATCTTAATTTATTCTTTCAGTCAATATTCCTTCTGGTGTAATTGTGCATTTTATTTCGTGGGGAGTTTTTTCATTACCAGCATCTATTCCTTCTTCATAACCTTCCGTTTGGAGGACAAATTCGTTATCATTAATTACATCCTTCAAGCTGTAATAATATTTATAATCAATAGGAATCGCTATTTTTTCAAAGTTTTCCTTATTGATATAGTAATACTCCCGCTCCTTTAAGTAATAATCCCCATCGTACAGAGCGTGGTTAACAATTACAAATTTATCAGATATGCCTGAGCTTCCAACAACCCTACCGCCTTCACCCGTGAATAGATTTTTATAATTCTTATCAATGGAAATAATTTCAGTCAACACTCCTGTCGGCCCGGAACCAATTCCATAATTATAGACCAGGTAATAACCGGACGTTTTGAACCTTCCTTTCCCAAACAAAGAATTGTTCTCCAACTCATCAAACATTTCATTTGTTTTAGAAAACCAGATATAATTGTTATTCCTTTCTCCATAGATTGTCGGAAAGTTCTTCAGATACTCCTCGTTCATATATAAATACCCTGTGGGACCGTACATGGAAGCTTCATTGGGGTCAATGAAGTAGAAGCCTTCACTTTCTATTTCTCCCGCAAATCCAACAATAATTCCACCGTTATCTTTAACCACACGATCCACAATCAGCCCGCTTACTCTGTCCTTTATCTCGACGGTTTCATCTATATCATTGTCTGCAAAGGTCTTTCCCTCATAAATAATAGTCCCTATATTATCAGTCAACATAATATCATCAATATGCAGGTAACCATATTCATCTGCCTTGTCAATTTTGACCTTTACTTTATAAATGCCTAACTCGTCAGGAAGCATTTCAACCTTCTTAAGAGAATCATATGCCAATTCATAACTTCTTTTTTCCCCATACCTAGACTTAATTATTTCCTGGCTTTCTTTATCTGGAATAAATGTTATGAAATTAGAGCCTATTTCCTCAATAATTCTATAATTACCTTCTGTAATTATTTCACCTGTTAAATATTCTGATCTGTCAATATCATCGCCTGAATTTTGAGCTTCGTCTTGGTTCTCTTCAATTTTAGAGAATGTTTTAATTACAAAAGCATACTCACATTCATTTTCTCCCCATGAAGCAATCATTCTGAATCCCCTGATTTCCTTTTTTTCGGGAACATAATATGAGCTTAAGGCGGAAGCAAAATGCTTCCCTATTTCAAATGTATACTTGTTGCCTTGTAATTCTGTCTGAACATTTTTTATTTCTTTTTCTGTGTAAATCTGTCGTCCATTTTCATCAATAAAAATATCAGAAACAACGAATTTATCCGGCAACTTGCCTTTGAAAGTAATTTCAGCAATGATGCCGGTTTTAAATACAGGTATATCTTTTTGATCCTTTAATATTGTAATAAAGGTATCTTCCCTGTCATAAATACTTCCGTCCCATTTGTTTTTTGCCGAAACATATTCTATTTCTTTGTCCCCAATATTTATGGATATTTCCGGCGGCTCCTTTATGGCATTTGAAGTGCAGCCAGCAATAATAATTGTTAATACCAATGATATAAATAATGCTATTTTTCTCATTATCTCTTCCTCTCTATAAATATGTAATCACTACATTAACTGATTAGACGAATTGATGCTCATTTTGTTCCATTCACGGATAAAAACTGTGAAAAAAAATCCATTATATAACTTCCATTGTGCTTATCCGTCCACATACGAATAAGAGACCTTCTTATCATTTTCTAAGTCTTGTGACCCGCAATTCAATTATAACAAAAATGTCAATTTCATACTACCTTATTATTTTATATGTTGACACTTTATTGATTGATAAATTTTATACACATTCCCTTGACATTCTATCATTTTTGACCTGAAGCTTGTTTGCGGTGCACTTATCATTGATGACGCTGAATCTGTTTTTTATAGCTTTAAAAAGGCACCAACCCATTGCAGTCAGTGCCCTTTATCAAGTGATTAATTACATATTATTTGCTTTTGTGTCGGCCTGTGTTTCTTCATTTTTTAAAATTTCGTCTGCAGCCTTTTTTAAATCTTTTAAGGCTCCAACCATGGCTGTTACATCTGATCCATATGCAATATATGTTGCTCCTAAATCTACATACTTCTTAATAGCTGCTGGTGTTCCGCAATAAATTCCAACGGCTTTACCCTTTGCTAAAGTTTTCTTAAATACTTGTTCTATAACAGCAACTACTTCCGGATCATTTACTTGTCCTGGTTTTCCCATTGATTGGCTTAAATCTGACGGTCCTACAAAAATTACATCTAATTGAGGAATCTCTAATAATTCATCAACCCTGTCTGCCATATCTTTATTTTCTACATGAACTACAACTAAAGAATTTTTATTTGAATATTCAATATATGGAACTTCTTTGTTCCATCCGGAATACATGGCTGCTCTTTGATTCGTCGACAGACCTCTGTTCCCTTCAGGATAATATTTAGATGAATTGCATACATCTTTGGCTGTCTCTATGGATGTTATACTTGGTATCTGAACACCATCTGCTCCTGAATCTAATGCATGGAGTACATCCTCGGATATAGCTTCCCTTATTCTTATTACAGTACTCATATCAACGCACTCTGCAGCTCTTATCAGACCTTCAACGTCATAGCTTGAATAATTAGAATGTTCTGTATCAACAATTATGAAGTCGAAACCTGCATTACCTACCATTTCAACTATTGCCTGGCTGTTAAATTTATAGAACATTCCAATAACAACTTCTTTATTTAATATTCTTTCTCTTAATGAATATGCTTTGTTCATTACGTCACCTTCTTTTTTATGTTCTATCCTGCCACTATACCCAAAATTCTTGGTATAAGCATTACTACATCAGGTAAAAATGCTAAAGCAAATGTAACTATAAATGCTGTTAATACAAATGGCACAACTGCTTTACTTAATTTATTGAGTGATATACCCGATATATTTGATGTAACAAACAATGTCATACCTACAGGAGGCGTTACTAACGCTATAGTAAGCATAACACAGAAAATTATGCCAAAGTGTACCGGATCCATTCCTATAGTAGTTGCTATGGGTAACATAACCGGCGTAAATATAAGCATCGCTGCTGTAGCTTCCATTAAACATCCAACTATAATTAAAATACCTAACATAATTAATATTATTATAGTCTTGCTGTTTGTAAATCCTAATATAGCTGCCTGTATTGCCTGAGGAATTCTGTCAATTGCCATTGACCATCCTATTACATTACCAAAGCCAATTATGATAAATATTCCGGCAGTTGCTATTGCCGATCTGACGAATATTGCCGGAAGCATTGAAAATTTAAACTTACGATATATTAATCCTGCAATGATTGAAGCTAATACAGAAATTGCTCCTGATTCTGTTGGTGTGAATATTCCACCCATTATTCCACCTACTATTATCACAGGAACTATTAGAGCAGGTAAGGCTGATACAAAAGTTCTTAATAACTTCTTTAAATCAAACGGTTCCCCTTTGGGTAAATTAAATTTTCTAACACTGAAAAAAATTACTGATGCAAACCCTAAACCTAATAATATTCCAGGGATAATACCTGCCATGAACAGAGCGTTTACAGATACATTACTTAAAACGCTAAAATATACAAATGTTACACTAGGTGGAATAATAGGTCCAAGAATTCCTGATGATGCTATTAAAGCGCCACTGAATTCTTCTGGGTATCTGTCTCTCGTCATTTCAGGTATAAGGACAGCACAGAGTATTGATGCAACTGCATTTGCAGAACCTAATATCGCGGCAAGAATCATAGCTATAATTACAGCAGCATATGCAAGTCCTCCTTTTACATGTCCAATTAATGAACGAATGAATTCCAACAGTTTTGAAGTAACTCCAGATGCATTCATAACCTCACCGGCAACTATAAAAAACGGTATACAAGTAAGTCCAACAACGTCCATACCTGCAAAAACTCTCTGTGTTATAACATTTAAAAATGCAGGATTGCCTATTTCGAAAATATGAACAACACCAGCGATGCCCAAAACTGCAGCTATAGGCACGCCTATAAGTAATGTTATAATAAATAATGCTCCAGCTATTACCATTAATTGTACACCCCTTCCTTATATTTATTTAAAATTACTCTATAATGATTGATTCCAAAAATTATCATAAGCCCAAGTCCCAACGGAACAGCCATGAATGGTATTGCCATTGAAATTTGTAATCCTATACTAATTTGTTTTGCTACAGATGGCATCATTATCGTCTGAACTGAATTTACAAAAATAAATCCCATAAATACTAATGTAATTGTATTATTCAGCAGTAATAAGTTTCTTCTTTTTTTTCCATTAACCGCATTAACAATCATATCAAAGAAAACTAATCCTTCTTCTTTATAACCAACAGCTGCTCCAAGGAAAGAAATCCATATTATCAAATATCTTATAAGCTCTTCTGACCATGCAAAGGACTTTCCTAAAAAGTAGCGTGTAAATACTGTAAAAAGTGCAGATATCAGCATAACAGCTAATAAAAAACCTAAAAAATATTTAACAATTAAAGATATTTTATCTAAAATTTTATCTAAAACATTTACATTTATTTTCAAATTACACCTCCAAATTAACCAGAAATTTTTTTATATTTACATCCCATCTCATGGGATGTAAATATAATTTAAAATTAAATTGCTTTATTGCAAAGCTTCCATCATTTCAATAAATGCTTTAATCTCCGGAGATTTTGCCTTATATTTATCATAAACCGGTTTTACTTTATCTGCAAAAACCTGTTTATTTTCAATAGAATTGAATTCCAGACCAGCTTCAATACATGCTGTTTTTGATTTTTCCTCGAATGATGGAAGATACTCATTAAATAACTTTTCTTTCCCCTTGTCAAAACCTTCTTCAATTAAAGCCTGATCTTCTGGAGATAATGAGTTCCAAAAGTTAAGATTAACTACAACTAGGGATGGAAATGGATATAATCCTATTTCTGAAACATATTTTATTGTTTCGTAATGCTTCATTGCATAAAGTGATGTGATGTTAATTTCTTCTCCATCAATAACCTTATTTTGAAGAGCAGTATATACTTCACCATAATTTAATGGCGTCGGATTAGCACCTAAAAGTTCCATAGATGTCTGAAGCATTGTACTTGGAGCAATCCTTAAAATTAATCCATTCAAATCATCCGGCGTATTAACAGGTCTAATATTATTAGCAAAATGTCTTATCCCATTCTCGGCATATCCAATTACTTTAACCCCAATATCCTCTGCTGCATCTAATAAAACCTTTCCCTCAGGACTATTAAAAGCAATTTGTTCTTTTTCGTAATCATTTATTAGCAATGGTAATTGAAACGCTTCCAGCTTATCTATATATTTACTGAATACACTTGAGCCTACAATAGCCATTTGCATTGTACCATCCATCAACTGCTGAATCATTTCTGTTTCATTCCCTAGCACTGCATCAGAAACAACATCTATATCAATTCTTCCATCACTTTTTTCCCTGATATAGTCAGCAGAATAATTGTATGCAGTTGCTGTAGGCATGACACTTGAACCATAATCTGCAAATGTAATTTTTAGTTTTTCTCCTGAAGGTTTTTCAGGAGGATTTGCTGTATCCTTATTACCACATCCTGTTATAACAATAGTTAATGCTAATAAAATGGTTGTTAAAATGGTTAATTTTTTCATTTTTCATTCTCCTCTGTAATTAAATATATTTATTTTTCATATATTTAGGTCAATTATAGTTATATCCTATCGCTGAGATTATCTCAAAATTATTTGTTTTCTTGTTCTGTTAAAAATTTAGAATATGATTCTGTATATTCTAATCTATCTGGCGTAAAAATATCCAAATTCACACATGGTACGGGGCTATCATACACATGTATATAGTGTTCAACATTAGCTGGAACTGTAACCCAAGAACCTGGTGTTAGTCTGTAAGGTACTCCATCAACATAATAATCACATTGTCCCTCTAATATAAGTGCGACCTGTTCATTTGGATGCTTGTGCGGTTTCACTTCATTTCCATTTTCAACTTTGTTTACTGAGCAGCAAAGGCTGTCTGCTTCCATTGCGAATACAACTCTTGTTATACCCTCTCTAACCTCTTGCCATGGTGATTCATTCCAATTTCCTGATGCTATTGTTGTCATTTTATATCCTCCGAATTTATATAATGTTTTTTTGTTTTTCTATTTCAACAAGTTTTATAAATTAAATAATTTAACTGGGTTTTGCTTTGTCATTATGTTAATTTGTTCTTCTGTTATGCCAAATTCTTTTTCTAACATGTTAATAAAATTATACATTCCTTCTACTGGCGAGCCATTTCCTTTTTGTCCCAAATCTGTATCAAGAATAATATGATCTATACCGCAAGCATCAATCATTGCCTTTGCAACTTTTAGATCGACAACTCCTAACTTTGAGCCTCCTACAAATACGCATACATTTACTTCTATATATGCTCCAATCTTTGCCCATCTTGCCATATCTTCAATAGATGCCCCTACATTATAGTGTGGATGGTTTACAAGAATTCTTTTTACACCAAGCTCTGCTGCCTTGTTAACTAAATGATCAACTTCCCATAATGTTCCATGGCCAGTTCCAAGTACCATGTCATATTCAGCCATATATTTTAAGCATTCAATAGCTGCCGGATCCATATTGCCTTGTTCGTCAACGTAAGTAACCGGATTTTCTGGTACTGATGCTTTTCCTGCTCCAACAAATGCACTTTTTTTGTGGTCATCAATATGTTTCTTAGTTGACACTGTAGGGAAATAAATTATCTTAGCATCCATTTGTCTTGCTGTGTCTAAAGCTTTTAAATTGAAAAGGCCTACTGAATTGTTTAAAGCCATACAGCCATAAACTTTACATGTTCCGTTTCCTAAATGCTCTTCTACCATTTTCGTCCCCATCATTGAAGGGAAATAGTGATCCTTAACTAAAAAACCTGCATACCCTGCTGCTTCTGCCTCTTTTAGCATCTCTGCTGCATCAACAGATCTCTCTGCTACGGATGGACCGCAGTGTATATGCATGTCATAAATTCCTTTAAGTATTTTTCTATCCATAATTCCTCCATTATTTTTTTGCAGTATCATTTTACCGTTTTTATTTTAACAACTATATATTTGCAAATGCTATGCCAATCTTAAAAAATATTATTATAAAATTATTTTTCTATTGATTAGAATTTCCACTCACTATATACTGTGGTCATAATTGCTTTAATATCTTCATATAGTGTATTTGATCTGATTGTTTTAAATTTTTTAAAAAATATTTATTATTCTTATTTGATATTTTTCCAACTAATTCCTCGCTAAAATTTCATTATAATTCATTTTTGTATCGAAAATATAAAATTGAATTATTTTTCTTGTTTATTCTGCAAATTTATGATATGATTTTTCAATAGCGCATAATAAGGAGGTCATCATATGGATTTTCGTTATAGCTTTCCAGAAAGCTTTAAGTATTTAAATGCTTTTTTAATTTCAGACTTAGTCGACCTTCCCATCCATATTATAAACAATGAAGGCTTGGTAATCTTCGTAAATAATTCATGGTGTAAATCTTATAATATTAAGAAGGAAGAAGCCTATGGTAAACCTATCCAAGAATTAATTACACAACACTTACGCTATTTTCTTTCTTTTAACGAAGGTACCGAAATTAATAATGAAAAAATTACTAACTATGAGCTCTTTGATGATATTTCTTCTAAATCAACTGCAATAGTCGCTTTAGAGCAGAAAAAGAAAATATCAATGGTTACTAATACACAGGATAATCGAAAATTAGTTGTAACAAGCACACCTATTTTTAACGGAAATGTTGAAGTTGAATATGTTTATACATTAGTACAAGATTTAACCACGATTTCTGACTTGAACGAAAGATTGGAAGCGGAAATAGAAAAAAACAAATTATTATCAGATCGAATTAATTTTCTAAAGGAAAACCAAGATACTTCATCTATTATTGGAGATACAAAGGAAATTCGAAAAATTAAATCATTAATTCCTTCTGTTGCTAAAACTGATGCCTCCATATTAATTTTTGGTGAAAGTGGTGTTGGAAAGGAAGTATTAGCAAAAGAAATATATAAAAACAGTCTTAGAAATGACAAACCATTTATAACTGTTAATTGTGCTGCAATTCCTGAAAACCTTTTGGAATCCGAAATGTTTGGATATGAACAAGGGGCATTTACCGGAGCTGTAAAATCTAAGGAAGGTTTATTTGAATTAGCCAATGGCGGAACTATTTTACTAGATGAAATCGGAACATTGCCCCTAAGCCTACAGCCAAAACTTCTTAGGGTTCTGCAAGAAAATGAATTCATGCGCGTCGGTGGGACTAAAACAATCCCTTTGAATGTCAGGATTATTTCTGCAACTAACGAAAATCTATTCACACAAATACAAACACGACAATTTAGACAAGATTTATATTATAGACTCAATGTAATTCCTATTAAAATTCCGCCTTTGAGAGAAAGGAAAGATGATATAAAACGTTTTTGCCTTAAATTTTTAGAAGAATTTAATATAAAATATAATAAAAACAAATTCTTTAATGATAAAGCACTATTCTATTTAGAACAGTTTGACTGGCCAGGAAATATTAGAGAATTAAAGAATGCTATAGAAAGGCTTGTTATCGTGGGTGAAAAGGATGTTATATGTGCGAACCAAGTTATTACAATAACAAATCCCAGCGATTCAACATTTTCAGCTACAATTCTTAATAATGCTGCTACAAATGAAAATATTTCATTGAAGGATTCTGTTCAAGCTTTAGAAAAAAAACTTATTTCTGAGGCTCTTGCAAAATATAAAACCACGTACAAGGCAGCAGAAGCTCTTGGAACAACTCAACCTACAATTGTAAGAAAAGCTAAAATTCTTGGAATAGAAAAAAGCTGGGAAAATTAATAAAGACACCAACCTGTTACAGCAAGTGCATTCCGTCATTTTTTGACGGTTTCTTTATTTATTTCTTATTCTAATTAATATGCCTTGATTTGTTAATTGAAAATTATTGGGAACAGTCCCATAATAAAATCTCCAGATGTTCACAGATATTCCGGATGAAAACATACCCGTCCCCGCGACACGGCGTACCTTTTTCATTTTAATCTAATTTTGTAAAGCTCCTTTGTATCTTCTTTAAATGAGTGAATACTATATCCTGAAGAGTCTGCGGGTATTTCATAGACAAGGTACCCTATTTCTTTTATATTAGGGGATAACTTTCTATTTTCAATATAGTTGTCTATATTACCGATTGTATAAGGGTAAGAATTAAACTCACAGCCTTTATCGTCTACAAGCTTCAAGCCCGGTGTAAAAGCAAAGGATTTATCTGTTGTGTTTTTAAGTTCCAGTACAACCAATACAAACTTTGCGCCTTCTGCTGACTCTGCTGTTGAACCGTAATATGAACTGATTGATTGCTTTTCTTCAGCACTGATTATTTTCAAATCAAGTGTTTCTAGAGTAATTTCATCGCCTATTTCTTTATGAACAATTTTAATCTCCTCGTTTGCTACTGAAGAAACAGTACAGGCAGATAAATTAATGATTGCGAAGATAATCACTGCAATATAATATGCGAAGGGAATTTTATTTGTCTTTATGTATGTGTTCCTTATTTCATCAGCTAAAATACTATTCATAATACTCCTTCTAAATAGAATCATATTGATTCCTCTTATCCGACTCTGTTTTTTAACCGCCCCTATGATATTTCACCCTTGTTAGCCCCTTGACAGACATGAAGAAATTCTGTAATGTACTAAAATGTATATTTTATGTGCTTTATTTTGCAGCTATTTTTCACATTCTATTTTTTATAATAGCCTATATTACCTTCATTATAACAGCCGTACCAATTATTAACATTACCGTTATTGCATGTTACGGGTTGTACATAAAATAAATGAAATTCTTGCCGAAACGAAGGCGTATTCCAAAATGACATTGTATAATCACAAAAGAGAATTGAAATATGGATTTTTAATTGAATCCTACAAGTTGTATTTTTACAAAAATAATTTCAATTGTAGTGTGGAGATATCGTGATAATAAAAAATAAGCAGCTGGTTCTCTCATCTACTTGACAACAATCAATGTTTTATCCAATTAACATATCTTGATTGTTAATTGAGGATTATGAAGAACAACCCTATAATAGAACTTCCAAATATTCATAGAAATTCAAGACGACAACATCCCCGTCCCCTCGGCATTAAATTCAAGTATAATTATGAAGAAGATATTTACATATGCCCTGATGGAGAAAAATTATATAAAACAAAACACAGCGGCGAAGTTCCCCTTGACATTCTATAAGTACATACATTTCATTGCATTATAACATACATTTCATTACATAATACGGCACAGCCCTAAATATTTGATATAATAAGCTCAAAAATAAAAGAGAGGTATCGTTCTATGATGAAAACAACACTAAAAAAATTTTTATCCTTAGCTTGTGTAACAATAATTACACTTTCTATGAGTGTAACTGCATTTGCATCAGAAACACAACAACTTCCTCAAATCGAATCCGCACAAGAAGTAACCACTAACAGCCAAAACATATTCAGCATGGACACCATAGTATGTCCAGAGGATAATGAAAATGGAATTACTCCGTTTATGACATTTATTGGAGACGGCGGAAGGTGCACCTTAGATTACTTAAGTTCCGGCCGATATGTCGCATGGACCGTAAAACCAGATACAATCCTTCCATATATGTTTAGTGGCGAAATATCCATTTACACAGTCTCTACAGGTGCATATAGAGGTACAGGTTTTTGCTCTGCCACCGGCTTTGGTACCGGAAGTGGAATTGTTGACGTATTGGGAATGCGTTTAAATCCTGGCACAGTATATAGAGCTGAATTTTCGGGAACTGCGACAGACGCTACCGGAAATATATACACAGTTTCACCTTTTGCTAAGATAAGTTTCACTTACTAATAATAAGAACTGGACAAGGTAAAGAAGCATGAGCAAAGTGCCCATGCTTTTTTACTTACTAAGGCTTGTTATAACTTCGGTCAAAACTATAATACTTTCTGTTTCCGCTGGTTCGATTGTTCCTTCTAAAAATCTCTTCAAATACTGTTCACTTAATCCCGTTAACTGCGATATTATTCTTTCGTCAATCGGCTTTCCTAATATGTTTCTTAATGCCTGCGCGATTTCTTCAGTTGGTGAACACATACCCACTTTTCCAACTCGGAACAATATTTTAATAATATCACCAACCACCTCATTTGGACACGGATATTCTACAATCTTCTTGCCATTTTCTTCAGCAACCAGTGTCCATTTGACATTTTTAGTATTTAATTTATGCATAGATGTTCCTTTCTATTTATAATTAAATAGGCAATTGTTAATCGCCCTAACCCGTTGATATCAACGAGTTTATTGTTATTTCTATATGTAAATTTCTCTCCTGTTGTGGTATAATGTATGTACCCAACAAAACAAAAACTACAACATGAGGAAATTTATGGCTGTTAAATATTCTCAGCTAACACTTGCTGAAAATTTCAGTGAATGTCAGGATTTATTAGTTTCTGACACACCTACATTCTTCTCTTTACTGGAAGAACATATTGATTTAAGCGAATTTATACCAGTAGACTTTTATTGTGCTTTTCATCTATCCTTAGGTAGAAAAAGAGAGTATCCTTTAAAAGTTTTTTTATCTGCTTTAATCCTTCAGAAAATTTTCTCTATTCCTACAGATTCTTTGCTTATCATCTTACTTACTCCATGCCGTGAATTGCGTGATTTCTGCGGTTTAACATTACAAAGATAAACCTGATGTTGTTCCTTACAAAATGGCTTATGGCTTGATGCCTTCCCAAGCTGCTGCTTCCTCTGATGCTAAACAAATGTACATTAATGGCCATTTTTACTATGCTGATAAATTTACAATCATCGCCAGTGGTTTAGGCATTGTACGTCATATTGCTTTCTTGGATGATGATTTTAAAAAACGTCATCCTGATATTGAAATTCAAAAGAAATCTGATTCTCATGATGAAGATACATCTATTGGTGATTCTGCTTCTTTAAAGCCTGTTTTAAATGATTTTTTAAATCTTCATCCTGGCTTTCGCCCTAAAATCTTCCTTAGTAATTCTGCTTTTGATTCTATTGAAACTTATTCATTCTTAAAAGATGAATTTAAATTTCAGAATGTTCTTATTCCTTAAAATCCAAGAAATGAAAGCATTCTTAAGAAGGTTTGATACAATGAATATGGTTATCCTTTATGCCCTAATAACTCTTCTCTGGTTATGATATATCGTGGGATCTGTCATCAAAAAGGTCGTGCGGACCGTATTAAATGGATTTGCCACAATATGTATATTAAAAAAGGTAACTGGATTTGCATTTGTGATAATCCCTGCAGCTCTGCCAAAATTGGTAGAACTTCTTACACTTATGATAATATTGATTTTCGTATGTTTACTGGCATTCAACGTGATTCTGATGATTGGAACATGTGTATTGCCGGTAGAAAATCTCGTCATCACTTTACTACTTAAGCTGATGTTTTTCTTGTCGGTATCGCCAGCCTATTTACAGCAATTATCGCTCACAGGTCAAGTTACCCACAATATATCAGAGGCTTTTGCTACAGTTAAAACAAATCTTATAAACATACAGGTTTTTCATACTGATAGAGGAAATGAATTTATGAATCAATTGATTGATGAAACTCTAAAACATTCAATATTATACGTTCTTAAAGCATGAAAGGTTGTCCGTATGATAATGCTGTTGCTGAAGCAACATTTAAAATTATTAAAACAGAATTTGTATATGGTCAATATTTTGAGACGCTTAACGATTAAAATATCAATTATCTGATTATGTTAATTGGTTTAACAATCATAGAATTCATTCGTCTTTGGGATATTTAACACCATATCAATATAAAATCAATACCCTTAAAAAAGTTGTTTAGTTTACTGTTGACAATCCATTATTTGTAAAAGTTATAATATTATAATTATTATAATTTATGTTTTCTTGATTTTTTACAATATTATATTTTACATTTACTGGTGCCCCATAAACAGTAGTGCTTTGCAATATAAGCATTACTAAGGTAAGGAATAAAGTAATATATTTTTTTACTCAATTTATTTTTCATTATAAAAAACCCCTTTCTTTGGCAAATTTAATAATTTTTTTTCTATCGTAGAGTTTTACATTTATATAGTATGATATGACAAATATAATAATTGTAATTAACATTACTGTATAGTTCATATTATTTAAATTGCCATCTCTGATGAAAAAATATAATATCATAAGTATAACTATGATACATAATCTTTTAAACAACTTTGCAATTTTCATTTTAACTCCTTAATTCCATTGATGAGCAAAACATAAGTATTAGGATGAAATAATAATTTGTAAATACAAGGGACTTGTCAAGGGGACGGGGTTGTTATCACATTATAATCTTTGTATTATCCCCCTACTAATATTCCATAAAAAACTTTATTGCCTTTTCACGGTCGTTTTTATTAAACATATTCAAAATCAACAGTGAGTTTGACCATTTTATTGGATTCAGCAATATCCTCAACAAGCTTAATTGTACCAACCCTGATATCAATTTTTTCTAAATCATTCATAGTAATTTCCGGTTTTATCGTATCCATAACGTCTCCTCATCCTTAGAATGAAAAATATATATAATTGTTACTTATCTAATATGTATTTATAATTCATAACAAGTAACAGTTGTGTTTTATATAACTATTATATCACAATATGCATTATTTGGGAATGTTTTAATTCGAGCTTTGTAGCACATCAATTGCGATGGTAATATAGCAATATTATATTTTTGAGAATTTATTATTGACAATTTGGTCTATTTAGCATAGACTTGTAATGCGAGGTCTATGGCCAATAGACCAAGGAGGTTTGTCATGAAGGAATATAAACTTGCAGAAAGTGAAGAAAAGTTTGCAGAATTAATTTGGAAGAACGAGCCGATTGGTTCCGGTGTTCTTGTGAAACTATGTGAAAAAGAAATGAATTGGAAAAAGTCTACAACATATACAGTGCTGAAAAAGCTATGTGAAAGGGGAATTTTTCAAAATGAAAATGCTGTGGTCACATCTCTGATTACAAAAGACGAATATTACGCTAAGCAAAGTATATGCTTTGTTGAGGAGACCTTTGGAGGGTCGCTGCCAAAATTTATAACAGCTTTTATCAGCGGTAAAAAATTAAGTGAGCGTCAGGCTGAAGAATTGAAAAGATTGATTGATGAACACAAGGAGGTATAGAAATGAGCCAACTATTTCTTACTGTTTTAAATATGAGTCTTATGGCAAGCTATGTAATACTTTTTGTGATACTTGTCAGACTTTTGCTCAGAAAAGCACCCAAGGTTATCCCTTATGCGCTTTGGGGTGTGGTGGCATTTCGCCTTATAATCCCATTTTCCTTTGAAAGCATGTTTAGCCTTATGCCGCATGCTGTTCCAATCCCCCATGATATTATCTATCAGCAAGGACTGCAAATTAACAGTAGGATAGAATTTATAGATACATTTGTCAACAAATCACTTCCCGCTCTTACTGCTGAAGCAAGTGTAAATCCACTTCAGATTTATACAGAAATGGGTGCTTATATCTGGATTTTAGGAATAATGGCATTGCTTGCTTATAGCCTTGTATCTATTTTTATTTTGAAAAAGCAGCTAAAAAGTGCACAATTAATAGAAAAGGGTATCTTCGAGGCCAAGAATTTGAAAACACCGTTTGTACTTGGGATAATAAGACCCAAGATATATTTACCCGTTGGGCTTAACGTTGAAGAAAGAAGATATATTTTACTACACGAACAGACCCATATCCAACGAAAAGACCATATCATTAAGGTATTAGCTTTCCTGATATTGTCCATACACTGGTTTAATCTACTTGTGTGGATTGCGTTTATGTTGATGAGCACGGATATGGAGCTGTCCTGCGATGAACAGGTACTGAAAAAAGTTAATGCAGATATTAAAAAACTTTATGCTAATTCATTATTGTCGCTTGCCACTGGTGGGCATATCTTAAATGGTAGTCCACTTGCTTTTGGCGAAGGAAATGTGAAAGGGAGGATTAAAAACGTGTTAAATTATAAAAAACCAAGATTTTGGGTTATTGCTTTATCGGTCATTATTGCAGCATCTGTTGGAATTGGACTTTTGGTCAATCCTTATAGCCCAAATCCAGATTTGATAACAGGATATATTGTAATAGAAGATAATCTATTATATCTTGATAAGGTTGAAATTATTAGAACGGAAGACCAGGAGCGAATAGAAGAACTTGGATTGAAAGATACAGATATGCCAAATGGATATCACATTTATAATGCAGATATGGAAAAACAAACTTTTGAGCTGACAAATAAAACAACATATACATTTGTTGATTATAACCTTCTATTTGTTAAAGAAGAGGATGGAGACAGAATTTATACAACTACCAAAAAAGAAGATTTTATTCAACATTTAAATACATCCTATTCTGATTCACCGCCGGCACAGAAAGTTCCTTTTTTTCTTGAAGTAAAAGATGGTAAAGTAATAAGCATTACTGAAAAATTTGAATTTACAATTTGACTTTATAAAACAATTACAGGCAGTTAAACAGAAGCATATCAAATCATACTCCAATAAGTCATGGATAAGTTTCACGGATGGATATGCTTCTTTTTAAGCCGTCATCGAGGCTTACCCCTTCTAAAACTAAATCTCAATTTTAACTTTATATTCATCCATCCATGTATTAATCTGGATAAAGTAAGCAATCAGCTGCGGGCCTGCCATTAATTGTCCATACCAAGGCTTTTCAAATGATTTACCACCTGTATCTACTATCTCATTAACTTTCTTGTAATCTATCAGCTGGTGAATTGGAGAGTTCTTATCAGAAAGAATTTCTTTCATCCACTTTTGAACAGCTTCTGTATAATCCTTATGATGTGTTTTTGGATACGGGCTTTTTTTCCTTTCAATTATTTCGTCAGGCAATATACCTCTAAGAGCTTCTCTTAATACTCCCTTTTCTCTTCCGTTATAGAATTTAAACTTGTTAGGTATATTATAAGAATATTCTACTATTCGATAATCTGCAAAAGGCACCCTGACCTCAAGGCTGTTGTACATGCTCATTCTGTCCTTCCTGTTAAGCAAGGTCATCATAAACCATTTAATATTTAAATAAAACAATTCCCTCATTCTTGCTTCTTCTTTAGATTCGCCCGCTAACTTTGGAACTTTTTTGATTGTATCACTGTATCTTTGAGATACATATTCTTCTAACGGTAATTTAAAGAATTCTTTGTTGATTATTTCATTGCGTTCTTTTGATGATTTAGACCACGGGAAAGTATCGGCATTAATATCTTCAGGACGTGTAAACCAAGGATAACCTCCAAATATCTCATCGGCACATTCGCCGGACAGAGCTACAGTTGAATTTTTCCTAATTTCTTTGCAAAATAAAAGTAGTGATGAATCAATGTCCGCCATTCCGGGTAAATCATTTGCCATAACAGCATGTTTTAATGCTTCAACTAATTTTATATTGTCCAATAAGACAGTATGGTGATTGCTTCCTATAAATTCAGACATCCTCTCTGCCCAGACCTGATCCGAAGTAGGCTGAAAAATACTTGTCTGAAAATATTTATCATTGTCTTTATAGTCGATTGAAAATGTATCAAGTGTTTCTCTTCCTCTATTCTTATAATAATTTGATGCAATTGCAGATATCGCACTGGAATCTAATCCTCCTGAAAGAAATGTACACAAATGTACATCAGATACCAATTGCCTTTCAACGGCATCTATAAGTAAATTTCTTGTCGTTTCAATTGTGGACCGTAGGTTTTCTTCATGTGGTTTAGCTTCTAATTTCCAATATTCATGAATTTTGATAATATTGTCTTTGTAAATTAAATAATGTGCCGGAGCAATTTCTTTTATATCCTTGAACACACCATTGCCGAGAGTTCTTGCAGGTCCGAGTCCGAGTATCTCCATTATTCCCTCTTCGTCTATTACAGGCTCTACTAACGGATTTGCCAGCAATGTTTTTATTTGAGAGCCAAATATTAAATTATTGTTTTTAATGCTGTAAAATAACGGCTTTACTCCAAGGGGATCTCTCGCTAAAAATAATGTTTTCTCATTTTCATCCCAAACTCCAAAAGCATATATGCCATTTATATGATGTACACAATCCGCTCCCCATTCAATAAATGAAACTAACAACACTTCTGTATCTGAATAGGAATTAAACCTATGTCCTTTTGACTTAAGTTCATCTCTGACTTCATCCGTATTATAAAGCTCACCATTATATACCATTACATAATGTCTTCCTCCTACATTACGCTCCATAGGCTGTTTTCCACCCTCAGGATCTACAATAGTTAAACGCCTGTGGCCAAATAAAACATTTTCAGATTTAAAGTATCCGCAATCATCGGGACCTCTTTCCTTAAGTGTTTCCGTCATTTTTTCCATTATGTTTATTTCATCTGAAAAACTAATATTTGTATTCACCCATCCTGCTATTCCGCACATCTATTTTCCTCCTGCTTTTAATTAAATAAAAATATTCTATGTGGAAAAGAATTAATTGTGATGAATTTTTACTTAATCATCAGTTCTTTACGCCTCTCTTAGCATCTATTTGAAAGCTGCTTTAATTTATGGTATAATTAGAAAAATATTAAAGAAAATATAGTAAGGGAGAGTGATAATTTGATTAATCCGGGTAAAACACCGTTAATGAGGTCAAAAAAGTTAGAGAGAGCCTTAGGGGTGGAAGAAATTTATTTAAAATTAGAGGGCGCAAATCCTTATGGAAACAAATTCGACAGAATTGCCGAAACATTAGTTAAGGACTGCATAATACGTAAGCGCAGCGGACTATTAGTTGACGGTCCGAGTGATTATATAAATTCAATCATTAAATATGCTGAAAATTTCGAAATAAAAATCAAGGTTTCTCTGTTCAAAAATGAGCAGTGGAAAAGGAGCTTATTTTATGATATGGAGTATGTAGATTTTAGAAGTAAAGGTTCAGGTAATAAGCATGAATTAATTGAAAATTATTGTAAAAATAATAATTATTATAATGCATCTAATTTATACGGCAATAAGCATTTAAGTATTATTTCTCTTCAAAAAATAGGTGAGGAAATTGCAGAAAGATTAGGAAATGATATTACAACTGTTTTCACTCAATTGAGCAATGGATATACTGTATCCGCGATATACAATGGCTTTGCAAGCAAATGGGTGGAAGGTGAAATAAATAAATATCCTCAAATATTTTCATGTACAATACCCTATGGAAATGTTATATATAAAGATTACAAAAAAAACTTGGAGCTAAGTGATATCAGCATTGAAAACTACGATGTAAAAAACAATAAATATACAAAAAATTTATTTGCGGATGAAGGAGCATTGCTTGAAGAAGCATTAAATGCCGTTAATGATACCGATGGGAAAATAATCCCCGTTGATGAAGCACTGTTAAAGGAAAGTGTTCAATTTCTGCGGGAACAAGAACATATAGATTTAACAGCTCAAGAAGGTTATTCTTTTGCAGGATTTTACAAGCTTGTAAAGGAAGGAAAAATTAAAAACGGCAAACATGTCATAATCCTCAACAACGGAAAAAGTGACTTAGAAATAAAAAAAATTGAGAACTTTAAGGAATATTCCAAAGATACTATTGCTAAATGGACAAAAGAATGGTTGCAGGATTATTCAGATACCTTGGATGAAACAGAAGAGGCGATTGAATATGCCATGAAAAATGGATTTATACTTATTGCCTTAAGAAATAAGACTCCACAAGGCATCAGTGTTGTCGTCAATCTTGGATTTGAAAAAGTTATACCGACCTACCACCTGGTATATATCGGTACAAAGGAAGGAAATAAAGGCCGTGGTGTAGCATCAGAACTTATCAATCAATTGATTGATTTAACGGGAGGCAAGCTTTCACTTCATGTGGACTTAGAAAACAAAAGAGCAAGAACTTTATATCAAAAATTAGGTTTTAAAACCGCATATTACAGAATGATATATAACAATGAACTTGTATAAACATGCTAATAATAAATTTAATAAAAACAATTGACAAATATCATCATATGGTATATCATGCATAATAATATATTGCTGTGATGAGAAGCAGTAAATGTGCATGGTCTATAGAGAGAAAACTGATGGTGAAATGTTTTCGTCCCGCTGTATGTTGAACCCGTCTCGGAGCTTTTGGGGGTAGCAACCCAAACGGTGAAAGCCGTTATTTGAAATGAGATGCTGCACGCAGCAATTAGAGTGGTACCGTGGATAATCCGCCTCTTCGTGAGAGCGGATTTTATTTTTGTAAAAATTTAATAGTGGCTGTGATGAGAAGCAGTAGGCATATATGGACCAAAGAGAGGAAACGTGCGGTGAAAGTTTTCGTCCCTCTGTATACTGAACCCGTCTCGGAGCTTTTGGGTGTGGCAACCCAAACGGTGGATGCCGTTATTTGAAATGAGATGCTGCATTTGCAGCAATTAGAGTGGTACCGTGGATAATCCGCCTCTTTGTAGAGGCGGATTATATTATTTTTGATATTAAAGGAGGAAATAAAAATGCAAAAAGAAAATAGGAATAATAGGAATAGGGAACGTTGGCTCCATGCTGCTGCGCAAATTTACGGAGCTCAACATATTCAGCGAAGAAAATATTTATGTGGCCAATCGCTCGGAGGAAAAGTTGGAAAGCCTTTCCAAGAAATATCCGGCTATAAATATATGCAAAAGCAACATTGAGATTGCACAGAAATGCAAAAATATACTGCTTTGTGTGGAGCCTTTAAATTTACCCAATGTATTGATGGAAATTCAGCCATACACAGATTCCGACACATACATTATGGTGTCAACCTCCATGGTTGCCGAAGAGGATATACGCAAGTTTCATAGTGGTGGTATAACCATATTCATGCCTACGCTGATATCCATGGTAAATGGTGGTGTTACACTGACATATCATAACAGCTGTGCAACTAAGGAGCAAATAAACTTTTTCCATGCTTCACTTGTGCAGTTCACTGAAGTAAAAATATTAGCTGAGGCTGATATCAATATATGCCAGAACATGACGGCGAGCTTTCCGGGATTCTTTGCGGAAATAATGCTGGAATTTGTAAAGTCAGCATCTGTACGAAGTCAAAATGTATCTGATGATGAACTTGAGCACATGCTTTTAGTTTCACTTTTAGGAGCTGCAAGGCTGCTCTTGGAAAAAAATATGAGCTTTGAAGAAACAATACACCGTGTATCAACAAAAGGCGGCATAACCTATGAAGGAGTGAAGGTATTTGAGAAAAGACTTCCTGACGTATTTTCTGAAGCCTTGAGTGCGTCCATGGGGCGGTATAATGAAATCACACAAATTGCTTCCACTCAGATTGACGTGATTAAAACACAGAAATAATAAAAAATCCTGCCAAGTTATTCATGGATATTGACAATACAAGCCTGTTGTGATAACCTCAGAATAATTATTTATGAAAAGGAGATATAATAATGGCGAGAATTATCACCGAGCCTTCCAGAACGTTTGGAGAGTACCTGCTTCTTCCTAATCTTACTACAAAGGATTGTATTGTTGAGAATGTGGATTTAAGCACACCTATTTGCAGATTCAAGAAGGGTGAGAAACCTGATTTAAAATTGAATATACCCTTCTCATCCGCTATCATGCAGTCAGTTTCTGATAATAACATGGCTATCGCCCTTGCCAAAAACGGCGGAATATCTTTTATATATTGTTCACAGTCTATTGAGAGTGAAGCAGAAATGGTTCGCAGGGTTAAGAAATATAAAGCCGGATTTGTAATCAGCGATTCAAACCTTACACCTGAACATACACTGCACGACGTGCTTGAGCTCAAGGAAGCAACAGGTCACTCCACAATGGCAATTACCGATGACGGAACATCGGACGGAAAGCTTTTAGGTATTGTAACAAGCAGAGATTACAGAATAACAAGAGACGCCCTTGACAAAAAAGTCAAGGAATTCATGACTCCTGCGAAAGATTTAATTGTTGGACATGAAGGAATATCTCTTCCTGAAGCCAACGATATAATATGGCAAAACAAATTGAATGCTCTTCCAATTGTGGACGAAAACTTCAACCTTGTTTACATGGTTTTCAGAAAAGACTATTCCGAGGATAAGGAAAATCCACGTTCATTGCTTGACAGCCAGAAAAGATACGTAGTTGGCGCAGGTATAAATTCAAGAGATTACAAGGACAGAGTTCCGGCACTGGTCGAAGCGGGCGCAGATATTCTGTGCATTGACTCCTCTGAGGGCTTCAGCGAATGGCAGTCAGATACAATCAAATGGATTAAGAGCAAGTACGGAGACAAGGTAAAGGTTGGTGCAGGAAACGTTGTTGAAAAAGAAGGCTTCAACTATCTTGCAGACGCAGGTGCCGATTTTGTAAAGGTTGGTATCGGCGGAGGTTCCATCTGTATAACAAGAGAGCAAAAAGGTATCGGAAGAGGTCAGGCATCAGCAGTTCTTGATGTGGCTGCAGCAAGAGATGAATATTTCGAAAAAACCGGAATTTATGTGCCAATATGCTCTGATGGAGGCATCGTGCTGGATTACCACATAACGTTGGCATTGGCAATGGGTGCGGACTTCGTAATGCTGGGACGTTATTTTGCAGGCTTTGATGAGAGCCCTACTTCAAAAATAAAGTACGGAAACGGGTTTGTTAAGGAATACTGGGGTGAGGGTTCAAACAGGGCAAGAAACTGGGCGAGATACGATTTAGGCGGAAAAGCAGGCCTGCAATTTGAGGAGGGTGTTGACTCATATGTGCCTTACGCCGGAAAGCTGGATGACGGTCTCGGTTCAACTCTTCATAAAGTTAAATCTACAATGTGCAACTGCGGCACGAAATCCATTAAGGAGCTTCAGGAAAAAGGAAGGCTTACAGTAGTTTCTTCCACAAGCTTGACTGAAGGCGGAGCACACGACGTTATATTAAAGAATCAATAATTAACTAAAAGTAACTTTTAGTTAATTATGATATTAAAAATTAATCCCCGCAATAATCAAACCAGATTATTTCCGGGGATTTATCATAATTTTAAACCTTCATCAATCGGAGCTTCTACTATCCTTCTAAAATACGGCTAATAACCATCAATATCAGACCTGTTAAGGCCATGAAAATCAAAAATTTGAAATTACTACTCAAGTTCAGTCTATCCCTGGATACTTCAAGATATGTTCGTGACGATACACTTTGAGCCTGATAACTTTCTATATTATTGTTTTTACCTACTACAGCTCCACATCCTATTATAAAACAAACTAACCCGCAATAGAAAAAAACAATGTTGAGCCTATAGCCTAAGACTTTTGATATACCATAAGCTGCACCGCTTATAACAGCTAATGAAGCCGCCAGCCTTTTAATGTAATTCAGAATATCTCCAAATAAATTCTTCAAAATTTCCCCCTGAAATTGAATATTAAATATTTACCCTTAAATTATCTTATGTAAAAATACATCATAACATAATGGCACAATGAGCCTGCAAGCACAAATATGTGAAAAAGCTCGTGAAATCCAAAGTAATTCTTGCTTATATTCGGTCTTTTCAATCCATAAATGATTCCGCCTATGGTGTAGAATATTCCTCCTGCCATAAGCCAGAACATTCCGGCTGAATGCATACTGTTAACAAGCGGTGACAAAACCGATACAGCCATCCATCCCATAGATATGTACAAAACAGAGCTAACCCAGTTTGGTGCCGTAATCCAACACAGCTTGATAACGACTCCTATCAATGTTATTGACCATACAATTGCAAGAAGCCTGTAGCCGATGCTGTTGCTTAAAACAAGCATGCAAACAGGTGTATAGCTTCCTGCCACAAAAACAAATATCATAATGTGGTCAAGCTTTCGCATGATAAGCTTAGCTTTTTGCTTTGATTTATCGATAAAATGATAAATCGTGCTTGTTGAATACAGTAAAACCATGCTTATTCCAAAAATGAGGAAAGCAGCAATCGTACAGCGCTGTTGGAATTTCTTGAATTGTATATCAGCAGGACTGTTCCGATAATCCCGAATACGGCACCGCCCAAATGTGTCAGTGCGCTTGTTAATTCTTTTTTATCTGTAGTCATAAAATACCTCCCCCGCGTATTTTAGAAAAGACAGCCAATGGCTGTCTCTCATTTTATTTGTTATTCTTCGTCTTCTTCGTCTTCTTCGTCAAATAATTCGTCAATTTCCGCATCATCAAGGATTTCATCGAAAGCCTTTGTCACTGCTTCGTATTCGTCATCTGATTCAATGCTTAACAGTTCAAATGTACCGTCTTCATACTCTTCGAAGCCATAGAGATATACCTCTCCGTCTTCCTGGTTTTCCAATGGCAACAATGCTATGTAGTCTTTATCTTCAACAGGGAAAATTGCAATGATTGCACATTCAACTTCACTGCCGTCCTCAAGTGTAATTGTCATTATTTCTTCTTCATGTTCGTGGTCATGACCACATCCGCAACCACATCCGCAATCGTCGTCGCTCTCTCCGCCGCAGCAGCAATCAAGCATTTCTTTATCTTCACTCATATTATTTTCATCCTTATATATTATTTATCCATCATTATATTTTAATAGACAATTAAACTTTAACAGAATACATTATAAATTGCAAGACGTAATTTTTACAATTATTAAAATTTTAAGTCTATCTTGTTACAATCACTGCCATTAATATTTGTCATTCTACTTCTATTATAGCATGGACTACAAATTATTATTGGTCATGTATGAAATTTCCTGCCTTTTATATTTTTCCCTCCTTTCTTTAATAGCTTTTGGATAGAAATAGATATTATAGGGAATAATTATTGTTGTTTAAATAAAAAACCAAAGGATATTGTTATGAGAAATTTTGTAAAAATTATTGAGGTGAAAATATGGATTTAAAAAATATAAAACCTGAAAAAGTATTTCATTGGTTTCATGAGCTAAATCAAATTCCAAGATGTTCCGGTGACGAAAAAAGAGCAAGTGATTTTCTTGTGAATTTTGCAAAAGAAAGAAATTTAGAAGTTTATCAGGATGATGCTTTTAATGTTATCATAAAAAAACCTGCGACAAAGGAATATGAAAAAGCTGATACAGTGATTATCCAAGGACATATGGATATGGTTTGTATAAAAGGCAAGGGCAGCAATCATGATTTTACAAAAGATCCAATTGAAATTATAGCTGAAGGGGATATCATGAGGGCAAACAATACTACCTTAGGTGGCGACAATGGTATAGCAGTTGCGTATGGTCTTGCGATATTGGATTCCGAAGACATAAAACATCCTTCACTTGAACTTTTGGTTACTACCAGTGAGGAAACCGGTATGGACGGTGTGCATGCATTATCAAACGAACATCTATCTGGTAGGATTCTTTTTAATATAGATTCCGAAGAAGAGGGAATATTTTTGGTAAGCTGTGCAGGCGGTGCCAATATAACAACTAAATTTAATGTTGAAAAACAAGATAAAAGCGGAACCGGGCTGGAAATAAAGATTTCCGGACTAAAAGGCGGCCACTCGGGCATGGAAATAGTTAAGCAAAGAGCAAACGCCATTAAGCTCCTTGGGAGAATATTATCAGAGTGCAATGACAAATTTAATATAAGGTTGTCTAAAATTCAAGGTGGTACAAAACATAATGCCATACCAAGTGAAGCAAAGGCAATTATTTTAATTGATGACTCAGAAAAGGTAAAAGAAGTCATTGATAAACTGATTATTAATTTAAAAGAGGAGTATCGTGTAGAAGATGGCGGGCTTACCATAGAAGTTGATGAAATAAAGGTAAAAGATGTCTACTCAAAAAAATTTAATGATGATTTGATAGATTTCATTATGATGGTACCCGATGGTGTTTATTATATGTCTAAAGACATCGAGGGTTTAGTCCAAGCAAGTTTAAATAATGCTATTATTGATGAGAAAAATAATAATATTGTGATAACAACATCTGTGCGATCAGCTTCCAGCAGTTCTTTAAGGGAAATATTAAATGTTCTTGAGGTAATTGCAAGAAGGACAAATGCGAAAACAGAAGAAAACGGCTCATATCCCGCATGGCAATTTGATCAGAATTCAAAAATTCGTGAAAGAGCCGTAAAGGTATATGAGGAGCTATTCGGTAAAAAGGCAGTGGTCAGTGCTATACATGCAGGGCTTGAATGCGGACTTTTAAAAGAAATTTTGCCTGATACCGACATGATAAGCTTTGGTCCGAATTTATATGATGTACATACTGAAAAGGAACACTTAAGTATTGAATCTGTGGAGAGAGTCTGGAACTTCCTTATCAAATTACTTGAAGATTTAAAATAGCTACTATAGGAGAATTTTTATATGACAAATGATTCAAAAAGATTATCTAAACAAGCTTATGGCGGTATAAAGGGAGAGGATTATATTCCTTTTATTCCAACGACTGAGGTTATGCCTGAAGCGACGGGGTATTCAATAATTATGGGTATAATATTTGCTGTTGTGTTTGCCGCAGCAAATACATATCTGGGACTAAAGGTTGGACTTACGATTTCGGCAGGCATACCCGGGGCAATTCTTGCAACGGGACTGTTAAAATCAATATTTAGGAGAAACAGTATATTAGAGGCGAACTATGTGGCATCACTTGCAGCCGTGGGAGAATCCATTGCCGGAGGTATTATATTTGTTTTACCGGCTATTATACTGATTGGTTATAATCTTTCGCTCATTACCGTTGCATTAGTAACCGTTATAGGCGGAATTATGGGGGTTTATTTTATAACTCCGGTTCGAAAATATTTGATAGTGCAGGAACATGGAAATTTAATATATCCGGAATCCATGGCTCAAGCCGAGGTTTTGGTAAATTCAAACCAAGGTGGTCAAGGGTTCAAGTCTGTTTTAAAAGGACTTGGGGTAGGACTTGGTTATAAAGTTCTGTCCGGAGGGTTAGGTCTGTGGAGTGAAACTGCAACATATACAATCGTTGCTTATCAGGGAACAATGATAGGCATTGATACCTTGGCATCTTTGTTGGGTGTTGGGTTTATAGTTGGAACGAGCACTTCAATATTAATGTTTGCAGGTTCTGTTGTAGCATGGCTTGGATTTATTCCGTTGATTAAATTTTTTGGTACTTTCGCACCTGAACCTATCTTCCCATCCACAATTTTGATTTCTGAAATGACTGCAACTCAAATTTGGTCTAACTATATTAAATATATCGGAGCAGGGGCAGTAGCTATGGGAGGGTTCATATCTTTGGCAAGATCGCTTCCTACCATCATATCATCCTTTAAGGAGGCGATGAGCGGTTTTGGCAAGGGTGGCACCACTAAAGATAGAATAAACCAAGAGGTACCGGTTATATGGGTTTTGGCGGCAGCTATATTTGGATTTTTGCTTACTTGGTTTGTTCCTTCAATAAAAGCAGGTCCGGTCGGAGCAATACTTGTGGTATTTTTCTCTTTCTTCTTTGCAGTAGTATCAGCAAGAATGGTTGGAGTAATCGGCGCAAGCAACAATCCGGTTTCCGGTATGACTATTGCGACACTTCTTGTTATTGCTTCAGTGTATAAAGCTATGGGAGCAGCAGGAACAGAAGGGATGAGGGTTGTGCTTTTAGCGGCGGGCACAGTATGCGTTGCTATAGCAGTTGGCGGAGGTGTGGCTCAATCATTAAAAGCAACATATATTATTGGCGGCAGTCCTAAAAACATTCAACATGGTATGTTTATATCATTGGCTATTGCATCCTTTATGGCAGGAGCCACTGTACTCCTTTTACATAGTGCTTACGGTATAGGTTCGGAACAAGTTACAGCACCGCAGGCAACACTTATGAAGTTGATTGTTGAAGGTATAATGACGGGTAAGCTTCCATGGACTCTTGTAATTATAGGGGCAGTAATAGCATTGTTTTGCGCTCTTGCAGGACTTCCCATATTGGCGGTCGCTTTGGGAATTTATCTGCCTATTACATTAAATACTGCTATATTCTTTGGAGGTCTTATACGTAAATTTGTTGAGCTAAGGTTTAAAGCACATGAAGTAAATAGAGATGATGCAGTAGAAAGGGGCACATTGATTGCTTCAGGTCTTGTGGCGGGAGATGCCATAACCGGTATAATAATCGGAGCTTTTGCTGCACTTAATTTAAGCATTGACGTGCTATCCGGTGTTATAACAAATGATGCTTTAAGAAACTTAGTGAGCTTGGTAATATTTGCAGCACTTGCTGCATGGTTATACAGCTACTCTTGCAGAGTTAAAAGGAACAGCTAATGGCAAATAAAATTAATAAGCATAAATTTACTGACATTGATAACAGATATGGCAAAGACGAATACAATTTTGTTCTATATGTCCCTGAGGTAACACATAATGATTGGCAGATGGTTGATGGAAAGGTATTATTAAATTTCAAGGTTAATAATCCTATAACAAAATTTGTTGGTTTTATGATAAAGAAGGAACCAAACAAAGATATGCTATTTGATGATATGTGTACTTCCGTATGGCTTTTGATAGATGGTGAGAGGTCAATTTACGAAATTGCAAGAATTCAAAACCCTAAAACAGGTGACGAATTTAAAGAGGATCTAAGACGACTTATAGAATTTATTAAATATATATCAAAACAGGGTTGGATTAGATACAAGAGAGTAAAAAAGTGCGAAGAAATATAAAAAAAGTCAATCGTATGATTGACTTTTTTTCGAATCGGGATGACAGGATTCGAACCTGCGGCCCCAAACACCCCATGCTTGTGCGCTACCAAACTGCGCTACATCCCGAATACTTTACTATTATAAACAATAAACACTTATTTGTAAAGACTTAAAATTTTAATTATTATAAAATTTCTGATGACCTTTTGATAATTTTTTTATATTTAAGGCGAATTCCGCCGCCCTGTTCCTTATGTTTTCCACCTTTTCAATTTCACCGGGGTCGTTGGCCGTTTCCATCAATGCAAATTTAGGAGGAAGCATGAAGGTTTTGTTTATGTTCAACGAGCTTATGAGCTGCTCTGCAATTATGTCGCTACCGCTGAAGCCTGATACTATTATTGAATACATGTATTTGTCATAAAATTTTACTTTTCTGAACAGTGCCGTCAGTCGGTTTATAACTGCGGATAAATTGGCGCTTATTGAATCATTGTAGTTTGGGCACAGCATTATGAGTATGTCACAGTCTATTATTGCGGGATACACCTCTTCAACCATTATTCCCCCGTAGAAGCAGTTGTTGCTTTGGGAATAGTGCTTGCATGCCTTGTACGGGCATCCCTTGCAATCTCTAACCGAGCCATTTTCAATATGTATTTCGTTTATATTGCAGTTTGTTAAATTATCCTTCACCATTTTCCACAGGGAGAATGTGTTGGATGTTTTGTAGTTTCCCGCATGAAGCGTCAATATGTTAGGATTATCCAGCCTGTTCATCTGAAAGTCCATCAGACGCTCAACAACAGTCCTGGTTTCCTGAATACATATTTCCTCAAGGCTTAAATGAGGTGATATTTTTTGTTGAGTATTGTAATTTCTCAACGAGCCGGTTGCCTCCGATACAGGTCTTCCCGGAAACATACAGCCTGCCATGTTGGCATAAAGGATAATCTTGCGGGCAACATCTCTTGAATGCAGCTCATTATTGCTACTTATCAACACACTTCCCACCGAATTTTCCATAAATGTGCTACCTGACATTTTAATTTTCTCCAGCATTCTGAAAAGCTCTATATTTATGCCGGAATCCCCTAATTCTGCCCCAAAAATCACTCTCTTATTTCTTAAGTCTTTAATACCGTCAGCTGTTGTTATAACGCGCAAATAGTAGCCTTCCATACCATAGCACAACATGTTTTTCATCCTTTCGGATATTTCTCCCGGAACTAAAGCCGTTAATTCCTCCAATACTCTCCCCTCCTTGTTTCATTTAACTTGATTCATCAAATTGCAGTATGTTTTCTTCAGCCTTTTAAAAAGATCATCATGAATTTCCGTTTTTTCTATTTCCAATCCCGACGGAAGATTTCTGTTTTTTGCTCCCATAAAAATTCCGCCAAGGTAGTTACAGCTGTAATGCCATTTACCTTCAAGAGTATGCGCTATGGAAATGGCTCCCGATGACAGCGCCGGTGCCACATAGGGCTTGAATCCTGTTTTACGCACCTCTAAATTTGCATCAACCGCAAGCTTCGTGAGCCCACGGGATAATTTGTCGTTATAATTTGTAATGCTGTTTGCAATAACTAAATCCTTGCCGTGAGGACCGAATGCTCTTCCCTCAGTTAAATAAGAAATGTATTTTTCATCTTTACGGGCATAGTAAGCAGCTCTTGCATTCATCACACCAAGTCCGTAGCCCTTAATCTGTTCCGGTGCCAGTGCACCCCCGCTCTCCTTCAGCACTGTTGAGCAGAGCAAATCTACCGGATCGGAAACCACGGCGAAAATTCCCTTGAATTTTTGTTCCGCTGCCATTATTGCATATTCTCTGATAAGCTTTGCATTTTCTTCAAATTGAACCATTCTCACATCAATATTTTCCGAACCGACAGGAGGAACTCCCTTAGATGCACAGAAAACAAACATGTCGCAGTCAAAGAGGTTATCCTTCTCTATTCCGCGAACCTCGGGCATTACATCATACTCAAAAGGAAATGAAGTCTGATTCATTTCGTATTCCCATCTTTTTATTTTATCCGGGCTCCTGTCATATATGCCTATAGATTTAACCGAGCTTCCTCCTATGAGTCTGAGCCCTATGAGCAGAGTGCTTCCCACATCTCCCATAGCAAGTATGTTCACCGTATTCTTTCGCGGTTTTTCAAATGTCAGGCACTTTTCCCAATCCTCATAATGCGTATTTACAGCCTTGATTTTTCTTTCTTCAATCATCCTCAGTATATTGCCGGGAAGATTGTTTTCTGAGTTCTTCATTTTAAGGAAATCAAGATTTTCTTCCTGAATATACAAGTCTGACGAATGAGCTACAGCATAGGATTTTTTGGATTTATTCCTGTCAAGCCTGCACAGAAAAAAGAGCTCATCCGAATCGTCCGGTATACCGTCAGCTTTTTCGTATTCATAAATGTCCTCAAGAGAGAACAAAAATTTATCACCATATGTGTAATAAAACATTATTTTATTATCCTTTCAAGCTTTATCAGGTTTTCAATGCTTGCATCCATATAGTTGGATGCTTCCTTGTTAAGGTCGTAATATATGTTGTCGCCAATATAAGGCAGCCTCGGAGAAATTAAAACCTCACCCAATCTTTTAACCGTCAGCTTCTTCTCATAAAGCTCCTGATATTCCGACTCCAGTGTCTGCAGTATAAATTTTGCGTTATAAAGACTCACCATGGACAGGTTGAATATCGCTTCCTTTGATGCTCCTCTTATATACATTGGCGAATAGTACGGCAGTATAAGGTTGATTGACGGTATCAGATTCATGATATTGTCGTTGTTCTGCCACATTCCGTCTCCACCCAGGAACGGATACATGAGGTTTTCATTGAACCATAGCCTGAGATTAGGTATAAAGTACGCATAGTCGTAATCTCTTCCCTGTATTTCCATCAGATCCTTTCCTCTTCCGGACATAATTCCCACTATTATTTTCTTTACATTGACGTCATACCTTTTCAGAATGGGGTCAACCTCTTTGATTCTGTATCCCTTATGAAGCAAATCATCAACAAGAATTACAGGTCTTTCAAATGACTTTATAGTCTTGACCTGAATTTCTATGGGTGAATAAAAAGGATATTCTGTAATTCTGAATGTTCTTGCATCAGGTGAATAAACCTTCTCCGTGTGAAGTGACTTTGTAACCGTGTTGGGTACAACCATACCCTTTAAAATATTTCCGAATGGCACACACATGTTTTCACCTAAAACCCTCGGAACCTGCAACTCATTACTCACATTGTTCATGCTGCATATTTTATTTATAAGAGTCTGATTTATCATATCATTATCCATTGATAAAACAAGTGAACCCGGATAAAGCTCCGTCATTGATTTTTGCAGCCTCTTTCTTGCAACCACAATGGCTTCGTGGACTCTTTCGTTTGCGTTAAATGGTTCCTTTAAAAAACTTTCCATATTCAGCGTCAGACAAATTGGAAATTTCATATCCACAGCATACACCGATGTATTAAGCGCTTCATCGTAAACCTTGGTAAATCCCTGCAGCTCAAGCGTTTCAAGCACTGCATCAGAGTTTATGTTTGACATAGTATTGTAATAAAGAGCATAGGTAAAATCATTCTTAAGGCAGTATGCAAGCGTCTCTGTCAACAATATCTGCTCCATATTGTCATATATTCTGCTTGGATTTATAAAGATTCCGTCAATTACTATGATTCTTCCCGCAGTTCTCTCACGTACATAGTTTGCTATATACTGGCTTTGGAATTCGCCATATACCTCTGACGAGCTTATTTTATGAAATGCCGAGAAGCCTATGAGCTTGTTACCGTTCTTGCTGTCCCTTATTACAAGAAGTCTTATTTTTTTTGAAATTAAGTCTTCCCCTATATTTTCATACAGATTTGTGTGCATGAAAATATAATGCCCTATTTCATCCACAATTTTTTGGCTCAGGTCGTCTATTATTTCTATTGTAAATGGTTTTGATTTCAGTACCGCCTTGTTCAAAGGTTCTCTTGTATAGATATTTCTGTCATAAATGAAGCTTTGAGCAAGTGAATCAATTAAATTTGATACATCTCTGTTGCTGTCTATGTTGTCTCTTATCTGAGTCGAACTGATGTCCTCCAGATACAGCGGGAGCTGCAGCTCCACCATGGACCCCTTGATTCTGTTCTTAGCCTCCTCTGCCTTCTTGAGTGCAGACGGAGAGGAGTCGTCCTGGGTGCGCTTAAATACAATATGACTGAAGCTATGAATGGAGTTTTTAGTCGGCCTTGCTTTATATGCCGTTGCATTCTGTATTACATCGCTTCCAACCACAATAAATATCTCTTTGCCCGGGAAAAGAGATTTCAATATTTTAAGGTCATTGGTACTTGACATGTTTATAGGTGAATCGTCAGGAAACAAGAACACACCCAGCTCATCCGCTATAGACATATTGATTATTTGCCTGCGTATCATCCTCGGCTGAACCTTTTTTGACCATGAAAATTCATCCACGGACAAATACACCTCGTATCCAAGGTTTCTTATGGCTGTAACAATTCCCTTGTGGCTCATCGAAAAGGGATCAAATGTGCCAGGGAAAAATGCAATATTTTTGTTTACTTCTATATCAAAGTCTTTATAATAAAATTCATAATCACTTATAAACCTGTATATGTGGTTGAAGGAAGAGGAGTTGTTGAAGAAAAATAAATCTCCAAGCTCCTTCTCATTTATAAGTGTCAATAGCTTTTTATAAATCATACAGAATATATTGTGCTTTTTCTTGAGTTGTAAAATTTTAGAGCCAAAGATATACTGACCTATTACCAGGAACGTCTCCTGCTTAACCTGAGTATTGTAATTTGCAAGTCCGCTCAGTATTATTCCAAGCATCCTTTCCAGCCTTTTATCGTAGCTTTCATCATCTTCATTGAATCTGTCTTTATATTCCGGGTAATATTGCACCACTATACCGAATGTATTTATAACAAGAGCGCTGGCCCTTGGGTTTGTTCCCTTGCATATGTTGTTTAAGTCAAGTATACATTCCTCCAGCTCCTTTGGAGGCAAAAGCATCATAAAACGTCCTAGGTATTCCGGGATATACTTGGCATATTGAAGCTCATCTATTTCAAGTCCCTTGAAAAGCTCAACCGCGATTTCATTTCTCTGTTCTATTGAAAGCAGAGGTCCTATGCTTACCAGCGAATTACCCGCTTTGTTTCTCACAGATTCCTTGGCGCTTACCTTCACCAGGTTAGCAAGATGTGTCGCGGTCTGCAGCATGGTAACCTCATTCTTGTCCTTTATATTCTCCATTATGTAATCTATACTGATGGTCTTTACATTCCACGGAGTTGCCGCCTTCAAGTTGTTAAGAAACAGATCCGAAGCCTTGTACCTGCTACTGTTCATCAGTTCATTATATCTGTCTGTAATTTCAGACGGCGTCTCTAAGTTTTTTGCAATCTTATACTTTAAATAATTAATGCACAGTCCGTCATTTTCATTAATCACCGAAACATAGTCAGATATCCTTCTGAGAGATACATTAATCATATCCTTTTTAGCCGCAACCATATTTAGAAACTGCACCGCCATGAGCCTTATGTTATGCGAAGGGTCGTCCAAGGAATCAAAAGCATATTCAAGCAAAAATCTCAGCTGCTCATCTTCATATAAGTTCAGAGGTATGCTCAAGAAAGAATTCAGAGCACTGAACCTTGCCACATCATTTGCTTCAACAGTTCTCAGATTGTTTACAAATACATCGATATATATCTTTTTATCCTTGTTCTTGCCTGAATTTATAGCAGCATCAACAAATATCCTCAGCGAATATCCAATCCACTCCTTGTGATTTTCTGTCACCTTGTGTCCAGGGTCAATGAATAGATTCAGATATTTTTCCCACAGAGAAATTTCCGTAAACTCTCCCCCTAAGTAAGGCTTGACATCCTCCGGAAGCTCCTTTGAATATTCCAGATCAAATGACACTATAATATTTCCCATAAGCCCCGCAGCCTGACGCCTTATGTCTCCTTCTCTGTGAACAAGCATTTCATACAGAAAGCTGAGTGTAAACAGCTTTTCCTTCTGTGACAGGTAAATAGAATATTCATCAAGTATATTTAAGTATGCTCTTAAATTCTGCCAATTCTGCTCACTTCTCGCAGACTCTATCATGCTTGAAAAAACAACTTCATTGTTGAGCTTGCTCATGAGTGATGTATTGTGCTCAATAGCCATATACTTGAAGTTCTCAACCACCTCATATCCGTCGAGAAGTGCATAGTCAATAAAGGTCGAAGGTGTTGGCTCATCAGTCTTAAAATCCGTATTTATTCCTTCATGAACCATGTAGTTTTCAAAATCCTTCAACTTTGAATAAACCCTCTGATATCTTTTTTCCTTTGCCTCGTCCACGTTGTCAAGCTTGTCAAGAATTATCTGAAATGATTCGTTCAAATCGTAAATATGCATTTCAAAACCATTCTTGGCTGCCCTGTTTTTAACCCTGAAATCAGCATAAATAAGAATCAGCGATTCCATCGGCAGATTCTCAAGCTCCAGGTCCCATGTGGAGTGATTTGTCGCAATCAGTCCTATCCCCGGCATGTTGTATTTTGTAAACCATTGATCCGTATAGTAATAATGCAGGTAGGGAACTCTCCTTTTCTCCAGCCCTTTGCACCCATACTTTCCTATATCATGTCCTGCAGCAGCTCCAGATACAAGTCCGAGATTAACATGTATGCCGACCTTCTTAAGCTGCCTTGCAACATGCATGGCAACATAGTGTACAGCGGCCACATGGTTCAAAGTATTAAATCCGTTAACTTCATAATCCAGCATCATCAGTTCATAAATATAGTTTTTCTCAAATTTATCAATAAAGGAATTGTATTCATCGGGATTGGGTAAATCTTTTATTTCATCGTCGGACAAGAAATTGAAGTCTGTAAATTTATCGAATATTCCGCTATTTTTGCCGTGACGCAAGATTGTTTTAAGTATTTCGAGATATATCAGGACGCCGCTCTCGTATTTTGGGAAAAGCTTTATTGTTGTGGCATCGGGAAACGACTTATTCAGCGCATATTGGAACACATAATTCAGCCAGTCCTTCGGGCATTCAGAACATATATTATTCAATATGTCAGAAGTTAAATCCAAAACATCGCTGCATAATAAATGTTTTTTATTTATAAGTATAAGAAGATTGCTGACAAATTTTTTATTGATTATAAAAGATTGTATCTTTTCTTCCGTTATATTTATTTTTTTTAAGAATTCCTTTTTTGTAAGGCTTTGTAATATTTCCTTATGAAGCTCATTTAACATAAATCGGCTCATGCTATACCCCTTAAAATAAAGATTTCAATAAAGAATTATATCACATAAAGCTGTATATTGCAATAATTTCATTAGAAGCAGCACCCGCATAATAAAACAATATCTTGAAATAATTTCTGCAAAGTATTATATTAGTATAATAATACCAAAGGAGGTTTATATGTATTTTTTAACTTATTTATACCAAGACAAGAAATGCGTCGGCTTTCTTGACAAAGAAAAAAAAGGAATCATACCCGCCTCAGCTGTCTTCTCAAAGCTGGATAGGGCAATTCCCTCAGACATGATATGCCTTATTGAAGAATTTGAAAATACGGACATGGACAGCATTGAAAAAATACTTTCTTCATCAGACACAGAATTATCCCTTGATGATGTTAAAATTATGGCACCCATACCTTATCCGAAAAGAAATGTCATTTGCCTGGGCAAAAACTATCTGGATCACGTCAATGAAGTGGGTGGACTTAAAAACGTCAGTGCGGACATCCCGAAAAAACCCATATATTTCAGCAAAATTGCATATCCTGCCATTGGTCACGGAGATTGTGTCGATTCTCACAAGGATTCTACAAATGAGTTGGATTACGAAGTGGAGCTGGCTGTTATCATAGGGAAAAAATGCAGGAATGTGGCTGCGTCAGAAGCAGAGGATGTTATATTCGGATACACCATTGCAAATGATATTTCAGCAAGAGACCTGCAGCAGGAGCATACCCAGTGGCACAAGGGAAAATCACTTGATACTTTTTGTCCTATGGGACCTGTCATAGCTCACAAATCAAACATTTCTTTTCCTCCCGCACTTGAAATCAAATGCTATGTAAACAAGGAGCTGAGACAGAATGGAAAGACTGAGCAGCTTATATTTGACATTCCTGAAATAATAAGCGACCTGACCTCCGGAATAACTCTGTACCCAGGCGATATTATACTGACCGGAACCCCGGCAGGAGTAGGAGCCGGTTTCAAGCCACCCAAATACCTGCTGCCCGGTGATACTTTAGATTGTGTAATAGAAGGAATAGGAACTCTTTCAAACACAGTAAAATAATTTTTCCGCAATATACATCCGCTTCCAAGAGAACTTATTTAATGCGGATTAGTATTACATAATATTTTCAAGGGACAAACATTCATTTTCCTTGATTATATTGAATAAAACCCTCAAGTGCTCAAGCTCTGCTTGAGCCATTACTTTTTCACGATTTTTTATAAAAACATCGAGCTTTTTTATTGATGAATCTATATTGTCTATATCACTCTGGTTAATGAAATAAATCCATAAATTTCTTGTATCGTCCCATTTTTCACTGTAGTGAAGCATGTCATTCTCGGCTTTTTGCCACTGCTCTTTCTTAATTAATTCGGACATTGCATCAAGCTCTTCATAGTAGTAATTTGTTGTGGGTTCAACCGATGTATAATGAAACCAAATCCATAGAGATATCAGCAAAAGCATCACTGTCAAAGATATAACCACCATTCTCATAACTCTACCTCTCATAAAAAATAAATTTTTCATCTTCATCAACAAAGCCGTATAAAACCTGTTTTGGCTTCAGCTTCTTTTTCTTAAGTTCTTTTTCAAAATCCTCATAAGATATAGTGTATTTGTTGAAATTGTTATGCATTATCTGACCATCCAATATAGTTGCTATGGGAATTCTCTTGCACTTTGTTCCCGGAGGAGCATCGGGAGCAATTACGCTCATTTCTCCGTTTGTCTCAAGTATCAGATAATCTATTTCCTCTATATTGCAGTAACCTTTAAGCCTCATCTGACCCAGTACATCATTTACATTAATCCTCAATTTATTCATATCCTTAGTATTAAAACGTCCGTGATCCAATATTATGGTGGGAGTGCCGCATATAACTTTTCGCGCGCCGTTGCTCTTCAGAGTAATATACGATATAAGACACTGCAGAAACATTATGGTTGCAGTTGCCATAAAACCATGTATAAGCGGCGCCCCCAAGTCCTCCATTGGCATTACCGCAAGCTCCGCAAGCATAAGGGAAACCACCAAATCAAAAGGCTGCAGCTCTCCAAGCTCACCCTTTCCCATAATTCTCATCGAAACGAGTAGGATACTGTACAAAATGACAGCTCTTATAGCTACTATAACCATTTTTATTTCCACCTCAAAATCATAATTATATTTAGTGTTTCCACGGCAGAGTATTTTATGCCAAAATTAAAGCGCCCAAAATTTGGGCGCTTTACATTTCAGCAATTATACAGCTTTGTTTATTACATTTTTCAATTTCGCGAAAATCATTCTTCCTGCTGCAGTCTGAAGTACGCTGGTCACCGTAACCACAACAGAATCTCCAATACACTTTTTACCACCTTCAACAACAATCATTGTGCCGTCATCCAGATAGGCCAGACCCTGACCAGATTCCTTCCCGTCCTTCACAACCATTACCGTCATTTCTTCTCCGGGGAGAACTACAGGCTTAACCGCATTTGCCAGCTCGTTTATATTCAGGACATCCACTCCCTGGAATTCAGCGACCTTGTTCAAATTGAAATCATTTGTTAAAACCTTTCCCCCAAGCTCCTTTGCAAGTTTGAGAAGCTTAACATCAACTTCAATATTGTCTCCGTAATCTTTTGATTCAATCACTACATTTACATCATCGTCCTTCTGAAGCAAGTTCAGTATATCAAGACCTCTTCTGCCCCTGTTTCTTTTCAGACTGTCTGAGGAATCTGCTATGTGCCTCAGCTCCTTAAGTACAAATTCAGGTATTACCAGTGTTCCTTCTACAAATCCCGTCTTGCATATGTCTGAAATTCTTCCGTCAATAATTACGCTGGTATCAAGAATCTTTGGAGAAACCATTTCCTTTTTTGCATTTTTATCTTTTTTCATTGTGCCGCTTTTTTTAAGATTTATTTGCGGGAATATGACATCGTCTTTTTTCCTTGTGGAAATTTTTATTCCCAAATAACCAAACATCAAATATGACAAAATCGAAACAATTGTTCCCACATACTTAATATCCGAAAATGGCTGACTTATGAGGAATGCTATAATAAATCCCACTATGAGACCCATTGCCCCCCAAATAATATCTGATGTAGAAAACTTGAGAAGTTCTCTTTCAAATGCGCCGACAACACCAAGACCAACCTTTTTGATTTTAGTTGATAAAAGAAAAAATATAATTCCAAAGACTACGCTGATACCAATAATTGCTAAAATGTTTTGAAAACCTGTAAATTGAAGAAGATCGTTTTGGTTTAACAACACTCCCGTAAAAGCACCCAGCAATGCTCCGACGGTAGTAATTACCGCTTTTACAATTTTATCTATCATTTACTCACCTCCCTATCAGTATACCCATATATTTCTACATTATTAAATGTAACACATTTTTTGTTATTTGGCTATACTATTTTGTCTAAATTATATTTAATTATTATTAAATTTAGCTTAATTTTAAAGCAATATGCACTGAAGCATTGTCTTTCACTATTGCTTCAGTGCATCCTCATTTATAATATTGTCCAAAAATTCCTGTATTCCTTTGCCGTCTTTGTTTGTGGATAATGCTATTTCGCTGATTAGCATCTGTTTAGCGCTGACAAGCATTTTTTTCTCTCCGGTTGACAGACCTCGCTCCCTGTCTCTGTATGTTAAATCTCTGACAACCTGCGCAACTTCAAATATGTCTCCGGTCTTCATCTTAATCATATTATCACGAAACCTTTTGTTCCAGTTTGAGTCATTCAATACTGCGCTCTGCCTTAATATATCATATACACTCTCAACGACTTCCTCATCGATTACATTTCTGAGACCTATGTTGTTTACATTGTCCACAGGTATCATCAGTTTCATTTCACCTACCGGCATCTTAAGCACGTAGTAGCTTTTTATTTCCCCCAATATTTCTTTTTGCTCCACCGTTTCGATAACACCAGCCCCATGCATTGGATACACTACCTTATCACCTAAATTAAACATTATGCTACCTCCTTATGTTCAGTATACACCATTCAGCAACAAATGTCAAATTAGTTATTATACCTTGGCAACATATCATTGTCAATATAAAATATTAAAAAAATTATTACAATTTCAACTTATTTTTAAAGAAATTTATTAACTATAAAAGGCTGCATACGCAGCCTCTATCATTGCTATATTTTACTATTTTTTTTCAGCTCAATCGCTTCTTTGCATGCCTTAACAACATCATCTGCCGTAAGATTATACTTTTTCAACAAATCAGCCGGTTTTCCCGATTCTCCGAATGTATCCTTTACTCCAACTCTTTTAACTGGAACCATACATGTATCTGACAAGGCCTCCAGAACCGTGCTGCCCAATCCGCCGATTATGCTGTGCTCCTCAGCCGTAACCACAGCTCCCGTTTCTCTTGCTGCCTTTACGATTATGTCAGCATCCACCGGTTTAATAGTATGAATGTTTATTACTCTTACGTCAATTCCTTCATCAGCAAGGATTTTTGCGGCTTTCAGAGACTCCTGCACCATAATACCTGTAGCTATTATAGCTGCGTCATTGCCGCCTTTTAGCTCAACGCCTTTTCCTATCTCAAACTCGTAATCAGCATCATAAATATCTTCAACAGCCATTCTTCCCAACCTGATGTATACAGGTCCCTCGTACTCTGCAGCTTTAATTACAGCCTGCTCCGCCTCTATGCAATCAGCGGGGTTTATTACAGTCATATTAGGGATTCCTCTCATAAGGCTCAGGTCTTCTATTGCCTGATGTGATGCACCATCCTCACCTACTGTGAGCCCGGCATGAGTTGCGGCTATTTTAACATTCAATCTCGGATATGCCACGGTGTTGCGTATTATTTCATAAGCTCTTCCTGCGGCAAACATTGCAAAGGAGCTTGCAAACGGAATTTTTCCCGCCAAGGACATCCCTGCAGCAGTACCTATTAAATCCTGTTCTGCAATTCCAACATTGAAAAATCTTTCGGGACTTACCTTTTTAAATTCAGAGGTCTTTGTTGACCCTGACAGGTCGGCATCAAGAACCACCACATTTGGGTTTTCTGCCGCTAATTTCTTCAACGCTTCACCATAAGCTTCTCTGGTCGCTTTTGCCATTACATGCACCTCCCTAATTCATCCATTGCATTGCAGTATTCTTCATCATTTGGAGCTTTTCCGTGCCATGACGCCTGGTCCTCCATAAATGAACAGCCTTTTCCCTTGGTTGTTTCTGCAATTATTACAACAGGCTTACCTATCACTGCCTTTCTTTCTTCGAAAGCTCTTTCTATTGCATCGAAATCATGTCCTTCAATTTTGATAACATACCATCCGAAAGCCTCCCACTTTTTATCTATTGGCTCCACCGTCATTACATCATTGTTTCTGCCGTCTATCTGAAGCCCGTTGTGGTCTATGATTGCTGTAACATTATCCAGCTTGTAATGGCTTGCCAGCATCGCTGCCTCCCAAACCATTCCTTCCTGCATTTCGCCGTCTCCCAAAAGAGCAAACACTCTGTTTTTCCTGTTATCCAGCTTGAATGCCAATGCCATGCCGTTAGCGATGGCAAGTCCCTGCCCCAGTGAGCCTGTGGACGCATCAACACCGGGAAGCTTTTTCATATCAGGATGTCCCTGAAGCTTTGAATCGATTTTTCTCAACGTTCCCATTAAATCCTTGCTTATGAAGCCCTTCTCCATAAGCACAGAATACAGAACCGGGGCACCGTGTCCCTTTGACAAAACAAATCTGTCTCTGTTCTCATCCGTTGGATCCTCTATATTCATTTCATTGAAATACAAATATGTAACAATTTCAACCGCCGAAAGCGAACCACCCGGATGACCTGATTTAGCCTCGTGAATCATGGTCAGTATGTTTTTTCTCATATTAAGGGCTATGCCGCATAATTTTTCTTTATCCATTAAACCGTTCCTCCTATTATAGTGTTCTAACCGTCTCCCAGTCCTTCAAAAACTGCTCTATACCTTTGTCTGTCAGCGGATGCTTTGTCATTTGCTCCAGGACCTTGAAGGGTACCGTTGCAATGTGGCATCCCAATCTTGCAGCCTGCGTTACGTGCATAGGATGCCTGATGCTTGCTGCAATTATTTCGGTATCTATATTGTAGTTGTTAAATATATCAACTATTTCAGATATGAGATCAATGCCGTTGTTGCTTACATCATCCAGCCTGCCTACGAACGGACTGACATATGACGCTCCTGCCTTTGCGGCCAAAAGAGCCTGCCCAGCTGAAAAAATCAACGTTACATTTGTCTTTATATTCTCACTGTGAAGAACCTTTACAGCCTTCAACCCTTCAGTTGTCATTGGTATTTTAATAATTATATTTTTATGTATCTTCACAAGCTCAACAGCCTCGCGTATCATACCTTCAGAGTCAAGGCTGATAACCTCTGCACTTATAGGTCCGTCAACTATTTGTGTTATTTCCCTTACAACCTCTTCAAACACTCTTCCTTCCTTTGCTATCAAGGACGGATTTGTGGTTACGCCACAGATAACACCCATGTCATTCACTTTTTTTATTTCATCCACATTGGCCGTATCAATAAACAGTTTCATTTTCTTCCTCCTATTCAATTATTCTATTTCTTTAACTATATCTCTGCCGCCAAACAGCACCTTTAGCATAAACCTGGGCAGCAGCACCTGACGCGTAATTCTTTTAGGCTCCTTCATCAACCGGTAAAACCATTCTAATCCTAATTTGATAAATACTTCCGGAGCTCTTTGCACATTTCCGGCAAGCCCGTCCAGTGTGCCACCGTTTCCAATTATGATTACTGCGTTAATTTTATCCCTGTTGTATTCTATCCACTGCTCCTGTTTTTTAGCACCGAAGCCCACGAACAATATATGAGGTTCGGCTTTATTAATTTTCTCAAGAACCTCCTGCTCCTCCTCGTGACCGTTCATTCCAAGATGAGTCCCCTTGAAATACCCATGCATGGTTCCCACAATATTTATTCCGGGATATTTCTCATGTATATTTTTCATAGCTTTTTCAGCAACACCTGGTTTTCCCCCTACTGCAAAAAGCCTTAATCCTTGCTCATCCGCCAACTTAAGCATATTAACCGACAGATCATAGCCCGCCACCTTTTCCTTCAGAGGATTCTTCTTTATTTTAGATGCATAAATCAGTCCTATTCCGTCAGGAACATTTATGTCCGATTTATTTATGAGCTGCATAAATTCATCGTCATTCCTACACATCATTACAATTTCCGTATTGGGTGTGTAAATTACATATTGTTCCCTGCTCGAAATTTTACTTTTTATAATATCAATCATTTCGCTCATGGATTTGTTATCAATCCTTACGCCCATAATACTCAATTTATTCATGGCTATATTTCCTTCAATATTTTATTATTTATTTTAATAAGCTCTCTCAGGTTTTCAACATTTGCGGAAAGCTTGGTTCTTTCACTTTCCTCGTTGTTTATTTTATCAATTATCTCGCTATACAGCATATTTACGTCTATGTTGTCAATGCTGCAGGCAACCTTCATATTTACGCTGTTCGCAAAGTGGTCAACCTTGTGGTCATAGGAAACAGCCACAAAGGGTACATTTGCAGCCGCTGCAAATATAAGAGAGTGAAGCCTTACACCAACCAGCACATTCATTTCCTTTATTATATCATATGCATCGTTTGTTGTAAGTCTTTCCTTATAATAAACAGCTCTGTCTCCCATATTTTTTTCAACCTCGTGGATAAGCTCCAAATCCTCATTGTAGTAAAAAGGGATAAAACAGCATTCGATTCCGTTTTCCGTGAGGCGCTGCGCAACCTGGCTTATTTTATCACTGACATCAGCATTTTTCCAATTTCTGAGGGAGAAGCAAACCTTCTTTTTGCCAGTCGGTGCCGCATATGAAGCATCTCCATCATGTAAATTAATCACAGGGTCTGTAGATAGGAAAATTTTGTTTTTATCCATTCCTATGCCTTCGAGGAATTCCTTGGAGTGTTTATCTCTCACCGTTATGTAGTCGACCATGCCCAATGTGCTCTCAACAGCTCTTTTACTTTTCTTACTCACAATGGGACCTATGCCCTGGCTCAGCATAATTACCTTGTTTCCCGTAATTTTGGCTATCCTTATTAAAAACAGATAGTAGTAGATGCTTCTTTTGCTTGTTATATCCTGAAGCAGGCTTCCGCCTCCGAATACGATGGCATCTGACTTAACCAGCCTGTAAAAAATAGAAAATACATTATATCTGTCAATAGTATTGACATCGTATTTATTTTTTGTAGCTTCCTTATTACCAGATAAAACAGTAATATTTTTTCTATCCGTGATTTCCAGAATTTGATTTATAGCCATTTCCAATATTGCTTCGTCACCTAAATTTCCAAATCCGTAATATCCCGCCAACAATATTTTTTTCACTTCAGCTTCTCCTGTACTCTCCCGTATATTTTATATAATAAATCTATTATAATCACTAATACACAGCCTATTGCAATACCAAATCCGAGAGCAATCACAGTCCTTGCCAGCGACAGATATATGGGTGTCCTTATATGTGAAAATGTATTAATCACAGAAGATGTTCCCATTGCAGATAAAAGCATGAACATGCCCGTAAAAAATTCAGATTTTTTACCCGCTGCATATACTGCGGCAAACATTGCCGGGAATGCAATGAGAAATTCCTTCGTTCTCGGTCTTGCAAGCAATACATATTCCATGAAATTTCTTGTAACCATCTCTATGGTTGACGGCTGAATATTTGTCTCATGGCCTGTTCTTGAAATATACACATATGCCACCGCAGCAGCTATAACCGCAATTATAGCATAGTATATTTTAATTTCATGATTTAATATTTTAATCGTTGTTTTCACAACACTTTTAACAGATCCGTCATCTTCATTGTTCATAAAGTATATTAAAAACATAATCGCAAATATACCAAATGGCAGAATCTGAGCAAATTTAACTCCTCTGAAAATGTCCATCTCAAGGAAGTATTTCACATCAGCGAGAGCTGCATCAAGGAACATAGCTCCTGCCACAGAAATTGCCAAAGACACGGTCAAAATCACTGTCGAATAAGACATTACCTTCAAATTAGAATATCTTTCTGATGATTCATATATCTTTTTAATCTGCGACATAAAGAAATATATTCCAAGTCCAGAAAACACTACGGCTGCTCCAAAGGCAAATCCCTTTTCTGCCACTCCCCTTGCTACAAGCGGAACCAGAGCGGCAGGTATTGCACTCAGATAAAGATAGTTTGCTCTTTTATCCTTTATGTTGAACATTTTAATAAACAGAAGCACTGCCGCAAGTGTAATGCCGAAAGCCAGAATTCCAAGCCTCTTTGAGCCTATATGAAACTCCTTGATGGCTTCAGCTCTTCCCAGCTTTATACCATGCTCCCCAAGCCTTACCTTCAGACTGCTGAATGTTCTTTCATATTCTGCAGCATCTGTTAAAAACTTTGTGCTTTTTTCCTCTTCAAAAAATGGTTTAAAGTATATAGCTCTTATGTTACGCTCAGTGATAGCTCTGAACATTGTATTTTCAATTTCTTCAGCACCCGGGTAATTGTAGAATTTATTTCTCTGCCTTATGTAATCCCACATTGTAAATATTCTCATGGCGCTATAGCCTGAGTCTTCCACAAGCTTGGTCAGCCCATCACCCTCCAGATGCTCTCTTTGAGTTGAGCTCTCAATGAGCCCCACCGCAATATTCTCTTCCTCAACATATTTCAGAAACTTATCTTCATTGCCCGGATATCCAAGAACCTCCTTGCCGCCAAGAATGTATATTCTCGGCTTAAGTCCGTATCTATCGTTGGCTGCCCTGTATACATCTGTGAGCTTCTCATTGTACGTAGGGAAGTTGATAGGTCTCAGTATAACATCCAGACCCGCATTTTTTACAAGATTTATTTTTTCATCGTCATAACCTATACCTATGTTCAAAAGTCTTGAATCCACGACCTTCCTGACTTCATACACGCCTTTTCCCTGAAGATTAATCGCCCTGTTTATTTCCCCATAATACATATCATCATTTGTACCCTTCATAACTATGTAATAAACACTGCCCACTATTTCCGCACTAAAAAAATCTTTATCATATCTTTCCTCAAGACCTGAAATCAGATAATCATAAATAGACTTGTCTTCAGTAGTGACTATTACATCATTTCCTCCGATTTCATTTCTCTGTATCATGGACACTATTTTACCGTCATAATTTTCCTGCCATTTATAATTCTTAATCATCTCAGAAACAATTTCCGCTCTAAGTGGCTTGCCTGCTTCTATCAAGAGCTTTATTGTTTCTTCCTGTATTGAGGCGGACTGAGCACCGTATTCCTTGAATTCTCTGAGCCAGAAGTCCAAGTCATTTTCAGAACTGTCCGCAAATTTTTTCATTTCATTGTAATCAAGTATTATTTCTGCAGTCTTATTCTGTTTTTCAATTCCAACTCTCTGATATACTGTGAAAATGCCCATCAGCAATGAAAAGCAAATCAGCAGTACAATCAGCTTATCTATTTTATTTAACTTCATTTTTCCAGTTTTTCTCCTTCTCAACTTGTAATATGCAACTAATAGTCCATATTTATTTTCTTAATACACACACAACCATCTTAACAAGAAACTCTTTTAGTACAGGAAGCCTGGCCGGATATCTGAATATATTCCGGAGCGGCTCCTCCGAATAGTATTCCACATTGAAGCTGCTGTTCTGCAATATTGTTTTCGCTCTCTTTATGGTCATCTTATTTATGTATGAAAAATATTCCGTTCCATCGGCTTTTTTTCCTATTCTGAATTCTATTCTTTCCTTTCCGTCAGGCAAATCCCTTACAAGCTCCTTGTACGTTTCTATAAGAGTTTTTTCACTGAAAAAAACATGAACCCACGGCATGCCTATGGCATCGCTGAGATGCGCCCCGTAGGGATGATTGTACGGCGGGAAATTAAGATACAGCCTTCCGTTCTTCTTCAATATTCGGTAGCATTCCTCAAGTACCTTTTCAGGCTCATCCACATGCTCCATTGCATCATTCATTATTATTGTATCAAATGTCTCGTCTTCGAAGGGAGTCTTTGATGCATCGGCACAAACAAATTCAAATTTGTCCTCCATGCCGTACTTCCTTGCCAGCTGCTCCGCCTCATCCCTGTATTTTCCCAGAATCTCAACACCAACTATCCTCTCAACACCCATTGAGGCGTAATAAATCGTCTTGCCCGCGGCTCCGCAGCCTATATCCAGCACAACCTTGTCCTTAAACATTTCATCAATATTTGTGTATTTCAGATAAAATTTTATGGTATCAATGCCTTTTTCATACTGCCATTCAGCATATGTTTTTTTGCCCTCGTTATTCAGGTTGAAAGGATGTACCGGCAGCTTGAACATTTTATTTACTGTCATACATAATTTCCGCATATTTTAACCCTCTTCGTCAGATTTTTATTACTTTGCAATTATATCATTTCAAAAAGCCAAATTCAATCATTTGTTACAGCTATATTATCGCCGAGAATTATGCCTTAGGTTATTATTGGCAAATTGTACTACGGGATTTCTGTCTTTTTATGTTGAAATATTTGTTTCTTTGATATAAAATATCATTACTGCTTAAGTAATACATATAAAGGGAGTGTTCGTTTGAAAAAAATTCTTATAATAACGGTTGTGCTTATATTTGCGCTGACCACTGTAATTTTTGCAGCTCCGGGAGACACAAGCGATCCCATAGTTGTGCTAAGCTATTTGAATGACCGTCTGACAAGCCTTGTAAAGGATTACGGCCTCGAAGACATCAAGGATATCAAAAATCAGATTGGCAAGCTGAGTGAAAATTCTCCATCAACAGGAACAGGCGGAACAGGCACATCGCCAACTCTTGAAATAGTTGAAATCAATGCTGGCGAAAAAATAATCGGCGGAGCAGGAACAGAGCTAATATTGAGAGGCGGAAAGGCAACCGTAGTTGGAAGCGAACTTGGCGGCCTTACAAACATAACTTTGGGAAAAGACTTCGTTTCAGGCATGGATGTGGTTGCAAACAACCTTTTGATAGTACCCAGAGACGACGGCAGAGGCGTATATACCAACAGCTACGCCATATTCATGGTAAGAGGCTCATACGAGGTTGTAAAATAAAAAAATTAAAAAACAGCACCTGATATTTCTTAAATCTCCGAAAATCATGTGCTGTTATTCTTTGCTTGTTTCAATGTCTGTTTGTGCAAAATAATCCTGTAGTCCTGCCAAAAGTACCCTGCCTGCTTCGTTGCCGTTCAGAGGATAACACTACATCAATTTTTTTAATTGCTTTTTTCCCATCACTATAACCTAAGTAATATGTATCTTTAAGTTTTCTGTTGTCAAAATTTAATGTTCCGTTGAACAAATTACCTATGTTCCTTGATGGATATATTAACAGGATATCCATAAATGGATATTTTCTTTTTAGGGCTTGGTAATTTATTTTATCGCAGGAAACAGCAATTATTGTATTGACACCTCTTTCGTTTAGCGGATAAACAGGGAGCGGGTCGTTAATCCCACCATCCACATAATACTGATCTCCGATTTTTTCAGGAGGATATATGATTGGTATGGCTGAAGTTGCCAATAATATATCTTTGATAAAGTTTGTTTCCGGCTTCCTCATATGCACATATTGTGTAAATCCGGATTTTCTGCCTTCGTACCAATTCATTGCAGTTCTTAGCGTTCTTGCTTCTTCCGGTATTTCTGTCACATTCGCTACTGTCACATAAGTATCTAAGGTTGTTCCCTCTAGTCTTTCAAGTCCTATTGCATTTAATAATTCAACAAATCCATCTCTTGTAAACAAGCTGTCGAATTGAATCTCTTTGCCAAATAAAATCTGGCGTATTGTTTTCGCCAGGCTCTCCGAATCCACGCCATCAGTAAAAAAAACCTTAGACAAGTCATTATTCAGCCATATATTTGTTGCTTCTTTCCAATCCATTGTTTGAATCAAAAAGCTGTTTATAGCTCCAATGGATGAGCCAGAGTAAATATCTATATAATTGTTATATCCAAATTCGCAAAGCGCCCTCCACACTCCTACCTGGTAGACGCCTTTAGCACCGCCGCCGCTTAATACCAATCCCATTCCGGACATAAAATCACCTCTATTCATATTATGCAAATCTGAATAGAGGGTTATGGAAAATTATTTGTTCGTCACCGCTGAAAGAAAGCATTCTTTCTGCTTGCTTTTCTATAATTTATAAAAACTTTTAAACTATATTTTATATACCATTTAATTCTTAATAATATATTAATTATTAATTAAGAAACTTTTAAATAATAAAGAATCATAGAAAAATGCCGAAATATATTATATAATTATATATACGGGGGTGGTATTGTGTTAAACATTGTATTATGTGATGACAACGTTGAATTTTGCAATAAAATTGCCAGAATTTTAAAAGAAAAAATTAATTTTAATAAAAAAATTTATATATATAACAATTATGATGAACGTATTGCAGACTATATAGAAAATAACAGGGTTCATACCATTTTCATATTAGACATTGACTTGAAAAACAAAAAAGCAGACGGATACACCATAGCTAAAAAAATTCGGAAACATAGAAACTACGATGATGAAATAATTTTTCTTACAAATGATACACTTATGTCACCTAATATTATAAAACATAAAATAAAGCCTATCGATTTCATAACTAAATCCTATTATAGTCTTAATGATTTATTGATTGCAATTAATAAGGGAAATAGAGAGATTATTACAAGACAGGAAGAAACTGATACGGGTGTTCTGATTGTATATAAAAAAAAGGCACACTATAGGTTGAAATATAAATATATTTTATATTTCAAGCTTCAAGAAGATTCCAGAAGTGTATTAATTAAAATGCAACCAAACTACATGGAGGGCGAGTTAGAAGTTGTTTCTTCAATAAATTCCATTATGAAAAAGCTTGATGATAGATTCTTCCAGATTTCCAGAACTATTATAGTTAACAAGGATTTTGTTGTTTTTGCTTCTCCTGTTGATAAGAAAGTAGGATTAAAGTTTGATCATTTTTTGGAAGGCAGCGAAGATAAAATAAGGGAGCTATTAAAATGCATAAAATAATAGCTGGCGCTGTGGGTAGCTTTATTTCCTGTTACCTTTGTACAATACTAATAGCTGGAAAATTGTTGGACAGGCAAGAATATTTTAAGCTAAAAAACTTCTTTATCATTTTGGCTGCAGTTCCATTTCTTAGAATTGCCGGAAACTTTAATATAATTTATAAAATTGTATGCGTAATAGGCATATATACTATAATTATAAAATTAATTTACAGAAAAGGCACTATCATCTCTTTTAGTGTATGCATTTTTGCCTATTTGATAGGCATGCTGTGTGATGTGGTCAATTCTATGCTATATCTTACGATTTTAGATATAAATATTGAGTATATACAGCAACATTTATATTTGATTTATATTATACATATTACATTTTTTGTTACAGTTCTGATAACTTCTCTATTAATCAGGCCTAAAAACTTTTTTAATGAAATTGAAGACTTTATATTAAAGAAAAATATATTTTCAGTAATTCAATATATTGTTTTTTTTATTTTATTTACAGGCTTACTTGGATATATAATATCTGTTCAGCCGCATCTCAGCAAACAACATATAGTATCGGCAATTTTATTAATACTGTTTATAATAATGAATATAACATATTTCATGCAAATTAAAATATCAACTAAATCAAAGTACGATTATGATAACATATACAATTATGCAAATGAAGTGGAAAACTTCGCAAAGCAGTTGAGCAAACAAGAGCATGAATATAAAAACCGCCTGCTGGGTATACAAGCTCTCATTGAGAATAATCAGTATGATGAAGCTATAGAATTTGTTAATAATATAGTTTCAATGCAAAATATACAGAGGAATTTAATCTCCTTTAATTATGACAATATTTTCAATATCATATTAAAAAAATTACTGATTGAAAGGACCAATAAAGCATTAGACAAAGGAATAAAAATTAAAGCGGATATCCGATCGGAAGTTCAAGATATAGATATTCCTAATATTGCATTAAACGATATTATCAGCATAATACTTGACAACGCAATAGATGCAGCTGAGAATTCTAAGGAAAAAGCAATAGACATAATGATAGATGAGGAGGAAGATGAAATAAATATAATTGTAGCCAATACGTACTCAAAAACGGTTGAAGAGTTGTCAATGTACAGTGATGGAAGTTCAACTAATGGAACGTTCAGAGGAAATGGGCTATATATTCTGAAACAAATTGAAAATAGCAATCCTAACGTTATCATAGATACAACAGTTACGGAAGATTTATTTATACAGGAAATTAATATAAATAAAGTTAAAGAAACCATATGACAATGGTTCCCTTTACATGTATTAATTCTGTTTTTTTATATCATTTATTTCTCTTTCCAATAGGCACTTAGGAACCTTAGCTTGCTGCCAGATAAAGTCGCTGCATTTTGATGAAGAATTAACTGCCGTATTGGTAAATAAGGAAAATAATTTGCTTGCAATTTGATTGTTTTTAAATAAATTTCTCATAGTTTTTATACTCCTTTTTAAATAAAATATATAATACAGGGCAAGTATTAAACCCAATAAATACCAATGATAATACAAGCATATTAGACAAAACTTCATTAGTAAAAAATGATAGAGCAAAGTATAAAATAGATACAGATATTATTTGAATCTTCAACCTCAGCCTTTTCTTACTGCCAACAATCGGTCTTTCTTCCGTGTCAGCAGGGGCAAATAAAGCAAATAATATTAAAGAAATTACAGCCAGCGCAATTCTTATCAAAGAATTAAGAAATAATTCAGATAAATAAACAATACCGAAAATATTAATAAATGTAATAACCAAGCAAGACCAGAACGTATCCGCATGGAAACCATATGCAAATCTTTTTAATGCAACTACCAAAATAAATGCAATACAAGTTTTTGAGAAAATATTAAGTATAATTGAAACTGTAAATAATATTAAAAGCTTCGATATATTAAAATAATATATTTGGATCCCATATCTCAATACTTCTTCGTCATCACCAGTAATAGTGCATTTATATTTTTTTATATAGCACACAATTTTGTTCTCTAAATACGATTTCATTAAAATCCCCCGATTTAACCTTATGCTTAATGCTTATTTAATGATATCATATTTTTGAATAACTATAGTAAAATTATCATAACCCCCCCTGTTTTTCTGCATGAAACCCTTTCATGCAGAAAAACAGGGGGGGGTCGTGCAGTTTTTATTACAAGTAATAGTTTGTTTAATATACTGTAAACAGTAACTGGTTAACAAAAAATCAAAGGTATAAGTAAGAAAGAGGTGATTCCATTGGACTTCAATTGTTATTTCTAATATATTTACTTATTCGGTAACAAACAAATTATTTGAGGAGGGAGTAAAATACAATGAAGAAAATAATTAGTCTTGTTCTTGGGATAGCTATGTTAGCTTCAATGTCTGTATCGGCATTTGCAGATACTGTCATCATATACCAGGATTCAACAGACACAGTAAGCACTATTGAGTCTGACGTTAAGTCCATAGGACCATCTAAAGTTGTTCCTTACTATTTGGTAGATATTTATCTTAGTAATGACAAGGAATCAACATTTCTAAATGGTAATGTATTTATTACCTTTGATACGTATATCAATGGACGTAATTTGGGATACACTTATGTTGCAGAGGGTAAATCAATGTCAACTTGGGGAGGAGATAATCCATATAATATTGATAAAATCACTATGAAAGATACCCTTACCGCTACTGGTGTCACCAGTATTTCTGCTGGAAGTGGATGGGGTATAAACATAGGCGGTTCAAACGCAACTTACATTTCAGAAATAGAAAATCATTGGCATGTTTCTCATCAATTTGAGAATATAGAAATGAACGGGCTTATCCTTTATCTTTCACATACAGTAGAAACTACATTTAAGTACGGGAGCTCAAACAAAACTATCAATTGCAAAGATAGTTCCCCTGCTTAACAGGCTAAATAGAATAGATAGGTCTCTTGAGACCTATCTTAAACTATAGTATCAAAAGGATGATAAAATGAAAAAAATATTGGTTATCTTAACAGTTATGCTACTTTTTTTGTCTGGATGTGACGATTACACCGCTAATGAAAGCTATTCGTTTAGTGATTGGATAAAATATCGCTATTATGAAGATGATAAACTTGCATATTTTGCAGAACGTGATTTTAGCACTGATAATTTCAGTCTTTACGAGTTGGTATGGTACATCAAGTCATCAGAAGCTGTAAATACAACAATAAATGCTGATGAAATAATTACTGATTTATCTTATATGGATAATCTATATTATTACCAATCTGATATTGACTTCTATGGAGAGGAATATGTAGTCTATCTATGTAGTGAACTATATCGATATAACCATAATATCATATCTGAACCATTAATATATGATGAACAGATATCTAGGTTGACTCGTGAGCTATTACTAGATACAAATGAAGAAGATGTTGCGTCAAAGGCAGCTTTACTAATCAAAGCTTATGTTAATTTTGACTTAAAAAAAGATGACGATTTTAATGCCCTTGTTGAACTGGTGAAATCAACATTTAATGATTCAGCCACCGAGTTTTTAGAATTGATGAAAGACCTTGATTGTATTGAGATAATGCTATTAAGTGATCAGATAGAACATAAAATAATTGCTCAGAAATATAACAGTATAAATAGTAGCCTCTGGGCATTAATATCTGATATTGAACTTAATAATATTACGTTACTAAGTACAACTGTTATGAAAATGCTTCAGATTGAAAAACAGTTGAACATTTCGGAAACTGCTGACAGCAATATTATACCCACTGTTTACAACTTTAGAGAGTATTATGCGGAACTAGATATACAAACGAAATATGAAGTTTATACGATTCTGTCCTACAATGATATTGAAATAGATGATCCTTCAATAAAAACGTTTTTTAAATATAAGCTGTATCTTTGCCCTTTCTGGCAGAATGTTAGAACACTATATTACGGCATTCAATTGTCAGATCTTCATTCTTTCACTTATGATACTGAAAAGGTTTTGGCATATGCAAAAAAAACACGTCCTCAATCTTTCCGTAGCATTTCTGATCTATATTATTATTATATGGTGTATGAAACATTAGGAGAGGAAAATATTATTGATATAAGCTCGTCACTTCAAACATTGGCAGGCAACTACCAACAGGATAGGATGTCCTTTGAGGAATTGTACTACTTTCATGCATTGAGTGATATCTCTGGTCAAGTATATGAGTATAAATCAATTTATGAAGTAAATTTAAATCAGGTTGGCAGGCTGGATGAGTTATTCTACTTATTACAATTGTTAAAACATTATGATATTAAAATTGACATCAATCAAATTATCAATTTATGTGATAGTTTCTATAATTCAACTGATGGAGGTTACAGTGCTTCATTAACGTACAGGCATTCTTCCATTACTGCCACATATTTTGCATTATTGATATACGATGATTTACAAATAACTAATGAACATAAATCAAGTATACTTGATTTTGTTGAAGACATGAAACTGGATGACGGAGGAGTAAGAGAAATTCAAGAACATACATCTAACACATTTGAAACCTACTTCCGGGCTTCTTGGATAACTGAACGTCTAACTGCCATTAATTAGTAATAACATATGAAGAGCTTGCAGGGAAGAAGNNCTTCTTCCCTGCAAGCTCTTCTATTATTTTAACAAATTCGTCATTTGCTTCATATCCCTGAAACTTCTGCTTGTTGTTCTTATTGCTGAATTCGGTGAAGTATTCCTTTTTAACATAGACCTTTTTAGCTTCTATATCGTAATACAAATCAAAATTATATTCTTCGTCACCGCCGAAAAAAAGCTTCTTCCCTTTTACGGAAAAGTCCGAGTCAACCCAGTAGTAACCGTCCTCTTTCAAGGGCAGGTCATCCAGCAGCTCGGCTTTCTTTAGTTTATAAAGATTTTCAAACAGTCTTTTAACATTGTCAGCCTTGGCTGAATCTCCCGATTTAGATGATTCAAAGCTATCTATATGTTTTATCTTTTCATGCTGATTGGTATATCTTATCCCGTTTTTGGAATAAACCCTTATATCAATATCTGAAACAGTGCTTATTGTACCGGATATCGACCTAATATCAGCCTTCATCACCTCATCAACAATACCTACATAATCACTTTGTCTGAAAAATGATAATACGAGTGCCACTATAGCAGCAAACAGCACTATGAGCAGCATTACGCGGCCATATTTTATCTTTCGTTTTCTACCGTACACGTTTCGCCTTCTTGCCATTAATTCACCAACCTATACGTTTTATTTTAAGAAGCTTTTTAATCCTGGCACCAAGCTCCTCAATGGTACCTTCATTGCCAATAACCTCATCTGCCAAAAGAACCTTCTTTTCTATGGGCATCTGCTTATTAATTATGTTCAGTACATCCTCAGGGTTTTTATTTTCTTTCAGAGCTCTCTGTCTAAGCCGTTCTCTCTGTGTTTCCGGGCTTACATATATGAGCCATATCTCGTCATACTTCAGACCATATTCCTTTTCCTGCTCCAGGTTCTCCAAAATGAGAGGAATGTCAAGGAATACAGTTTCTCCACCGCTTTCCGCCACTCCTTCCATGAGCTTTCGGATTACATAGACATGCACTATCCTGTTCAGATCCTTCAGGCTTTCCTCATGATTGAATACAATACTTCCGAGCTTCTGCCTGTTTATTGTACCATCATCGTTCAATATTTCTTCCCCGAAGCGTCTCACTACCTTTAAGTATAACTCTCTTCCCTTAGTATATCCTTCATGCACAATTTTATCTGAATCAAGAACCCTGAATCCAAAATTTTTTATTATATCTACCGCTGTAGACTTGCCGGTTCCTATGCCTCCAGTTATTACCACAGTTTTTTTATCATTATTTTGCATCATACCAGCTTCTTCCCACATTAACATCTGATTTCAGCTTGACCTTAAAACTGTCCACCACATTTTCCATTTCTTCCTTAAGGATTTTTTTCACATCCTCAAGTTCCGGCTCATAGGCCTCTATTATCAATTCGTCATGAACCTGCAAAATAAGCTTTGAATTCATTTTGTTGTTTTTCAGCCTTTTGTAAACTCCCACCATTGCGGCCTTGATTATATCTGCGGCAGTTCCCTGCACCGGCGTATTCAGCGCAACTCTTTCCCCGAAAGAGCGTATGTTGAAATTTCTTGAAGCAAGCTCAGGAATATTTCTTCTTCTGCCGAAATATGTAGTAACATATCCGTCTTCCTTGCCGTGCTCCACAATCTCCTTCATATATTTATCAATGCTGCTAAAATAGCTCAGATAATTTTCAATGTACTGCTTTGATTCCTTTCTCGGAATATTCAGGTCCCTGCTGAGGCCGTAATCACTGATACCGTATACGATGCCGAAGTTTACAGCCTTTGCCCTGCTTCTCATTTCAGAGGTCACCTCATCAATGCTTACGTGAAAAACCTGAGAAGCCGTCTTTGTATGAATATCCTCATTGTTCTCAAATGCTTCTATTAAATTCTTTTCGTCTGCGAGATGCGCCAATACCCTTAGCTCAATCTGTGAATAATCCGCATCGCACAGCACATATCCATCATCTGCTACAAATGCCTTTCTCAGCTCTCTTCCTTCCTCTGTCCTTGTGGGAATATTCTGAAGGTTAGGTTCAGTGCTGGAAATTCTTCCGGTTGCGGCAATCGTCTGGTTAAATGAGGAATGCACTCTTCCTGTTTTGCCCACAACGCTTTTTAACCCCTCAACATATGTTGAATTAAGCTTCACCATCTGCCTGTATTCAATTATCATCCCAACAATTTCATGCTCGGATTTCAGTCTGTCAAGCACCTCTGCATCTGTTGATATTCCTGTCTTTGTTTTCTTTATTACAGTAAGTCCAAGCTTTTCAAACAATATTACCGCTAACTGCTTTGGAGAGTTAATATTGAAGTTCTCTCCCGCCTTTTCATATATTTCCTTTTCCAGTAATGCTATTTTTTCCTGAAAGTGAATTCCAAGACCGGCTATCACATTCATGTCAACCTTGAAGCCGACAAATTCCATATATGCCAATACATCAATGAGGGGCAGCTCAATGGAGCGGTACAGCTCTTCCATTCCAAGATTCCTGATCTCATCCGTAATCTGTTTTTCTGCTCTCAGAACTGTTTTAATGTAATTATATATGTAGGACTTCTTTCTATCCTCATCTAGATCCTTAAATGAAAGTCTTTTTTTGCCTGTCCCTAAAATATCATTTTCGGAGGGTATTTCCTGTGCTAAATATTCATACGCTATTTTGTCTATTGAATATGAGCTCTCCGAGGGTTCCAAAAGATATTTCCCTATTTCGGAATCAAAGGATATACCATTGAGCTCTATGCCTTTTTTCATCAGATATATGGCTTCATCCTTTATGCTGTGCCCTGCCGCATTTATGTTTGAACTTTCAAAAATACTTTTCAGTTCATTCAGCACTCCGTCTTCATCAAGCTTGTCAAAATCCAGGTAATATATATCAGCACCATCGGATATTCCAGCTGCTACAGCATTGCCATACAGTGCCCTCTCTGAATCAAATAAAAACTTCAGCACAAATTTCCCGCTTTTTTCTATGCAATCTGATATTGTCTTAATTTCATCTTCTTTATCAATACAAATTATTTTGATCTGCTTGTTGGAAACAAGTTCACTTACAGAATTATTTTCAGGAATATCAAACATTGACATCTGTGACTCCGATTCTGTATGCTGCTCTTCCTCAGCCACTCTTTTTTTAAGAGTTCTGAACTCAAGCTCATCGTACATGCTCAAAAGCTTTTTGGAGTCCGGCTTTTGAATTCTGTATTCTTCCAATTCAAATTCAATGGGTATGTCTCTTACTATACGTGCGAGAGTTTGGCTCATGTATGCCTGCATTTTATCATTTTCAAGCTTCTCCCGCATCTTTCCCTTTATATTTTCTATATTTGCATATATATTGTCAAGGCTTCCGTATTCCTGCATCAGCTTAAGGGCTGTTTTCTCTCCTATACCTCCCACACCGGGAATATTGTCGGATTGGTCTCCCATAAGAGCCTTGAGATCCACAAACTGCTCCGGACTTATTCCATATACATCGTCCATGGCCTGTAAATCCATTTCTTCCGTGTTTGTAACTCCCTTTTTCGTAAGAACCACTCTTATATTTTCATCTATGAGCTGCAGATAGTCCTTATCGCTTGTAACTAAGTAAACATCAGCACCTCTTTCCTCTGCAGCACTTGCAAAGGTTCCTGCCACGTCATCGGCTTCAAAGCCGTCTATTTCAACACATTTAATATTATGTATGTCAAGTACATCCCTTATGAGCTGAAATTGCTCCACAAGCTCATTTGGTGCCTTTGCTCTCGTAGCTTTATATTCCTTGTACTGCTCATGCCTGAAAGATGGTTTTTTAGGGTCAAATGCAACGCATATGTATTCAGGAGAATATGTGTCTAAAAGCTTATACAGCATGCTCAGAAATCCGAAAACCGCATTTGTATATTGCCCCTTTTTCGTTTTTAAGGGAGGCATCGCGTAAAATGCTCTGAAAAGCAGGCTGTTGCCATCTAATATCATTATCTTGTTGTTCATATAGTCTCCTTTTACTAACTTATATTATTATAATTATATCAACTAATATGCCCGGGGTAAAGTTATATTTTGAATCATATATTGGATTTTCAAACATATAATTGAACCAACGGAGGAATTACATGAATACTATTGAACCAAGAAATTATAATTTTTCTAATGTCAAATATTTTTCGCCCATGCAGCTCAGTGAGCACTATGTACTGTATACCAGGTATGTGGACTGCATAAACAAGGTGAACAAAAACTTGCTTTCAAATTCAATTTATTCCATATGCAATCCAAACTACAGCGATATAAGATCTGCCGCAAAGTCCAAGACCTACTGTCTCGATGCAGTCAAGCTTCATGAATTATATTTTGAAAATCTAACCGGCAACAATACCAGTATTTCCGGTTCTGCAGCATCAGTGATAAATGAAGTTTTCGGCTCTTACAGCAATTTTTTAGATAAATTCGAATGCATAGCTCTATCAATGCACGGATGGGTGTTATTCTGCTACGACCGATACAGCGGAGATTTCTACATATATGGGCAGGATTCTCATGACGAAGGTGTGATGCTATTTGCAGAACCTCTTATAGTGCTTGATGTATATGAACATGCTTATATGATTGATTATGGTATAAACCGGAAGGAATATGTGGAAGCATTCATTTCAAATTTAGACTTCGGCGTCGTAAATAAGCGACTCCGGAATCTTAATTTATAAAATCCCTGTAACCTACTTAAAGTATATACATATAATATCGTAAACAATACTTTAAGGAGGATTGAACATGGGATTTTGCAATTGTAACAAAGTTGGCGGAGAAAGCGGATCAAGTTTACTATTCTTTTTCTTGCTGCTGGTAATTTTATTTCAATGGTGCGGCAACGATTTAGACTGCTAATACGCAAATATGAAAAAATAGAAGGTCTGGTTAAAACCAGACCTGATTATTATTTATACTACTTATATCTTTCAATCATAAATTCTTTAAATTTCTCTTCTATTTTAGAAAAATATCTGTCTTGCTGATACACGTAGTACAGCTTTCTTTTAAGAACCATCCCGTCCAGCTCCAGCAGGAATACTCTTCCGTCGGCAAGCTCATTCTCAATGGCTTTTTTAGGCAGTACTGCAACACCCAGATTGTTTGCAATAAACTTCTTTATTATTTCATTGTCCTCAGCTTGAATAACGGTGTTCAGCTCATTAAGCTTTATACGTTTTTTATTTAAGTAGTTCTCAAATATCTGCAATGTGGCAGAACCCTTTTCTCTCAAAATAAATCTTTGATCCAGCAGCTGCTCCAAAGTTATTTTATCCGAAGCAAATTCATTTCTTCTATCAGACGAAGCAACTATTACAACTTCATCTTCGGCAATGCAAAGGCTTTTAATTTTTTTGTTTTTAGCAACCGTTCCGGTAAAGCCAAAGCTGGTAAAGCCTTCCTCAATATTGCTGAACACCATGCCTGAATCAACCTTTTTTATGGTATATGTAACATCGGGATAAAGCTTGCCAAAATCAATAATCAAATCATGTATGTAGTAATCTGCGGGCATAGAGCTTGTATAGACCGTAAGATTTCCATAAAGCGCATCATCATCTCTTTTTATTAACGAATATATTTTATTTTCTTCGTTCAGAACATTTTTGGCATATTTATAAAGCAAATGTCCTTCTTCTGTAGGAATAATCTCTCTGCCGTTCTTTTTAAATAACTCTGCCCCGAAATCCTTTTCCAAAAGCTGAAGCTGCTTTGATACAGCAGGCTGAGTTATGTAAAGCTTTTCAGCTGCCTTGGAAATATTTTTTAAATTTATTACCTCAATAAATGTTCTTAAATAAGATGTGTTCATATATACCTCACTATATTGGCTGTATCCCCATACCTATCGCCTCATGTTCAAATCCTCTGCGGGGTGATCCTATTTGTCCGTACAATACCACCGCAATCCAGCTTCCGCTTGAAGGGTCATCCTCCACAAGCATACCTCTGACAATTGTAAATGATAATCCCGCACTCCTGAGCACTTCTCCGAGCATTACCTGCCCTCTGCAGTAACCGCTGAGAGCTTCTATAATTGCATGATAAAGAGCATGTTCCTCATGGTAGTTTTCTCTGATAATATCTTCACGAGACGCAGCGGTCTCAATCGCTGCCACTATTTTCTTAGCATCCATGGAACCTGCCTGCCCTCTGTAAACAACATAGTTCTTATCTTCATAATATTTGCAGAGTTCCTCAATGTCATCACTCAGCGCAAGCAGCAGTGCTATTTTTCCTATTCCTCTCTTTTCCATCAGCTTTTCCACCTTCATGGTTAATTAAAAGCAACTGCGATGCAGTTGCTTTTATTATACATTAAAATGGTGAATATTCCAATATTTTTTTCTCATAAGCCAATGTATTGTTTTCAAGTTCATCAGCTTTTTCCTTGTACTCTCTCACAAATTCCTGATCGTCTATTGAATCCAGGTTAATTCTAACATTCAGAATGGCTGAAAGAACAGCAGTACGGGCAAGCATTGCTGCCACAAGCCCATCCGTTATGGCATTGGAGTTTCCTCTTATCACCACTGCCTCGGCCAACGGTAATATTTCATACGAGACTTGTGCCACCTCAAGGGGAACAGATGCCGCAAGCTTTGAGCCTTCTTCGATAGCATTTTTCCTCATAGATTTCTCCTCATCCGTTTCCTTCGGAAGCTTGTATGCTTCCATGACTTTGTTGTAAGCAATACTATCTTTTTCTATGAAATCAACCAGCTTGTTTCTGAGAATAAAAGCTTTTTCTTTTACTTCACTCATTTCATCTTCATGCTCGGCATATTTCTTCTTTCCGATTGTGAGCCTTGCAACCATCTCAGAAAGTGCTGCGCTCAATGTGCCGCATACGGCTGCAACACTTCCTCCACCCGGAACAGGTTCGTTTGATGCCACCACATCGGCAAATTCTTTTAAAGTCAAATTTTTCATTGGTTACTCCTTACGATTTCTCCGTTTTTAATTACCGCCTCAACTATGTTTACACCTGCATGATATGGAAGAAAATGAATTGAGGGATATTCGAGTATGATGATATCTGCCTTTTTCCCTTTTTCAATACTTCCTATCTTACTGTCCCTTCCCAGTGCCGCAGCAGCATTTATGGTCAACGCCGTAACTATTTCTTCTATGGACATATTCATATGCAGTGCAGCAAGGGCAATAACCAGAGGCATTGAGTTTGTGAAGCAGCTTCCCGGATTAAAATCTGTTGCCAGAGCAACGGCACATCCCGAGTCAATCATATACCTTCCCCTGGCAAATTCCTCCTTGAGGCAGAATGCTGTTGCAGGCAAAAGCGTAGCGATTGTAGCTGATTCAGAAAGCATTTCTATTCCGCGGTCCGAAGCCTGAAGCAGGTGGTCCGCAGACATGCAGCCAAGCTCTACAGCCAGCTCTGTTCCTCCCAACTGCACCATCTCATCAGCATGTATTTTTAAATTAAGTCCCAGCTTTTTAGCCTCGGTCAAGAATCGCCTTGACTGCTCCACTGTAAATACATTTTTCTCACAGAATATATCCGCAAACTCCGCAAGCTTATTGTCAGCTGCGCACTTCATAACTTCAATCATATAATCGATGAATTCCTCTTCCTTCCCTTTATATTCAGGAAGAACGCTGTGAGGTCCCAGAAATGTTGGGACAACATCTACCGGATGGATTTCATCAAGTTTTTTCATTGCCTCAAGCTGCCTTATTTCCGTGTCGTGGTCAAGACCGTACCCGCTTTTTCCTTCAACTGTGGTAACTCCCATAGCCATGAATTTATCCAGTCTTTTCTTTCCTGTTTCCACAAATTCGTCAAGGCTCGTATTTCTTGTGGCTCTCACGGAGCTTGTAATTCCTCCGCCTCGCTCCATTATGGACATGTAGGTGTCTCCTCTCATCCTCCATGAAAATTCATCGGCTCTGTAGCCTCCGAAAATCAGGTGAGTATGAGAGTCTATAAGTCCGGGGAGCACCGCTCTGCCCGACGCATCTATGACCATACAATCATCTGTGTCATACTTTGAAAGCACTTCATCTGTGGTACCCACATCTGCTATTATTCCATCCTCAACAACGACACATCCGTCATGTATCCTTCCTATTTCAGACATATTCTTTCCGTGCTTTGGCCCTCCCTTGCAGGTGACAAGCTCGGCAGCATTTTTTATAATCAATCTGCTCATGGCACCCTCCTTACAGTCTGGTTTCCAGCACCTGATCAAAATTGAAGTTCTCCAGTCTCAAATAATAATCTGCGGTATCAACAATTGCCTGCAATGGCACAAGCCCTACAATTTCACTTCCTACGATTGCTACCCCGTATCTTTGTGCTTCCATCTTTATTGTTTCAAACACACGGTATATTGAAGACTTTGTATAGTCCGTCAGGTTCATTGAAACCTGCACAATTCCCCTGTCCTCAAGCTCTATTCCCAATGCCTTCACATGTCTGAAGCCGCCGTTTATGTGTCTCACATTTTTCGCTATTGCATTTGCTATATCAAGATTATTTGTTGCAAGGTTTACATTGTACGCAACCAATGGCATTCTCGCTCCAATTGCGGTCACTCCTGCTGTTGGGTGAATTGTTTCGGGACCGAAATCAGGCTTCCACATCCCATCCTTCATCTTTTCAGCCATACCCTCGAACTGTCCCTTCCTTATGTTGGCAAGGTTCTCTCTGTGAGGAGCAGACGCTGATTTTTCATATAGGAAAAATGGCAGTCCATACAGCCTTGAAGCTTCAGCTGCAACCTCCTTGGCAAGCCTGTCAGCTTCTTCAACCGTTACGTTTCTTATGGGAATGAACGGCACAACGTCAACCGCTCCCATGCGAGGATGCTGCCCTTCGTGCTTATTCAAATCTATGAGCTCAACAGCTTTCCCTATAGCCTCAATCATTACAGATTTAACGGCTTCAGGCTCTCCCACCAGCGTCACAACCGTCCTGTTGTGGTCCTCATCGCTGGAATAATCCAAAAGCTTCACATCTCGCTTTCCTCTGAATACATCAAGAATTTTTTCAAGCTTTTCTAAATCTCTTCCCTCACTTATATTTGGAACACATTCTACTATTCTGTCCATAATTTCCTCCTATTTGTTATATTCCTTCAATGTTTTTTCGATAAGCTCATCACAAGCTATATATGGTATTGTTATATGGTCTTGCCCTGCAAATTTACTGTTGTATTCTATTGATGTCTCTATTGAATGCTCGTTTCTGGCCCAGTTGCGCCTTGCCACACCCACCATTGTATCCCACGGCACAGATTTAATCAATATATTATCAACTCTTTCACTGCCGTCCAGCACCATTCCGAAGCCTCCGTTTATTGATTTGCTGATTCCAACTCCACCTCCGTTGTGAAGAGCAACCAGACTCATTCCTCTTGCTGCATTACCTGCAAAGCAGTGAACGGCCATATCGGCAGTAACGTTGCTTCCGTCGTAAATATTTGAAGTTTCTCTGTATGGCGAATCTGTTCCGCCTGTGTCGTGGTGGTCTCGTCCCAGCATAACAGGACCTATTTCACCGTTTCTGACCATTTCGTTGAACTTCAGCGCAATGTCCCTTCTTCCCAGGGCATCCTGGTAAAGAATTCTCGCCTGAGTTCCCACAACCAATTTATTTTTTTCCGCATCACGTATCCAGATATAGTTGTCTCTGTCCTGACCTCTTCTGTTTGGGTCTATAACCGACATCGCCGCATGGTCTGTTTTTCTCAGGTCTTCAGGCTTTCCGCTGAGGCACACCCATCTGAATGGACCGTAGCCGTAATCAAATAGCATAGGACCCATTATGTCTTCCACATAGGATGGGAATATGAAACCTTCGCTTGTATCTACACCGTTTTTCGCAATTTCCTTCGCCCCTGCATCAAACACAGCTTTCATAAAAGCATTGCCATAATCAAAGAAATATGTTCCTCTTTCAACAAGTGTTTTAACAGCCCCGAAATGCTCCACCAGTGATTTATTAACCAATTTGGCAAATTTATTTTTATCTGTGTTGAGTAATTCTGTTCTTTGTTCAAAATTAAGTCCTTTAGGACAATATCCTCCGTCATATGGGACGTGGCATGATGTCTGGTCTGACAGCAAATCCACATGGATATTGTTCTCAACGGCATATTCAAGCAAATCGACTATATTTCCGTGATATGCTATTGAAATTGTCTGCTTCTTATCCATGTATTCCTTTGCCTTTGCAAATGCCTCATCAAGTTTGTCCGTAACCATTGAAACCCATCCCTGATTCAGCCTTGTTTCAATTCTTGAATAATCAACTTCAGCTACTATTCCCACGCCGTTTGCAATTTCTATGGCCTTGGGCTGTGCCCCGCTCATTCCACCCAAACCTGATGTTATGAACAAATGACCTGCCAAATCCTTGTCATCCGGAATTCCGAGTTCTTTTCTTCCCGCATTAATCAATGTATTGAATGTTCCGTGAACAATTCCCTGCGGTCCGATGTACATCCATCCCCCTGCAGTCATCTGTCCGTAGCTTGAAACCCCCATAGCTGTTGCCTTCGCCCAGTCGTCTGGATTGTCAAACATTCCTATCATCAGTCCGTTGGATAGGATAACTCTGGGGCTTGTTTTATGGGATTTGAAAAGCCCAAGAGGATGACCGGACATAATTGCCAGCGTCTGCTCATCTGTGAGCTGCTCCAAATATTTTTTAATAAGCCTATACTGCATCCAGTTCTGGCACACCTGTCCTGTTTCTCCGTAGGTCACAAGCTCATAAGGATATAAGGCAACCTCATGGTCAAGATTGTTGTCAATCATAACCTGAAATGCTTTTCCCTCTACACAGTTTCCCTTGTATTCATCAATTGGTTTTCCGTAAATTCTTTCCTTTGGCATAAATCTGTAGCCGTAAATTCTGCCTCTGGTCATTAATTCTTCCAAAAATTCAGGTGCTAATTGTTCATGAAGATTTTCAGGAACATACCTCAATGCATTTTTCAATGCAAGCTTTATTTCTCTTTCGTTTAGCTTAAGTTCTCTCTTGGGAGCTCTTCTGACGCCTTCCTTAAAAGAAGGATATTCCGGTAAAGTATCGTCCAGTCTTATAGTCATTGCCTTTGATATGTCTAAATTGTTTATCATAGCACACCTCCAATTATATATGTTTATTATAAAATATCACCGTCGAAAATTCGTCTAAATTTAAGATTACTTAAAGATTGTAACTATATAATAGGCACATAAGCTAATAAGTATTCTTATTGCTTAACTCTCCCCCTTGTTTTTTTATAAATATTATTGAGCCTTACGTTTGTAAGGCTTAATTTTTTGCGCCCCTCCACTCTTCTCACTCTTTAATATTGATAATTTCCACAAAATAATATATCATAGATTAAACATCTATTTTTGAGGGACAAACATGAATCATGTATCTGTTAAATTACTCGGTACCCCATCAGTCGAACTTAATAGAACCAAAATAACATTCCCTTACAAAAAATCCGAGGCTTTGTTTTATTATGTCTGCACTAATAAAAAAGTGTCCAGAGAAGAGGCAACAGCCATGTTTTGGAGTGACACGGGCGAAGAAACCGCAAGAAAAAATTTGAGAGATGCATTGTATAAAATTAAATCAAGTATACATGAAGACATATTTTCTTCCTCAAAATCAACCATAGAATTTTCAGATAACTTTTCATTTGAAATAGATACGGATGCAATTATGGAATCCAATGCTTTTGATTTATACAGCGGCGATTTCCTTTTTAATTTCTCTGTTAAGAATTGCTATGAATTCGAGGAATGGCTGCATGAAAAAAGAGATTTCTACAAGGATATATATATTAAATCAGTAAAAAGCAAGGTAACTGAACTTGTCAATACCGGAGATTTCAACAGCATCGACGAATACAGAAACATACTTATAAAGAATGACCCCTACAATGAAAAAACGTACCGCCACCTGATGAAAATATATGCCATGTCCGAAGACTATAACAAAGCAATAAAATTATATCATGAGCTTGCGCATGTTTTGAAAAAAGACCTGGGCGTTGAACCGGAGCTCAAAACAAAAAAAGCATTCAAATATATATTGGATTTAAAGGATGCGGGAAGCTTAAATATTGATAAGGACTATGCTAAATTGAAAAGCAAGATTGAAAATCTCACAGATTTTTATACCATATATCATGAGGCATATCCCATGCTGTCACCCGACACATCCATATGGCCGGATTCCCAAAATATAGCCGATATAGAATCTGAGTTAAAAAATATAGATACGGACCTTACCAGCATTGATAATCTCGATACGGAATATTTAAAAATCAAGATGGAGGCATCATATCTTGCAGGAAGGTACTATGTTTCTGTTGGAAAATACGAACAGGGCGTCAAAAATATTGAAATCAGCATTAAATTATCACAAAAATTGGATAATTTGCTCTATCTCTTAAACAATTACAAACAGATGATTTATTACGCTATACAGACAGATAATAATAACATGATGCGTGAATACATAGAAAAATGTCTCAATCTACTGGATAAAAAAGATATTATCGAGGAAAGAGGAATAGTCTTAAGATTGAAGGGGCTCTATTTAATCAAAACCGAAAACTATGAAGAGGCAGCAAATGCATTAAATAACTCCATCAGTATTTTCTCCAGTCTGAATAAATTCGGCGGAAAGCACGGCATAAATATTTCCGCAAGCTACAATTATCTCGGTCAAATGCATAAAGATCTTGGGAACAACGATGAAGCATATAATTACTTTATCAAGGCAATACAAACATGTATCGAAAATTCCGTAGTCAAGGGGCTTGAAATATTTTATTCAAATGCTGGGCAGTCGTTGTACCATCTTGAAAAATATGGTGAGGCCGAAGTATATATAAATAAATCTCTTGATTTTTTTAACAAATTCGGTGCTATTTGGGGTAGAGACATGACAGAATGCTATAAGGCTTTGCTGGAAATTAAAAAAAATAATTATACTGAAGCTGAAAAACACCTTAAAAATGCCTATGAGCTGGCTAAAAAACTTAACCATCCAAAAGCATTGGATTTATGCAAGCATATAAGCAGAATGCTTCAGAAGTAAGACTCCTACTCTATGCCGCAGCCCGATATTCTGTCTGCGGCATAAATTATATAAACAATAAAAGGCTTACAGCCATTACTGCCATACCGGCGATAAGTCCGTATATGGCAAGGTGGTGTTCACCGTATTCCCTTGCGGAAGGCAGAAGCTCATCAAGACTTATGTAAACCATTATTCCTGCTACCGAAGCAAATATAAATCCAAACATAGCATCACTGAAGAATCTGTATAAGAGCAGATATCCTATAAGTGCACCAACAGGCTCTGACAGACCTGATAAAAATGATAAATTGAATGCTTTTTTTCTGCTTCCCGTTGCGTAAAACACTGGAACAGCAACAGCTATACCCTCCGGTATGTTGTGAATTGCAATGGCAACAGCAATGGGTATACCAAGCTTCGGATCATTCAGTGCAGCTGTGAAGGTTGCCAATCCCTCAGGAAAGTTGTGAATCCCTACCGCCAAAGCAGTAAACAATCCCATTCTCATTAAGTTTGATTTGTGCGATTCACTTTCTCCGTCCATTTCTTCTACAGTATGCACCTCATGTGGATTTTCTGTTTTTGGTATTAGATTGTCGATAGCAGCTATCAGCAATATGCCAAAAAAGAATCCTCCTACAGCTGCCCATGCACCCAGCTTGTCTCCGAGTGCAGATACTAACGCATCATTAGCTTTCAGAAGTATTTCAGCAAATGAAACATAAATCATGACACCCGCCGAAAATCCCAGTGACACAGAAAGGAATTTCGGGCTGGTTTTCTTTGTAAGTAACGCGAGAGCACTTCCGATTCCTGTGGAAAGCCCGGCAAAGAGCGTCAGTGAAAATGCAAATATTATATTAGATGAATCCATATGAATCTTCTCCTCTCAATACGTATCTGATGCTGATTCCGCTAAGTTATATTATTGACCTGACTATACTATTCTTCCTTACTTGCCAATACTAATCTTGCAAAGTCTTCAAAAAAATCTCCTTCTCTTGACTCAGCACCATCTACCAAATTAAAAAAACAATTGGGTATTTCTTTTAACTTCAAGTTTTTACTTATACACAATGTACATCCACTATCATGTTTTGTAGGGTGCAATGCACAGCTCAAATTTTTACACGAGCAAAAATAATCTTTATTATCCATATTATTACCCCTTTCTTATTAGTGCTAATCTTAAATTCCTAAAATATGCCTTCTGCTATATTATAGCTTAATTACCTTTCAGCATCAACCACTTCATTATTAAGAAATTATATGTGATTCTAATTATTAATTAATGCTTTCTTTATTGGATATTAAACAGTATGTTTTATAATTAACTTACAAACGGACACCGGGAGGAATCATGAAGAAAATATATATAGTTCTTACAAAAACAAATACGCTGCTGTCAAATATTATAAGCTTCCTAAAAAGAGATGAATATACCCACGCTTCTTTATCGCTGAACAAAAGCTTTGAAACAATGTTCAGTTTCGGCAGGAAATATACCTATAACCCTTTTATAGGAACATTTGTTACGGAGAATTTCAACGACGGGATTTATGGTTTTCATAAATATTTACATGGAAAAGTTATTGAACTCCGGATAACTGATAATCAATATGAAAAAATAACTGCACTATTAAACGAATTTGAATTAAACAGAAATTCATACAGCTATAATTATGCCGGGCTCTTTCGAAACTTATTTAATTCAGAAACACATTCAGAAAAACACTTTCTTTGTTCAGAATTTGTATATTATGTGCTGAACTCGGCGGGCATTGTAGACTTTGGAATTCCCAGAAGTCTTGTAAGACCACAGAATCTGTTAAAATTAAACGGAAAAATAATATATTCCGGCAATCTCAAAAACATAAACACATCACTGAATCATCTTAAACACTTAGTGCAAATTGGCGCAGCATAACGCCGCGCCAATTTTTATTGTTATTTTGTATAGATATAAACCGCATCTCTCAGGAATTCCGCCATACCAGACTGTTCCTTATCATAATATGCCCTGAACCTTTCATCATCCACATACATCTGAGTCAAATTTGCATGTGCCTCTTTGTTGTATGAACCCCAGCAGCAGGTTATCCATCTTGCATGAAGCTCTGCGGCCTTCTGACCCAATTCACATTCAGGACCTCCTGTGGCATATGCTTCCCTGAGTGTCGCCATGACTGAATCTCCTAATTCCTGCATCTCATTGTACTGCTCTTCTGTCATATTCATCAGCTGGCTGTTAGACTTTTCAACAGCTTCAGCGCCATACTTTTCTCTGATTTCCTCACTGTACCGTTTTTCATTATCCTCAACCAGCCTTTTTTTAAAGCCCTCAAATTTTTCATTGTTGCTCATTTTTATTCTCCCTTCTTTGCTGAAAATAGTTTTCTCAACATTCTCAATCAAGATATTCAGCTGCTTCCTTCTTGCAAGGAGTTCGTCGTAATGCTGCTTAAGCGCATTTACTTCGTCGAAATCAGGAGATGTGACTATATCCTTTATATCGTCCAGACTGACACCTAACTCTCGGTAAAACAGAATTTGCTGAAGCCTGTCAACTTCTTTCTCTCCGTATATGCGATATCATGATGAATTGGTTCTTGCCGGCTTAAGAATCCCTATTTCATCATAATACCTCAGCGTCCTGCCGCTGACACCTGCCAGAGAACCAAGTTTTTTGACCGTGTATTCCATTTTTATCAACTCCTAACAGTCTAAGTGTACACGTTTACGCAGCGTCAATGTCAATACCTTTTTATAAATTAATTTACGTCTCCCGCATCATGCCTGTGATGTTCTTCGTACTTCTGAATAAGTTTCTTGCTAATGTAGTTAATAAGCAAAATAATCATTATATAAAGTACCGACTTTAATGGGTTTATAAAAAATGAACTTACATTTTCACCTATAAAGGCAAGGGATAAAATCATTACAAACTTTGCGGGAATCATTGTAATAAGGAAAATTTGAGTATCCATATTTGCCAAGGCCGCCGTACCGCTTATTAAAAAAGAAGGAGTGAACGGAAAACAGTATAAATAAAACAATACTGTTACTTCTCTTTTTTTTATTTTTTCGAGAGTTCCCTTATATTTGCTTTTTTTTATTTTTTCTTCAAATTTCTTCCCCCCTACCTTACGTATAAATAAAAACAAAAGAAAAGAGCCTATACAGTTTCCCATCCATGAATACAGGTATCCAAGAACAAATCCGAAGGCGGCAACATTAATTATTACAAATCCAATCAGAGGCAATACAGGTATAAATGCCTCAATCACAGGCAGCAGTACTCCGACTAACGGTCCTCCCTGCTCAAGATATTTCAAAAAAACAGATAGATTTTCATATTCCATAATTAATTCCGTATAATAAGTTCGATGTATCTAATATTCCACTATGATTTTAATTTATTATAATATAGCCTTGATTATTTTTAAATATAAAATATAATAAGAGAAAAGTAAAAAGAAAGGAAAACATATGAAATATTTCATCGGAGCACAGGTTCCCGAAAATTATAAAAATAGAATTGAAATGCTAAGAGCAGAGTTCAGATTTTTTACTACCGAGCCACACATCACTATAATTCCTCCTCCCTCATTACCGGATGAAGATTCATTCATAAGCGATATTATAAATGTATGCAGAAGTACAAAAGCTTTTAAAATTAAACTGAATGAATTGGGCCAGTTTGACAGCAGAGTATTGTACGTAGGAGTACATTCACCCGGGCTCATTGATTTATACGAAAATATTTTTAAAGCCCTCAATTTACCAAAAGAAAAAAGAGGGTATACTCCTCACCTGACAATAGTCAAGCAAAGGCACAATAAGCCCGTAGATATAGAGAGAATTAAAAAAATGGCAGAAACCAAACTGATCCCTGCCTCTGAATATACACTGAACTCTATAACCATCTACCATCAGCCGAAAGAACGATTTGTATATCTTCCATATATGGAAATACCTCTCAAGGATTGAATTAGATTGAATTTCTATTTCAATCTTTCCTCTATGAGCTCTGACAGCTCATTGGCACAGAGTTCTATTTCCTCCATGTTCTCACCCTCAATCATTACTCTCACCAACGGCTCTGTTCCTGAAGGCCGTATGAGCACTCTGCCTCTGCCGTTAAAATGACTTTCGATTTCTTCAATTTTATCTTTTATAGCTTCATCCTCTAAATAAAGCTTCTTTTTTTCATCCGACACTCTTGCATTTACCAGAATCTGAGGCATTACGCTCATTATTCCTGCCAGCTTTGAAAGTCTTGTGTTTTTTTCTTTCATTACGCTTAAAAGCTGTATGGCAGTAAGCAGTCCGTCTCCTGTCGTATTATAGTCAAGGAAAATTATGTGTCCTGATTGCTCGCCTCCAATGGAATGCTTGCCCTTAAGCATTTCCTCAAGCACATACCTGTCCCCTACATTAGTTTTGATTATGTCTATACCCTTTTCCTTCAGGCATATATCAAGTCCCATATTTGTCATAACTGTCCCGATTACAGTATTGCTTTTCAATCTTCCTTTTTCTCTCATGTGAATGCCGCATATAGCAAGAATATGGTCTCCGTCCACAATATTTCCGTTTTCATCTGCAGCTATGAGTCTGTCTGCATCACCGTCAAATGACAGCCCGACATCCGCACCTGTCTCTAACACCAACTTCTGAATTTCCTCAGGCTTTGTGGAGCCGCACTCCACATTTATATTTATGCCGTTGGGATCATTATGAATTACATAGACCTGAGCACCAAGCTCGTGCAAAAGCTCAGGTGCGGCTTTGTAAGCAGCCCCGTTTCCGCAGTCAACAGCCACCTTCAGCCCAGTCAGGTCAACATCCATTGTTTCCTTTAAAAATTCCATATATTTTCTTACAGGGTTATCGATGCGTATTTTTCTTCCCACCTCACCGGACACCGGAAGGAAATCTATGTCTATATTATTGATTATGTATTCTTCTATGGAGTTTTCCATATCATCGGTCAATTTAAGCCCTTTGTCATTGAAAAATTTGATTCCGTTGTATTCTACGGGATTGTGAGATGCCGTAATCATAACACCGCCATCTGCCTCAAGTATTTTTATCATGCATGCAACCGCAGGCGTTGGCAACACACCCAGATACAGCACATCTACTCCTGCTGAATTTAGCCCCGATGAAAGAGCCCCTTCAAGCATGTCCCCTGATATTCTCGTATCCATTCCAACCACCATCTTAGGTCTTTTCTTACCCTTTGTTAAAAAAAAGCCTCCTATACGCCCCAGCTTATATGCCAAATCCGGTGACAGGTCTTTGTTCGCAATTCCTCTCACACCGTCAGTACCAAAAAATTTACCCATACTTCCTCCACAATCACAATTATTTTTATCTATATTAAACTCATATGTTATTTGTTGAACAACAACTATATTCTAACATATTTCATCCTAAAAAAAAAGATACCATTTATATTAATGGTACCAATCAGTTCTGTTCTTACCTACTTCATTTATATCATAAGGCGTTTCCTGATAAATTATGTTAATCCAGTTTTTAAACAGCAAATTGGCATGACTCCTCCACTTTACAAATGGTTTTTTTGAAGGGTCGTTATAAGGATAATAGTTCATAGGAATATTTATATGCTTTCCCTGGCTCACGTCTCTGTCATATTCCTTCTTTAATGTCATGGGGTCATATTCTGCATGTCCCATAATAAATATTCTGCTGTAATCATCTGTAACAGCAATATGTACACCTGCATCCGTTGATTCGGCAAGTATTATAAGCTCATTTATGCTTTTGATGTCCTCAGCGGTTACCTCAGTATGCCTTGAATGTGGAACATAAAATATATCATCAAAGCCATTTAAAAGCATACATGTTTCATGCTTCTTTTCATGCTCAAATACACCGAATACCTTTTTGTCAAGCGTCCTTTTATTAAGTCCGTAAAAATGATGAAGCGCAGCCTGAGCCCCCCAGCATATGAACATTGAAGATGTTACGTTTGTGGATGAAAAATCAAGAATTTCCTTCAGTTCATCCCAATAATCAACTTCATCAAATTCCATCAGCTCTACAGGAGCACCTGTAACAATCATTGCATCATACTTTTTATTCTTTATATCCTTAACACTTTTATAAAAGCTCTTCATGTGACTTTCCGAAATATTCTTGGCATCATGGGTGCTTGTATGAATAAATTCAACATTTATCTGAATTGGAGAGTTTGAGAGAAGCCTCACAAACTGTGTTTCCGTCTCGATCTTTGTAGGCATCAGATTTACAACGAGAACCTCCAGAGGCCTTATATCCTGCGTCTGAGCTCTTTCATTGCTCATGACAAATATGTTCTCATCTTTCATGGTTCTATATGCAGGCAAAGTTGATGGTATTATTACAGGCATGTTTTTCTTCCTTTCATATTAAAATGTCGCAAGCTCCAAAACATCGCTGAAATTATCAGCAGCAAAGACAATTTTTATTATAATTTATACTAAATATAAATTTTTGTCAATCGATATTTGTCCATATCTTCCTGTTCCTGACTCAACATTCATCCTTTTTCATAATGCAATTGAAAATAATGATGAAGGCTGATATAATCATATTATACTGCTTTTATTTTAAAATGCAGACAAATATTTGTCCGCTATATAGGAAAGCAGTATATGCTAATCCGCTTCAATGTAACTTATTCTATGCGGGTTAGTATTAGCTTGCAATAAAAAAAGGAAGGAATACTTATGATAGTTTTATCGTGCAATGATATTTCAAAGGCATATGTGGTTGACAATATTATAGAGAATATATCATTCACAGTCAATGACAACGAAAAGATAGGTCTTATAGGCTTAAACGGGGCGGGAAAGACTACACTTTTTAATATATTAACTGAAAATTTAGAGCCGGATTCCGGTGAAATATACAGACCCAAAGGCAAAAGGCTTGGTTATTTGAAGCAAAATACTATTATTGAAAGCAACCGTACCATAATGGATGAAATGCTTACTATTTATTCGGATGTAATCAGTATGGAGGAAGAGCTTCATGAAATGTCCAATAAAATAAGCACCTTCACCGAAAATGACAGCACCGAAGAACTCGAAAGGCTCATGGAAAGCTATTCAAAAATGAGTGAAAAGTTTGAGGAGGCTGACGGCTACAGCTTTAAAAGCTTAATCAAAGGAGTTTTGAGAGGTCTGGGCTTCACCGACAGTGAATTTGACAAGCCGGTAAATCTGCTCAGCGGTGGCCAGAAAAGCAGAGTTATGCTGGCAAAGCTCCTTTTGGAAGAAGCAGACATACTGTTGCTGGATGAGCCTACAAATCATCTGGACATTCAGGCAATTTCATGGCTTGAGAAATATATCCGTGATTTTAAGGGAGCCGTAATAATAATATCCCACGACCGTTACTTTTTGGACAACACCGTAAGCAGAATTTTTCTTATGGAAAACAAAAATCTTAAGGCTTACAACGGTAATTATACCGAATTCATGAAAAAAAGAAAAACCGAGCTTGAGCATGAAATAAAGCAATACGAGGAATATGAAAGAGAGATTGAGCGTCAGGAAGAAATGATACGTCGCCTCCATGCTTACGGAAGCAAGAGAAATATCCGCCAGGCATTCAGCAGGCAGAAAGCTCTCGATAAAATAAAAAAAATGGATAGACCTGTAACTGACAGCAAAAAAGTCAAGCTGAGATTCACTCCCAAAATAAAAAGCGGGAGAGATGTACTGAACGTAGAAAGTTTATCTGTAAGCTATAGTGACCATCAGGTATTCAAAAACGTGTATATGAGCATTTATAAAGGCGAGAGGGTGGGAATAATAGGTCCCAACGGCATAGGAAAATCAACTCTTCTGAAAGTTCTGGCCAATAAATTGGAGCGTTTTGAAGGCACTGTAATCCTTGGCCATTATGTGAACATAGGATATTACGACCAAGAGCAGACCAGCCTTGACAGTGAAAGCACGGTAATAGATGAAATCTGGGATTACAACCCTGACTCCAACTATTACGACATACGTACCATGCTGGCGCAGTTTTTATTCAATGGCGACGATATGTATAAAATAGTAGGCGATTTAAGCGGCGGCGAAAAAGGAAGGCTTTCTCTGTTAAAGCTCATGACTTCAAATGCAAATTTCCTGCTGATGGATGAGCCTACCAACCACCTTGACATTGATTCAAAGGAGATTCTGGAGGATGCCCTGCTTAATTATGATGGGACCATATTGGTTGTATCACATGACAGATACTTCTTGAACAAGGTGACAGACAAAATCTATGACATGTCTGCCGACGGAGTTTTTCAATACCTTGGCAACTATGATTATTACCTACAAAAGAAAGCGGAGCTTGAGGAAAAAGATGAAGAGGTGACCGTTTCCAAAACAAAGACACAAATAAACGCCGAAAAGAAAAAGGAACGGGAAAGCATACGTGACAGGCAGCAGCGTGACAGAACAATAAAAAGCTTGGAAGAACAAATAGAAATGCATGAAAATAAAATTTCTGAATTAGAGCATGAATTGTGTCAACCTTCGACATATGATGATAAAGTTCTAATTATTGACCTAAATGAAAAATTAAACATTTGCAAAAATGAACTTGAAGACTTGTACACAAGGTGGGCAGAAATCATGGAGGAATAGAAAAAGTTATACACTGATTGTTAATATGCTGTGTATAACTTTTCTGCAATATTTCAAGTATCAACAGCTTTATCCACAGCTGTTGATACTTTTTTGTTTTTTCCTGTTTATAAATCTGCAAGTTCTAAGTTTGGCAGTGCATTTAACGATGCATCCGCAAATTGTTTATTTAAATATTTATAATATGCCGCACATCCAATCATTGCTGCATTGTCAGTGCATAAAACAGGTGATGGTTTTGTAAATTTATAATTATGCTTCATGCATTCCTCCTGAAGAGCTTCTCTCAATCTGGAGTTTGATGCAACTCCTCCTGCAAGAGCGATTGTACCGCAACTTTTAAGCTTTGCAGCTTTTATCGTCTTCATTGCAAGCACTTCCACCACTGCTTCCTGAAAGCTTGCAGCAACATCCTCCATATTAACTTCTTCATTTTTCTGGTTGCTGTTGTGGATATAATTTAATACTGCAGATTTCAGTCCGCTGAAACTGAAATCCAATGTCTCATCATCAATAACAACTCTGGGGAATTTTATTGCATTCCTATTTCCTGTTTTTGCAACTTTGTCAATAAGAGGCCCTCCCGGATACCCAAGTCCTATTGCCCTGGCAATTTTATCAAATGCCTCTCCGGCTGCGTCATCTCTCGTCTTGCCAAGTATTTCGTATTTGCCGTAATCTTTTACATACACCAGGTGCGTGTGCCCTCCGGATGCAACCATGCATATGAACGGAGGCTCAAGCTCTCTATCCTCTATGAAATTTGCATTTATGTGGCCCTCAATATGATTCACGGCAATAAGAGGTTTACTCCATGCATAGGAAAGACCCTTTGCAAAGTTAACTCCTACCAAAAGAGCTCCGACAAGTCCCGGACCGTAGGTCACGGCTATGGCATCTATTTCTTCAACGCTTGCATTAGCTTCTGCCAGCGCCTCCTCAACCACGTCGTTTATGTTTTCAATATGTTTTCTTGACGCAACCTCCGGCACAACTCCGCCGAATTCTTTGTGTATTTCTATCTGTGATGATATTATATTAGACAAAACATTCCTGCCGTTTTCAACAACAGCAGCAGCTGTTTCATCGCAGGATGATTCTATTGCAAGTATAAGTATTTTATCCTTCATGGCTTCCTCCGTTTTACTGCCATGATTATACCGCAAAAAAGAAGCTACGGCAAATAATTTTTGCTGTAGCTTCTTTTAATTAAATATAATTACTCAATTACTTCTTTTCCTTTTACATATGTTCTCCATACGTGAAGTCCAAGCGCAAGACCTATAACACCGTATACCATGAATGTTCTGAAATATTCTCCCAGCAACGCATTGCCAAACAGTGAAAGTCCTATTTCAGGAGACATTATAAACATTGAGTTAAACAACAGAGTTCCCAGTATCGCATGTCTTATATTCGCTTTTTGAGTTGATGCTCCTCCAACAAGAAGTGCAGCAACTGAGAACATACCGATTTGTGTATGCGCCCCGTAGGTGTTCAGTGTTCCCATGTTCTGCAGGTACATAATCTGCCCCCATGCCGCCAATACAGTTGACATGATTGTCGCTATTATTCTTGTCCTGTCTACATTTATACCTGAAACCTCTGCGATGTGCTGACTTTGCCCAACACTTCTGAAGTCCTGTCCTAACTTTGTTTTCAATATTTTTTCGTTGAATATACAAAGTGCTATAATAAATAAACCTATCATAACCGGAACTTTTCTCACCATCATAAGACTTGATTTAGTAACTATGGCATGTGCGCTTATACCGATAAGTATAACGCATATCAAGGAATTTATAAGTGTAGCATTTTTCTGGCCGGTGAAAGCTGCCATATTTTTATTGCGTACATATCTGAATACCTGAAGCAAGAGCACTGCTGCTGCCACAATAAGAATTGCCCACATAAATGGTATTTCCATTATTTTATCAAGGGCATATTTTAACCCGCCATCCTCAACTTTAACCAGATCGACGGTCATTCTCACGCCTACGCCGTCAGGCTTAATCATAGGATGATCAGCAGGAACCTTAATTATTACCCCCACTGCAAACAGGAATAAAAACTGGTAAATACCATTGGCAAAATATCCAACTATAAGGCTGGCTATCATTTCCTGCCCTCTTGTTTTGTTGTACAAAATTCCCGTAAGGTATCCGGAAAATGCCGCTATGGGGAATGCTATAAGAAAAGTCAGAAACATTCCTGAAACTCCGCCCATATCAAAATACCGCACAATAGCTATGGCAATCTGACCTGCCATTGCACCTACAACTATACCAAAGTTCAGCCCGAGACCTGCCACAACAGGTATTATAAGCGAAAGAACAAGGAATGCATTTCTAAAGAACCTGCTTGAAAGCTCTGTCAGAAAGTAGTTCATTGTAACCCCGTCGGAAACCACAAAACCAAATATAGTAAATGCAATAAATATCAATGTAACTATATTATCTGCAACCCATGATGAACTGCTTTTACTCTTTAATTTTTCTCCCGTATATGCATTATTCATTATTTGCCGCCTCCTACCTGTGTTAAAGCATATAGGATTATACCGTTCTGTATAACCATACGCATTATTTCTGAAAGGTCCGTGCCCTCAAACAACTGATTTGCTACCGGAAGAGCCGTTGTAAGAAGCCCCTGGAATATGAATACTCCGATTATTACATGGGAAACCTTGGCACGTGATGCTGTAGCTCCGCCTATTAAAATTGCCGCTACCGCCGGAAACGCCATCATCAGTGGAGCATTGTAGAGCTGCGTATATCCATATCCTTGGGAATATACAATTATTCCGATTGCTCCCAATACATTGGACAAAACATTTGCTTTAATTCTGTTTCTGTCTATATTTATACCTGAGGCTTGTGCAAACCTTGGGTTAATACCTCCGGCAGATATTGCAACACCTGATTTAGACCTGAAGTACAGCCACACTATCAAGCAGCAAAGAAAGAATACTAACAACATACCTGTTGGTATTGTCATGCCCTTAACAGTGAAGCTCATGAAGTTGCTCAGTATCTGTGCTCCTCCGACTGCATCAAGCTGTATAGTTTCTCTTAATCCTTTTCCCATAAACCATCCCATTTTAGGGCTTGAAAACGGAATCATAAGCCATGCAAGGCACATAATAGCCGCGCTGGAAAATCCCGTATATGTTGCTATGGTCATTTCGGAGCCCTTAACAGAATTTAAAAGCTTTCCGTACAAATAACCCGTAACGATAGCAAATGCGATTGCCATTGCAGCTGATACAAAAAGCCATGACGCTCCTGTAAATCCGAATTCAACTGACAACACCATTGCAAACAACCCACATTCAATTCCTATTGGAAGTGCAAAGTTCGGTCCGGTTCCTGACTGAATCGATGGAACCATAGCAAGTACCAGTATACCGTTCATCCCGGCACGCTTTATGGTATCACTCATAAGTGTGACCATGGAGATATCCAGCATCCCGCCTATAATCAAAACAATGATCCAAAAAGATCCTATAATGAGAGTTGGTAGTCCGACTTTATTTACTATATCCTTAAAACCGTGTTTTTCTTTTACTTCAACCATTATACTTCACTCCCTTCAGCATTATGTGCGCTTCCCGACATCATGAGACCGAACTCGGCATCCTGTGCATCAGGAGGAAGGACTCCCGCAACCTTACCTTCACATATTATAACGATACGGTCGCATATACTTCTGAGCTCCGCAAGCTCAGATGAAGTCATTACAATGGTCATTCCGTAATCCTCGTTTAATTGCTTAAGCAAATCAAGAACTAATTTTTTAGCACCTATATCTATACCTCTTGTAGGCTCAGATACCAAAAGAAGCTGAGGATTTAAAGTAAGCGCTCTTGCAACGCATACCTTCTGCTGGTTTCCTCCGCTGAGCCTTCCTGCCTTCTGCAGTGGGGACGTACATCTTATATCAAGATCCTTTATCATCTTCTTGGCATGTTGTCTAATTTTTGCAGAATCAATAAATCCTAAAGGACCTACTTTTATCAAAAAGTCATTTCTTGTCTGCATTGCCGAAAACACTATATTGCCCTCTATGGATTCGTCCAGAAGGAGACCAACACCTTTTCTGTCCTCGCTCACAAACGCAAGCCCCGACTGAATTGCAGCCTTTGCATCGTTTAACTGAAGCTTTTCCCCATTAAACGCAACCTCGCCCCTGGAAGAATAAATTCCCATAAGCCCGTTTGCAATTCCAAGCTTGCCTTGTCCCGCCAAACCGCCTATTCCTACTATTTCTCCCTTTTTAACCTCTAAATCCACGCCTTTGACTCTTTCTCCCGGCATGGAAACATGCAAATCTTTTATGCTTAAAATGCTTTCATCACTTGTGTTCCTATTTTCCGAATCAATTCTTTCGATAGAAATCTTTCTTCCTACCATTAGCTGCGCAATTTCAAATTTGTCTGTTTCCTTTATCGGCTTTGTCGCCACATGCTCTCCGTCTCTGAGAACGACAACCTTGTCCGCAACCTCTATAATTTCATCAAGTCTGTGACTAATAAATATAATTCCAATTCCTTTTTGGGATAATTTCTTTATGGCGATGAGAAGGTTTTTAGCTTCGGCCTCAGCCAATACTGCCGTAGGCTCGTCAAACACTAATATTTTAATTCCTTCCTTATCTATTTCCCTGGCAATTTCAATGAACTGCATATGTCCAACAGGCAATCCTGCCACAGGCAGAAATTCATCTATGTTCATATCGAGAACATCCAGCGCGCTGCGTGCGTCCCGGTTCATCTTTTCAAAGTCCAGTGACTCAAGCCTCTTTCCCAATATCATACTTACCGGATTAGCCTTTGTTATTTCTCTGTTCAGCTTAATATTTTCTGTAATCGTAAATCCCGGAACAAGCATAAACTCCTGATGAACCATTCCTATACCGTAAGCCATGGCATCATGAGGAGTTTTGATATTTGCTTTTTCACCTTCAATTTCAATTGTTCCTTCATAGCCTCCGGTTGTATGAATAACCGGCATACCAAAAAGTATGTTCATCAACGTTGACTTGCCGGCTCCGTTTTCACCGATTAGGGCAAGTATTTCACCTTTTTTTAGCTCAATGTTTATATCCTTCAATACCCTGTTGCCGGAGTATTCCTTTGAAACATTTTTTAAGCTTAGAAGGTTATCGCTCATTTTTACCTCCTGTTATTGCATAATTGTATATTTCGTAAAAAGGAATGTATCGGAAGTTCATCAAAAGAAATTCCGAAACATCCCTTAATCTCTTAACAAATATTATAATATGTGCTCTTCTCCGTACAGCAAGAAGTCCATCATAATCAATCTGAATGTAGGATACTCAGTTGAACCTTCCGCATATGGAGTTGTTTTAACACTGATGCCGTTAGCATATTCGGTCATCAATTGCTCTAAAACAGCTGTATCAACAGTATCTTTTGAAACTTCGCCGTTAATCCATTTAACAGCATATTCGCTTCCCGCAACTGTGTTCATCATAGCAACAGGTACAGGCCATGTTGCAAATCTTCCTAAAACTCCGCCTTCTTTAAGCTTCTTTGCAGTTTCGCTTATTACATTAGCCATTGCATCAACAGTATATCCTGTTGCTTCAATACCCAATGCTGATGGATATCCGTGGTATGGTGACGGACAGCATGGCTGAGGATATATTGCTCCGGCATCAAATGTAGCCTTGATCAACGGTGTCTGCATTGCACAGTTTGTTGAGAAGAATGCAGTATCCTTTCCGTATTTTTCTACCATCTTAGGAACGTCTTCAAGAATGAAAAGCTGTGCTCCCGGTACTCCTGCATCCCCTGTTGGGTCCGGAGCTGTAGCATCAACAAATGTTACTCCTATTTCTGCACATTTAGCTTTCATAAGGTCTCTTCTTGCAGCCAGCATAACAACTGACATATGTCTTGGGAACGAATAGTGAACAAATGTCGTTGCTCCCATTGCTTTTGCCTGCTCAGGAATAGTATTACCCATGCCTAATTCGTCAGGCTGAAGAATCAAGTTTGCTCTTGCTGCAACGTCAGGAGGATTTTCCTGCGGTGTACAGTACACTATGAACATATCGTCGCGAGTTTCCAGCAGTTTATCAACTGCAGCGTTTGTTCCCGGAACAGCCTGGTTGATAATCAATGCTTTAACTTCCGGATCAGATCCTATTTTGGAAATTATACTGATCATTTGTTCCTGCTCTGTCATGAAGTTGTCCGGCCATAAAACGTGCATTACTTTCTTTTCGCCGTATCTCTCCACCATTTCCTGTGCAGAACGATATTCTTCTTCATTTTGCGAAAGAGTGTTTGTAACTATAGCAATCTTTCCCGCGAATGCTTCATTGCCTGATGCAGGTGCTTCAGTTTTTGGTGCTTCAGTTTTCGGCTCTTCCTTAGGTGTTTCTGCAGGTTTCTGTGCCGGAGCTTCCGCTGGCTTGCTGCATGCGCCTAAACTAAAAACCATAATAAGTACTAATAATAGACTTATAACTTTCTTCATTTTGTCCCTCCTAATTTAATTAAAAATATTACCTTGCTATATTATAATTGAATATATATTAATTGTCAAATAGTTATTGGCCTGTTTATTTATTCCATAACTGAAAAAATAGCCTAATTTTGTATTTTCATGAAAACGATTTTCACCTTAACGCATTTATTTATTTTAAAAATTATGACATAAAATTTTATTATTTTTGTAGGAATATCGTTTTCAAGCCAATTTTCGTCAGCAGACAAAATCAAAACTTTGTTTCTATTTCTAAAACACATTTATATTTTTATTTAGTTTTACGCATAATTATTTTATAATTTAACAACGGAGGCCGCTAGTGCGCACCTCCATCTCCGATTTTATTTCAGACCTTCAAGAAACTTCTTCATTTTTTTCTTTTGCTCAGGACTTAAAAACATCTCAAAATTCTTGAGATCCTGAATTTTTTTGTTATACTCCTCCTCTCCGTACTGCTCCTTCAATTTTTCACTCATATTTTTGGCATCGCGCAGAATTTCATCCTCAGTCTTGCCTTTATATTTCTCCTGAAACTCTTTAAACTGCTTATTATTTACGAAATCATTCACCTTTTTATCATTTGATACATCTTTAAACTCCTTGCTTTTCGTAATTTTATTTAATTCATTGTCGTCAAAGCTCTTAAAAAATTTAGACATTCCAATACCTCCATTTCATATTACATAATATGCCGGCATTATAAATTAGATTACAATATAATACTAATTCGCATTAAATCAGTTCCCTTAAAGCGAATTAGTATATACTGTTTTCCTATGCTGCAGACAAATATTTGTCCGCATTTCTAAATTAAAACAGTATAATTTGCAGCTTCAGAGCATTTAAGTGTAACACAATGCGATTCGCTGAATAGAATGTAATATTAAATATGTATATAAGAAGGTGATATTATTCCTGTTCAAATATTGCTTTATTTCTTAGCCGCAAAGTATATCTTCGGAAACGGGCAGCTGCCCGGCATGGTTACAAAACTGAACAGCACCACCAAAAATTTTACTTCCGGATTGATGTCAGACCCTCAGAAAGTTGAAGGTATAATAAGCATGGTCCGCACGGTTGCACCCCTGACTTCACCACATACTGTTTTAATGGTGAATACATACTTGCCTTTTTTTGAAAAGGTAAGCACTCTGCTCGGCATGTACTCATTTTTAAACAGAGCACAGACCTTCAGACCCATAGAGTCACTTAACACAAAAAATCCTGCAGATATGATGTCCGCTTTTATGAAAAACGGGAATATTCCCGTAGGCAAGCTTTTGGCACAGCCGCTGATTGCCGGCAACATGGATAAAATTATAGGAGCCGTAGCCTCCAACATGCTTAAAAATGGCAATATCAATGATATTATGAAAAATGTGAACATAAATGACCTGCTTGCCTCCGTCTCAAACAATTCAGGAACCAATCCGTCCGAAGGTATCAGTAATGCAGATTTAAGCAGTCTCATGGAAACATTCATGCCATTGCTAAGCAGTATGAGCACAAATGAATCAAAAAATGAGGATGGTAAAAAATCAGATTTTAAGAACGAGTCTGCCATGAACGATGAGGAGCATGAAGATTCAACAAACAGCAGCGACACTCAAGAATATAACAATGAGGCTACATATAATTATAATGAAAATGCGCACCACAGAAACGGCGGCAGTCCCTATGACAGAAATTACAAAAATGACCAATATGACATCTACAATAAGCCCACAAACTACAGTGAGCATAAAAACAACTACAACGACAGAAGAGAAACTCAACGCCCCATACGAATAAAACAGAGAAAAAGAAAATAAAACTCTATATGAAGACGAGGATGTCCTGTTGCGGCAACATCCCCGTCTTTTTGATATCCTATTTTATTTCCACAGCCTGAGCAGTGTCAAACAGGTACAGGTAGCACGCCTTTACGCTTCTGCCTGTAATTTTCTCAACAGCCTCCTTGTAGGACAGTATCTGTGTGCTGTATTCTGATTTCACATGCTCAAGATTCCCGTTGATTATTTCATCGGTCTTGTAGTCGATTATTACTGCCTGGTCCCCCTCGTAGAAATAACAGTCTATTATTCCCTGTATGAGGATTACATCATCCTTGTTGAGAAAATTTAAAATCTCACCTGCGCCCTTCTTTATTAAAAACGGCACTTCTCTTCTTATGTAAGATGACGCCCTCATCCTTTTTCCTATGTCGGAAGCGAAGAATTTTTCCAACATTTCTGGGTTCACCACCCGTGCTTCCTTTTCTGTCAAAAGCTTTTTCTGAACCATGGACTCCACTTGCTTCAAAATATTATCAGCACGTAAATCTTCATCTATATTCAGGTGCTGCATGACAAAATGTACGATTGTTCCTATTTCCGCTTTTGTGAAATCAGAGCCCTCTTCCTTAAATTGCGGCATATCCCGCAAAACAGGAACCTTATACCTTACCCTGTCAAGCTTCTCCTGTCTGAGAACCTTAAGGTCTGTTACAGAAAGCTTTGTAGGAATGTTCACGGAGCTCTCATGGGCATATCTGTATTCAAGGCGGCGCATTATTTCATCGTAGAATGAGCTGTTTACATTGTTTTTAAAATACGCTAACTCATTTATAAGCTCGTGCTTTTTAACCTCTTTTTCCCGTCGGTTGCTGCTTATTTGCGACGGACTTATTTTATTTATGTTCCATGCTGTAAGACATGAGGTATTTTCAGTAAAGAAGCTTATTTCATGAGCAGCTTCAGGGCTGCATACTGCCCTTAAAACCGTGTCTGTGTCTACATCTGCAAACAGAGAGGTGCAAATCCAGTCCATAAATGAATCCTGGCTGTAAATATTGTAAAGAGAAGGCCCTTTCTGCCACTTGCGTATTTTGTTTTCAAATTTATTGACAGTGCCTATCATGATCAGTCTGTCAACAGCTCTTGTCATTGCAACGTATAAAACACGCATTTCTTCCGATAGATTTTCTGTTTTGATAATACTTTTCACAGCCATCCTTGGAAAAGTCTCTCTGTAAATTCTGTCCTGAGGATTTATATATTTCGGTGCTATTCCGTAAAGCTTGTGCTTCAAAATGCTTTTAGAGGCATCAGCTCTGTTGAATTTTTTATTTAAGCCGCACATTATAACCACGGGAAATTCAAGTCCCTTGCTCTTATGCACAGACATGAGGCGCACAACATTGTCATTTTCGCCCAATGTCTTTGCATTTCCTGTGTCACCGGATGAAACGCTGAGTTTTTCCACATATCTCAAGAAATTGAACAAGCCACTCATAGATGTCTTCTCAAATTCAAACGCCTTATCGCTGAGTAGCCTTAAATTCGCCTGTCTGATTTTTCCGCTTGGCAAAAGCCCCGCAAAATAATAATAATTTGTTTCGATAAGTATTTCCCATATGAAATCATTTAGGTGAATGTATCTGCTTCTTTTTTTCCAGCCTTCAATTCTTTCGATAAATTTTCTAAGTTTTTCTGCAAGATTATCATCGCATTTATTTTTGTATTCATACAATGCATCTATGAAGCTGCCTTTATGATTTATGTTCCTTATTTCCACAAGCTCTTCTGTATCAAATCCTCCTATAGGAGACCTCATAACGCTCAAAAGAGGTATGTCCTGCCTTATGTTGTCTATAATGCGAAGAAGATTCAGCATTACCTGAATTTCAACAGTTTCAAAATATCCTGCCCCTCCATCATAATAGAATGGAACACCGTTGTCATTGAATATTTCTTCAAATATCCCAGCCCATCCCGATACTGAGCGCATAAGTATTACAATATCGCTGTACTGTATTTTTTCAGGCTCTTCCTCTATTATTTCATTTGTTGCATTGTCCCGCCTCACAGGCTTGTTTTTTTCCTTTTGAAGAAGCTCTTTTACCTTTTTAAGAGCAATGATCGCTTCCAGCTCCGCCGTCTTCATTGACTTTATTTCATCGTCTGCCTCCTCCGGGTCAACTGAATCCTTGTCAATAATAAGAAGCTCCGTAAAACATTCACCGAAATCTGAACATGACTCCCTAAATTCCGCTCCCGGATTCAAGAATACTTCCGAGTTGTAATCCACCTCTCCCAGCGTCTTATTCATAATGCTTTTGAATACGTAATTGATGCCGTGCAATATTTCTTTTCTGCTTCTGAAGTTCTGTGTTAAATCAATTCTCCGGTCATTTCCGAGACCATTAAACGCCGGATAGGAGCTGCTTTTTTCGTTGAATATGTCAGGGTCGGACAGCCTGAAGCGGTAGATGCTCTGCTTCACATCACCTACCATGAACATGTTGTTTTCTCTTTTTATCGTGCTTATGAGCTCCTCCTGAAGGCTGTTGCTGTCTTGATATTCATCTATAAAAATATATTTGAACTTATTTTTGTACCGTTCTCCAATGTCTTCCTGCCTGAGTATATGAAGAGCATAGTGTTCAACATCGTTGAAATCGGCAATTGCCTTCTCCATCTTTCTGATTTTAAACAAGGCGTCTAATTCACTTATAATATTGTAAAGAGCATGCATTGGAGGATACATATAATTAATGTCATGAACAAATTCCGAGAGCTCCCTGTTGGGTATCATTTTTTTTATATTGCTTATAATTTTCTTGTATTCTTCTCTCAGAGACTTGGCTTCTTCCTGCTTCTCCGGGTCTGTTGCTTCCTTCGCCTCGCCTCTCAACGCCTTCAGCGCAGGAAATGCCATGCCGTGAGCATGTCGGATAAAGCCTCTGAAGTCACTTCTCAAAAGCGTCTTTAGATTGCTTAAATTATTCAAGTCCTCAGCTAATGCCTCTTCGTACACAGACGGACCGTCATCCTCCCGGCATAAGCCGATAGCGGATGTCAGCATTTCCCCCGCTCCGTCAAGCTGCAAAGTCAGGCTTTCCCTTACAGCATTCATCCATTCCGAATTCTCCAACTCATCTCCATGCATTGAAAGCATTTCTACGGATTCATAAAGCCATTTAAGGGGCTCAGGAAAGCTCAGAGAAAATTTATAGATGTCTTTAATTATTTCGTTCAGCTCACCGTCTCCGCGATTTCCTGTAAAGCCTTCAACCAGGTGTATAAATCCCTCTGGCCTTTCCTCATAGTATTTCTCTAAAATATCATCTATTGCTTCTTGCAGCAGTATCTCAACTTCATTTGTATCGCCTATTCGAAAATTCGGGTCTATACCTATTACATGAAAATTCTTCCTCACAATGTCGATACAGAATGCATGAATTGTTGAAATGCTGGATCTGTTCAGCAAATTAAGCTGCTTAACCAGATGAGCCTTGTTTTCGCCTGACTGCAGCTCTTTAATCAGAGCCTTGTGTATCTTTTGCTTCATCCCGTTGGCTGCAGCATTCGTAAATGTTACTATGAGAAATTTATCAATATCCTCTTTTTCATTTATAATAAGACGTATTATTCTTTCAACAAGAACAGTTGTCTTGCCTGAGCCCGCAGCTGCCGACACCAGTATGTTTTTATTCCGTAAATCTATAACCTCTTGCTGGCTAAAGCTGAATTTCATGCATTTGCACCGCCTTCCTCAAGAATCTCCGACAATATATCATCCTTTTTAAGCTTTTTTATTTTTCTGTAGCTGTTGCCCACTGCCGGGTCAAACTGGCATACACCCATGTATTCACAGTATTGGCATGGGGTTCTGCCGTCCGCTTCCTTTTTGAAGGGTATTATATCTATATTACCGTCCATTATTTTTTCCGCCATATCTGCGGCAACACTGTCAGTCTTGTCCAACACCGCTCTGAATTCATCAACAGTAAGTGTTTTTGATGATTTGGAGGTACTTCCATCCTTGTTCAGGGAAACGGGAATCACGTCCGATTTTCTTGATTCGGCTATTTCTCTGTCCATATTTGAAATGATGTCAGCATCCTCAACAATATATCCCTTAAGTGAAAGTTGTCTGAATATTTCTCTCTGGGAGTTCTCCGCCAGCACCTCATCTCCGTCTATCAGAGGATCATCTATGCAAAAATAGTATGCTCCACCTATTTCTGTTTCTGTACGAAACAATTTTTCTCCGTTCCTGATTATTGCTGACATATAAACCAAGAGCTGGAGCTGTAAGCCCTGCACCGCATCGGATAAATCAATATCCTTGTAGGAGGATTTGTAGTCTATTATATTTATATATGTTTTTCCGTCCTTCTGCAAGGTATCCACTCTGTCAATTCTGCCCTGCAGCAGTACACTTACATCATCGCTTATTTTTATTTTCAGAGGCTCAATTGCCTGTGAGCCCTCTTCACCTATAACAAGCTCCGTGCAGGCAGGCCTGAAATTGCCTTTTTTCAGCTGCTCCACTATGGTATCAGCTGCCCTGCCTATGAGCCTTTTTATTTTCTCCTTCATATATATGCTGCGCTGGTTTGCATTAAGGGCAGTATAATCCATTTCACCTTCATCAAGTATCTTCTCAGCACAGGACTGAGACAGTAAATATATCTCATCCTTATTGAGATTATCAATATTTCCGGTATCTTCTGTTATGTGCTTTGTGAATTGCTCCACAGCCTGATGATAAATATTTCCCAGGTCATAAAATTCAACCTTCTGTACAATTCTCGGACGGGGTTTAATAATACCGTCCATAAAAAATTTAAACGGGCATGCGGCAAAATTTTCAAGCTTTGAGACAGACATGGACACAGGCGCATTATGTATTTTTTTCAAATTCTCGCTCGTTATTTTATATGCCTTGTTTTCATGCAGCAATCCATTCTTTATCATGACATGCATGTTTTCTTCGTTTTTTTCATACCACGCATACACGTCCCGCCATATGCTGTCTATGCTTATTCCCTCAACGAAATCTCTTACCGCTGCAATAAGATATCCGGCAGTTCCCCTGCTGTTGGACACCTTATCTTCTTCAGCAGCATTTAAGTCTGATTGTTCCTTGACTGCCGGAAACAGCTGCTTGAATTTATCCGCATAAATTGATGCCTGCAGCGCCCTTCCTTCTGCTGTCCCCTGTGCCCAGCTCAAAAATATATGATCTGAAGCACATGTAAACAGCTTGTAAAGTATGTGCTTTTCCCTGTACAGATAGTAATCCGAGTTATTGAGCATGTTCATACCTGATTTGGCAAGTATCTCTCTTTCCTCATCAAGGAGCAGACCCTTTTCGCTGTTTCCGGAGTTGATGCTTCCTTCGTTTGCTCCCAATATGAAAAGAACCTTTGTTGGCTTTATTGATGCCTTTTCTATATCACTGACTGTAACCTTGTCCAATGTTGGTGGTATAATACTTATTTTAACCTCATTGAAGCCTGCCTCAATCATTTTTCTGTACTCCGCAGGAGTAATTTCAATATCCCCTCCGGCCAGCACTATCTGCTCAAGTATGTCTATTACGTAATTCCATATTTGCGCATTTTCACCGGACAATTCGTACAGCTCTGATTTTTTGAATACTTCAACCTGTTTCTCAATTTTCTCCTGGACCTTGTATTCCTTCATAAAATCAAACAGGAACATGGTAATATCAAGGGTGGTTTTCAATTCTCTGAATTTCTTTCTTCCGTTTTTAAATCCCGATGCGAATTTCTCGCGAAGGCTGTTGAAATAATCAATATTCTCAGCATTAAAAGCAAATGGTCTGAACCACTTGTCCCCCTTTATACCGTATTGAAGAGCAAAGTTTTCCATTCTGCTTACCTCATCATAATCGAGGGGGTAAAATCCTGTTTTCAGAAGTTCAAAAACGCTGTCATGTCTGAAATTATAGATGAAAATATCTAAAAGAGACAGTATGAATTTCGTAAGAGGGTTTCCCATAATGTCTCTTTTATAGTCAAGAAAATGTGGTATTTCATATTGTGTAAAAACCTTTTTGATATTTATTCCGTAGGTATCCATATCGCCGGTTGCAACAGCTATATCCTTCCATCTGTATCCATGGTCTCTGACCAATGAAATTATTTTCGCTGCTGCGCTTTCGGTTTCCGTATAGGGATTGAGAGAAGAAAGTATGTTAATCCTGTTGGTTTGCTCAGAATATAAGCCAGGGTTAACTGAAAATATATTTCTTTCAATTGTTTTCATCTCATTGTTCATCGAGTTATTATCTAATGAAATTATTTTTATTTTACAGTCTATGTCCCTTATGAGGTTCTTATAGGTAGAGTGAACCGTACTGAAGGCCTCCCAGTCATCCGTGTTGCTGAGGTTATCAAATGATGCAGAGTCCATATCAAGAGTTATGTATACCTCCCCCGCATACTTAATCAGTTCTTTTATAAGCCTATGCCTCTGCATATTGAAGCTTTCAAATCCGTCAATCCATATGCGAGAGTTTTTTATGAAGGAAGAATGCTGAACAGCAGAAATAAGAAGGTCCGTTTTATCCTCTTCGTCAAAAAACACACCCTCTGTACGTTTTTTTATTTCTCCGTAAATTTTAATAATATCCTCAAGCTTTTTGGTAAGAAGCTGATTTTCGTCTTCTCTTACCTTGTGCTTAATTACCTGCTCCAGAAACTCAACGCTTATGCAATCCTGCTTAAGTTCACTTATGAGAGCATCAAACTCCCTCAGAAATCCCTCCTGCCTGGATGCCTTTGTAAACAGCTTCAACTGGTCCTTATTCTCCTCAAATATCTGCTTCAGAAGCATAATTTTGCCGTAGCTGTTTATTTCCTGGACCTTAAGCCCTCCTACCTCCTCAAAGACCTTATATCCCAGTCGCGTGAAGCTAAGAACCTCGGCATCCATTATGCCTTGGTCCCCTATACGATCAATGATTTCATATTCTGCCTGATATGTCATCTGCTCAGGCACTATGAGCAGCAGAGCAGCAGAATTTCCGCGTTTTATCTCTTTATTTATGCTGTCATAAACATACGTGGACTTGCCCGTCTTGGCACGCCCCGCAATTATATTCAATCCCATAAATCCTCCGGTTTTAATTCGTAGTTCTATATAAGTTTCTGTTGTCCAGAAGCCATATTTTATCTGTAAAATGTCCCGGCTGAACACCTTCAACAGCATGCTGGAAGTCAAACATTCTTGCATCGATTATGTCTAAGAAATGAAGCAACTCCGCTTCAGGAGTCATTGGCTTCTTCGGACTTCCGAATTCCGGTTCGTAGTGATGAGACAGCACCATATGTTGGAGCACCACGCTTTTTTCCCTGCTGATGCCTAATTTTTCTCCTTCGATTTCTATTTCCTTTATCCCCTGAATAATGTGTCCGAGCAGCTTTCCTTCCATTGTATAATCTGAAACAACCCCATATTCGTCGGAATCCATTTCAAGTATTTTACAAATGTCGTGAAGAATAACCCCGGCATACACATAGTCCATATTGAGAAAGTCGTATACCTGGCCCAGCTTCTCTCCTGACTGAAGCATTCTCATCATGTGGTACAAAAGTCCGCTCATATATGAATGGTGGTTTTTCTTTGCAGCCGGATAGTAGTATAGCTTGCTTGAATACTTAGATATAATTGTGTCCACCAACATCCTTATCTCAGTGTCTTTTATTTTATTCACATACGATTTTACCTCATGGAACATTTCTTCCTTGTCAACAGGTGCAGACGGTATAAGCTCTGATATCTTTATAGAATCTGTTTCCGAAGCAGGTCTTATTTTATTCACCTTTAGCTGCTTCGATCCGTTCCATTCCAAGACCTCTCCCCTCACCTTGACAATTGAGCTGCTTGCCACAAGGGCTTCCTTTTCCTCTGAATACTCCCATATTTTCGCATTTATTTCTCCTGTTTTATCAACAAGATCAATATCTATATACTGTTTGCCATTAGTTGTCTTCTTTACCTCAAAGCTCTTTATAAGATAAAATCCGTCGGTCTTTTCTCCGGCCTTCAGATCTGAAATATTTTTCCCGGTATCAACCATACTTCTCATTTGCTCTCTTGCTTTATCATTTAACAAGTCGCCAATGCTTGCCTGTCCCATATATCTTCCTCTTTTCTCTTTTATTATAAAGTATTATAGCATATGTAACAAAATGATTAAATAGCAAATTAAGATTGATGTCTTCCGGACAATAAAAAAGTTGCCGTTGATTATATCATTTACGACAACCTTTTTCCGCATATTAAATAAGATTAAATTTCTTTGCATCTTCCGTCAGCTGGTCCCTGAAATCCGGATGAGCAAGGCTAATCATTGCCCTGACTCTGTCTGACATATTCAATATCTTTAAATTGACACAGCCGTACTCGGTTGCAACATATTGGACATCAGATCTTGGCGTTGTAACTGCAGTTCCTGCAGGAAATGCGGTTAATATTTTGCTGATTCTCTTCCCGTTTTTTATGAAGCTTGAAGACGTTGCAATAATAGACTTACCGCTCTCGGATCGCTGAGCGCCTCTTACAAAATCCAGTTGTCCGCCTGTAGCACTTTGCTGCTTCCATCCCAACGAGTCAGATGCAGCCTGTCCAAAAATATCCAGAGCCATAGTGGAATTTATTGAAATCATATTTTTGTTTCTTGCGATAATTTCAGGGTTGTTTACAAACGGAAATTCCGCACCATGAAACTTGTCGTTTTTGTTCAGGTATTTATATAATTCTGCCGAGCCAAGAGCAAATCCAAAAACAGTCTTTCCGTCCATGAAGCCTTTGTACTTGTTTGTAACATTTCCATTAACTATCAATTCCAACATTGGCTCACTCAGCAGTTCCGAGTGTATTCCAAGGTCATTTTTGCTGCCAAGTCCAAATCCTATTGCAGTTGACAATGAACCCAGCCCAAGCTGTATAGTTGCACCGTCTGGAACCTGTTCAACAATAATATCTGAAAGAATTTGTGTTGTCTCGTCTATTTCCGGATTCGCCAAGGTTGTAGGTGCATCATCCACCTCAATTATTGCATCCACCTCAGAGACATGTATGAGGTTGTTTTGTCCGAATATATAAGGTGTCTGCTTGTTAACCTGAAGAATAATCCTGTCTGCACCTTCTTTAAGAAATTTACTAAGCGCTATGCCTGATGGGCCAAGACACATATATCCGTTTTCATCCGGCTCTGAAACATCAAAGAAGCATACATCAGGACGCGCAACCTCCTTGCACCAGATATCAACCTGGCTGAGATGTACTGATGTGTAGTTCAGCTTTAATCCGTTATCTCTGGCCTTTCTTTCTTTAGCTCCCATAAAAAATGTTCCGAATGTAAAGGGGTTTCCTTCCGCTTCATCGTACAGAGGTGTGGGCTTTGATATCAAAGAGCTTGTTACTTCAACATTTTCAAGTTCCCCTTTCCTTCCCCACAGCGCATTAATTAATGCAAAGGCTGCACTGGAGCAAGTTCCTGCATAAACTCTGTCCCCGGAATTAATAAGTTTTACAGCATCTTCGGCATCTGTTAATTTTTGTTTATATTCATTAACCCAGCTCATATTTTTCCTCCCATAATGTTTTGATTCGTTCGTTAATTTGGTCTTGTTAAAATTTATTCTAATTTCTCAATAATTTCTGCAATGTTTTTTCTGAAAATTATTAATATTGCGATGCGTTAGACGCATCGCAATATTTAATGCACTATGAGCTTCAGTCTTTTAGAATAACATAACTAATATTCCTAAGGACGCTAATGTAATAATAGTCGGTATTACTACGCTTGTCACAAATATATGCTTGTATGCATCCTTGTGAGTAAGCCCAAGTACTGCAAGTGTCAGGAATATTCCCGGTGAGTGCGGTAAAGTATCCAATGCACCGGCGGATATACTCACCAAACGGTGCAGTAGATCTAAATTTACACCTGAAGCTAAAAAGCTGTCTGTAAATGCACTGAACATTATTCTTAACCCTCCGGATGATGAACCTGTTATAGCAGATACAACCATCGTAGCAAAAACACCCTGTGAGTATGGATTCATTTGTAAGCTTAGTACCCATTCTACTATTGATGCAAAAGCCTGAGATTTTGATACGACAGCTCCAAAAGCAACAACTCCGGCAAATCCTCCAATAGCACCGATACCGCCTTCTAATCCGGAAGATATTATCTTTTTAATGCTCTTCCCTTTAAATTTATCAAGGTTAAGAACAAATACAACCAAAGTGCCGGCTAACATAGCTCCAGTAGCAAGCATGGTAGAATTAAGTCCAAATCTGCTTCCTGCTAAAATAATTGTAAGTAGCACTATTATCGGTAAAAATGCTTTAACAGATGACGGTAACATGCTGCGGTCCTGAATTTCATTTGCAATATCTAAGCCTTCAGGATTTACCCAATGCTCGTTATCAGTCCTTGCTTTTTTTTCAGTGTAATTAAAATAAAGCAATGTCATTACAATAAATGCTATTGAAGCAATAATTCCAAAAATAGGAGCAGCAGTTAATGTCGTCCCCAAAAACTCAGTAGGAATAACGTTTGTAAGAGCCGGTGTGCCTGGAAGAGAAGTCATTGTAATTGTCGCCGAGCCGGCTGTTGTTGCAGCCACTATTAAATGCCGCGGCAAATCTGCTTCTTTAAAAAGCGTGTATGCAATCGGAGCTAAAGCATATATAACAACAAACAAGCTTACACCGCCATAAGTGAGCACTACAGTAATTGCATAGCAAATAAGTAATACCTTGCCTCTTCCAAACCAGTCAATAAATTGATACCCGATAGATGTTGCACTGCCGGATTCATTCATAAAATTAGCGTACATGCTTGAACTACATAATAGCAAGAAATATCCTGCATAAGCGCCTACGTAACCATTCATATAGAATTCTGAAAACCCCTGCCATATGCCCATTCCATTTGTAAGTATTACTACAAGAGAAGCCAATAGTGTTGATGTAAGGGCACCTAATCCTCTATAGGCGCCAACAGCAAGTACTATTACAGCTAAAAAAAGTCCAATAACAGCAAATGTATTCATAATATTTTTCTCCTTGGTATTCTAATATTTTTTTAATATAAAGCTCCATTTATTAATATGTTTTCATAATCCATTAAAGTGTAACTAACATTTATGATTATGGATACTTAGATGCCCCATATTTTTTATGCTCTATACATTGATCCATTAACACTAAGTGTAATCCCGCTTATAAATCCGGCTTCTTCTGATGCAAGGAATGCCACAGCTGCTGCAATATCCTCGGGCGTTCCTGCTCTGCCCACCGGAATGCTTGCAAGAATTTCCGCTCTAATCTTTTCCGGAATTTCCTGTGTCATGGCTGTTTCAATAAATCCCGGTGCTACGGCATTGACTGTAATTCCCTTCTTTCCAAGTTCAACAGACAGTGTTTTAGTGAATCCAAGTATACCTGCTTTTGCTGCCGTATAATTTGCCTGTCCGAAATTACCTGAAAGACCAACCACTGAGCTTAAGTTGATAATCCTGCCATATTTATTTGACTCCATATACTTGCTCAACTCTTGTGTAACAATAAATACCGACTTCAAATCACCTGTAAGAACTTCATCCCATTGTTCATCAGTCATCCTTTTAAAAGATGCATCTCTTGTTATCCCCGCATTGTTGACCAATATGTCAATGCTGCCGTATTTTTCAACAACCTTTTCTCCGAGAGCTCTAACCTCTTCTCTGTTTGTCACATCACATTTAAAGCCGATAGCTTCTCCGCCATCCCTTTTTATCTCCGCAACAACTTCATTTACTTTTTCTATATTTCTTGCAGTTACAACAATCTTCACGCCTTCTTTTGCAAGCCTTTTAGCTATAGAAAGCCCAATTCCTTGAGTAGAGCCCGTCACAACCGCGACTCTGTTATTAAATATCATATATGCCTCCTTAATTTTCTTATCAATGCCTCTTAAATCATCAAATATGCCACTATATAATTATTTACTATTTTCCATTTCAAAGATTCCCGCTGCACCCATGCCTCCACCAATACACATGGTGATTAATGCATACTTTCCGTTAGTACGTTTCAGTTCAGACAGTGCCTTGCAAGTAAGGATTGCTCCTGTAGCTCCAAGCGGATGCCCTAAGGCCATAGCCCCTCCGTTTGGATTAACCTTATCCAAGGGCAGCTTTAACTCACGTATGCAAACCAATGCTTGTGATGCAAATGCTTCGTTGATTTCAATTACATCCATTTCATCTGCAGTCAGACCGGTACGTTCCATAACTTTAGGCACAGCAACTATAGGTCCTATTCCCATAACATCGGAAGCAACACCGCCCACAGCAAATGATACAAATTTTGCAACAGGAGCATAGCCAAGTTCTTCTGCCTTTTCTCTGGACATCAGCACAACAAAGCTTGTTCCGTCAGTCATTTGGGATGATGTAGCCGCAGTTACTGACCCATCTTCCTTAAACGGTGTTTTCAGTGCGGCCAGATCCTCCATTTTTGTACCGGGGCGAATGCCTTCATCCTGAGACACAACAGTCTGTACGTCATCAGTATACACTGTTATCGGAATAATCTCATCAACAAACTTTCCGGCTGCTTGAGCTTCTGCTGCCTTCCTGTGGCTTTCCACAGCCATGGCTTCCATCTCCTGACGCGTAACACCCCAGCGTTCGGCAACATTTTCAGCAGTCATACCCATGGGCATGTAAGTTCCGGGAATTTGCTCTTCTAACATGACATCCTTATATTCTTCAGGGTGATTCATTTTCATGTCAGTCATCATTTCAACTCCGCCTGCTATTACCACATCCATTTGATTTGCCATAATGGCATTTGCTGCTGTAGCTATAGTCTGAAGACCCGATGAGCAAAATCTGTTTACTGTCTGTCCTGGTACAGAATCTGGAAAGCCCGCACGCTGAGCAATCAAACGACCTATATTATAGCCCGCATATCTTTCCGGCATGGCGCATCCTATAATAACATCATCCACAACCGCCGGATCAAAACCAGGCAGCTTTGCAATAACGCCTTTCAGTGTCTGTGCACCATATTCTACGGGATGAGTCTTTGAGAGAGCTCCCTTAAATGCTTTAGCTAACGGTGAGCGTCCATATGCAACTATTACAGCATCTCTTTTATTATTCATAATAACCTCCTGAGATTTCAATATATCAGCAAGGTATACAACGCATACCTTGCTTAAAAACATAAATATACTTAGAGAACGAATGGTTTGATACCAAGGATTTCTCGTGCTTCCGCAGGTGTAGCTGGCTGCTTGCCAAATTCCTTGACAACTCTTACAGCTCTTTCAACCATCATAGGGTTTGTTCCTTTCACACCACGAGACATATATAGATTGTCCTCAAGCCCAACACGTATGTGACCTCCTAATGCTAAGGTTGCATACATTATGGGAAGATGTTCTGTTCCTATACCAAGAGCTGACCATACAGATCCTTCGGGGCGATGGTTTACCAAGTACAATAAGTTTTCAACCGTTGCATCCATTCCGCCTAAAACTCCAAGTACAAACTGACACCATACGGGATTCTTGATATAGCCATTTTTTATATAATGCTTTGTATTTCCAAGCATGCCATAATCAAATATTTCCACTTCCGGTTTAATATCATGCTTATCATAAACATCGCATAGCTTCTTTAAGAAAGCAGGACTGTTATCAAATATTGCACTATCTCCCCAGTTGAATGATCCAATGTCACATGAACCCATTTCAATTTCAGGAATTCCAATAAAATGAGCCAGTCTATCTTCTTCTTTTAAATTAGCCGCACCCGAAGATGTACAATTAATAACTACATCACAGTCCTTGTGTTCTCTTATTAACCTTATACTTTCTCTGAATTTTTCAATATCCATTGAACCGTTGCCCTTATCATCTCGCATGTGAAGATGTACAACAGCAGCTCCTGCTTGCCATGATTCATAAGCTGCATCTGCTATTTCCTGCGGTGTGCATGGAACGGCCGGATTCTTTTCTTTAGGTGACCAAGCACCTGTTAAAGCACACGAAATTATTACCTTATCATTCATAATATATCCTCCTGGAAATTCATTTTCATTTTTAATTTTATAATGTTATTTTGATTTATACATATCGTAGATAAACCACTCGTCTTTGAAGTAGTCCAAATTGCTGAAGGACAGAGGCAATTCCTTATTCTCAATTTTTTTAACAATTTCGATGACTGTATCGTTAAAAGGAGTAGGAATACCATACTTTTTACCGACTTCAGAAACATAGCCGTTAATCATTGAAACCTCTGTGCTCTTTCCTTTTTCCAAGTCCTGAAGCATGCTTGCTTTAGAGCCCCATGCGGGACCATACATTTCTATGAACATCTTCTGATTTTCATTAAACTGTTCTTGATCCTTAATCGACAGAGAATCCGGTGAAAAGCCCATAACCAGTGTTGGCAATTTATAACCTTCTGCCTCGCAGCATATTTTAACCTCATGTCCAATATAGCTTACGCAGGCTCTTGACTTTTCGTTCTCCATTACCTGTCCGAATGTGCAGCCGCAAGCAGCAGACATACCGCTTACGCATGCATTGTTAACCAGCTTGCCCCATCTGGAAGCCATAAGGTTTGCTGACACTACTGTTGTACCCATATAATTCAGAACCTCTGCAACCTTCTTAATGCGGTCGGTAATCTCTCCGTTTATTTCTCCGATATCAAAAAAATGGTCAAGAAAACTTATATCCTGTGTCAATTCAGAGATTCCAGGACCAACAAAAGTTGCACTCCACAGAACTGCACCTCCAACTGTGCGGCTTTCACCAACATACTCAGCAACATAAGGCTCAGGAACACCGTTCTGAAGTGTGCACACAGTGCTGTTCTCATTTAAATACGGGAGAAGCTGAGGCAGTATAGCGTCATTAGCAGTTTGCTTTGTAAACAAAAATACCAAATCGTATATTCCTTCCATCCCATCAGGGGTATATGCTTTGACGGGAACCGTGAAATCTGCCTTGCCAATAATACGAGCACCTTTTTCATTCAATACCTTTACATGCTCTTCGTAGCTATCGATTAAATCTACGGGGCATCCATTCTTTGTCATGTATGCACCTAATACGGTGCCCATAGCCCCGCAACCTACAATAGCAATTCTCATAATATTATCCTCCTAAATTTTATATTGAAAATTATTCCTATCATCAGCTTTACTTAGAGCAATTACTGTGCCAGTTTACTTTAAGCATTTAAACAATATATTTGTTTTTATTAATAATGTTAAAGTTTCAACAAGTAACAACTTGTTTAGGTTTTGAACAATGTTTTTTGCATTAAAAAATATTGCTCAAATCCATTTGCAATATCGCAAATTTTAGCGTTTACGCAACGGATTCTTGCAATATTGCAAATTTGGTAATATAATAAAAGAAATATATAATGGGAGATTTCTTATGGGATTTAATTATGAATTTATGACAACAGTATTAGATAATATAGATATCGGTATTTTTGTGTTGGATGCAAATGGCAACTATTTATACGTTAACAATGAATACAGCAATATTCTTAAGCGGCCACGGGAGAGTTTTAGCGGTATGTCTATTCCAAAATTTAAGGAACAAGGATACCTGACTTATAGTGTCTGGGATATGGTTGTAGAAAAAAAGGCACCTGTGACCACTATTGTAACAATTAATGATTTTATATTTAATAAAACACATCATTTTCTTACTACCGCCAGCCCCAGTTTCAATTCCGACGGCTCAATTAAATATATTTTTTTTACACAGGAATCAATTGAAAAAACGAGCAAGCGTGTTCAGACAGGCATATTAAATCGTCACGTCATTACTGGCTCTATAGTAAATCCTAATGATTCACAACTTGATATTATAGCTGAAAGCCCCCAAATGAAACAATTGCTGGAAATGCTGTCTCACGTATCAAAGACGGATGCCTCTATCTTAATCTCCGGACCATCGGGCGTCGGCAAAGAAATTTTGACAAAATATATTCATGAAAACAGCTTACGCAAAGAAGGCCCGTTCGTTGTATTAAATTGTGCTGCAATTCCTGAAAATCTCATGGAATCTGAACTCTATGGTTATGAAAAAGGTGCATTCAGCGGAGCATCCTCTTCCGGTAAGGAAGGCTTAATCGAAGCAGCAAATGGTGGTACATTATTTTTAGACGAAATTAACTCCATGCCACCTGGGCTTCAGGCGAAGCTTCTGCGTGTGCTCGAAACCAAGCAGGTTACACGTTTGGGATCTGTTGTGCCAAAAAAAATTGACTTTCGTCTCATATGCGCTACAAATGATGATCTTCAGGCACTTGTCAACAAAAAACTTTTTCGTTCGGATTTATTTTACCGTATTAATGTAATATCAGTATATATTCCGCCCCTATGTGAGCGCAAAGAGGATATAATCCCGTTATCTACGTTTTACATGCAATATTTCTGTAAAAAATACAACTGTGTAAAAGCATTGGATGAAAGTGTATTGAATGCCATGCTTTCTTATGAATGGCCAGGTAATGTGCGGGAACTCCGAAATTTCATAGAGCGGCTGATTATTTCATCCACAAATACAGAATTAATAATTTCAACTGTTCCAAAGGAGTTTTCAATACAAAACGAAGTTGAAGCCATACGCGCAGTTTCACCGGCAGAGCTGCCGACAGGTATGGATAGCTCTCCATATTATGACGAAGCATTTTCGCTGAGCTCTTACATGGATGAATGTGAAAAGCAGCTGTTGCTTAACCTTCTGGAGCAGCGTAAATCCCCGTTAAAGATCGCCCAAATATTGAAGCTTGATTTATCCAATGTTTATCGAAAAATAAAAAAACATAACTTGAAATTTGTAATGGAGCAATAAATCTTGAGACTACAAAAACGCCTGTTATATATTTAAACAACAGGCGTTTTTTGTGAGGCTATTTTCCAATAATGAAATCTGCGCCTATATAGTAAGGTTCTAAAGGCAGAAAAAAAGGGACTCTGAAGTCCCTTATGCTATATTTTCTTTTTCCAGTATTTTTTAATTTTCAAAAGCAGTATTAAAAATATTACTATTACAGGGATCAGCACAGGAGATGAGGAAACAATATTTACTATGAAATTTCCAAATCCTCTTACCATTGAGTTAACCGTGCTTATAAAGCCATCTCTCGCTCTTTCCCATACGCCCTTTTCACCTTTTACAGCAAAACTAACATTTCTTACCTCTTCTACTTCCAAATCTATTGTTGACATTGAAGAACGATCATTAATATCGGATAAGCTTATGTTAATTTCATCAATTTCAGTTCGTATTCTTCTGAGCTCGTTTTCTATCTGAAGCATTTCTTCAACTGTTGTCGCCTTTTCAAACAGCGCCCTCAGATTCTGTTCCTGTATTTCAAGATTTTTAACCTTGTTGTCTTTTTCGTAATACTCTTTTGTAGCATCCTTTTCATTGATATTTTTGTGTGATATCTCGGAATTTTGTTCAAGATAGCTCACGGTTTCGTAGAAGCTTTCCTGAGGAACACGAATTTTCAGATTACCGCGCATGAGCTTTTCATCCCCATAAATCTGATAAACAGCGGTGCTGCTGCTTTCGATATATCCGCCAAGCTCCCCAATTTTTGCTGCTATCTCTCCGGAAAACTTTTCATAATCCTTTGTCTGAGTGTATATGCTTCCGGACTTTATAATTTTCAGTTCCCTCGGCGCAGCCGCCAATGCAGTCATCTGTTGTGAAAAATCTATGCTTTTCGGTATTCCGGCTTCTTCCATCTTGGCATTATTTTCCTGATCCGCTGCATAATATTCCTCCGGACTTTCCGCCATATCAAAATACGTAGATTCACCGCCACCCGAATCACTCCGCATGGAAGAAGGACTCTCTGCAGGTGCCATTGGTGCCTGCTCAGCCATTTTGTTGCTTGAATTTTTCATCATGCCCCTGCTATTGCCATAAACAAGGAAAACAAGCACAAGAGCCGCCGCAAGTCCGCCGTATTTCACCCATCTGAATTTATTTCCTCTGCTTTTTGATGGAAACGTAACAGTCTTTGATGTCTTTTCTTCCTTCTGTACGTCCTGTACATCCTTCTCTGCTTCTAACAGCTTTTCATGAAGCCTCTTGCAATATCCGGCAGGTGGTTCTTCATCCGGCAATTCGTTTATGGCCTTAATAATTATCCTATATTCCTCAAGCTCCTTGCGGCATTCAGGACAATTATCAAGATGCTCTTCCAAAGCCTTTTTCTCTTCTTCACTCAATTCATCATCAATATATAAAGATAAATTATCTCTTATTTCATTACACTCCATATTATCACCACCCTAGCACTGAATTTTCAGTTCATTTTCAAGTATTTCCTTCAGGCTTTTTCTTGCCCTGTTAAGCCTTGATTTCACCGTTCCCAAATTGCACGATAAAATCTCGGCTATTTCACTGTAGGAAAATCCCTGAATATCTCTTAAAATAATGATTGCCTTATAATCATCCTCTAATTTGCTGACAGCATCATTTATTACCTTGCTGTTGAAATTCTTTTCAAGCAGCACATCAGGATTTGCGGAATCGTCGGCTATTTCTCTATAAACCTGATTATCTCCTCCTACATCAATGCCTTCATCCATTGAAACAACGTTGATATTTTTCTTTCTTTTAAAATCAATACATGTATTTACCACGATTCTGTACATCCATACCTTAAAGGTAGATTGCATGTTAAAGTTCTGTATACTTTTATAAACCTTTATCAATGCTTCCTGAGATGCATCCTCTGCATCCTCAACATTACGAAGGATTCGGAGAGCAATATTGTACGCGACCCTCTTGTAATCCTTTATAAGCTCCTCGAACGCATCAACATTTCCCTTACGACTCTCTTCAACGAGCCATAGTTCATTGCTGTTCATTACTTCACCTCGTTCGGTTATAATATTAGACGTTATATTTTTATATTTGTTCCAAATTTTTTTTATTATATATATGTTTTTACAAATTGGACTGCAGTCCTGCCTGTCCTGCCGCCGTTCTGCATTGCAAATTTCTTGGCATCTGCCAGAAGCTGTTCTTTAGATTCGTATTTGACTTTGTATTTTTCTGCAAGTCCCAAAACAATATCGCAATATTCATTCTGATTGGGCTCTGAATACAGTATGGTCAGTCCGAACCTGTCAGCCAGAGATGTCTGTTCATTTATTGCATCCCTCAGGTGAACCTCATTTTGCCTTTCAACCATGTTTTCCTTAATCAGATGCTTTCTGTTTGATGTAACATAGAACAAAATATTTGACGGCTGCTCATATATACTTCCTTCAACCGCTGATTTAAGATATTTGTAGCTACTGTCATTGCTTTCAAATGAAAGGTCGTCTATAAATATTATAAAGTACATTCCTCTGTTTTTCAGCACATCAATCAGCTTTGAAATATGGCTCAGTCTTTCCTTTTCAATTTCTATCAATCTGAGCTTTTTGTGCTTAAACATGGGTATGAGCGCCTTCACTGCCGTTGATTTTCCTGTTCCGCTGTCTCCTACAAGCAGGGCATTCAATGCAAATTGTCCTGAAATAAACTTGCTTGTATTTTCTATTATTTTATCTTTTTGTCTCTCATATCCGTAGATGCTTTCCATATTGACGGGATTGAAATTCTCCACAGTAACCATACTGCCGCTGTCATTGAGACTGAAAGCATAGTTATTTCTGAATTTTCCACATCCATTGGATTGATACTGAGAAGAAATATAATCAAATACTTCCTCTGTCCTACTGCTCTTGAACACCTCCGTAAGTTCATCATTGCTTCTATAATTAATGAAATTGTTCATATCTCCAGCAGATGAGGCCATTCCTTTCAGAGGAAGCTCAAATATTTTTTTGAACAGAGATAAGTCGTAGAGCACGGCTTTTTTTATCTTTTCATCCACCTGCTCTCCCTTTTCCATCCTCAGACTGAATATATTTTCATCTTCTAATATTTTATATGAAATATAATCATTAATTGAATCGCATCCCTTAAAAAGCAACTTACTGCACAAGCTGTAATATATGCTCTCCAGTTCTTCCTTGTTTTCCTGCCTGAAATAGACGCGGCAGAGATTACCGTAGGACTGTATTATTTCATCGTTCAATATTCCCCTGTATATTATTAAGTTTGTAAAAAGTGCTTCTGCCATTTTGTACCTTCCGAATTTATTTCTATAATTATAACATTAACAATGTTGTATGGCAATAAAAAGGTATCCATATGATTCTCGCTATTCTTCAATCTTTCTGTACAATGTTGCGATACTTATGCCAAGCTCCTTTGCAGCTAATTTTTTTGCCCGAAGGTCATCTCCGCATCTTTTTATTTTGTTTATGATTACGCGTTTTTCATAAGCCTTTGTCAAATCTGCCAGTTTAACATTGTCTTCTTTATAATCGCCTGTTTTTCTTTTAATGTTATCCTTGCTGATAATGCTGTTTTCTTCAAATATTACCGCATATTCGACCAAATTCCTCAGCTCTCTTATATTTCCGGGAAATTTGTAGTTCAGAAGAAGCATCTCTGCCTCAGGGGAAAATCCGCTTATATCTTTGTTGTAAACCCTTGAAAAATGATTCAAAAAATACCTGGAAAGTATTATTACATCATATCCTCGTTCCCTTAGGGGAGGCAAATGAATGGGAACAACATTTAGTCTGTAGTACAAATCATCTCTGAACAAATTTTTATCCACTAATGTGCTTAAATCCTTGTGTGTTGCCGAAATAATTCTCGGATTCACCTTTATAGGTGTGCTTCCTCCAACCCTTACTATTTCTTTTTCTTCCAATGCTCGGTTTAATTTTACCTGCATCAGAAACGGCAAATCCCCTATTTCATCAAGAAACAAGGTACCATCCTTGCACGCTTCAAATTTCCCTGTCTTTCCTGACATGCTGGCTCCCGTAAATGAGCCTTTTTCATAGCCGAAAAGCTCACTTTCTATTAAGTTCTCAGGTATTGCTCCGCAGTTTATTGCCATAAACACATTGTCTTTTCTTTTGCTTAAATTATGTATGGCTCTTGCAAACACTTCCTTGCCTGTTCCGGTCTCACCGTAAAGCAATACAGATGCATTATTTTCCGCTATCTGAATCGCCTCCCTTCTGGCCTGGAGCAGCGCTTCGCTTTCTCCCACAATGTCGGCAAATGTGATGATGTCTTTTTTTCTGTTTGATTCAAGAACTGATTCTTTCATTTTCGCAAAGTCTGACAGCAGCAAAACAAACCCCTCATTGTTGCCCTTAACTGTTATGGGGCTCGCATTTATAATAAGCTCCATACCGTTTAATTTGAAGGGTCCCACCTCTCCGTCAAAGTTGATATGAAGCAATTGTTCTAAAACCTTTTCTGTCAGAAGTTCCTGTATATGAGGCATGTCGCCGGAAGTCAAATTTAACTTTTCATTTATATATTTATTTGTGGTCACTATTTCTTTATTGTTATTTATTACTATTATTCCGTCATTTAACGAGTTTATGAGAGTGAGAAGCTCGGATGACCTGTATTCGAGCATTTCTGAAGCTTTTTTCTCACTGAATATCGTAGTTATGAGAACGCTCAATCTGCTTTCAAATTTCATGTACCCTTCTTTGTTCAGCATGAGATTCTTTCTGGCAATTTCATCGTATGCACACATACCCAGCACACCGATAATCTGATTGTTGTATTTTATAGGGATACAAAATTCCACTAATTCTTTGCAGCCGGAAAAATTTGAGCAGCTTATGCACAGTTCATTTTCCTTGGGATCCTCTATAAAGTATTGCTCTCCGGTCATTATACATTTGTGAAATACAGAATTTACAGGAACCTTCCTTCCTGTTTCGGTTTCATCCTTCACTGTGGTGACAACCCTTTCCAGGTTTTCATCCACTATTATAATATCGATATTTGTAACAGCCTTAAGCGCTTCCACTATATGTAATAAATCTGTACTAATACTTTTTAACTTGCTCATAAGCATACCTTTCTTTACAATTTTTGCAGGCTCCGAACACTGCAGTTTCATTATATCATAATTTATCATTTTTGATAAGTATTTTTCAAAAATGATAAATTATATATATAAGTATTTTCAATACGCTTCATAATAATATAAATTACATTTATCAAAAATAAGAATTATTCTTCAGACAGAATAAGCGCTTCCAAGAATAACTGTTAGTATTTCAAGCTTTTGATTTTATTTTTCCGTTTAGTTTGCTTGGCACAAATATTGCTCATATGTTGTCGGAGGTGTGTTATGGGTAAAAATTTATTAGTTGATATATTAAAAAATCAAGTGGTTCCGGCTTTGGGATGCACAGAGCCAGGAGCTGTGGCTTATGCGGCTGCAAGAGCCAAAGAAATACTTGGGTCTGACGTAAAAGAATTAAAAATATATGCCGACAAAAACATAATTAAAAACAGCATGAGTGTGGGAATTCCGGGAACAAATGAGCACGGGATTATTTTTGCGGCGGCTCTTGCATTGGTTGTGGGAAAATCAGAATACAAATTGGAAGTATTAAAGGATGTGGACAATAAAAGCATTGACAAGGCACTTAAAATTGTTGAATCAAATATCATAAGCCTGCAGCTGGAAAATATTCAGGGTCTTTATATAAAGGCAGAAGCATTGGGAGAAAATGATACCTGCAGCGTAACAATAAGAAACTCACACACAAATATAATCAGCGAAGTAAAAAACGGACAGGTTATTCTTGATAACGCATTAAATACCGAAACCTCCGGAGAAATCAGAAATGAAATCAAGAGATATTGTATCGATGATTTAATTAAATTTGCCGATGAGGCTCCCATTGAAGATATAGCATTTATTCAAAACGGAATTGATTTAAATATGAGAATTGCACAGGCAGGCTTACAGGGTCAGACAGGCGTGGGTCTCGGAAATTATTTTTACAACAGCGCAAAAGATGTCTTTTCCATGGCAAAGGCATATACTGCCGCTGCCTCCGAAGCCCGTATGTCGGGATACCTCCTGCCGGTCATGAGCAGTGCCGGCTCAGGAAATCACGGTCTTGTGGCAATAATACCTGTTTCCTATGTAGGTATGGCTGAAAAAATCCAAAATGAAAAAATAATACGCGCCGTTACATTGAGCCATCTTGTAACAATATTTGTAAAAGCGCATTTAGGCTCATTATCTCCCGTATGCGGCTGCGGTGTTGCCGCGGGTGTGGGCTGCGCCGTCGGGCTTACATACCTGCTGGACGGAGATATAAATCAAATTAAGGGCTCAATAAATAACATGGTGGCGGGAATATCGGGTATGCTTTGTGACGGCGCCAAATTGGGATGCTCCTACAAGCTTTCCATATCAGTGGATGCTGCAGTGGATGCTTCTGAAATGGCTCTTAAAAATATATTCATCCCGGATGATAACGGGATATTGGGGGATACTCCTGAAAAAACAATTCTGAACTTAGCTCACGTTTCTAACATAGGCATGAAAAACACAGATGATGAAATATTGAAGGTCATGATGGAAAAATGTTAAGGCATACAAAAGCATGTTAATCAAGAGGTTAACATGCTTTCATTTTAGTTATTGAAATTTAAAATTCTATATTTCCTGCTTTATTCTCACATGCTTTAATAATTGACATATCTATTATCAGCTCTTCGCATTTATTTATGTCTTCATACAGAGGTCTGTCTTCTGTCAATGTCTGAACCTGACTTCTTACTGCTTCATAAACAGGAGCAGTCCCTTTTCCAAGACCCTTGTTTCCTCTCAGGTCAATTCCCTGGCATGCGCACATTATTTCCATTGCAATGACTCTTCTCACATTTTCCATTATTTCCTTGGCCTTGCGTGCGGATATTGTTCCCATTGAAACATGGTCCTCCTGATTTGCCGATGAGGGAATGCTGTCAACCGAAGCTGGATGGGCAAGAACCTTGTTCTCCGAAACCAATGCAGCAGCAGAATACTGAACAATCATGAATCCTGAATTCAATCCGCCCTGTTCAACAAGGAATGCCGGCAATCCGCTCAATGCAGGGTTCACCAGTCTCTCAAGCCTTCTTTCTGAAATATTTGCAAGCTCGGCAAGAGCTATGCCCAGAAAATCAAAGCTGAGAGCCATTGGCTGTCCGTGGAAGTTTCCTCCCGATATACCCTCTCTTGTTTCAGGAAATATTATGGGATTGTCCGTTACAGAATTTATTTCTATTTCAACTCTTTCTCTCACATAATTAATAGCGTCCTTGCTTGCTCCGTGCACCTGAGGCGTGCATCTCAACGAATAAGCATCCTGAACTCTGATTTCTCCCTGCCTTGTAGTCATCTTGCTCTCTTCCAAGAGCTGCAGCAAAATTCTTGCTGTGTCCATCTGTCCCTTGTGTGGCCTGACATCATGAACCTTGTGATCGAGAGCATTCACCACGCCATTTTGTGCCTCAAAACTCAAAGCCGCCGCTATATCAGAAGCCTTTACCAGATTAAGCGCATCATATATCGTCAAGGCTCCCACCGCTGTCATTACCTGAGTTCCGTTTATTAACGCAAGCCCCTCCTTTGAGGTAAGCTCCACAATTTGTATTCCTGCCCTTTCCATTGCCTCATTGCCCGGAATTACTTCGCCCATATATTCTGCCATACCAAGGCCTATCATAGGCAGAACCATGTGTGACAGAGGAGCCAAATCACCGCTTGCGCCCAATGAACCTTTTTGAGGAACAACTGGGTGAACTCTTTTGTTGAGCATATCAATCATGGTCTGTATTGTTTCAAGCCTTGCACCTGAATATCCCTTTGCCAGATTGTTTATTCTCAGCAGTATTATTCCTCTGACAACCTCTGTGTCAAAAGGCTTTCCTGCGCCCACTGCATGAGTAATTATGAGGTTCTTCTGGAGAAGCTTTGATTCTTCCTTTGAAATTGAAACATCGCTGAATTTACCGAAGCCTGTTGTTATTCCATATACAACATCTTCATTTTCAACAAATTCATCAACTATCTTTCTTGATTCTTTTATTTTGTCAACCGCTGCCTGTGACAACTCAACTTCACAGAAGTTCCTGCACACAGAAACAACTTCATCAATTGTAAGTGTATTTCCTGTAATTATTATCTTTTCCATGTTTTCCTCCCGAATATTTTTTCTAAAAAAATAAGACAAATTTCAGTGTATCATAAATACACCAAAATCTGCCTCCTAATGTCTTATTTCTATAGGCTGTTTCTTTAATTAAATTATAGTATAATTTTACGAGTTTGTCAATCAAAGGAGTACCTGATCAGCAATAAATAGTAATTTTTTTATTCCTCACTACTGTTAGTTACCTTTGTATTTCAATAGCACAAACCTTACTTGAGCCTTTAAACAACATCCTTGTACCGTTAAACAGCTTTAAATCCACATCGCCTGAAAGACCTTCTTTTACCGGAACATTCATTAACCCATTTGCAGGTGCCCTTAATAAGCCAATGTCTTGACTTATTCCTGCTTTTATAACAAGCTTGTAATTTCCCCTTATTATGATGAATTCCAAGAATTCTTCTCCATAAATTGTTTTGATTATCTTGCTTTTATTGTAGGTTGCAAATCTGTATTCCTTGCCATCAACAGCTAGATTACATATAAATCCTTGAAATGCTGTACCCAGAAATGGAATATGTGCAAGCGAAAACATTATGCTTGCATTAGAACCATCAAAATGATTTGATTGAAGCCATATATATTCTTTTGGAAATGATATTCCGCAATCTTTTTCTATATATCCCTTACCATTATTAAAATCGAAATTTAGGTTATTAATAGAGATATTGCCTGTTAGATCATGATTCATACTGATGATGTCATGATAGCATTCCATGAATGGCATGTAAGCGAAAAAACCCATTGCATTTGGAGAAAGAATGTTCCTTCTGATATCAGCAAGATCTGAATAACTTATACTTCCCTCTATTGAGTATTCATTATCTATTAAATTAAGCTTAATACCTTTTCTTGAAAAAATATTCCTATTAATTATTAATGAAAATGGAGACTCGGTAAATTCAAATTCTTTAGGCGAAAATTTAAAATAGTGGCTCTTGAGAGCTAGCTTTCCATTGTTTTTAAACAGCAGGATGACTTGAATAAATGCATGGGAGTCTTGTTTGTTTTTGGAAATCCCAGGTATTATACTTAGTGCATTGTTTAAATCACTTGATACGTGCTTAAAGTACCATCCTTCAAAATAATTTTCATTTTTATTTTTTCCTTGATATATGAGCGGATCCCTTTTGTGCTTTAATGCCATAATCTTCTCCATGTTTTTTTGTAATACGGTAACATCTTTTTTCAAGAAATTCAAGGCATAAATTAAAATTATTTAACTTTTTACAGTGAAGAGACAATTGCCTGTAAAAAGCTCCTCCCATAAGTTTTTTTATGTTACTCCACAAGCCCGTACTTAACCTTTATGCGGTCAAGCTTTTCCAGCATGGGCTCTCCCATGACCAGCAGAAAAAATACCGTTGCAGCAGCATGAATCAGGTCAAATGGCGCTCCCGTAACCCAGGATGTGATAATCATTGGCCATGATACCTTTGATTGAAACATCAAAACAGATGCTGGATTCATAATGCCTCCGTAAACAAGGAATACAGATACTCCTCCAAATACCGCAAGTGAAACTCTGTCCCTTCTCAGCAGCCCCTTGCGGAACAAAACACCCGACAAGAATCCTATGACTCCCATAGCAAACATCTGCCATGGCGTCCAAGGTCCCTGACCGTAAAGCATATTGGACAGGAACATGGTCATTGCTCCTACTAAAAACCCGCTCTCACCTCCGAAGGCTACACTCGATATTATTACCATGGCAGCAACAGGCTTAAACTGAGGAAGCATAAAAAAAGCTGCCCTTCCTGCAACTCCTATTCCGCACAGTGAGGCAATAATCACCAGCTCCCTTGCCTGTGGCTTACGTCCCTCAAAAATCATAACAAAGGGAAGCATTGTCTCCAAAATAATCAGCAGAGATATGAAGTAATATTTGCGGTCTCCTAAGTAAAAAACACCTATGTATATGGTAAGAGGTATGAGAAGCAATATGAGGACCGCAGCCGTTACAGTACGTTTTGAAAGCTGCCGCTTATCTCTTTGAACCTGTATAACAGATTGCGGCACATTGCTCTTCGCAAATACTGACATACAAAATGCAGTTGCTGAAATAACAAATGAAACAAGCATACCTGAATACGTCCACTGCTGGACTGCAATAAAGTCCCCCATAGCTGAAAGCTCTCCCTTAAGTCCTGCCCATGCAAAACGTGATACAATTGGAAACAGCCTCTGGGCAGTCAACAAAAGAACTATAAGTGAAGCAACTGAGGTTATCCTCTTTATTATTGACGGGCTTTTCTCAGTAGATGCGGTTTTACTTCCGGAATCTTCTATCTTATTTGATTTATCCGGTTTATCCTGCTCATCAGTATAATCATCATCACCGAGGTCCGTCTCTTCCTCGGGTGCAGGACTACCTCCACATGCCATTATGATATCCTCAGCCGTAACCGCTTCGGAAAGCATGTGCCTTGCCATTCGGTTTGCCGCGGTGGTGTAAAAGCTGTTGCCTGAAAAAAACTGCCTTGGATTACCGTCTGTTACGATTCCGCCGTCAAAAAATAAGGCGCATCTGCTTGCATATTTTGCACAAAATTCAATATCGTGGCTTACCATTACAATGGTGACTCCCTTTTTCAGGAGATTATTTAAAATACCTGCAAATATCTGCTTAAACTCTGCATCCATGCCTTTTGTGGGCTCGTCCAGAAGCAGAATTTCAGGCTCAAGCAGCAGAACCTTTGCCAATGCCGCACGCTGCTGCTCTCCACCTGACAGATCATAGGGATGTTGATTCATGAGACCATCTAATCTGCAAAGAGATGCGGTTCGCATAACATACTTTTGGCGTTCATCAGCTGTTAACCTACGTCCCTTAAGCATTTCATATAAGTCCAGCTCAACAGTTTTTTTAACAAACAACGCCTGCGGATTTTGGGGCAATACTCCTAACAGACCGCTGAATTTTTCATTTTCCGGAATTGTGTGGAGCTCCCTTCCGTAAAGCATTACCATGCCTCTGTATGGTCGGTTGATTCCGGACAGCAATGAAAGAGTGGTTGTTTTTCCTGTACCGTTTCCGCCCAATATTGCTAAGAATTCTCCCTTTTGCACCTTCAAGCTCACACCCTTGACAACATCAGGCAAATCCTTCTCGTATCGGAACCATGCATCTGTGATGCTTATTGCTTCATTGCCTTTAGCTTCTGCGACAGCAGATTTATCCGCAAAAACAGGATTAACTGAATTATCTGCTGCAAATGCATCCAGCCACTGCCTGCCCTCTCTCACCGTTATGGGGCAGTCAAGGCTGTTTTCAACACCCGCATACACTCTCATGGGTACAGGCATGGCAAGAAACATCCTGTGATTTTCCCTTCCAAGGGACTGCCCTACCGCTCTTGGACTGCCATCAAAAATAATACTTCCGCCATCCATTACCAATGCCCTATCAGCCAAGGGCATAGCCTCCTCCAGCCTGTGCTCCGTTAAAATAACCGTGGTTCCCAGCTCCCTGTTTATTTTGCCAACAGTAGCAAGAAAATCTGAAGCAGCTATGGGGTCCAGCTGACTGGTGGGCTCGTCCAGAATTAAAACTGAGGGCTGCATTGCCATTATGGCCGCCAGGTTTAAAAGCTGTTTTTGTCCTCCCGAGAGCTCTGTAACATTTTTATAAAACCAGTTTTGTATACCAAAAAATGATGCCATTTCAGCAACTCTGAGACGTATGGAGGGTGTATCCAGACCAAGGCTCTCCAGTCCGAAGGCAAGTTCATGCCACACCTTGTCCGTAACTATTTGGTTTTCCGGGCTTTGCAGCACAAAGCCTATGCGTGAGGACTGTTCCTCGTGGCTCATTTCTTCCAGAGAAACTCCTTCAAAGGAAATCGTCCCGCTTTTTACGCCGTGAGGCGCCAGCACCGTCTTAAGCTGCCTGAGAAGCGTTGTTTTTCCACAGCCCGATGGACCGCACAGCACAACAAACTGTCCTCTTTCTATTGTAAGGGATACGTCATTTAATACTAATCTTTCCTGCTCAGGATAGGAGAATGTTAAATTTTTAATTGCGTAGCTTTCCACTGTCTTTCCTCCTCAATACGTACGATTACCGGTACAAGGCAAAGCACCGTATATGAAATCCACAAGCTTATTGTAAAGAAATTAATCCCGTTTCCCCTCATTGTTGGAAAATATCTCCATTTTAAGCCTCCCGCAATACCTCCCGCCAGCACGTAACAACCAAGGAGTCCTATTGCGGCAAGTGCTGACTTATCTCTTTTTTCAAGGCTGTAGATAGAAAAGGCTGTTCTTCCGGGAAGACCGTGGCCCCTGCTCCTCATGCTGTCCGACGTTTCTATGGCATTTTCCAAAGCCCAGGTAATCATTATGGACAAAATAGTAATACCATGGCGTGCTCGCTGTAAAATACTGCCGTTGGAAACATCCCTGCCTATGCACCTTTGAGCGTTGGACACAACCTTAACCTGCGCTTTGAATTTGGGCACAAATCTGAGAGCCATGGACAAAACAAGGGACATGGCAGGTATAATCCTGCCGAATAAATATACAAATTTATCGGATGTCATAACCTCGTTGTAGCAGGAAAACCAGCATACCATCGCTGACAGCAGGCAGGATGCCGCAATGCCGTAGACAATAGACTCAAGCGTTAATGGATTTCCCGTATGAAGATATGTGATTATAGTTGCTCCCTCGTGATTAAATGCAGGATTTATGAGTGCTGTAACAAGCATAGTGGGCAAAAGGAAGGCGAAGTTAAACTTCACCGCTCTTTTACCCTTTAAAATTATAGAATATATAAATGCACATACAATTGAAATAACAAGGCATACAGGGTGCATGAACACCATGGAAAATGCAAATATAAATCCAAAATATAAAAAATTTACAAGGGGATGATAATCAGAAAACGTATCTCTCATAACTAATCCCCTACAGAGTAAAATCCACCCACATCAACTCCAAGGTCACAGGTATAAACCCATTCTATTATATCTCCCTCTTTAAGCTGATACCGTGAACAGCCATAATTGGGAAACCAGCCGTTAACCTTGTACATCCATCCCGAAAGCTCTCCGCAGTCAAATTCATACAGATTGTTTATGCCTTCGATATATACGGAATTGTACATAGGAGTATTCATAAACTCCATATGTATTTTCGCCTTCTTCATCTCTCTGTGCAGCACATTAAAAACACTTTCCCCTTCATAAAATGTCACTGTCTTTGTCGCAAATATTACACCGTCCTCAGGCACAAGTTCCACTTTTTCAGGATCAAGCCAATCTATATTATTCAGAATGGTATCACACCTTACAGACAGAGTGCAGGTTCGCTCCACATCTGTTATGGTGGTGTTCTGCGGCTCTACAGGTATGGGCTTGCCTTCAGGCACCGGGTCAGTCAAATATTTGTCCTTTCCAGTCACTGTGTCAATAACCATGCCCAGCGATTCCGAATAATCCTTTGAACCCTTTTCAACACCGGGGGATGAGCTTCCGCCTGCCAGCTCCTTGGCAAGCTCTACCTTATCAGAAGCAGACAGCCCTCCTTCAATTCCACCGGGACGGACCTCAATTTCTTCAGGTTTTTCTGCGGGTTTTTCATCTTCCGCAGTCTTACTTTCTATATTTTCTGTTTCTTCTGCTTTCTCCGCCTTTTCTGGTTCCTTTGTTTTTTCTTTATCTTCTTTATTATCGGTTTTATTCTCACCACTTTTATCATCTGAAATCGGAACCTCCTGACCGCCCATAGGAGCGCCTGCCGTATCAGAAAAGCTGTCCCTGGACGTCTGGCTCACATTCCAGCCCTGCAGGCCCGGAGCGTTCCCGCCGTACCAGAAAGCTGCTGCGAGAATTATTAAAATTAATACAAGGGCAATAACCTTGTTTTTCGTTATTTTCATTATTCAAGACCTCCGGTACTACAGCAGATTTGCCGAGCCCAGCATGTTGAACAGCATCTGTGCAATTTCAGACCTCAGAATATTATCATTTGGTCTTATTTCCAGATCTGACTGATCCAGTATATTTTTATTGTAACAGAATGCCAGGGCTTCACGTGACCACTCTGCTGTTTTTACATAATCTCCGAATTGAGCCAGCACATCACGTATCATTCCGACCTCCGTCTCAGTCTCCATACCGCACAGCTTTGCAGCCCTTGCCACCATAGCTGCGGCCTCCTGCCTTGAAATAGTTCCATTAGGATTAAATGTTGTTTCGGATGTTCCGTTTACTATGCCATAGCTGCCGGCAGTCCCTACATAAGGAGCATACCAGTCAGAAAAAGTAACATCCGCAAATTTATCATTTGAAACAGGCTTAAGTCCAAGGCTCTGCACCACTATGGTTGCAAACTCTGCGCGAGTCATAGTTGCTTCTGGATCAAACCTATTTTCTGTCTTTCCGTTTATAATTCCTCTTGATGCCAGCGCCTCAATGGCAGGTTGATTTTTATGAGCATGAACTCCGGTTATATCATCAAAGGTACGTCCCGGTAAAGTAATTGGTCTGTAAGTAATATCCTTGTTCTTGTCAGGCAGACCGCTGCCCGGCGCAGCTGCTTCAGCCATCCCTTTTATTTTCAGAGAATCATTCATACGATACAGGCTGTTTTTTTCCTGGTGTGCTCTCTGAGCAGCAACGAGTCCATAAAAGGCTTGTTCTGAGGCCATTTGATTGGAGCCGTTGCCATTTGCCGTATGCAGGAAGCCCTTGCCCTTTAAATAAAACGTCATAAGGTTATCCAGCATGGTATTTCCGTTTTTTACAAATCTTGAATCATCCAATGGCACTCCCAATTCACAAATGGCAACAATCATTTGTACGCAGCTTTCGGAATTTGAAGTTCCCCAGCTTGAGAAGCCGCCCTGTGCGCTTTGTTTTTTTGACATGCACTCCAGTGCCTCTTCTGTTGCTTTTTTAACCTCAGGTTTATCTTGGTACTTCGCCAAAGCCTGCAATGCCATTCCTGTAATGTCAGGATCCGACACTCTGTCACCGGAGGTTGCTGCTGCAGTTCCACCAAATAAAGACCACCCCCCGTCTGACAGCTGGCATTCAAGTATTCTTTGTATATACATTTCTCGTGTAGCCTGAGTTTTGGCCTCCGGATTCTGTGGCATGGGGTAGCTTCCCGAATCAAGGGCAATAAGAGCCCATATAGGACCATTCATTCCCTGCCAGATTGTTTTGTCATAATCACCAAGTGCCCTGGTTAAATCATAGCCTCCCACATCTCTGGCATCCTTGCCTATGGAGGACAATGCAACTATAACCCTGGAATACTCCGTATACTTCTTATCATGCAGTTTTCCGTCCAGTGATTTAACATATGCTTCTACCGTAGCATAATACTTTTCATAATATTCTTCAGGCACATAATAACCGGAACGTGCAAGACCCAATACAGCCCACTCTCCGCCTATAGATCCCACCTGCGGATTTGAAACTGTCTTGTACATATATGCTGCCGTATCCTTTATGGCAGCATCAAGAATTGCATCATTGACTGCTCCAAAAGCGGGAACTGCCATACTCGTAATAATCATCATGCTGACAATGAATATTAACAATACTTTTTTAATAACCTTCATTTTAAAACTCCCTCCTGAAATAACAATTTAACTACCTTGGACAAGTATAAATTATAAACAGCGCTTATAATGACGCTATAACTAAATGTGACCTTAATTTCATTTTCATTGTAATTATACATACAAAAAAGCCGAAGATTCCATTCTAAAAAGATAGAACAACATCTCCGGTTTTCCGGTCGACACATCTATTAACTTGATACGTGTTATTTCTTACCCTTAAGTGACTGCATTAAGTATAATCATATAGTTACCTATATTGTACTATTAACGTAATTCTATGTCAACCGCAATATATTGAACAATCAGATCAACAATTTACCCTGACTTATTTTCATGTCCTCAGCACCAGCTGTTTTATGCGCAGCATTAAATCAACCATGCCGGAAGAAACCAGTACGGACAGCCATTGCTTTGCCGTAGGTGCCGAAATTGCAGCTTCATTAGCATAATTGTAAGGTTTAGTCAAGCCCATGAAAAATCCCATCTTCAGACAAATACAAAGCTGATCAGAAATGCACCAAAATTTAAAAAACAAAATAAGTTGTAACAATTAATACATTGTGGAGTACAATGATAACACTACTATATGGGAGTGGTGTTCATGCTGAAAATATTATTGTACGGCAGTGCCGAAGAGCGTAAAATCTTGGAAGAAGCATTGCAGAAGCCCCTTAAGAAAAACAAAATTTCATTTAATATTCACTATTTATCAAATCTGCAGCAGCTGATGAAAAATTATTTGCTCAACAGCAGTTACCGGCTTATTGTGGCGTGTCTGGACGGCAGCACCACTTATGTAATTAAAGACGGCAGCATGCCTGTTTCTCATATTATTACAGGCATCTTAGGCTTTCCGCCCACGCCTGAGGAAATAGACGCGAAGCTTATCAGAAACAGAGAGCTGGCAAGCTTTTACTCCTCCGGAGAATATACCGTAACTCACCGCAGTTTCACACGTAAAATTCCTTACGAAGAAATAGATTACATCCAAAGCGATAATAAAAAAACTATAATGCACCTGACAAACGGAGATACGGAAATTATTTCAAAGAATATAGGAAAGGTAAATGCCGAAATCAACAGAAAATATTTTGCTAAATGCTGCATCGGAGTTATTGTAAATATTTGTAATATCCATAAAATACAACGTTCGGAAAATGACAGCAGAGTTATAGAGTTTAAATCAGGCGCTAAGGTCATAATGACAAGAGGATATTTTAAAAAATTCAGAGATACCTATTCAATGTCAGTTTCAGGACTTGCGGACCTGAAAATCCTTGACGATTAGGATAATACATATATATTCAAATTCAAAAAATTCTGAGTTTGAATATTTCAGAGGTTTACTCTACAACTGACATAATTTCTTCATCAAAAACTTAAATTTTGGTTGAAACAATCGCATTCTTTGAAAACAAAAATCTTAAAAAATATTTATGCAATATTTGCGTATAAATGCAAATACCCTATTAAAAAACAAAGGAATTGATTGATTTGAAAAATAAAATTGCCTTATACGGAGATGCCGAAAAGCTAAAACAAATAGAAGATGTATTGTCCAAATGCCTTAATAAAAATGATATCCCCTTTGAAATACACCGTGTTTCCGACTCAGAGCAATTCCTGAGGGAATTTTTGCTTAAGGATAATTTTCGGCTTTTTATGGTGAGTAAAAAAGGTACTGTACTATACCTGATGAAAATTTACAAAAACTTCGACCGGCAAACTGCACGCTATACTTGCGGAACACTGAAGTTCCCTTTGACACAAGCGGGACTTACAAATCATATGCTTGAAGTGTTTAATTCATCACACCCCTGCCCATATAGTGCCTACGCAGCAAAAAACGGAAAAATGTCCCGCATAATTCTTCACAGGGACATTGAATGTATTCATTGGGAAAAAACAAAATCGGTGCTTTACCTGTGCAACGGAGAAACCATGGACGTACCGGAGTCCCAGTCCAGGATATTAACCGAACTGGACGCAAATTATTTTATAAAATGCAGCAAGGGGTATATTGTTAATTTTTTCAATATTGAACAAATAAGTGATGACTACAAATCGATTATAATGAAATCCGGTGCAGAAATTCCAATGTCAAGATCCGGGCAGAAGCAGCTTTTCAAATCACTTTCGCTTTCAATTACAGGCATCAACGCATTTTACTATTGATGATGAGCTCACTGTCATGGTTCGGTACTATATAATTGTCCCGTAACTGACGAAGTTTTATATAACAACATTTTTTAAATTACCCGTGATTTGATTATTTTGTCAACTTCCTGCAGACTGCGTATATAATGTGGGGGAAAGGGGGTGAGATTATGACTGTTACAGCAATCCACACGAATACTAAAATAAAAATAGTGCTGAACGCAGGTCTTGATGATAACAATAAGCAAATTAAAAAATATAAGACTCTGGATAAAGCACGTCCAGAAACTGAAAATGAAGTTTTGTTTGACATTGCGAAAAAAATTGCGTCACTTCAAAAATATTCTCTTACGGAAATTATTAAGCATGAAGAGTATACGCTTTTAGAGGAATAACATCAATATGAATCTAAAGGCAAGGGGGTGATACAATGTCCACAAAACTGACTATGTCCTTCAAATGTGCGGAAGGCAGTAACTTTTACTGCAACCTGGATGATCCTTTAGATGAATTGACGGCAGAACAGGTAGGCACGGTTATGGATGACATGATTGCTGCAGACGCATTTGATGTAAAGGGCGGCTTGAGAGAAAAGGCGTCCGCGGAAATCATAATAACCACGAAGAAAAAATTGTTCTAAATAAGGTGCGGGGGATGTACAAGCCCCCCTGCTTGTATATCCTCTTTCCATAATAACCTCCTATAAACTTCAGACTATTTTACCGCAATATGCAAATTTAAAAGATTCCTTGCTTATTAACGGAGCAGGTGTTGAACGAATTAAAATTTTAATCTTATTACATATTAAAAAACCCGCAAAACCTCTCCAAATAACAAACACCACTATCTATTTTTTTGTAACAGGTACTAAAATTTCACATTTATAATCTGCACTATTTGAATCTTCTTCCCTGTATACCTCTATGCAAGGCATATTAGTACTTTCATATCCTGATTCAGGCATCCATTCAGTAAAAATACGCTTAAAGGTATTTATTATTGATTCAGGGGCTGCTCCAACTGCTTCAAACCGTGCCCAGCTCGAACTGGCAATCCTAATTATTTCGCCGCCCTCAATATCACTGCTTTTATTCTCGCTTGCCGTAACTGCAATATAATAGTCAAACTCACTATCCGTACTGTTTGCTGATACTCCAATCAATCCATTTATGAATCCGTCAGATATTTTAAGTAAATCTTTTTTCGTTTTTTCGTCCAGGTCTTTCCACATCTTTGTGATTATTGAGTTGTTTTCATTTTCAGCGTATGCAACCTTACCTTTTATGCCAACAATAGAAAAGGCAGGCTTTTCTTCAATACTATAATTCATTTTAACATCTCCTTTTATTTGAATATTAAAAGAAAGTCTGGGATAGGATTTGAGAGCGATACCCTTAGCTTTAGATTTACTGGGAGCAACTCCATGCATTTTTTTAAAAGCTGCATTAAAGGCAGTAGGAGATTCATATCCATACTTGATAGCGGCCTCAATAACAGTTACTTTATTCTGCTGAAGCTCAAAAGCCGCCACAGTCAATCGCCTCCGCCTTATATACTCTGAAAGAGATATTCCGGTTATTAACGGAAACATTCTTGTATATTGCTGACGGCTGCATCCGGCTGTCCTTGCCAGAACCTCAAAATCAATATTTTCACTTAAATTTTCTTCTATGTAATCCATTGATCTGTTCATTCCGTTTAGCAAATCCATCTACGACTCTCCCTTCACAATTTTATTATAGAACCATTATTTTTATAATACCTCTTTTTTAGCGTACAAAAAATAACAGAAATATCCTTATATCTCCTCTGATAGATAGCTCTTATAACCGTCTCCGAACACCTCGTTGGCGCCGGACACTATGAAAAACGCATCTATATCTTCTTCCTTTACAATCTCCCTGACCTTTGTGTAGTTATACTTTCTGCATACGCACATTATAACCTTTTTTTCGCTTTCCGTGTATGCCCCCTCAGCCTTTAAGTATGTAATACCTATATCTATTTCATCAAGTATTCTCTTTGCAATTTGCTCCTGCCTGCTGCTTATTATGTACAGAAGCTTTGCGCTGTCACCGCCGTACAGCACAAGATCCAGCACATAGTTGCTTATAACGATGGTAATTGCCGCATACAGTGCTATTTCCACATTCTTTAATATTACAGCCGATGCTGAAACAATTATGGCATCCGTAATAATAAATATTGTTCCGCTGCGTATATGCTTGTATCTTTGTCTCAACGCCCTGATTATTATGTCTGTGCCGCCGGTTGTTGCTCCCTGCCTGAATACAACCGCCATTCCCATTGCCATGAGAGAGCCGCCTGCAGCTCCGGACAGCAGTAAATCGTGAGTTATGACTCCATATTTCAATATGATGTATTCGTTCATTAGATTCATAAAAAACGATGACGCAACAGTGACATACATGGTTGATAAAATAAATTTAATTCCGAACTTCCACCATCCGAATATCAATATGGGAATATTGATAAGAAAAACAAGAGTACCGGTCTTCAATCCCGTAATGCTGTTTATTATTATTGCAATCCCGGTTGTACCTCCCGGTGCAAGGTTGTTGGGATCCAAAAATATTGAAATCCCCATTGCATACACTAATGCCCCGAAGGTTATCATCATAAATTTAATCAATGTTCCTTTCATTCTGTTATATTCATTCATAATAAATCCTCCTTTTATTTCTAAATTCGCATGTCAACACGAATACTCTGAATTCCAAAAGCAATTGTTCAATCAACCAAAAAACCCCCTTGAATTTTCAAGAGGACAATGCAAATAAAAACACAGAAATAATTCCGTATGATTACAACATTCCATCGCCCGTAGAATTATTGCATATAAGCAGGCAGGTATTCTGACTCGAGCATCAGCATCATCTTCGCCTTCCCGATTTCTCAGTGACATCTTAAAAATGACTACTCTCTTACAGCGGCGGGACCGTGTGGGATTTACACCCAGCTTCCCTTTTAATTAATACATTTGCATTAAACCAGCTTACAAATATTCAGTTGCTACAATGAAAAGTATATCATATCAACGAATCTGCCGCAAGAGACTTTTATTAAAAACACGGAAACAGACATGATTGAGCGAGAATAGAAAATAAATCAATAAAAATTCGTAGTGATGATATATATTGGTATAGGAAAAAACCTTTGCTTGTTCAGTCAAAATTAAAAGCGGCTGATTATTTATGCATATTGATATAAAGGTGGTTAAACAAAAATACCGACACAGTATGTGTCAGTATTTTTGTTTGTATTGATTCTATTTTACATTCTCGATGTATCTTTGCAGCATTGCGGCTACTTCGGCTCTTGTTGCGCTGCCGGACGGGTCAAGGCTTCCGTTTGTTCTGCCCGTTATTATGCCCTTGCCTACTGCCCATTTTACCGCTGTTTCTGCCCAGCTGCTTACCTTGTCCTTATCTGTAAAGGAATCTGTGCTTCCGCCTTCACCTGATACCATATTTTTTGTGGATGCATATCTGTACAGCATAACTGCCAGCTGCTCCCTGGTTATATTGCTTTCAGGTTTAAATTCCGTTTCAGTTATTCCCTTTATTATTTCCTTTTCTAATGACCATGATACCGCGTCAGTGTACCATTGACCTGCGGGTACGTCTGAGAATGCTGCCGCCTTAGATGCAGCAGGCTTTCCTTCCAGTCTGTGAAGCACCGTAACCAGCATTGACCTTGTCATTGACCGATTCGGACTGAATGTATTTTCTCCCGTTCCCGAGAACAAGCCTTTTTGTACTGCATACATTACATATTCGTAGAACCAGTCGTTTTCTGTTACGTCAGCAAAGCTTATTTTGTTTTCATAGCCTACTACATAGTATGACAGGTGGTCGGTTGTAAAGGTTGCAAGTCCTGTTTTTTCATTGTAGCTGCAGCTTATCTTTTCAAGCTCACCCTTGTTATTCATGTACCATACGGTCACATTTTCCGCCTTTTCTCCTGCCTTCAAGGTGTATGGCAGTGAAACTGTGATTTTCTGGCCTCCAAATGAGGATATCTTCTGCCCACCGCTGATTATACTTATGTCATAAACTATGCTGCCTTCTGTTGCTGCCTTTTGTTCATCAGTCAGCCTTTCCGCATCCATATTTTCAACTACTATTTCCACGCTGCTTCCCTGTGCCTGTCTTGCTATTTCCGTAAGAGCCTTGACAGGCATCGATATTGTTCCTAATGGTGTCTCAACCTTTAAGTCAAGCCTCGCTCCCGTAATTTCGGACACAGAGCTTTTCGGAACAGAAACCGTGGTCTTATTGACCTCTTCCTTAGTCTCTGCCTTAATTGTGATACTGCTTACATCCTCTGCTTTTTCGGCTTCCTCAAGGGCTTCCTTTATTTGCTTGTCTGTTACCTTTGAGGTTGCTTCCTTGTTCACAACCTTTGTTTCAGCCTTAACATCTATGGTTCCGCCCTCTATTACCGGAACGGCGTCACTTCCTACAATCTTAGACGGCGCTCCGCCTGAGCTGAAGGCTCCAAGCTCTGTGAGCTTATCTATTGCATCGTTGTAGTTCTTAACGTCTCCCACAGTGATATACAGCCTCTGCTCATCAGTAAGCTTCTTGTATGCCGCATCTGCATCCATAACAGTTTGCTTATCCTTAAGAGTTACCTTTGATGCTGCCGGAATTTTCTCTAAGAGTGTTTTAACATTTTCTATCTGTCTAACAAACTCAATTCTTGCCTCTGCTTCCTTAAGCTTGTCTATGTTGGTTACCTTTGCTTGCTCTGATGGTATAAGGGCACTGTATATACTCCTTATGCTCTTCACTTCATCCTCATGAGACAAATCTATTCTCTTTACGGACGGCAAAGCATTTATCAGAGAAATTACCCTATCTGCTCCCTTGTCAGCGGATATTATATCCAGTCTATACCATGTTCCGGTATAGTTGCGTGCTTCCGTCTCCTGATTGTTCATAGAAGGCCATGCATATTCACCGACACCTATGTTGATGTAATCACCGGACTTTACAGGTATATTCTGAGTTCTTTTATAGAAGGATGCACCTTCCTTGTTGCTTGTAACCTTGTCATTCAAAAATATCTTTACAAGATAATTTTTATTTGAGGCAGTGGGTGTAACCTTAACTTTACCTGTGGATGAAGGCACCATCAACGTATAACCATAGTTTCCCGAGCTAAATGTCGGATAAAGCTTACCTCCGCTCACTTCTAAGTCCTTCAGAGATGTATCCGAATTTCCCCATGTACCGCCAAGGTCCTCACCTAACTTCTGTGTAAACATAACCCGTATTTCATCCCCTTCAGAAGGTATGAAATGCTGAAAGCCTTCGTTTACGAAAAAATCGTTCAGTGTTCCCATCCATCCGGAGCCCGGCTCACCGCTGAATTCTCCCAAGGACTTTCCATCCTTTTCAATGGTCGCAATATACTCTATGGTATAATCATATTCACTGTTCTGATTGTCCCCACCCTGACCTGTCCAGCTAAAACCATTTATTTGCAATGCTCTCAGCACGACGGTCATCATAGTATCTTTTTCGGCATATTCAAAGCCGGGTTCACTTACAATATTGCCTTTAAATGCTCCTCCCGGGAATGTTGTGTTTTCCACATACACATCTACAGTTCCCAGCTTCTTACCAAAATCAGGTATCTCTCCTGCTATAGTCTTTTTGGCAACTGCTTCCATAGCTGCAATTGCTCTGTCTTTTGCTGCCGATATAGCTTCAACAGTCTTTGCGGCATTTATTTCCGCAATTCCCGTATCTCTTGCTGCGAGCAGCTTGCTCCATCCGCCATCTGCATATTCGTTACTCTTGTATTGAGAAAATGCATTTTTCACAGCAGCGATGGCAGTTGCCTTGGCAATCGCCAGTTCAGGGTTTGGTTCAGGATTTGCATTTTCATCAACCGGTCCCCATTTTACTGCAACCTCCACATCGCTGTAGGGCATTATGAAGTTATTTTGTGCATCGGGGAATACCTGTGTATCCGCCTTGTAATCATCATAATTCAATAAATCTATTCCCGAAACTTTAATGCTCTTTATTTCATAAGGTATTCCCGTAATAAGTACAGTTCTTCCTTTAATAAGAGTATTGTCAAAGCTTTCATCATCATCTATTATAATCCAGTCATTTCCGGTAGTAATATTCCCGGCTATATTGTATATAAATCTGTCAACAGTTGGTGCAAATGATACGTAGTTGTCAGGATATGCAGATGATGCATGCAAAACATCGGATACAGCTGCAAATGCTCTCATGGCGGCACCAGTACTTACCTCAGAGTACAATTCACCATCTATGGCAGACGGACTGGTTGCAGCAGACATAAATGACATTCTTCCTGCTGTATTACCTTCAATATTTCTTATCGTAACATCATACTTGTACAATGTATTTGCTTCTTTTCCGTTTACCTGAATATATGTAATCATATCTTCAAGAGCTGATTTTGCTTCCTCTGAATCAGCTTCAAGCTTAAGCGTTAGCTCATAAGGAGCAAGCTCATGCAGTCCCTTTTCGTATGCTGTTTTAACAGCTGCATACTTGTTGGTCTCAATTCCCGTCAACAGGCTCCTCTGATGCTCAGTCATAGCCGCATAGCGTTCCACCAGGCCTTTTGCTAAAAATTCACCGCTCTTTCCAAGCAGGGAAACGTCATCCGGTAAACGCGACAATATTGAACGAAAGCCGGATAGTAAAGCAATATTTTCATCTGTAACTCTCTTATGTATTTCAGATATGCCATTATATGCAGTATCATACTTCGACTTCATTGTCTTTATATCCGAAGCACCTGCCACATCCGCCATACCTTTATTGAAAAGATTATTTATACTCTCCCAGTCGGTTGCCGTAAAGAATGCTTCAGAATATGTGTTATTCAGTGACTGAAGCTTGTTCTTCAAATCCTGTCTTGTTTTTTCAAGCTGCTCGGTAGTGGCCTTAATTACATGAACATAAATTGTATCACCAATAGTTACTCCCGGCACAACCTTTTTTTTCAGTTCATTTGCACCCAGATCATGGATGCTCAGAGCATAGTATCCCGGCTCATAGAAGCCATATGTCATATTTCCATTCTCGTCCGAAACCACACCTGTATTGATATCCGCAGGATATATTTCACCCTGTATAGCCGAAGGAGTACTTACAAACAAGGTTGCACCAGATATAGGATATGTTCTGCCCTCTGAATACGTGCTTATGTGAGGCATAGCATATATTGCCGATAAATTTAGTTCGCCGCCTTCTGTCACTTCAATTGTTTTATCAGCTATGTTTCCGTCAACAAGCAAGGATGACTGTCTGTAATATTCCTGAAATTTATTCTCCTCAACCCGGTCCTGTCCCGTTCCCGAAGAGCTTGGCACTGTCGGTTGTTCAAGAAATGCTAAGGTTATTACATCATTATCATGCAGCTGAACATCTAAATATGTCTTTTCCAAGTCAGGATTAAGATTATCAGGAGATTTAAAATCTAAAGGGTTAATCCCTCTTACCAGGTTGTCCCAGCCATCAAGCCCTTTCGTAGTCAAAATACCATTGATTGATGTTACAAATAAATAATTTGTAGGTGTCTGTTCAGGATATCCTTTTGAAAGCCTTTCATTATTAAGCTTGTCAACAGCAGCATTCAAAGTTCTTTCATCACCGCTTAGTTCAAGCTTGTGTACTCCGGATGCTTCATTTAATGTTTTTCCTAAACGCAGAGCTAAGCTGTCTACAACCTTTATCGTAACTGTAATGCTTTCATTCTTGTCTTTAAGCCCATTCACTGCTCTCCAAAGCTGCTTATAAATATTGCTAACCTTAACATACTGATTCTTGCCTGCTTCGCCTTCAGGCTCAGGTGTATTTTTTATATACACTTGAGCAATAGCATATTGACTTAAATAATTATTATAGCTATCCAAAGTATAGAGTGAATTTTCCATTACTGATGGTGAATAAACTCTTAATAGATTTCGGATAGCATTATATTTTACTTTTACATCTCCGGTATCCTCATATCCCAAAAGCGGATCCATTGATTCACGTACTGCTCTGAGTATTAATGATTCATTTTCAATTTCTGCAATCAATGCTATATCCGAGCTTTTATTTTTAGTCGTAGGCTTCCCTTCATCATACAATGATTCAAGCAGTGCTTCTGCACTTGACTTTGCCGAGTTATATTCATTCCATGATGCTTTAGTATAGTCCTCATACAAAAGTGGTTTTTGTGGAGTTTCAATAATCTCCTCATACAATTCGGTAGCATTGACATTTGATGCCGGTATAAGTTTTGCTATTGCTTGCTTAAGATTATATGTAGCTGTATCCACTGCATCCTGAGAAGCTGTTGTACTGTCATATGCTGCGTTCGCCTTGACAAATTCAATCTTCATATCAGCCCAAAAGCTTCCAGATAATTTATATTCTTTACCGTTAAATCTGTCGTCAGATATATGCCAGTTTTTTTCATTTTCTTCATCAACGAGGTCAATTTGAGCCTTAAGTTCTGTTTTATCGACACTTACACTTCCAGAATCAAAAGTGCTGATTTGTACATATGCTATATCATGATAGTTTTTACTGTTATATTGATACTGAGTTCGTATGACAAATCCTTTGACATCATTTTCCGGAAAAATAAATCCTTCATTTAGTGTCAGCCTGTTCAGATTCAGATTCACGTCCACAACAAATTGAGCGTATCCATTAGAATTTGAATTTATAAACTCTTTATCCACAAGGTAATTTTCTTCGTCAGAAAAAGGAAAGGTTTCTGGAGCTGTGCCGTAATTTTTGGCTCCATTTTTTGCAAAACGCGCTATAGCAGCAGTTGTTGAAGCAATTGCAGCACCACGTTCATACCATGTAATACTTTTTATTTCCGCTCCGTATGGAAGTGAGAATAATATTGCGTTTCCATGCTCATAGTTTGCATTTCTGTTCCAATAAGAACCAATGACTTGAGAAGTTGCTTGTATCTCTGTTTCATCAGAGCCAACCGTATATTTTATAACGACCTCAGGACTGCTATCAGCGGCAAATACCTGAAACGGCACTGAAAAAAGCATTAAAATAATTGCTAAAAAAAACGATAATCTTTTCATGTTTGTTTTTCTCCTTAAAATGCAACAAGGAGTAATTATGCCGTAGAATTCCGGCATAATTACTCTTAAAATTTATTTATTGAAGTTTTATTAATGTTACAGACGGAATAAGCGTTCCGTTCATAGCAACAATTCGAACAAATTTAGCACTTGCAGAAAAATCCACATTAACTGTTCCAGTCGTTCTATTGCTATTTACAAACAGAGTTGTACCTGATGGAACAGCAGCAGTAACTGTTGCACTATCCTCAAAATATACATTGCTATATTCTGTCGCATCGTAATAAGTAACATTCCCTATTGTTGTTACAGTTGCAGCTTCGTCATCCAAGAGATCCTGCAGGCTCAGTTCACCAACTGAAATAGTAGGAGCAGCAGTCTTTGTACCACTTCCGGATGTATCTGTTATAGTGTATATACCAGTAACCTCTGTTGAAATTTCACCAAACGGAGGCAAGTCCTTTGCTACTGCATTATAAACTCTTATATAACGTACCCAGTCAAGATTTACCGGCTCTCCTGTTAATCTGTCCACTGCCCAGTCAAGGTCAATGTTGTCTCCGCCTGCTGTTACGTCAGCATATCCAAATGCTCCCGTTGCAGTTGAGTTGCTGGTTATTCCTCCAAGCAGTACACCTGAAAGAGTTAACGTCCTTGTGTTTGTATATCCCAAAACATTCTGACCATACTTGTATTCTGCAAATGGAAGTCTGCCTGTACCGGTTGCTTTATCAAGACCTGTAATGTAATTAGCAGCCAGCGGATACCAGTTGTGGGAATGGAAGGTGTTTGTAGCAACTGTTGCAGTATCTGATGTATTCCCATTAATATAATAAGGTACTGCTCTCCTGTCCGCAACAGTGTTGCCTGTACTTCCACCGTTTACCGGATCCACATATGTTGCACTGTAATTCCACTTCGTAGCATCATCATAGTGGAAGGAGCCTGCAATGTCGTACCAGTCAGTTCCGTTCTTGGATACCTGAATTCCTCCCGGCTCTGAGTTTCCGGAAAATGCATTTCCGACAACTTTAAAGTCATATCCACCAGGATGGTTAGGGTTGTTTTTCACGTTACCATGACCGCTTCCGTCAACTCCCATATCAAACACCACGTAGCCTCCGAAGTATCCCAATGAAACACCTGTTGTAGCAGTGTTGTTCAACATATTTTTAAGAGTTGATGCAGCGTTGTAGATGGTACCCCATCCGCCTGAGGTCATATTTTCATTTGTAAACTGTCCGGGAGCAGGCAGAAATGCATGAACACCTGTACCTGCTGTCGTATCTTCCTTAGGCTGGTGGAAGGTTATTGTGATAGTCTGTGTTGTGCCTCCCACAGTGGCGTCAAATTTAATCGTAGGCTGTGTTACGTTTCCGAGTACAACATCATATACTCCGGTAGTTGACGGAGGCTGAGTTGTTGTTAAGTTTGTATTAACAACATTGCTTATGGCCAATGTTCCGCTGTTAGGCTTTATTACAAGCAGCAGCCTGTCCGGATAATACGTAGCAGAATTAATTCCTGTGTATACAGCATCATATGTAAGTGTTCCTGTTTCCTCAAAAACCATCAGTGATTCCGGCGGAACCGGTGAATAATCAGGGTCTCCAAAGTACAACTTCACAAGACCAGTGTCCGTTGGGTTGGCCTTATCTCCTATTGCCGCAAATGCCTGAGTCGGCATAAACACCATGATAATCATGGCCATTGCCAGTATCATAGCGAAAAGCTTATTTCTGTTTTTTGTTGCTGTTAAAATATTCATTTTATAATACTCCCTTCTTATTGTTTTATCACGTAAATCTCGTTATAGTAATGTATTGTAAAGTATAAATTTATCACCTCCCGATTCCATATTCCAGTTGACTGTCCGCACATCGGTCTGCTGATATAATTATTAATTTGTCAACGTACAGTGCACCTTTACCGTTTTTCTTTAGGTAATTAGTATAAGGCGAGCATAAATTTGGTTTTATACTATTCTCATTATTAGGAAAAAACTATCCCCCTTCCTTTAATATACGGAACATGCTTAGTATAGGAGCAACACCCTTGTTGCTCATTATTTACAAACTCCTTTCCCCCAATGAATAATAATCCTTTAAGAATATGAATTAATAATAATTCTTCCTTACATAGGTCTTATCACTTATTGCCCCTGATGCACCGTACTGTCGAAATGTTCCTACCTGTAAAGAAATATGCTTGGATTCAGCGGATTGTTATAAAATAAAAAAAGAGGTTTAAATTAAATCGACTATTTCCGATTCAATAAAAACCTCCGGCTTTCCGGTCAGTTATTATAGTTTTATGCTTTTTTTAATTTCCTCAACCCGTATTGGTTTACCATCTTGAACAATGATACGAATTTCACCGTATTCAGTATTCCTGATAATTTCCAGCAGCTTTATTTCCTTCTCGGTGGGTAAAAATTTCTTGCTGTCCATAATTCACCACCTAATCTATGTACTGAAAATAAAATAACGCACCACATAATCGTGATACGCTTTATCCACGTTATGCTTCCTAGTCCGGTAGGAGCATTATCATCCGAAATGTATCTGACTTATCCTTTAAGGCTTCACAGTGACCGACTCGCAGGGATTTGCACCCTATTCCATCTCTCTATAAATAGATCGAATGATAAATACTTTTATATTCAGTGGATATTCCATCCACTATAAGAAAATTATAACATATTCGTACATGCATGTAAAGTGAAAATATATTGTTAATTTATAAATATATAGTGCCCAGCCGTTTTTCTTTCCCTATAAAAAATTAAGTAAACTATTGTCTTACGCTATGTTTATTCATATGCATTTGATGCCTCCCGGTCGCATGCATTATGAATGCGCATACATAATCTCCACTTATTTTTACTTAGGAATCGAAAAACGGGGCTCGCAAGAAAATTCGCTAATTTATCTGATCCTATGTGCATAAATCAGGAATTTCGTGCGTTTGACCTAACCATCAATTCCTTTCTCCTTATAGTCGAAGAAATTGGATTAGACCATAAAGGGCATACAAAAACACCTGCATTTTCGTAACGAAAAATACAGGTGTATCAATTCATGAAATAACTCAATGATGAATACTCATTTATCCTGTATATTATCTTTCGTCGGAAAATAATACTACGCACTGTTCTCACGTATCCTGACTAAGCTTCAACGCTTACTCCGCCTTCCCGCCTCAGCAGTGGCACATTGGAGTTCGCTCCACAACACAGTAACCCGATTGTCCGGGATTCTCACCCGGTTCCGTGATTTAAAACAGTTATATGCAAATGTTTTTATACTCAATATTACCATTAACGGAATTATATATCAATATATAACTTTCCGAAAAGGTCTGAAATTTATAAGTTTTGACAGCTGCATCTATAATTGTTATACGATGCCATGGAGAGAGCATTCAGCAGATTAAGGGACCGCCCGTCCATTATTAAACGTCCGAATACTTGGAGGTATTTTGCAGGATTGCTCTGCTCTGCAATTTCAGAAAGTTTATTTTCTGCTGTTTCGTTCAGCAAATATTTTATTTGCAGCTGTCATACCTATGCGAAGTCTCACAATGCAAAGGTTTTGGTTTTTAATCGATAAAATGAATGCTGCGTTTCCTGTGCACCGGGAGGATGATTTCAGCAATGTCGGAATATGCCGTAATCAAATAATTACGCAGTCTCATTCATCAATTTATTTAATTACGCCGTCCTCATAAATTGCGACTTCATTATGGTTGACCTACCGCCATTTTTTCTCATTTACAGTCAAAAAATGGGGTACGGGCATACAAAAACACCTGCATTTTCATGACGAAAAATACAGGTGTACATTAACTAAAAGTTTTATACCTCTTAACCTGTATATTATTTTTCGCTGGAAAATAATAGTACGCTCCTGCTTAATCACATATCCTGACTCAGCTTCAACGCTTGCTCCGCCTTCCCGCATACGCAGTGGCCTAATGGAGTTCGCTCCACAATACAGTAACCCGATTGTCCGGGATTCTCACCCGATTCCGTGAATTAAACAGTTATTTCTTATGCAAATATTTTTATAAGTTTATTCTACTACTGACGTATATAATTGTCAATATCTATTCCTAAATTTAAGTATTCTCGGCAAAAGCAGCAATAATTCAAACTACAAAGCCTCCGTTCAGACTAATTATCTGTCCTGTTACAAAATCCGAATACGAAGATGCCAAATAAAGAGCACATCCGGCTATATCATCCTTTACCTTTGAGCTTTTCATGTAAAAGCAAGGCACTTTCTTTAGAATGCTTTTAGGTTGTTTTTTACATTTAATAAATGAATTTTACAAATAAATAATGACATAATAAATATATATTTGAATTATAGGAGAAGGTTATGGGAAAACATAATTTAGAAAACAAGAGAGACACTATTAATAAAATGAAGAACGACATTGAAAATACAGAACGAAATTACAGAGAAGACGAAAAAACAATCGACCAGATTGATGATGAGGAAGTAAAGGCTGATTTGCAGCTTAAAAATTTCAGAAGAGAGCATTCTTTAAAAAATATGAAGTCCAATATTCAGAACGAATATGATAAGGAAAACAACTTCAAAAACAATATGAAATGACAGATAATAACAGTTTCACTCACCAAAGTATCTGCTCCCTTTGGTCGCATGCTTTGGGAGCTTGTCACTGGTTGAGCTACTGCTGTTTTTTTGTCCCTGTCGGTCGAAAAACGGGTTCGCAGGAAAATCTACTGATTTATTTGCCCATAAATGGCAAAAAAAAGTGTGACGGTTGAGTAATGGAGACCGTCACACTATGGAGGAGTTAAGGTATTATCTCAAATCCATCAGTCCAAAGTATTGTTTCGTTAGCTACCAGAGATTTTTTAATGTCTATAATCCTTTGGTTTTCCGAGCCTTTAAATTTTAAATTGCTTCGTGAATAATTGCGGTCATATCTTCCGTCCACAAGTACATCACAAAATTCAATCAGCCCGCGGTACTCCCTGTCTGCAAGTATTTCCTCGAAGGTATGGCCGCTGTATATCCAGATGTTCTTGGAGGTATGCTTTTTGATTTTTTGGGCTAATGCCGCAAGGGGTATCGCCTGCATCATAGGCTCCCCTCCTATAAATGTTATATTGGTGAAATTCTTTGTTATTCTGTTAAAAACATCGTTAATTTCCATTGGCTGCCCGTAATTAATGTCCCAGAGCTCTCTGTTGTGGCAGCCCTCACAGAAGATATCGCAGCCGCTCAGATACAGCGATGTTCTGAAGCCCTCACCGTCAACTATGGTGTTATCCACTATTTCTGCAACGTAAAGCATATTTTTCATAGACTGTGCTTCACCCTGTCTCTCAGCTCGGCTTTCTTTGCTGCATTCCAGCTGTCAACCGCACCCACCAGGTACCCTGTTATTCTTTGGATAGTGTCAATTTCTTCGCTGCCGCATTCGGGGCATATTTTCAGGTTTTCGGAAGCATCCTCGTATCCGCACGCCTTGCATCTGTTTCTCGTATGATTTACGGAACCGTAGCCCATATTGTGCCTGTCCATAAGGTCAACGGTTTGCATAACCGCCGCAGGGTTGTGTGCTGCATCTCCATCAAGCTCCACATAAAATATGTGGCCGCCTCTCTCATATTCATGGTATGGAGCCTCAACCTCTGCCTTGTGCTCAATGGAGCATTTGTACCACACGGGAACATGTGAGCTGTTTGTGTAATATTCCTTGTCTGTTATGCGGGGAATACTTCCGAACTGCTTTCTGTCCCTTTTTATGAACCTTCCGCTCAGTCCCTCTGCCGGGGTTGCAAGCAGGCTGTAGTTAAGGTTGTAGTAATCCGACTTTTCTTTTATTTTTTCAAACATGAATTTTATTATTTCCAGTCCAAGCTCCTGAGATTTTTCATCCTCGCCGTGATGCTTGCCCGTCAGTGCTATAAGGGCTTCCGCCAGTCCTATGAAGCCTATGCCCAGAGTTCCGTGCTTCAGCACGTTTTCCACACTGTCCTCGGGCTTGAGCAGCTCGCTTTCCAGCCACATTCCCGACATGAGCATTGGAAATTGCTTCTTTATGGCCGTGCACTGAAACACGTACCTGTCATAAAGCTGTTCCGCCGCAGCGTCAATGCATTTCTGGAGCTTTTTAATGAATTCTCTCTTCCTGTCCTGTGGATTTTCAAACTCCCTGCATTCCAGTGCAAGCTTCACTATATTAATGGTTGTAAAGGAGAGATTACCTCTTCCTATGGACGTCTTGCTGCCATGCCTGTTTTCAAACACCCTTGTTCTGCAGCCCATGGTTGCAACTTCCTTTTCATATCTGCGGCTGTCATTTTCATCCCATTCATCATGTATGTTGTAGGACGCATCAAGATTTAAGTAATTTGGGAAAAACCTTCTTGCGGTAACCTTACAGGAAAGCTTGTACAAATCATAATTCCTGTCCTCCGGAAGGTAGTTAACACCTCTTTTCTTCTTCCATATCTGTATGGGAAAAATAGGGGTTTCTCCGTTGCCAACACCCTTGTATGTGGACATGAGCACCTCTCTCATGATGCATCTTCCCTCGGGACTCGTGTCTGTCCCGTAGTTGATTGAGCTGAACACCACCTGATTGCCGCCTCGGGAGTGGATTGTATTCATATTGTGAATAAAGGCTTCCATGGATTGGTGCACCCTTTTCACGGTACTGTTTATTGCCTGCTGAACGTATCTGTCGTTGCCCTTCAGTCCGTCCAGGGGCTTTTCTATGTAGTCGTCTATTGCGGCATCATACAGCTCCTTTAGCTCAATGTCTAAAAGCTGCTCTATTTTTTTAATCTCTTCTATATATGTAAATCTCACGTATGGCGCAAGATAAAAGTCAAACGCGGGAATTGACTGACCTCCGTGCATTTCATTCTGTATCTGCTCCATGGATATGCATCCGATTATTGAAGCCGTCTCTATTCTCTTTGCGGGCCTGCTGGAGCCGTGTCCTGCTCTGAAGCCGTTCTGCAATATGTAATCTAAAGGATGCTGCAGGCATGTAAGAGATTTTGTGGGATAGTAGTCCTTGTCATGCACGTGGATGTAGTTGTTTTCCACAAAATACTTGGACTGCTCCGATAAGAGACAGTCATCCACAAACGGCTTTACGGACTCGCTGGCAAATTTCATCATCATACCTGCCGGAGTATCCGCATTCATGTTGGCATTTTCCCTTGTTACATCGTTTGGTATGGCATTTACTATATCCATGTATATGTCATACTGCTTCCTGCCTCTTGCAATGTTTCTTTTATTTCTGTAGATTATGTACTCCTTGGCAACGTCCTTTCTCTTGCTGGCCATGAGCTTCTTTTCAACTAAATCCTGTATTTCCTCAACAGAAATTGTTTCTTTTACACCGTCGGTTATTTCTTGTGCTATCTGTCTTGCAATATCTATATCCTGCCCCTTGACAGTATGGTTCATAGCCTTCAGTATTGCGTCCGATATTTTGCTTTTATCAAAGTGTATAAGTCTTCCGTCTCTTTTTATTACATTCATTTATACCTCTCCTCTCGTTGGGGTTAATTCTAATATATCGCAGTCTCACCCGCAAATTTATTTGCTATCTGGTGCATAAATTTACAAATAAAAAACTGCAGCATATATACCACAGTCCGTTTTTACCGTAATTTATACTTTACCAATCTCCCGTTGGCAATATAACCATTCTATGCAGGTCTTCTGGCTTACACATCTGCATTGTTTTCTCCTTCCCGTTACAGTGGATATGAAAACAACTACATGCTTACAGCGGCGGGACCGCGCAGGACTTCAACCTGCTTCCCTCTTAGCTGTCCATACGCGGACAGAACATAGAACATATTCAATTACCTACAGGTTATCATCGCCTATTGTCTTTGTCAACAAAAAAGATTTGCATCTTATACCTGCCTGTGCTATATTAATACTAATTTTACAATAAGTAAACACATTAAAATAATGAGGTAGAAAATGGATTCACTGGATATACAGATAATTGAGAATATAGAAAAAGAGGGAAGAATATCTCACGAAGAGCTTTCAAAGCGTCTGAACCTTTCAAGACCTGCGATTCACAACAGGGTTACAAAGCTGGAGGAGCAGGGCGTCATTTCAGGATACAAGGCCACAATCAACTGGCTTAAGTTGGGATATACAACTAATGCCATAATATCGCTGAAGGTGAGGACAACGAATTATGACAAGCTTCTCGAGCAGCTTAAGGAGCTTAAAATAAAGGACCTGATAGTTGAAGAGTGCCACATTGTTACAGGCACATGGTGCATATTGATGAAGGTAAGATGCATGGCTCCTCTCGGTTTAAAAGCGCTGCAGGACGAACTTCATAAAATAGAAAGTATACGGGAATCATCCACGTCTCTCATACTTTCATCCCTTGTTGATTAGCTTATTAATAGCTTAAAAGCCGGTATAACCGGCTTTTTAAGCTATTTTTTTCCTTTCAGCGCCTGATCAACGGCGTCCTTGATTGCTTTGCTTGTCACGGTAGCTCCGGATACATTATCAACATTTGTTGAATCAGCATCGACAATTTTTTTCGGCAGCTCATCTATGGCTTTAGAACCAACTCCCGCAGTTTCTTTGTCACCCCTGGCTTCAACCGATACTATCTTATTTCCCTTGATTTTAACTGTGACCTCAACGTCTCCGCCATATCCCTTTGCCGTTCCGGTCAGTGTCTGCTCTTCTCCAACATTTGTATTTCCCGGTGTTTCAGGTGTACCGGGTGTAACCGGTGTTGTGCCCGGTGTTGTTCCAGGTGTTGTTCCCGGTGTTGTTGTACCGCCCGGATTATTTGTTCCCGGTTTTTGATTTGTACATGCCATCATGCTTAAAAGCATAAGGATGCACAACGTTAATGCCAACTTTTTCATTGTTGCCTCCATTTAATGAATTTAAATTTCACAAATAGTATATCCAAAATTATTCCAACCATTAAAAAATTAATAAATATTTCTAAATATTTCTTACTGAACCATATGCACTTATGAAATCTTAACATCTGATGCAATACCTTAATACCATCTTTATGCGAATTCTGATATTGTCAATGAATAAGAATTACAGGAGAATGCAATGGATATTTTAATAATATTATCTGTAATTGCCATATCAATTGTCAATTATATATTCATAGATAAAATCTTCAGCATTGCCGAGCTTCAGTATGATGAGCCCGAAAAATTCAATATACCAGGAAATGAAAAGAATGCCCTTTTATTTGGAGAAGCATCGATATGCCTTGAAATTGCAAATATTTTACAAAAATACGGCATACCCTCCGAAATATTATCCGACATAAATAAACTGGACAAATCCTGTTCGTATTCTTACTTGGCAGCAGTCAACACATCTGACCTTGAAAACCTCACCATATGCTCCATAGGTATAAAAATGATGGAGGTAAAGAGGATTATTGCCTTATGCAACAAATACTATAACAAAAAAATATATGAAGACAATCAAATTCCATATTTATTCGGAAGTGATATCAATGCCGCCTATCTGGTGCATGAATTGTTGAAATTTCATAATAGTGGGGAGTCATAAATGTTTACCATAAGAAATATTAAATTAAATTACACTGAAATTATTGTGCTTGGAACCTTACTGCTAATAATACTTGGAGCATTTCTGCTCAGCATGCCTGTTTCTTCTAAATCAGGCCTTCCTACTCCGTTTATAGACGCCTTGTTTACTGCTGCATCCGCATTTTGTGTAACCGGGCTGGTCATATATGACACATACACTCACTGGTCTCTGTTTGGCCAGATTGTTATACTTTTGCTGATTCAGGTGGGCGGACTGGGCTTCATGACTGTTATAACTCTTTTCTCCATATTTTTGAGAAGGAAAATAGGGCTGAAGGAAAGAAGGCTGCTTATGGAATCAGCCAACACGTTAAAAATAGGGGGAATAGTGCTGCTTGTAAAAAAAATACTTCTACGTACCCTGCTTTTTGAAAGCGCAGGAGCATTGGTGCTGTTTGCCAGATTTTATCCCGAAATGGGTCTGACAGAAGGCCTTTATAATGGCATTTTCCATTCTGTTTCAGCATTCTGCAATGCAGGTTTTGACCTGATGGGAAAATTCGGTCAATTTTCTTCAATTACGGCATACGTCGGTGATACCGCCGTCAACATTACTATAATGTCGCTTATTGTGATTGGAGGCATAGGCTTTGTGGTATGGGACGACATAGCGGAAAATCACCTTAACTTTAATAAATACCATCTGCATACAAAGCTGGTACTCTCAAGCACCTCCTTGCTGATTATAGCGGGAGCCGTGTTTTTTTACATCACGGAGTCCAGTAACAGCATGGTCGGATTCGGCGTAAAGGAAAAAATACTTGCCTCAATGTTTCAGTCCATAACACCAAGAACCGCGGGCTTTAATACAGTCAATCTCGGTGAACTGTCGGAAGGGGGAGCTCTTTTGACGATATTGCTCATGATTATAGGCGGGAGTCCCGGTTCCACAGCAGGAGGCATTAAAACAACAACATTTATCACTCTTNNTCCGTATTTAAAAGAAGACTTGAAACGGATTCCCTGAAAAAGGCAAGCGCAATAACAGTGATTTATATATCCGTATCACTGGCAGCAATAATGCTGATATGCACAATTCAGGATTTTTCATTGAAGGATGTAATGTTTGAAGTTTTTTCCGCAGTAGGAACCGTCGGGCTGTCACTTGGCATCACGCCTCAGCTCAACTTTTATTCGAAAATAATAATAGCCCTTCTCATGTATTCCGGCAAAGTCGGAGTACTATCAATGGCAGTCGTCATAGCAGAAAAAAGGGAGCCTGCGCCATTAAGCAGGCCGTATGAAAAAATAATTATTGGATAGGAGAACAGTATGAAATCAGTATTAATTATAGGAATGGGAGCATTCGGACGGCATCTGGCAGTTAAAATGACAGAGCTTAAGAATGATGTCATGATAGTGGATAAGGATGCTGCAATTATTGATGAAATGTCATCCATGGTAGCAGATGCACAGATAGGGGACTGTACAAAGGAGGATGTTCTCAGAGCTCTCGGTGTTGGCAATTTCGATGTATGCTTTGTGACCATCGGAGATACGTTTCAGTCGTCTCTGGAAATAACCTCTCTTCTGAAGGACTTAGGTGCTAAATACGTCATATCGAAGGCAAGCAGGGACATACAGGCTAAGTTCCTGCTTCGCAACGGTGCAGACGAGGTTGTTTATCCCGACAGGGATATGGCAGACAAATTAGCTGTGCGCTGCAGTGCTAACAATGTGCTTGATTATTTTTCTCTGACGGATGAATTCTCCATATTTGAAATACCTGCAATGCAAAGCTGGATTGGACGCAGTATAGTTGAGGTCAACATAAGGAAAAAATACCACATTAACATCCTGCTTGTTAAGAACGGCAGCAGCATAATGACCATGCCAAGGGCTGATTATGTATTCAAGGAGGATGATAAAATAATCGTAATAGGAAAAGCAGATGAAATTTTAAGGCTTGACGACAGTATATAATAATTTTGTAAAACAACCCGCCTAATGTTCAGGTGGGTTGTGCCATTACTACTCGTCGGCAAATCGGTATCCAACTCCTATTTCAGTAAATATAAATCTTGGATTTGAACTGTCCCTTTCGATTTTTCTTCTCAGCCCCGCCATAAAAACACGTATGCTTTTGGAATCTCCTGTTTCACCATATCCCCATACCTTTTTTGATATCTGACTGTGAGTTATGACCTTGCCACGGTTTGAAACCAGCAGAAGAAGAAGCTTAAACTCAATGGGAGTAAGGTGAACCTCTTCCTCCCCCACATATACCCTGTGCTTTTCGGAATCAACCGTCAGATAGTCAATTTTATACACGCCTTCGTTCGTTCCGTTATTTTCTCTTTCAAGCAGCCTCTCCATAACTCTTATTCTTGCAAGCATCTCTCCCATTGAAAATGGCTTGGTAACATAATCATTTGCTCCCGCATCCAAGGCAGATATTTTATCATTGTCCTGCTCTCTTGCAGAAACCACAATAATCGGAATTTCCGAAACCTCCCGTATCTGATTTATTATTTCAACTCCATCCATGTCCGGCAATCCCAAATCCAATAAAACTACCTCAGGATTTTCCGTACAGAAGCTCAGTATGCCCTGCCTGCCGTTTTGGGCCAAAAGAACGGTATATCCCTTTGCTTTCAATGCCATGGTCATAAAATTGGCAATTCTGCCATCATCCTCAATAATCAATATCTTTCGGTTCATTGCTCGACCTCCAGCGGAAGGATGACCTTGAATTCGGCTCCTCCACCCTCTGTATTTTCTGCGCTGATTTTTCCTCCGTGAGCAGATACTATTTCCTTGCATATTGTAAGACCGAGTCCCACTCCCAGACTGCCGTCTGCTATGTTGTTGCTTTGGTACGTTACAAAACCGTCAAATATTTTATCGATAACCGAAGGCTCTATACCCTTTCCGTTATCGGAAATCTTGAAAACAAATGAATCTCCATCCCTGTACGCCCTGAAATTAACATGTGCACTCTCTCCAGCATGTTTGTATGCATTATCCAAAAGATTGACAAGAACCTGCACTATTAATCTTCCGTCCACATTGAGCAGGACAATATCGTCGGGAACATATACACTCAGCCTTTCCGGTGCTGTCAGTTGAGGAAGCATTGTCAGCGTCTGGTTGACAATATCGTCAACAGCCTCGAAGTTCCTTGCAATGTTCAGCCTTCCTTCACTTATGCGTGTCATATCAAGTATGTTCTGTACCGTCATAACCAACAGCGTCGACTCCTCATAAATATCTGCTGCAAGCTTTTTAACTGTTTCTTCTCCAAGGCTCTCATAGCTGTCCAGTATAAGCTCGCTGGCTCCTTTTATAGCGGTGAGCGGTGTTCTTATATCATGGGAAATGCTCCTTAAGAGGGTGCTTTTCAGCCGCTCTCCCTCCATATCTATCTTGATTTTCTGCCTTTCTTCATATATGAACTCCCTGTCCAGCACAATTGCCATCTGATGCACTATGGTTTTAATAATCATATCATGCTCGCGGGACATTTGAGAATCTACATTTACAATCTGCACTTCTCCCCTTTTTTTGGCTACACCCTTTATAGGCATTAAAATTATGTGTTCTTTTTTTATTTCTTCGTAATCGGGAATTCCGTCATTGCTGTATATTTCAGTATCATCGTCAAGCCGTATATAGCAGTCGTATCCTGTATATTCCTTTATATAGCTGATTCCTTTTAAAATAATATTTTCATTTCCTGTCACATTAAAGAAACCCTTTGTAATTTCATAGAGAAGCTTGGCTGTCCGCTCATTGCTTTTTGAAATTTCGGTCTGGTACTGGAGCTTAGATGTAATCGTACTTGATATGAGAGATGCCGTAAGGAAAAACGCCATGAGCACAATATCCTTTGTATTGCTTATTGCAAGGCTGTGAACCGGTTGAGTGAACAAGTAGTTAAACAGCATGACATTTATAACTGCAGCGATAGCGCTGTATACATATCCTCTGGTAACCGTCGAAACAAGCAGCACCCCCACAAGCAGAACCATCAATGTGTTTTCCTTGCCTATCCCCAGCTCATTTATGACAGCAGAAAAAACTGCCGACAAGGTACAGATTGAAATTACCCTGATAAAGTTGCCTATGCTATCCTTATTCATTAAGTTCTCCTTATATTTGGCTATTATATTTGATTATTATATTATACCATATATTCTAAAAATAAGCACTTTCTCAATGCCTTGAAATTCATTTTGTTTATAATAAGATAATTAAAGCTGTGTATCAGTGGCAAATATGCCTCACGATTCACAGCTTTTTAAACATGGGTTATGGTCGGATTGCTGCCGCATAATGGACAGACGGGATTTTTATCCATATCTATGCAGTCAAATTGCATATCTGTTCCGTCAAACAAAATGATCTTATTTTTAAGCAGTGTACCTGTGCCGGTAATAATTTTAAACACTTCCGCAGCCTCAATAAATCCCATTACACCCGGAATGGCACCTAAAATTCCTTTTTCCGGAGGATTGATGATGCGCTCATTCAGATTTGGATACAAGCATCTGTAGCAATGGCCTTTCTCAGGAATAATTGTTGTTGCCGTCCCGTCAAATTTCAGAACTCCTGCCTCCACCAGAGGCTTCTTCATAAGAAAGCAGGCATCATTCAGCAAATATCTGGTTTGAAAATTATCCACCGCCGCAACAACTATGTCATAGTCCTTGATTATTTCATTGACATTTTCTCTGCTGAGATATTCAACATGAGTGTTTATGCGTATATGAGGATTAATTTTACCGAGAGACATCCTCGCTGATTCAGCCTTAAGCATTCCAATCCTCGTCTCTCTGTGGAGTATCTGCCTGTTTAAATTGCTTGCCTCGATAATGTCGGAATCTGCCAGCCCTATTGTACCAACACCTGCCATAGCCAGAGCTATAGCCGCAGGAGAGCCCAGCCCGCCTGCTCCCACAATCAATACTCTTGCTTCGGATAGCTTTTGTGCCTCATTATTTATAGCCCTTTCCTGCTCATTTTTACCGTACGAAACAAAATTCATATGCAGCAAGTCATATGACAATATCTTATTGTTTCCGTCGCATAAGTTCACGCACACCTTCACCGCTTCCACAGCACATGCTGCCCACCCCAATGCAAGTGCAAAAGAAAAGGAAGCATTTGTTCGTGAGCAAACTTCTAAAGTTTCGGCAAAAGCCCGAAGGCTGTTGATGTCGTTAAACACCTGCAGCATACCCCTCCATCGTTCAGAAACACATACAACCGTCGGTATAAAATTCCTCTCACTGCCTGCAGATAAAGCAGCCTCACTGACAAATCTGCTGCTTCCTGCTATTATTCTGCAATCGGCAGACCTACGCTCATCAGATTCGGATATTCTGACATCTCCGTTCAAATCAATTACATCAGCAAATAACGAGGCGCATCCTCTGTTGTCACTGAGTATGCAAAATATATTTCCCACACCCATTGCGGCAAGATATAAAGCAGGAATCGTAATTTCCTCAGTACTTTCACCGCATATGATTACAGAGGAATCCAGCAGCTTCTTTTGACCTATTTCGCCGATTTCTGGAATAATAAGATGCCTCAAGTATCTTTCTGCCTGTTTATTTGTTAAAAGCATAATGCACCTCTGACTTCATTATTATATAAGTGAAAACGCAACAAATCCTCCGCCGAGGGTTGTAGTGCTATACCACAGCAATAAATCAACTGTCTTTTTCATGCCCTCATCGAGAATTTCTGCGCATACACTGCTCATATCCTCTTCATATTCAATTGCCGTCAGCGTTACCCAATGCCATTTATCAAGATTTTTTTCATCTCCGTTGCATAAATTAAGGTATGCAACGGGAATATCCTTCTCCAGACTGCTGTCAATAAAACTGACCACTGTTTCAAGGGAGGGTCTTTTTTCCTTTTTTTCAGGCATATCAACAGCATCATAAAGTAGGGCCGCATTCATGCTTTCAGCAAGTGATTTAAGTCCTCTGTGAAAAATATTCGTGGTATTGACGCCTCTAAACGTGGGAGTTACATGCTTCCACAGCTCCTCCATGAGCGTGAGCGCATCACCCTTTACAGTTCCGTTATTTTTTCTGCTATATAATATAATATTGGATGCAACCGTCGGTCCGCAGCCTGCCATTCTCTGCCACGGCTTTCTGTACCATTCCTGATTGCATCCTGAGTATTTATTCCCTGTCGTCTCATCCAGAATTTCAAAAAATTCAGGATTTTTAAGTGCTGCCTTTTTCATTTATGTCACCTCTAAAGAAATATCATAAACATTAACATTCCTTTCCATATATATTATACCATAAAAAAATTTTAAATAACAGACTTTCATTTAAAATTCTTTATGTATAAAATGAATTAAACATCAAAATATATAATATTATTGATATGCAGGGGGGACTGTGAAAGTATGATAGAAAGAGACATTGAGCAGGAATTCGAAAGCAGCTACTTAAAGCAAACCATTTGCGCGGCAAAGGAACAGTTGTTGCGCATTGAATCAAGCAGCCGTGGAAAGAAGACAGCCATCATTTCATCAAAAAAAGATTTTCCCGATGACAGCACTCATCATGTAACAGGCCTTTGGTCTTCACAGAATTTCGATGACCTTGTGGAGCTTAGTCAAAACACCAGCTTTATTTCAGGTGAAGTCTCCAGATATGAAATGGAAGTTAAAAAAATATTTATCCTTGAAAAAATGCTGGATTCTCCGTATTTTGCACGTATTGATTTCAAGTTTGACGATGAGGATGAATTTGAAAAAATATATATAGGCATTTCTTCACTGACAGACGACAAATCCGGAGAGATGTATGTCTACGACTGGAGGGCGCCTATATCAAGCATATTTTATCGATTCGGCACGGGAAAAGCTTTCTACGACGCTCCCTCAGGTAAAATTACAGGCGAGGTTTGTTTAAAAAGACAGTACGAAATAAAAAAGGGCATCCTGAAATATTTTTTCGATGCGGATATTCAGATTACCGACGAGTTTTTGAGAAAGCTGCTTTCTCAGAACTCCTCCGCTAAAATGAAAACCATTGTGGAGACCATACAGAGTGAGCAGGACATAATTATACGTGATATGGAAACCGATCTGCTCATGGTTCAGGGAGTAGCAGGCAGCGGAAAAACCTCCGTCGCCCTGCACAGGGTTGCTTATCTCATGTACAGGGGGCTGACAAACAGGCTGTCTCCGGAAAATATACTGATAGTTTCACCAAATACACTGTTTGAACAGTATATTTCAAACGTACTTCCCGAGCTTGGAGAAAGCAACATCAAATCTGTGACATTTGAGGACATAGCGGAGATAATTCTGGAAAACAACAAATTTCAGCCAAAAAATCAGCTTATGGAGCAGCTTCTTTCCTCACCTTCCACAAAAAATGAAGATATACGTAAAAGCAGCATGGCTTTCAAAAGCTCCAACGCCTTTATAACCATATTAAATCGTTTCATTGCTGACATACCTAAAATGTGGATAGATTTTAAGGATGTTTATTACGACGGAAAAATAATAGCAGGCAGAGATATATTAAAGTCCATGACTGTCAATGACAGAAAAAATCCGCTGCTGAGCATTCGTTTGAAAAATCTCGAGCAATTTATTACAACCATAATTCACTCCATGCACCACGACAGAATAAAAAAATTAGAGAATTTTGTTTCTGGAAAACCGTCACATAAATTTGAAGTTGAAGAAGCTGCGCGAATGTTGTCCATCCGTGAGAGCACCACACTCATCAAAGAAGTGCGGAAATTTACGGAATTAAATTTGCCGGAACTGTACAAAAAGCTTTTCAGCAACAAGAATTATTTTTACAGCCTGTCAAAAGACCTTGAGCTTCCCGGATGTATCGGCCAAATTATAGATTTTACACTTGCAAATCTCAATGATGATTTCCTCCAATACGAAGATGCCCTGTCACTTGCTTTTCTGCATCTGAAAATATACGGCAGACTCGGCGATGACAGCATAAGGCATGTGGTAATCGATGAGGTTCAGGATTACTACCCCATCCATTTTGAAATGCTGAACCTTTTATTTCCATGGTCACGCTTCACGGTGCTGGGAGATATCAATCAAACCATTGCAAAGCAGGAGAATCTATCCTTGTATGAGCAAATAGAAACGATTCTCAACAAGAAGAGCTCCACACTGATAACAATGGATAAAAGCTTCCGCTGCACAAAAGAAATATTGGAATTCAGCACAAGATTTCTTAACGGCTCTTTTGAGCTGAAAAGCTTCAGCAGAGAAGGTGATTTTCCCGTTATTTACTCCGCGAAAAATGAAGAATCTCTGGAGAATATGATAATAGAGGAAATCATGCTCTGCAGAGAAAAAGAATACGGCTCAATAAGCTTAATATGCAAGAATGCCCGGGACTCTCTCATGCTTTATGAACGCTTAAAGGGCAAAATTGATATACAGCTAATAAGGGGAGAAAACAAGGAGGAGATTACGGGAACCTTTATTATACCCATATATATGTCAAAGGGACTTGAATTTGATTCGGTTCTGATTTGTGATGCAGATGCTGTTCATTATAGCTCAGCAGAGGATAAGAATCTTCTGTATATTGCATCCACCCGAGCGCTGCACAGACTGAAGCTGTTCCACACAGGCGAAATGAGCCCACTGCTGCAGGAAATCGAAGGAGCTAAGGAGGTATGGAATTGATTTTTAACAAGCTTAAAAAAATACTTGCTGAGGTCATCTATGCAGACCCCGAGGATATAACACCTGAAACGGAGCTTTCACCCGAATGGGGAATAGATGCAATCAGCACCGCAAAGCTCATAATCGAATGTGAGAAACATTTTAAAATAACCATTCACGACGAGGACGTCCATACCTTTAAAACTCTGAAAAACCTTGCAGATTATGTTGAGGAGAAAAAGTCTGTGGATTAAATATGAAATTTTAATATTATAAAAAATAGCTGCAGCACTTGTTTGGCTGCAGCTATTTTTGTTGAGGTTTCATTGTTGTTTACTTATTAAAGTCTATGAAGATTAATTCAACACTCCAATAGAATTCCAGTATAAAACCTCTATAATAATTATTACAAAAACAACGACAGTAAGTGGAATACCCAGATGTATAACCTCCTTTTGTCCATACATTCCATTTTCCTCACCTTGGCCCACTAAAATATTCAAATGATGAAAAGGTAGAATGTAATGCATTCCTATTGATGAATACACGAGCAATGTTACAATTAGTGGATTAATACCCATAGACTGTGTAAAAATAAGCAATGCAGGTATTGCTATACCCATAACAGCAATTACACTTCCTAAAATCATGTGGATACCTATAGCAATTATTGCTATTACTATTGCAAGCATATATGGATTAGAAGGAATAGTTGAGGGAAGAATTGTTTCTGCAATCCAGCTGTTCATTCCCGTAGCGCCTCCAACCTTTCCAATTGTCATGGCGGCAGTTAAGAAAAGCAATACATGTACCGGTACCTCGCTCCATTGCTTCGCGTCAAGCGCCTCTCCTATTGCAGGGAAGCTCATCAACATCGAAATAAGTAAGGTTATCCATCCAATATCAATACCATGTATTTTATCTGTCATCCAAAATGCAACTGCTGTCATCAGCCATACTATTGTTCTTTTTTCTTTGTTAGAAAGATTTCCTAAGGACTTTAATTTTTCCTGTATTTCTTCCTTATTTACTTTTATCTCCTCTGTAGGCTTAAATAATATCAAAATCAAAGCACAAGTTAAAATACTTGCAATTATACTTGGCGGCCCCATATATATAAACCATTGCAGCCAGCTTACCTGCATTCCTGAGGCTTGTACTGCCAGAGGATTTATTACGCTGTCTCCCGTTAAAAAAATCATAGAAACCGGAACTGATGCTGCAAATACAGAAAATCCTATCTTAATCGAGTCTTCTTTTGGAATTTTTGCACTCTTAATTACAACTGTCATAACTGACATTATTAAAAACGCCCTCGGCCATGGGTGTGGAATTAATATACTCAATATTGCTGTCAAAACAAATATAGATATAATTATACTTTTATATGAATTAACAAACCTTAATATAAATATGTAAGCAATTCTTTCTCCTAAGGCGGAACTTTTTACAGCCGATGCAATCAAGTATGCACCAATTACCAGATACATGGTGCTGCCAAGCCATGGCGAAAATACAACTGCCGGCTCTGCAACCTTAAACATTACAAGCAAAGATAAATAAAGACCAGATGCATATCCCGACTGAACAATTTGAAATGCCCAAAAAACAACAGTCATAAGCGTCAGCCCAAGACACATCTTACCCTGATACGACAACCCTTCCAATGGCAGCAAATTAACTACTACTGCTATCAGAACACCCGAAATTAATCCTATTAACTTTTTACTATTCATAAAAATCCTTTCATAAACAAATTTCTTTATTATTGGTTATTGTGATGACTTATCACTACATTTTATCAACGCAAAATCCATGCCACAAAATAGTTTGAGCCATTGTCAAAGACCACAGCTCATATTTTTTATTTTAATTGCTCCACAAGAAATTTTTATATATGGTTTATTCTTATTGTAATACTTATGGATCAGCCTGCAAAAAACATCCTTACCTACACCTGATTCTCCGGTTATAAGAATAGTAGAGTCAACATTAGAAATCCCATATGCAAGTTCTGTCAGTTTCATGGAATATTTACTGTTGACCAGCAGTTCCATCATTATCAAGATTCCCCATAAGTGCATAAAACTAAATAATTATATTATCTGATTTCCTTAGCTAAGTTAAAGTAGCAGTTTATTGGTTTTGATTAAAAAAACGAGGATTTACCTCACGTATTCCTCGTCCATGTAGCTTGAATTGATTAAAAAGTCTGCCGTTGAAACATTCATTGCAACAGGTATGTCGTATAAAACCGCGATTCTCAGCAGAGCCTTGACGTCAGGGTCGTGGGGCTGGGATGATAATGGGTCCCAGAAAAAAATCATAAAATCGATTTTCCCGTCAACTATTGCAGCTCCTATCTGCTGATCTCCTCCCAGAGGACCGCTTTTGTATGAGCTCACAAGAAGTGATGTTTCTTCGGCAATCATTCTGGATGTTGTGCCGGTACCACAGAGAATATGCTTTGAAAGCTCTTCTCTATTTTTTTTAACCCAGTTGATTAATTCAGGCTTTTTATTATCATGTGCTATAAGCGCAATATATTTTTGTTTTCCTATATCTTTAAACAACATATTCATCTTCCTTTGCATCTTCGTATATTATAAAATCAGTTCTATCTTAATATACCGCATGTTCTCCAGTATATGCAATGCATATACTGGCAACATATCAGTTTGTCTTGAGTTTTTCAAAAACACTTCCAATGCTTGCATTTATGACCATGTTTGCTATTTTGTTGGCGGAGATTGCAGATTTGTTAATTAATATAAGCTTGCTTCCCGTGTAGTAATTAACAAGCCCTGCCGCCGGATACACTGCCAGCGACGTTCCGCCGATAATCAGCACATCCGCATTTTTTATGTATTCAACGGATTTATCCAATATTTCTTCATTCAGCATTTCCTCATAAAGAACAACATCCGGCTTGATGATTCCTCCACATTCACATTTTGGAACACCGCCGCTGTTAACTATAACATTCACATCATAAAATTTCCCGCAATTCATGCAGTGATTCCGGTGAACAGAACCGTGGAGCTCCAGCACATTCCTGCTTCCTGCCTGCTGGTGGAGACCGTCAATATTCTGTGTTATGACAGCTTTTAGCTTTCCCGCATGCTCGAGCTCAGCCAGTTTTTTATGAGCCATATTCGGCTTTGCATCTAAAAAAATCATTTTATTTTTATAAAACTGATAAAATTCTTCTGTATTATTTTCAAAGAAGCTATGGGAGATTATTGTCTCCGGCGGGTATTTGTATTCTTGATTATACAGTCCGTCAATGCTTCTGAAATCGGGAATACCGCTCTCTGTCGAAACTCCCGCTCCTCCAAAAAACACTATGTTGCTGCTGTTGTCTAAAATATCCTGAAGTCCTGAAAGCATTTTTCACCTCCAAAGCTTTAAACCAGCTTTTTTCCTACAATAAAATTTTGCGCATTCTTTTCCATGAAAATTTTGTCACAATATTTCTGCACATAATTTGAAGCAATTGCAGATATTAATATTGCCGATGCCAAAATTGAGCTGTTGTTTCGCATCTGAGGGATTAACTGCACAAAAAGCACCGATAGTGCAATTATCGCTACAGGTATAGCATAGCGGATGATACCGCTGTTGTCCGCAACCTCAGATTTTTGTTCTACGATGACACAATCTCCCTGATTTATATCGTCTTCAACTTCTGTCTGAATATGCATGCTGAAAAATTTGCACCCCGCTGAGCAGCTTCTGCAGCTATCTCCGCAGAGCAGCACCTTTTTTACCAAAATTACAGCCACGCTTCCTTTTTTCTTTTCTACCATTCCTGTAAATGCCATCGTTTCTTCTCCCGGTCTTATGATTATTCGTATCTCAAGGCATCAATCGGATCGGATTTCGCTGCCTTCTTAGCAGGATAATACCCAAAAAATACTCCTATAATCATTGAGAAAACAACAGCAATCATAATTGATGCAGGATTTATTACCACAGGTATGGGTATAAAAAGGCTCCCCAGTGTAACAAGACCGATCCCGCAGGCAGTTCCCACAATTCCTCCTATGGCANNGATGGCAGAAAGAGTTGCAGATTCTATAAGAAACTGAAACAATACGTCCTTAGTCCTTGCCCCAAGGGACTTTTTAATGCCTATCTCTCTGGTTCTTTCTGTAACCGAAACAAGCATGATATTCATAATGCCTATGCCTCCAACCAGCAAAGATATTGCCGCTATTGCAGCAACCGCCAGAGACAGTCCGCCGAGCACGGCATTAATCGATGTCTGTTCTGCCTCCGCACTGTACAAATAGTAGTTTTCAGGCTGCCTGTTCTTCATCTTTGCAACAAGCGAACCAATTTCATCCAACGCAGAACTCACCGAATACTTTTCACTTATGAATATATCCAAGGCATAATGAGCATAGTCGGATGAATATGGCATAGTATATGGTACATAGCTTTCCTCATACATGCTCTGTCCCTGCATCATGGCTAAGAAAGGTGAGATTTCATTTTTATACACGCCTGTAATGAGCAGGTCTTCCATGTTGTTTTCTATTTTGACTCTTATGTATTGACCAACTACATTTTCCTTGCCGAAAAGCTTAATTGCGGCATTTTGTTCCAGAACTACAATCTTAGCTCTTCTTTCAACATCGCTCTTGTTAATCATTCTTCCATAAAGCATTTTAACTTTCTGAACATTTTCATATCCGCTGTCAACGCATGCCATATTTAGCTTTATTGACTTTTTCCCCAACGTCACATCACTTCTTATACTTTCTGACGGAACTATGTATGATATTTTTTCCCCCATTCTATCCTTTATAATATCCAGATCATCCTGGTAAAAGAAGTCTGTAGACCTCATATCATCAATATTGCCCACATACATGACGGCGCGGTTTTTACCCACATCGGCATACAGATTATCCATGACGCCCTTCATGCTGTCCCCTATCGAAACTATTGCAATAACAGAGCTGATGCCTATTATTATTCCCAGCATCGTAAGGAGCGAGCGCATTTTATTAGATAAAATAGACTGAAATGCTATTTTAATATTCTCTAACCAAATAATTTTGAAACACCCTCTTTCCTTCTGTCTTCTATGAGGCGGCCGTCGCGGAACACTATGACCCTGTCCGCGTATTCTGCAATCTCCGGCTCATGAGTTACCAATATAATGCTGCTTCCTTCCTTGTTCAGGTCCCTGAATATTTCCATAATTTCATCCGAAGACTGAGTATCCAGGTTACCCGTAGGTTCGTCAGCTAAAATAATAGGAGGATTGTTTGCAAGTGCTCTTGCAATGGCAACTCTCTGCTTCTGCCCTCCCGACAGCTCATTGGGAAGATGGTGTGTCCTGTCTCCTAATCCTACCTTCTCTAAAAGCTCAATTGCACGAGCTCTCCTGTAGGATGTTTTTTGCTTGGCATATATCATTGGAAGCTCCACATTCCGCAGAACATCTGTACGCGGAATAAGATTAAACGCCTGGAAAACAAAGCCGATTTTTTTGTTTCTGATAAGAGATAACTCATCCTGACTCTGGTCCTTTATATTGATTCCTTCCAAAAGGTATTCTCCCGAAGTTGGTCTGTCAAGACAACCCAATATGTTCATGAGAGTTGACTTTCCAGAGCCTGATTGCCCCATGACTGCAATGAATTCTCCGTGCTGTATTTCAAGATTTACATCCTTCAACGCATGAACCTCAACAGAACCATTCTTATATGTCTTGTTTAAATCTTTTATTGTTATTACGCTGCTCATAATCATATCCTACTCTGCCGCATCGTTTGGTCTTACGGTCATTCCGTCAGTAAAGCTCATATCAGGATTTGCAATGACTTTCATACCTTCCACAAGCTCGCCGCTTCTGATTTCTATTTCCAGGTCAGTCTCAAGACCGGTCTCCACGATTACTGATTTCACCGTATTATCATCATTCAGCATAAATACTTTATTTTGATTTTCCACATCGGTTATAAGCATGCCAGGAGACACGGCAAATATATCTTCTGCTCTGGCAACCTTTATTTTAGCTGTTGCACTTACACCGGCAATGAGATTTTCCGGCTTGTCAATTATATCTATCACCACGGGTATAACTCTTTCCATAGTGTTGTTATCCTTTTGCTCCGCTGTGGGAGAAATTCTTGACACAACACCTGCGGTAGTATCCTTCCCCATAACATCCGAGGTAATTTCTACTTCCTGACCTACTGAAATTTTACCTATATCAAATTCACTTATGAACACCTTCATCTGAAGCTTATCTAAGTTTTCCACAGTAAACATGGCTTTTTCATTCAGAGTGTCCTTTGCATACCTACCTAAGTTTACATTAACCCTGGTAATTGTGCCATCTATTGGGCTTTTAATAAATACCTTGTTCAAATCTTCTTTTTTCTTTTCTAATTCCTGCTTTTGAATTTCAATACTTTTAGCCTTGGCAGAAGACAGTACTACCTTTCCGTCAACGGCATTGAATGTTTCAAGACTTTTCTTAGCTTCTCTGAGGCTGCTTTCTGCCTTTTCATAAGCTTCCTTTGTAATTATTCCGTTTTCAAGCAGCTCCTTGCTCTGATTAAAGCTTTTCTCAAGTTCGGCAACATTCAGCAGCGCCTTGTCATATTCAACCTGCTGCTGCTTCAGACTCTCCTGCTGCTCCAGCTGGGCAAGCTGAATCTGATTCTCCTCAGAAGAAATCTGCTTCTCCAATTCCTCGCTGTCAAGCACCGCTAAAATCTGGTCTTTCTTAACCAAATCTCCTTCCTTGACTCTTATATCTATAATCTCATAATTTAAAGGCGAAACTACATCTGCTTTTTCAATTCCCTCCAAGGGAGCCTTAACAGATATAATCTGTTCAATAGACTTCTTTTCCAGTGCTACGGTATTTACGGCCATTTCAACAGGACCCTTATTTTTATTTAATGCGGTGAAAATAGCTGCCGCGGCAATTAAAATGATTACAATAATTATCAATTTCTTTTTCTTAAAAATATTCTTCATCTCATTCTCCTAAATAATAGTATTACGCAAAATTTCCTTCATCTGCCTTCGTCCGTTGTTAAGCTCACGGTAAAGCTCATTTTTAGAGCATAAATCACCTGCGATATCGTCGATTTCATATCCAAGCACATCTCTCCACACAACAGCAGCCCTTGTCATGGGATTCAAGGTCATAAGAGCATCCTGAAAAGAACCAGCCTCCGTATTAACTCCAAGGCTTTTGAATAATTTGATTCCGTTGTCCGAATCAGCAAGAAATATTCTGCATACTTCCTTTGCGGTGTTTTGAATAGTCTCCATATGTATAAAATCGGACAATTTGAAATCCGATGAGTACTGTTCTATTGCGGCATATGCCATATCTCCGGCCTTAATTTCATTTCCGGTAAGCCTGAAAGCAACCGTATATGTTTTCTTAAAATATTTGTCCATATTCATGCTGTACCTCCGCTGTTCATAAATACAAACTCAAGATAGATTCATTGTACATATTACCATAAAAAAGACCTGCGTACGGAAGGTTGTAATAATTAATGCTTGTTCTTGTTAAAATTAAATATCTCCCGATTCATAAATATTGTATATAAGAACATCGGCGAAAAATATGTTGCGCGTGTGGTGAAGCTCAATTGCTCCGTTATATTTCTCAAGAGACTTTTTAACGCTGTTCAATCCCATGCCGTGTCTCTCCTTGTCAGTCTTCGTTGTAATATACTCTCCGTTGCTGTAGCTGAGTGCACCGCTGAAGGAGTTGGCAATATGTATATACAGCACATTCCTGTCCAGCTCCACGGATACCTTAAGCTTTTTTTCCGGGGATGCACATGATGCTTCAATAGCATTGTCAAGAAGGTTTCCCAGCACTACGCTTAAATCAAATGGAAGTATGTTGAGTTTTTCAGGTACGTTCACCTTCACCTCAACTCGTATGCCGCATGCGTCAGCCTTGTGCAGCTTATAGTTCAGAATACTGTCAATCTCAGAATTGCCTGATTTTGAATATTCATCCGGAATATCAATATTCCTGTATATGTTGTCCAGGTAATCTGAGGCAGACCTGCTGTCATTGTTCTCAAGAAGTGCCTTGAGGGAAAGAACGTGATTTTTGACATTGTGCCTGAATTCCTTTAAGTTTTCCTGGGACTGCGTCATTATTTCAAGCTGTTTCAGATAAGCATTGCTCTGCTGCATTAGAAGAGCTTTTTCCATTTTTTCGTCATATGATTTCATCAAAAAATCATATAAATAAAAAACAAAAATGTTGATGAGAAACAGCATAATTATTGAAACGATAATTCCGGTCAGATTATGATCATTTACCAGGAATGCAAGCATGAGCGCCGGAACTAGGGTTCCAGCCGGGATAATAAATATTGATGCCCAATGCATGGAGGATACATTCACATCGCGTCTGGCCAGCTCAAAATTGGACAAAAGCAGCATTGCGATGTATGCAAGAACCTTTATGATTATCAATGCTGAAATTAATGCAAAATCTGAATTTTTCGAAAATATGGTCAGATGAAAATACCGCATACTGATTGAAACAACAACCTCTATTGACATTAAAATCATATATATGGATACTGTTGCTATAAGTTTTCTTTTTAATGTAGCTTCATAATTAAATGTAATGAGAAAAAATATCAAAATGTTTGAAACAACATTGACTACCGGATTATTGTATACCAAAAATAAAAGTGCCGTTGTGAAAAAATACAGCAAGTATGACGTGACTTCTATTTTCCTGTCCGTTCCTTCCATATCAAAAAATATTTTCATAAATCTGTATACTATGTATGTACCGAAAGCAGAGGTGATGAGATATGCTGTGGTTACACTATTTGTCATGGTGAGACCTCAGCTTCCTCCGCATGAGCTTCTCACGTACGGATTTTCTGTTATTTTGACTGATTGTTAGAACCTCCTGATTTGACATCCTGACATACTCATATGTATACTCAATGCAATGCCTGAAATTTATCAGGTATGACTTATGTATCATAACAAAATCCCGGCTGCCTACCTGCTCCTCAACCTCAGACAGCTTGCCGTAAAAGCTCTTTGTTTCTCCATTCATTACTATATTTACCTTCCTGCCGCTGCTTTCAAAATATAAAACGTCCCTTAAAGATATGCTGAAAGTAACATTTCCATTCTTATATTCAAAAAAGTTGTTTTCCAGATTCATGAGTTTCATAGCCTTCATCAGGACAGTTTCGATTTTTCCCTTGTCAAGAGGCTTAATCATGAAATTGAGAGGCCTCACGTCAAACAGCTCCATGGCATAGCTTTCATTGAATGAAATATACACTATCTGTGTAAGTTCATCTTCAAATTCCTCTCTTATTTTTCTGCCTACACGTACACCGTCCGTCGTATTCAGTTCAATATCCAGAAATATTATGTCATAGTGCCTTTCACCCATGAGAAATTCACAGAGCTCTTCTCCTGTGTAGTATACATCTGTCTCGATTTCCAGTTCTGCATCACCGGATATTTCATACAGCATGTCCTCAAGCTGTCTGCAAATTGTTTTTTCATCGTCACAAATAGCAATCCTTAACATTTCTTACCTACTTTACTTTGTACTTCGTCATGATTATATCACAGCAGTATATATAATTCATAATTAAAATTACATTAAAATTCACAGTCCCGCTCACCAAAGTATTTACTCCCTCTGGTCGCATAAAGCATACAAAAAGACCCTTAATAAAGGATCTTCTTATAGTACGGAATTACCGGCATTTGCTTTTTAAATACCGCTTCTTGTATTTTATTGAGCTATACCTGCTTATTTTATTGATAATATTGTAATTTGTTATACTTCCCACCATTCCTATCACAGGTATTCCTTGAATAAATTTTGATGTGAGCATTGAATCCGATAAAATTTTTGCCGTGTTTACAATCTCTCTGTCAAGGTCAAAATTGAAATTAATGTGTTCATCAATCTTATCCCCTATAACATCCACACGATAATTGTATTTTTCCTGAATTTCTCCCTTGGTCAATGAAGCCTTGATAAGATTCAGTATATATACCCTTTCCTCCATCATATCATAATTAAATCCGTAGCTCAGCGATATCTCATATATACTTTTCAATATTACCGCAGTAAGCAGCGGAACATCGGGGAGCCCCATTCCGAGAAAACCCAAGCCAGCTCCCTCCAGGGCAGATATTGACGTATTCAGCAGCTTGCTTTTCTGCGCAAACTTATCAATATCTTTAATACTCCTGCTATCCAGTTTCCTGTTAATAACATAGTCATGCACAATGTGGTCAACCTGTATTTTATTTTTATTGTACAGCTTTTCGATATAACGTGTTCCTTTTTCAAACACTATATGAAACGATTTATAAAATGCTTTATCAAGGGATTTTTTCACAGCCTCGGGAACTTTAGATTCGACGTTTTTAACTATGGGCTTCAAATTCCCCTCTATTACACCCTGTTTTTTGTTTAATATCTTTTGCTCTTTTTTCTCAAGCCCCGCAAGATGCTTCTTGATAATATCCATTAATCGCCATCACCGCCTTCCGGAAAATTATCCTTGACCAAGGAATTTCCAGCTTCAATCAGAACCTTATTTCTTACAAATAAAAATGATACTGCTACAATAAACGTCCCTGTTCCTAAAAGCAACCATTCAATTCTTATAAAATCAGACATAGGCCCAAACACAAGCATGCCAAAAGGCATCATAATGCTTGATATCATGCCTAAAATACTGAATACTCTTCCCATGAAGTTTGCTTCTACCTTTTCTTGGAGCAATACCATTGAAGGTGTGTTTAAAATAGGAATTGCTACTCCAAACAACCCCATGAAGAAGATATAAACCCAGAAATTCGGCACTATACCCAAGGCAACCGTGCACCCTCCCATTATCATACAAGCAAACGAAATAGTGCTCACCCTGTTCCGGAATCCTCCCCAGTATGCTATTACAAACCCACCAATGGTCATTCCCACAGAGAACGCCACCTCAATGGCAGTCAGTCTCCATACATCATCCCCAAAGGTTCTCGCTGTCTGAAGTGGTGTAAGAAAGGCGGCCGGAGCCATCAGTACATAAAACAATGCAAGAAACCCGAAGTATATTTTAAGAAACTCATGCTCTCTTATATATTTAATTCCATCATTCATATCATTAAAATAACCTGTTTCCTGCTTTTCCATTGCCTTTGCATGTGGTTTTGTGTGCAGGAACAGCATTACTATTGCCACGGCAATAGCTGCCGTGAAAACATCAATTAAAAAAATCATCTCAATATCCGTAAGAGTCAGCAACGCTCCGCTGACCATAGGCGAGAGCAACGTAACCATAGACTGAACACTTCCGTTGACTGCATTTACTTTTGTAAGTTTATCCTCAGGCACAAGCTGCGGAATAAATGCATTTACTGCAGGAGCCTGAACAGCCGAGCCAAGAGCTCTTATGGACGAAGCAACAAACAGCAGTACTATTGAATCATACCCAAAATAAAACAGTACTGCTAATACAAGTGTTGCCAAAGCAATAAACGAATCCGCCAGCGCAATTAAATTTTTTCTGTTATAGCGATCCGCCCATACTCCCGCAAAAGGTGAGAGAATAAACATTGGCAGAAACCCGCAAATTATTGATATGGTCATCATAAGCCCCGACTGTGTCTTGAGGGTTATGTGCCACATTATTGCATATTGAACCAATGACGTACCAAACAGTGAAATTGTCTGGCTCATCATAAACAAAACTATATTCTTTTTCCAGTCTTTATTCATATTATCTCCGTTCGATTATAAGTCATCCTGAACGGCAGATTGACGTATTAATGCCTACCGTCCAATGACTATTTACTTAATTTGTTCAGCAAACTGAACCTTTACTCCATTTGGATCCTGTACAATGAAATATTTTACATTAGGATTGGGCTGAACAGGTCCTGTCTTAATTTCTATCCCTCTTTCCCCTACAAACCTGATCATTTCATCCACAGAATCAACCCTGAACCCCAGCGTAACTGCATTCCCTGCATCAACATGCTTAATCTTTTCATTATGTATCAATTCAATTTTAGTATCATCCTCACCTAAAAAACATATTTCCATGCCAGGTCCCGCATTAAACCTTCTGTCCAGTTTCAGTCCCACTACCTCCTGATAAAACTTCAATGTTTCTTCCATATCATTAACTAAAATCGTTGTCCATAGAAATTTCATAATAATCCTCCAGTGTATAAGTTTTACTACAATAATAATATATATATCAATCATATGCAATAATTTTATCCCATAATCTGTATCTTAATCATCAATATAAAAAATCTATACTCATCATACATAATCTGCGCTTATTATTGCCGTTAAGCTAAAAAGAACGTCAAAGAAGCCTTTGATAATATTGGCTTTTTTGACGTTCTTTAAACTGTTATTGCTTTCGTCCGCCGGGAGTACCCGTTCCATCAGGTGGATTCATTCCATCAGGAGCACCCTTTCCACCGGGAGTTTTCATTCCGCCGGGAGCACCCCCGCCCATGCCTCCGCCACCCGTTCCTGCTGTGACGGTAGAAATCAGGCTGCCTCCGATGTAAACCTCATAGCTTTCACCGCTTTTGATATCGGGTGAAGACAGGGCAAGATATTGGAAGTTTGTTGTAGGCGTAAAGGTAATCAGTGTCTGGTCATCTTTTTTCACCGCAATTTCTTTGCCTGCCGCAATGCCGGAATTCACAAATACATAGCTCTGAGTAGAATCACCACCTGGAGCAGAGCCTGTACCCGTTCCTCCATAGATAATGTCGCCCCCCGTAAACGTGGTGATTCCGTCTGAATCGAGCGCTCCATTATCAGGTGTGGAGTTGATGATGGCCACAATAGTACCGCCGCTGATGTTGAGCACGCCGTTCGAGTCTATGCCGTCACCGCCCGCCATGAAATTAATGCTGCCGCCGCTGATGTTAACGCTGTATGCACCGCCTGCAGCAAAGCCATCCTTACCGAATCTTCCGCCTCCTCCGCTCTGATCTGCACCGCCTGCANNTGCACCGCCTGCAGCGTTAATCGCATCATCAGAGGTCACGAGTTCTATAATACCTCCGGTTACGACGACGTTCGCCGCCTCAAGTCCCTCATAGGCTTCAGTTACCTTAATTGTACCTGCATTAATTGTCAGATTTTCGTCAGCGTGCATTCCATCATCGCCTGATGCGATTGTGAATGTTCCTCCTTCAATGATGATATTGCCGTTTGCGTGGATGCAGTCATCATCACTGTCAATGGTGAAGCTGCCTCCGCTAATCGTGATGTCGGTGGTTGCTTTAATCCCCTTGTAGCTGTCAGACGTGGTGTCTGAAGGAGAAACTCCTCCTGTTGTGATATGGAAGTCTCCGCCTGATATGCTGACCGACGCATCGGCCTGTATGCCGTCATGTCCGGAGGTTATCTCAATTGTACCGTTCTCAATGAGAATCCAGCCGAGGGAGCTATCCTTTGTATTGTTTGTCTGTATACCGTCGTTTCCTGCCTTAATACTCAAATTTCCGTCTATAATGGTCACCGAATCATTGCCCCGCAGACCATGGTTTACGGAATTTATCTTAATATCACCGCTGACAATCAGAAGATCATCCTTGCTGCCTATGCCATTATTAAAGCCTGCGTTGACAGTCAATGAGCCGGTTCCGTTAATGGTCAGATCGTCTTTACAGAACAGAGCAGCGTTGGGTTCCTCTTCCGCAGTGTCGGCATACCTGAAGTTCGAGCCGCCGTCTGTCAGGATATTTTGCGTTCCTTCAGCCAGGGTAACGATCAGCTTATCACACTGAGAAGCATATATTGGTGCCCCCGCCTCATTCGTGATATTCGCGCCATTCAGCACCAGATGAACCTTGTCTGTATTTGTAGCCGCGATTACAATTTGCCCATCGGACAGCGTTCCGGATACGACATATGTTCCTTCTGTCGTAATCGTGACAACACTGCCGTCCACAGCCGCACCAGAACCGGAAACTGAAGCAGACGAGCCGTTTAGAATTATTTTTGTGTCGGAATCGCTCCATGCGCTATTTGTGTCGCTGTTTGAAAGACTTGACGAAATAGGTATTACACTCGGAGTGGAGTCATCCCGTACTTCGGATGACGACTCAGCTGTTTCCAATGCCACAGGCGATGATGCTGCCGGGTTGTTTACTCCATCTGCAGAACACCCCACAAAACAGGATGCAATCAGCAGCGCAGAAAGCACGATTGCTGTTATTTTTATATTCATAGTTGGTCTCCTTTCAAAATTCGCCCGCAGGCGCATCAAGTATCAGGGTTATATTCAGGTTACCGTTGCGGCAACGCAGTTCGTCGATAAAATCTTTTTCACTGATACCATCTTTCATAGTTACTGAGTAGGATAGTTCATACAGACTTCCCAGATCCGTCGTTTTAACCTTGTACAGAGTTGCTGAAAGCGTGTATTTTTGCATGATAATATCAAATGTATTTTGATAATCTAAATTCTCAGGAACAGTTATTTTCAACACTTTTGCCGTCCCTCTCATCTTCCCGAATTTTGTGGCTTCAAGCAATATCATAATCAGGCAAAGCACTGCAGCTACAACCACCGCGTAAGCAATAAATCCCATCCCCACCGCCAGACCGACTGCCATGCACATCAGCACATAGGTGATGTCCTTAGGGTCACCCGGCGCACTGCGGAATCGTATGATGGAAAATGCTCCGGCCAGACTGAACGCCCGTGCCACATTGTTTCCTACCAGAAGTATAATCACTGTAATCACCACAGGCAATGTGACAAGTGTAAGAGCAAAACTTTGGGTTGGCGTATGTGTCTTATGAGTTTTTATATAAACCAGACTGACTGACAAGCCAAGCACAAGTGCCACCCCCAGAGCCGTAAGCAAGCCGGGCAGTGTTAGAGCCGAATCCGCGCTTATTACTGAAAAAATTGAATCAAACATATATGTTCTCCTTTCATTGTCAGATATTCACGGCAGCCATACGGGACCGCGCCGCTCTTTGCGGGATAAAATTGTAAACAAGCTGTGGTGTTTTTGCTTTCTCAAGCATTTGACTATATTCTGAGCCATACTTTGAAAAGCTGGTGGGATAAATTTGATATTCCGAAAGCAGCTTGCATAGCCACAATGGTATGCTTTGGGCTGCTTTAATCTCCATCAGCCAGCAGTCCCTGTCCAGAAGCATATTTCCATAGCTTCCGTACTCCAAGGCCAAGTCATGGCGTCTGGTGCGAATGTTGCAATCAAAGGACACTCGAAGATCGCTCTGCTCAATTCCAAAATATGCTCTCCTGTCATAGGACAGATATAATGCCGGATAAAGCTCATGGGTTTGTAATATATAATTTATCTCACGAAGCACCTGCCGATTTTGATATGGCTGTTCAACAGGAAGTTCACCTGACTCAAGAAATGCATATGCTTCTTCAAGTTTCAATGTACTGCGCCTCTTATTCACAAGACCCGCAACCTTCTTTTTGATTTCTACATATACTTTCCCGCCCGAATATGGAACACCATACGCTCTGAGCCGCAGTTTTTCCTTGTATTTAGGTTTTTGAAGCGAGGTGCGGATCAGGTAATTATCCGGTGTATCATAATACAGGTTGGTTATGCTATAGGTTTCCTTATTCTCGTTATATGCATCAAGCTTCATGTATTCAGAAAGTCTGTTTTGAAGTTTTTCAAAAGTATTTGCTTCAAGCATATATTTATTTTCATATCTGTTGAATACTTCTATGGCCATTTTCTTCATCTCCTTTTACGGTTTTAAATATGTTTTTTATTTATATATACAGCTTACCATATGTTTTTCAGTATATCTCCGAAAAACAAAAGCGGTTTATACGCAAAGCTTACGAAGAGAAAACAAAAAAAGTTATAGATATATATGAAATTTGTGCGAAATTTGTCGATATGTAAAACAAAATATGGTACACTTTAGTAATATAAAGCAAACCTAAGAAATATCCGGAGGTATATTACAAAGCTCTGCCTTGTGACGATGCAATAAAAGAAATTAAACAGAATGCAGGCACACAGTTTGACCCGAATAGCAAAGGTGTTTATCCAGTTGATAGAGGGCAAACAAAGTTTAAGCTCTGGATCGTTTGCATAGGGGGCAAGATATGAGTAAGATAAAACCAAATATGAAATATGAAAAAAGTTATCAGCAAAACCCGACACATCTATGGTTAACGGATAGTCATCGGTACAGGATTGTTTCTATTTCAATCATAACCCTTATCTGCATTGTAATCAGTCTTTTTTATTTGTTTTTCTATCTGCAGATTGGTGAAATATACACAAGTGAGACAAGATCCTCAATCATTGAACTTAAAAAGACTTTCCTGAAAAACACCGTGGATAATCTGATTCAGGAACTTGAAACAGCGAGGTCTATCGAAGCAAATCACTACAAGAATGTGGTAGATCAGCGTTATGAGGTCTATTCTGCAAGAAGTCTTGTATACGATAATTACATGCAAAACATTATTACGGATTTCCGTCAGGGAAGTCATGTGCCTAAGTGGACTGCATTTGTCTGGGATGATAGCGGCACCATCCTATACGATCCCGAAGGATATTTCGAACATGACATTGCCTCCACAATAGAAAAAATCGAGCCGCTTATGTCCCATTACAGAATCATTCACTATAAAAATGCTTCATGCTTGTTCGGCTTTAGCAAGGAGTATGTGGAAGATACTATAAAAATGGCAATGACGACTAAAATTAAGAAACTTAGCTTTGAGAATGATTCTTACATCTGGGTCAATGAGATTCTCAACTATAATGGCGGCAAAGACTATGCTATCCGACGGGTTCATCCAAACCTGCCCGCAACCGAGGGAATGTATTTATCCACCGATATGGAGGATATAAAAGGAAACCATCCCTATCTAACTGAGCTGGAGGGCATTAAAAAAGATGGCGAGCTGTTTTTCAGTTATTATTTCAAAGAACTCAACAGTGATAATATCTCTGAAAAACTAACCTATGCCAAACTCTATAAAGAATATGACTGGGTTATCGCCATGGGTGTCCAGAACAATGAGTTGGAGGAATATATTTACCAGACAAGCAAAACAAGCAAAGCCATGGCTTTTTCTAAAATGATAGAGCTCTTTGTTGTACTGCTCATTGTTGTGATTTCCTGCCTTACTCTTGTTTTTCTGATTGAAAGATGGCGTCTTAAACACAGCAAGATACAATTGGAGGTAGAGTTTCAATTTGATCCTCTTACAAATGCAAAGAGCCGCAGATTTGGAACGAACTATTTACAGGAAGCATTCAGGGCATTTCAGCTCGATGAATCTAAGTACAGTGTAGCAGTTATGCTTTTCGATATTGATAATTTCAAAAATATAAATGACTGTTATGGGCACTCTGAGGGGGATCGAACCTTAAAAGAGATTGTTCCGGCCGTTTACAAAGCCATCCGTAGCTCGGATGAATTGTTTCGTTGGGGCGGTGACGAATTTGTTGGGGTTTTCCGTGTGGCTAATGAAGAAAATACGGTCTGTATTATGGAAAAAATATTGGAAGCAGTCTCTTCCCTTCGGCTCAAAACAAGCAACGGAGCAAATAGTCTAAGTGTATCCATCTCTATAGGAGTTTCTCACTTTAAGGACGATGATACTGATTTCTCTGACGCTTTAAACCGTGCTGATAAAGCGATGTACCTGTCCAAGGCAGATGGCGGAGGCAGGGTAAAGCAATTATAAAATCACCCACTGGGTACACATTTCCATGTATATCATTGGGGTGATTTTCCGTATTCAGCTTGCGTTTCTTAAATTGCCTTTACGGTTAATTTGTCTTATGGCGCAAGTCTTTTTTGTTTTGAAATATACTATTTATTCAGTTCTTTTAGGGATAAGAATTGTAAAACGGGTTGTTTCACCGCAATTAACGGTAATCTTACCGTTATGCAGCTCCACCACAGACTTTACAATGGCAAGCCCGATGCCGTGCTTGCCATAACTCCCCTTGTAGAAGCGCTCGAAGATATGTGGAAGGTCTTCGGCAGATATGCCGGAGCCGTCGTCGATTACTGATACCTCAACATATCTTCCATTGCTATGGCACCGCAGCGTGATGATTTCTTCAGCATAGCGCAGAGCGTTTGACACCAGATTAGAAAAAGCACGGTACATGTGTTTTTCATTATAGGAAAGCAATACCGGCTCATCATCGAATTGGTACTGGAATTTCAGTCCGTTTTTTTCGGCTATAGGTCGGAGGCTTTCCGCACAAAGAGACAGAGTGTCACGCAAATCACTTTCCTGCATTTCCACGTTGGCTGTAATGCTGTCTACCCGCGAGATGTACAAAAGGTCCTCCACCAATTCGCTCAGGCGATCGGTTTCGGAAATAATGGTAGCACTTGACTTTCCGGGATCCATCAGCCCGCATTCCACACCTTCAGCATAGCACCTGATGGACTGAAGTGGAGTGCGGAGTTCATGGGATACATTCTGAAAAAAAGCTCGCTGGTCTTTGTCATATGCATCAAGCTTTTCGGACGCCTGATTCATAGCCTCTCCTAATTCATCAAACTCAATATCCTGAAATGCAAACTTACTTCTTTCGAAGTTGCCTTTGCCCATTTCCTCTGCAAATGCCGAAAGCACTTTAACCGGCTTTGTAATGGAGCCGGCAATGATATTGGCGATTAGAAAACATATAAACATAGCCACCGCAACAATTATTGCCATGGCGAGATTGACAGTATTCACCAGATGGTTGATACCGGCTACGCTTACATAGAAAACAAAAAAGCTGCCCGGCTGTTTTCCATCCTCTATGGATGATATATAATATGAGCCTTGGCCCGTATTAACGAAAATGTAACGTGCACTTGCCAGCGGAATGCTTTTATCTTTCAGGTAGGATGCTACTTTCCTCAGCTCGTCAATATCCTCACTGATGCCGAATTCATTATAGTTCTTGATTTCATAGCTCGAATTCAGAATGATTACCTCACCGCGGGCTCCGATTTTGTTCTTTTGCTGTCCGGAAACGTCCGGCATATAAAAATCATTTGGAGGCTTCTCTCGAGGCTTGTCGTCACGCACCCCGAAATTTTTAATCAAGTCATCAAGCTGTGTTTGCACATTGGTGCGGATATAGTTGTTAATGAACAAATTGAATGCCACAAAAACACTGGTGAACACAATCGCCAGAAGTAAAAGCAACATAATAAAAATTCTTGGTTTGATGTTCCATTTTCGACCTAAGAAGCTGTTAGTCATTTCTGTCACGCACCTTTAATCGAAATCCAAAACCCCATACGGCTTCTATAGATACGTTGCTGTTTTCTAATTTTTTTCTAAGTCTCCTTACAGTATCATCAGTTGCTCGTGTTTCAATTTCAGTATTATACCCCCAGATACTTTCCAGCAATTCGTCCCGTGAAACAGCTTGATCATTCTTTTCAATCAGGTACTTAAGCAGCCCATACTCATTTGGTGTGAGCAATACCTCTTCCCCGTCTACCGTTACACTTTTACCCTTGGTATCAATAATTATATCTCCAAAGGAAAGTTTTCGCTCATCCTCTTTATGATCAGCATTCTGTTTTTCAAACTCAATTCGCCGAAAAATTGACTTTACACGCATTACTAATGATATAGCCGAAAACGGCTTAGTGAAGTAGTCGTCACTGCCAAGGCTGAGACCTGTGGCGTAATCCAGGTCGGAATCCCGAGCCGTCAGCATGATAATTGGCACGGTTGAAACCTTTCGTATTTCGGTACAAATTGTAAAACCGCTGGAGCCAGGCATCATCACATCGATAATCACAAGATCGCAAGCATACTTTTGAAATGCTTCCAGAAGCAGGTCCCCATTTTCAAATGCGGTAACGTCATATCCTTCGCTCTCCAAAAAAGTCTTGATAGCCTCCCTGATGTTCTGCTCGTCATCTGCAATATATATTGTTCTCTTCAGTTCCATATAATCATCTCCTGATATGCATCTCTATAAACTTTATTATATCAGAAAAACTAATATCTTTCTCTGAAAAATATTAGTTTTTTATACGTAAAATATACGCAAAAACATTACGGAGAGCGTAAGCCCCCCTTTCTATTAGGTTGATTTTATGGTAAAATTTGTAGAGAATCGTTACTATGTGTTGTAAAATTAATGAAATCCCCCCAGTCAAAAATACAAACCGAATAAATTAAACCGGTAAAATAGTTACCGTCTCTATTCTGCAACATATAATAAATTGCAGTCTCGTTTCACAAGTTTGCTTAGAACTCGTTGCAGTATAGCATACAAATTACATAGAGGTGATGTTATGACAAATTATTATTCCGACAACAATGTGCATAGCAAAATAATGACAATGACCGGAAACGGTCAATCTTCTGTTATTCCCAATATTGCTGTTATTCATCTTGGAACACAGACACGAGGAGAAAACTTAGCTGAAATACAATCGGAAAATGCACGCATAACACAGTCAATAATCCAGTCTATGCAGCGCATAGGGGTTTCAGACATTAAAACATTACAATACTCAATCGATCGGGCATTCAGTTTCGAAGATGGAAGACAGATTGACAGAGGCTTTGACGTAAGAAACATCCTTGAAATCAGGACACCCAACCTTGATATGGCAGGTACCATAATTGACACCGCAGTTAATTCCGGTGCAAACGTAATTGAATTAATTTCTTTTGACGTATCAAACAGAGATTATTACTACCAGCAGGCGCTCAACATGGCCGTAATGAATGCGATACAAAAAGCAAAATCAATAGCGATGAGCCTTGGTATTCGCTCTGAGCCTATTCCGGTAAGAATCGTAGAAAACAGCAGCCAATTTGCTCCTCCACTTTTCAGGCGTGAACTTGCATCCACCACCCCCATAGTTCCCGGCAATATAAACATAGAAGCCTCCGTAACTGTGGATTTTGAGTTTTAAGAGCGTTAATACCAATATTGATAGGAGCTGTGGTAAAACAAAATTGCTATAGCTCCTAATTTATGCGCTTACATACAAATATCTCGACTCATGAAATTAGCATAGGTTAATTGTAAATTTATAGCTTTACTTATAATCTTGGTTTATTCATAGAAACAAGCTCCGAAAATCTTTTCTGAGAGGGTTGTGATTAGTTCAACGTCCTTATAATCATTTTCTTGCTCTTTCCTTATTATTATATTCATCTCAAATATACCTCAAATAATGTATTATTCGAACTACAATAATTTGGATTTATTCAATTTCTATCCAAAACCTTTGTTCAACTATCCCATCCACTATAACTTCATTTTCTAAGATACCTCCATTATACTGAATACTTTTTGAAGAACCAATATTTTCTTTATCGCATACCATCAAAACCTTATTTATTCCAATTTTCTTGCATTCTTCAAGTGCAAGTCCAATCATTTTGGTTGCGACCCCTTTTCTTCTTTCAGAAGGTCTCACTCCATCTCCGATATGTCCACCATTTAATAGCAAAGAATTATTCAGGTAGTGTCGTATATTTACTGCTCCAACAAATATATCTCGTTCTTCATCTAAGCAGAAGAAAGTAGAATCAGGCACAAAACCTTCTTTATCATCTTTGATTTCCAAATGATTCATATAATAATCAAAATCACGAAAATCAAGTCTTCTTATAGCATAAGGAATGATTTTCTCTCCCGTGGAATACCATTCTTCCATCATATCATTAAGATGCTTTTTGTATTTCCTGTCCAATTTTACTAAACATAGTTTCATTTTGTCACCCTCCGTAAATTATGTTCATTTTAAAAATTCCATACTTAATTCATAAAATTCTGTTAAATTTGTAAGTATGGCAGGATGTCCTCCCTCATTAAATAAATGCACCACATTAAAGCTGACTCTTGCCAACCTGCTTTTCTATATAAATTCATTGCCGGAAGATAACAGACACCAATTAACACCAAATTTATCTATAAAACCAGCCATGTATGAACTAAAAAAACATGGTCCTAAAGGAAACAAAATTTGTGCATCTTTCTCTAATACCATAAATGCTTTTTCAATAATTATTTTATCAGCTTCATTAAATTGCAAGCAAAACTGCATAGTATTACCAGTTATATTCTTTTCTTCTCTCAATTCGGACAGCGCCAATACTTGTCCAAATATATCTAATTCAGCATGCAAATAACTTCCGTCCTCATTTTTATGCTCACTTATTAACTTAGCATCAAATGCTCTTTGATATAACTGTACTGCTTCAACACTGCCCTTAACATATACTCGCATCATTGATCTTAACATATATTTTCTACTAATTTATTTAATCCAAAGCGTTATCCGCTTTAATAATTTCTTGGTAAGATTCGTTATCATAATGCTTTAGAATACGCAACCCTCTGTACGTGTTAAATCTTCCTTTTGTACCAGCTTCAAGCGGAAAATGGATTTTTCCCGCATAGCTCTTCCCTTTGTTAATGTACCCTTTCTTTAAAGCATCTTTCACAAGGTTCAATGCATCCTGCATTCGGTCATCATATGGATGCCTGATTTGTGCAAAATATTCTAATGCACGAAAACAATCATATTTCCAGCGGCACGGATAATGAAAGCTAAGCCTTTATGTATTGCTTCTATTTTTCTAAAAGTATTATATATAGGTATTTCCTTCATACAATTTCCCCCATCCTATACTATAATCTCTCCTGTAACCAAGCTTTTCATAATATACGTCCACGTCACTCATCACATAGACAGGCTGATCTGGAGAATCCTTGCACGTCTGTCTATTCAGCATTATTTTTCATACAAATCATTTTATTTTCCGCAACTCCAATATCATTTGCAATTACATCACATTTGGTCATTAGCAGGAAATAAATGTTTTTGTTTTCTTCACTCAAGCATTCATAGTTTGCCTGACCTTTAGCAATTACTACATCAGCATTTGTATAGATTTCCTTAAATTCAGAACTTGTTCTGTTAAGAACAGTACCAAGGGAATCATCACCATTATCTATAACCTCCGCATACTCGTCAATTCCTACGTAATATGCATCTTCAGCTATGGAATCATTTACAACAGGCTTGCCCCGTACTCCAAATAGTATTTTAACCTCAGGATTCAGTTCTTTTATTCTCTTTAAAAGAATTTTGTCCATACATATTTCTCCGCAATTATCACCTAAATATAATAATTCTTTCGCACTTAAAATGTCCTGCTTCAATGCTGCAGAATCATCTATTGCTAATTCCAATTGTTCCATTCTTTCAAAATAGTCAAAGACATCCTCCAGTAAAGTATTATGTATTGGATTAAAATCTATAATATTCCCGACAATAGCGTACCTAACTGCTAATTGAAAAGGATTTTCAAACTGTTCAATTCTCATTTCAAATTCAGGTAATAATTTCAAAAATAACGTGTTATAGTAATTCCTTGTTTCTTTATACGGATCAGGATTATTCGTATGTTTTTTTATCATATTAAAAACTTGTCCTATAATTTCCGGTGTAGTTGACTCAAAATCCATTTTACTAAGATACACAAAAACTTCCTTCAATAACTCTTCCTTTTTATAAACGCCTGTCATATTTGCCACCTTAATAACTTGATTTATTACACAGGGCAAACATTTATCATGAATTTTCATAATTCTTCCTCTATTAAATTACTAATAAATTAGATTTCAGCTGTTTTTTTAACACTATCTTTGCAACACCATTGTTAATCAATCTGAGATACAATGCTTTTCATTTATCACCCTCTTTGAGTATGATTAACTTCATATCTCAGCTATGTTAATGTTTCTGTAAAAATTGACTGTAAGGTTGTATAGGGTATTTCCTGATTCAGATAAATCTGCAGCATACCTTTAGGAGAAATTTTATATTGTTGCTCCAAACAAGATTTATGATTAATCACTGCCGACGCAACGATATTAATATGATCATTAAAAGGGATAAGCCTTACAAATTTATCTCCGTCATAAAAAGTCGGCAATTTTGCCCATAGCCTTTCTTCTATCTCACAGGAAACACTTTCAATTAAAAGCTTCCTTAATTCAACAAAGAGCTTTTGTATCTCATTGTTATATTTTTCAATATAATTTTGAATAGATTCATCCATATAACGTTCCTCACACAAATTGTTGTATTGTTCTTGTTAGTTCTGTGAAAATGATTATCATAAAATCCTATCAATATGCTCATTGCCGACAAAATCCTAATTCATTCCCATCTAAATCTTTTATTGTAAACTTTCTTGTACCGTATGGTGTATCAAAAATCGGTTCAGCAATCTCAACCTTATCTTTTAACTTCCCCCATAACACATCTACGTCATCGACATTAAAATTGTAACGTCCAAGTAATTAAGGTAACGATGTCCTTATAGTCTCTATGTTCTTCTGGTCGTATTAATATATCTTGTCTCATTTTCTAAATTCTCCCCTAAGTAAATTAGTATTTACTGTAAAAATTCCATTTGCTCATGCTAAAATGGCTTATTGTCAGCTGCTCTCAGGTGGTTAATGCTCTATTCTTTATAATCAATTTTACTTTTTATAAAATATATGTATTTCATCAAATTTTCATCTTCTTGCTTATTGTAGGTATAATCTAAAGAGCTTGACACTTCTAATGCTAATAATCTGAAAAGCTCACAAGCAGTGAGAACAGAATCCCATATATTATGGTAATTACTGTTGGGATAAGTAGATGCATACATCTCATAAAGATTAACAGGTAAATATCTCTTATAATATTTTCCCATTTTCCCTGCCGAAACATTAAAATCACTTTTTATCCCAATATACCACTCTACCATTTGATTTAACATATCACGTACATAACGCGAAAACATATCCATAACATATGGCAGTTCATCACGTGCAATTCCTTTGGCAACATTGTTAAGGCACCACCAAAACTCATTGCAGGTGTCATGATACATTTCAGAAGTCGGTCTTTTTATATAGAAAAATGACGGATTTACTTCAATATCAGGTAGAAGTCCTTTTTTATCAAGCAAAATTACAGCAGGTTCACCATTATGAATATACGGATATTTTTCAACTGTTAAATCAATTCGGTTTCCATCGGGAAATATCATAAGATAAGTAAAATGTCCATCATTTTCCGGTATTAAAAGAGGGTGTGTACTGAGCTCGGGTAATTGCATTACAGATGGTTTTCCGAAATTTTCTTCTATCCACCCTAAATTGTTATAAAACGGCTCAACACTATCCACAGAATATATAATATCATAATCCTGATATATATCCTTAGGGCAATCAGGATTTGCACGGGACCCAACCATTACTACAGCCTTTATACGCTCATCAGCATTTGCAGCATTAAGTATTAAATCAAACATTTCTGTTTCTGTTCTCATTCATTCCTCCACAACAGGCTTGCCTCGTACTTTAAATAATAAGAATTCAGTTCTTTATTCTCTTTAAATATATCGTCTGACCTTTTTCATATATTGCTTGTACTCTTTTCCAAATTTCTCAATGCACCATCTTTCTTCAGAAAGAATAATCCAATGTGAAGTTATTTGAAATATCACGACTATTACACATAGAACCAGAGATTGCGTCAGTAAAGCACATCCTACAAAATACATAAAATATGATACATACATAGGATTACGAGAGCAATGGTAAATTCCATTATAATTAAAGCCCTCATTGGAAGGAATCGCAAAACTTATTACTGAAATTGCACACAATATTAATCCAAGTATATAGACTATTATTCCTATGTAGAATAGCCAAGAAAACTCTACTATAACTGTAAGGAAAAATAAGAACACAAATATTGCAATATTTGAGATCTGATATATCCAATATGCAAATATTTCATTTCCACACATTGGCGGAAAATAAGCAGCACGTTTTATCGCATCTTTATTTATAATTGATAAAATCCCAAACCTTATCAGCAGAAATGGTATTAATAATAATAAACCATTCATCTTAATTCTTATTCTCCCTTACAAAATAGTCTGTATCTTTTCCTAATTAGCTTCCAACTCATATGCTTAGCATAAAAATAATTGTAATACTATGACAATCCAATTGAAATATAATTTAATATTCTTTTATAATATTGGTGCACAAATTTCGCAATAATGTTCATTTATCATTTGCATTGCATAACGTTCAAGAATAGGTCTTCTGTCATCAATTTTATAATTTCTCTTTGACAACTCTGAAAATATCCCCATCCATGCTTTTTGCACAGCTTCTGCCGTATGACTTATTTTAAATACACAATATCTTCCGCCAATAGTTTCTCCAAAATTAATATACGTATTATCAATATCAAATTCATCAGAAACAACTAAGCACGTATCATAACGACAATCTTTAGGTTCCGTGAACTGAGGGTTGTCTTGGGCAATCCCCAATATGATTGAACTTTCATTAAATATGTTTTTTTCTCTGGCCCATCTTTTTAATTGTTCCATTATTTGATCATTTTCCGGACCGTATGGGCCTGTTCTTCTTATATAAGCAACTTTATATGATGGTATCATTTCAATATTAACATTCATAACTTGCCTTCTTTTTTTAATAAAGTACATCGATGTCTGAATTCATCATATAGTGCTTTAAAATGTATTTCAACTAATTTTTTAAAATTGCCAAATCAGATTTACAGTTGCTTCCCTATTAACGTTAACTCTTAAAGTCCTCTAAGACACAGGTAATTTGTTTGCTGGAGTTAATGCTCATTTTGCAAATGGATCATTGAATGGGTCAGAGTTCCAAATATATTCAATATGTTCGGTAATTTCCTGTACCTTATCCATCCCAAATATTTCAGATACAAAACCCAATGCCATATCTATCCCGGCAGACACACCGGAAGATGTATAGTATTTTTGATCCACAACCCATCTGGCTTCTTTAACCCACAAAACACTTGTATTGATTGATTTAATCCATTCAAATGCTTTTTTATTGGACGTCGCCCTCTTATTATTCAAAAGTCCTGTTTTTGCAAGCAAAGCTGAGCCTGTGCAGACCGTAAGGCAATACTTTGATTTCATGGCTACATCCGTCAGCTTTTCAATAAACTTAACATCATTGACTAATAATCGTGTTCCTTGTCCACCTGGAATTAATAAAATTCCGTTAGAGCCAGCATCGTTAATATCTTCGGTTAATACTCTTATACCTTGCTTGCTTTCAACCGTACCCCCGATAAGTGAAATATAGCGCATTCTATATTCCTCAATACATCCAAACACTTCTACAGGACCAAAAGCATCCAATGTTTCAAAATTATCAAATAATAAAATATTTACATCCATTGAAAGTCTCCTTCTTCTCTTTTTCCGCAAAACAGGCCAAATACAGTATATTATATCTCCAGATGGTGCTCTTGATAATTGCACAACTATACTTCAGCTTGCCAAATTTTACAGTTCCTTGTAATATATTCTCGCATCTTCATCCAAATAATCCTTACGTGTCTCCAAGTAGGTGTAACCATATTTCTCATATAACCCCATATGGTCCGTTGCAAGATATACGATTGAATGGTTATCTGTTTTTGCCTCTTCCTCGGCATATCTTAAAAGCTTTTCGCTGTATCGATTTCCCCGGTAGTCCGGATATGTATATAAAAACCCAAGCCATGGAAGCATATTTTCATCGCGTACACAATCCTGCCGGGTAAGTGTTAAAAACGACACTATATTTTCCCCATCGACCAACAGAAATAATTTTCCGTCACTTCCCAGCAACTCGTTAAATTTTTGCATATCATTCAATAATTTAAGCAAAAATTTTGCTGCTCCCCACTCTGAAATTGCAATCTGTTCATTCCAATGCTCTTTATTATCACTACTAAAATATTCAATAATCTTCATTTTTTATCTCCATAATTTCAAGCTCATCTATATATTTCATTATATATAATTTTTGCTAATTTTCAACCATTTATTGTGAGTTTTACATCATAATAAATGAACCTTATACTTATTACGTGGATATAAAACTAATCAATTTTGTCGTCGCCTTTAGTGAGAATATTTCCCTTTTCAGTATTATAACAATAATATGAATCTTTGTTATATCAAGGGCGTTGTTCCAAACTTTTTTCTATTTTACTTCGCCCAGTTTGTGAAATATAATACAATTATTGATATATTAGGAGGAAGTTATGGAAAAAACGAAAAAAGCTTCGGACGAAAAAGTATCTTTTTTTGAGAGTAAAAAAGGTATTATCTTTACCGGAGCAGTAGTAGGAATTATAGCAATCATTTTAGTAGCTCTCGGAAATCCAAAAAATATGGGATTTTGCATTGCATGCTTTGAAAGAGACATCGCCGGTGCGTTGGGGCTTCACAGAGCAGAAGTTGTTCAATACATAAGACCTGAAATAATCGGTCTGATTTTAGGTGCATTTATTGCAGCATATGCAGGAAAGGAGTTTCAGTCAAAGGGAGGCTCTTCTCCCATAACAAGATTCTTTCTAGGAATTGCTGTAATGATAGGAGCCCTGATGTTCCTTGGATGCCCTCTGAGAATGATGCTGAGAATAGGTGGCGGAGATTTAAATGCAATTATCGGCTTGGCTGGATTCGCTGCCGGAATAGGCGTAGGCATAGTATTTCTAAACAAGGGATTCAGCCTTAAACGAAATTATAAAACATCATCATTTGATGGATATATAATGCCAATATTTGCAATAGGACTTTTAGCTCTTTTAATTGCAGCTCCTGCATTTATATTCTTCAGCAAGGAAGGTCCCGCAAGCCAGCATGCTCCAATAGCCATTTCCCTGCTGTGCGGTTTGATAGTCGGTTTGTTGGCGCAAAAAACAAGGCTATGTATGGTTGGAGGTATGAGAGATCAGATAATGTTCAAGCAAAATTACCTTCTGCTTGGTTTTGTTGCAATTATAGTGGTTACTGCAATAGGAAATGTAGCGTTGAGCAATTTTAAACTCGGTTTTGAAGCTCAGCCTGTTGCACATACTGACGGTCTCTGGAACTTCTTAGGAATGGCATTGGTTGGATGGGGCTCCGTGCTTTTAGGAGGCTGCCCATTGAGACAGCTTATACTTTCAGGAGAAGGCAATTCAGATTCAGCCGTAACGGTATTCGGAATGATAGTAGGAGGGGCTCTGGCTCACAACTTCGCACTTGCTTCAAGTGCAAAAGGCCCTACAGCAAACGGACAGACCGCTGTAATAATATGCTTTGTATTTTTAGCGGTGCTTTCAGTTGCTAACTCTGATTTAATCAGAAAAAACAGTTAAGAGGTGGAACAATGAGAATAGATACATGCGGAACATCTTGCCCACAACCGGTACTGATGACGAAAAAAGCGCTGGATAGCAATCCTGCAGCTGATAAAATCGAAGTTTTAACAGACAACAATACTTCTAAAACCAATGTTAAAAAATATCTCTCAAGCAACGGATTCAACGTTGAAATTGAAGAAGACGACGATACATTTGTTTTAAGAGGAACAAAATGAAATACACAGTAGTCTTTCACACTCAGTCGGGAGCTATTAAATTTGACAACAAAATGCGGAAGATGAAAATACCCTGCTTGCTGCAGCCCGTACCGAGAAAGCTCAGCTCAAGCTGTGGCATATGTGCAAGACTCACATATGCAGAGGATGTTGATGCTCTTATGGAACCGGAAATTGAGCGCATCTACAGGGATGTCTCGAGCAATGAATATGAGCTTCTGTATAAGAATGAATAATATGAAAGAATAACAAAACAGGACGGATTTTCAATTTAGAATCCGTCCTGTTTCATTTGTTCTTTGTCTATCAGGTATTGGAACAAAAAATTTTGGGTCATCTTCAAAGATTGTGNNCTTATGGTATTCATCCCGTTGTAATAGGATTCCAAAGGCTGTGTTGGAGCGTAGTCGGAATATGCATAGTCCGGATTTTCAGCAACTATATGCCTATATTGTTTCCAGCTGGGTTTTGCATAAAGCGGTACTCCCATTACGATTTTTTCCTGAGGCATTCCTCTGTTCAGCCAATACTTCAAGGAATTTTCAAAAAACCACATGGGGCTGTGATCAGTTTCGTTCATATCGTATGCCATAACACTAATAAAGCTGAATCTTTCCAGAGCCTTTTCAGTTATTACGCTGGTGTCTTCCGCAGCCCAGTCTTCGTACCATGAGCCGTTGAGCGCAGCAGTGAGTGTCTTTCCTCTCTCATTGAGGGCGTCGCTCATTTCAATTACAAGGCCCTCGTAATCGGCTGCCGTGCTTTTATTGGGGTGCTCCCAGTCAAGCTCCACACCATCCAGCCCGTATTGCTCAACCATAGCGCATACACTATCTATAAATTTGTTCCTTTTTTCGTCTGATGCGGCTATTTCTTTAAAAACCGGCTCCAAGGGTTCTCCTTCATATGACCACCCTCCCAATGATATAAATACTTCTGCTCCATCTCTGTGAGCCTTTACAACTATTTCCCTGAGCTGCTCCGGCTTTTTCAGCTCATGTATTGTCCCGTCTATTGCAGGTATTGCAAAAGCGTACATTATATGAGTGAGTTTGTCCGTCTGAAGCCTTTCAACAGGCTCATCAAACAAATCCCCCGAATAATATCCTACTACTTTGAAATCAGTCATAGTTTCATTTTTTTCGGCAGGGCGTTCAATAACGTATGACAAAAGCATGCATAATGAAACAGCCACAATCAGTATGGACAATATCAGTTTCTTCATTCTTTTCTCCTTGAACCATCCTTGAATTTGTATCGCTGTTTAAGTTTTATACTCTCTCATAATTTAATTATATGCGAAAATTAATATTATGTCTATAAGACGGATTAATCGGAAAAAGGTTCCATTTCACTGTGTGACCGGAACCTTTTTTACATATTATAACATTTTTTATTTAGGCATTGGAATATTAATATCTATAGGTCTATCCGGATATATCCTCGGAGTCAGTGCTCTTTTTAATATAACCTTCCCATCCGTAGGAGACTTTATCGTAATCATTGTTTCCATGCCGTTATTTCCCGGTGAGGTTCCTTCTGATTTGAGCTCATATTCATTCCCTCCCGTGTCACTGTATTTAAAGTCGAACATTCCGAAGCTGTCTCCCTTTTCAGTTTCTGTAAAAAACACCAAGGTTGCGTTTCCCGATTTACTGATTACCTGCTTTAATTCCATCCCTTTGACCTTTGGTTCAATGGTTTTGTTGTCAACATCTACTGTGATATATTCCTCGTCCTTGTTCAACAAGCGTACCGCTTTGATTACAAGCTTTTGTTTTTCGGATTTATCAAAGTAGTTTGATTCAATGAAGACACTCATACCTTTATTTTCGGCATAGTGCATTGCGCTGATTCCATTGCCGTTTCCTTTGTATACCGACCCATTCTCAAGCAGCACCTCCGCGTCAATTCCTTTAATCCAAGCCGTATTGTCATCGGAAAATAGAAAATTCACTTCAGTTCCGGCAGGATACACCTTGATGTTGTCCACAACAATTTGCTGTCCCATTACGGTGTGCTTCTCATTTATTTCATAAATAATAGGCTCCGCGAAATCGTGCAAATCCAGGCTGAACTTGAATACCCCCATTTTTTCCAAATGTATTTCGGGTTCATATTCATCATATATGGATGTCTCTTCTTCTTTATGTTCCGCTGTTCTGCTCTCATGGTTCATTTCTAATTCGATGTCCAAGGATTTCGGAAGATTTCCATCAGCAAAATAGCATTGAATAATTGCAAAGCTATTATCCTTTATGGTATCTGGAGATATTCCACTGGATGAATAGCTGTAACCTTCTATTTTTTCTCCGGTTTTTCCGTCTTCCATATTGTCTATGAATATATTAATCCATTCTCCGTCCTCGAGCTTATATTCATCAGGCAAACGTAAAAATAACACTAAATTTTTTTCATCTGCAATAACATAGGGTAAAAAAAGGCTTCTATCTCCATCCCATGCAATCAGATTAATCTCCTGCACGTAATCATTTTCAATTGCCTTGCTGAGGCTTTTATTTAATTTTACAAATTCGGCAAGCTGTCCTATGACAGGCATTTCCGCAACCACATTTGCAAAGGCTGTGCTTGTGTTCACCAGCAGAACAAACATCAGCGATGCTGCCAGAGCAGATATTGAAGCAACAAAACTTCTTTTCTTTCTCCTATGTTTATTCATACGCATCCTCAGTCTGTCCCCTGTACCGGACAGCTTCTCTGGATATTTAAAGGATTCACTTACTAATTTATTGAATTTTTCGTTGTTATCTGACATGACATACTCCCTCCTAATCTGAATATTCTACCCTGAGTATTTGCAAGGCCTTTCTGGTTCTGGTGGATACAGTCCCCTCCGGAATCTCCAGAATCTTTGCCGTTTCACCTATGGTGTAGCCACCGAAATATCTTAGAATTAAAATCTTTTTTAATTCCGCGGGCAAATTGTTCAACGCAAGCTTCAAATGCACCGTATCTTCACCAAAATCCCTGCTGTTTTCAGGAATTTCATCAACATAAAACTCCCTCTTGCTCTTCCTTAAAATTTTGTGACACTCATTAATAAGGATTCGTACAATCCATGTCTTGAAATATTGAGGCTCTCTTAAGGAGCCTAAATTAACATATCCCAGATACGCAGCCTCATCGACGGCATCTAAAGCCTTAGTTTCATCATGAAGATAACCAAATGCAATCCTGTACATCATTTCTTTACTTTCAGCTATTAATGATATATATTTATCCTTGTCAATATTCTTCGCTCCAAACATTGCATCCGTACCTTCCTTTCTGTATATTAGAGTAAGTAAAATTGTGTTTTCATTTTTGAAATAATTAAATAACCCCACTTTTCAAAAAATATTTTAAAAAATGAGGTTAGGGTATACATTACTTTTTCTTATTTTTCTTTTTTTCCAGTCTTTCCTGGACAATTCTTTTATTTTCATCTATCCTGTATTCCACAATCCTTTTAATCAAATCATAGGGCATGGGCTTATTCAGCGGAAGATGAATTGACCCCTTTGTGGTTGTGTAATCAGCTAAATCATCTATGAACACCGAAACTCCCGACTCTCCGGGATACAGTCCTATATATCCCTTATTCATTGCAAAATGAACCAAGTTGCCCTGCAGGTAAAATGTTGGCATGCCCCAGCTGATTCTTTCCGTAGCCTCTGGGGAGCATTTCTTTATAAATTCCCTCAATTCCTGCATTATTACCTGCAATTCTGCCGGATATTCCGCAATGTATTCATCTATTGTTTCTAATTTCTTTTTTTCTTCCATGGCGCCTCCTTAGGCATAAATTTATCTTAGCTATTTTAACTTAGTTTCTTGTTAACTCTTTTGCTTAGAAGCTTGTAAATAGTTGCTGCCACAGGTACTCCAAACAGTATGCCCGGTATTCCCATCAGTCCCCCGCCTGCTATCACAGCGGCAAAAACCCATATTCCCGGAAGTCCGATGCTTTCACCCACAACCTTTGGATAAATAAGATTACCTTCAACCTGCTGCAGTACAACAATGAATGCCAGAAACAGAACGGCCTGAAATGAATCAACTGTAACTATCAAAATAAATCCAAGCGCCGCACCTATATATGCACCCACCATTGGAATAAGGGCAGTAAGTCCGATTACAGGTCCGATTACCCTTGCATATGGGAAGCCTAATACAACCATGCCTAATGTGCAAAGGCCTCCAAGTATTACAGCCTCCTTGCACTGTCCCACAATATAGCTTGAAAATGATTCATCAGCAACTCTAAGTACCTCATACAGTTTTTTTATTTTTTCCTTCTTCACGTATGCCCTTAATAGCTTATCAAACTTTCTTTTCAGATTTTCCTTGTCCGCCAATATGTACATGCTGAAAGTCAAAGCAACAATTATTTTGAATATTGTACCAAATGCAGAGCCTATGAGCGAAACCGTTCCGAATGTCCAGTTGCCCGCAATTGCCAGACCTCTTTTCAGAACTTCCTCTCCGTTCATATTGAGCTCCTTCAATCTTTGCTGAAGCAGAGGAACATCATCAACATGCTCAAAAGCCCATTTCACGACCCTGTCATATACTGCCGGGAACCCCTTTATCAGCAGAGATATAAACTTGGCAACCTGGGGTATGATAATATTAAGAAAAAATATTACCGCTAATACAATGGTCAATATGGATAAGAATATACAAACTCCCCTCCGGGACTTAACTATTGCCTTATTCTTACTCTTCGGAAAATATATTTTCTCATAAGTGTCAACCAAAATATTCAGCACAAATGCCATTATCGCACCTAAAATAAGTGGCGACAAAACATTGTATATTTTCCATGACATGTTGATTATTTTGCTGAAATTCAATACAGCCAAAAGCACCATTCCTGTGAAAACAATTATCTTAACAATAGATATCTGTTTTTTACCATCATTAATCATATAATTCTCCGTTCAATAAAATTCTGATTATTATTGTATACCAAAATATACAAATAATAAACAAGCAATTATATTCCTTTTATTTTTTCCGGTACGACAAATTTCCAGCTCAGCGGTATGCTTATTATCATTAACGCGGCACAGATGTATATACCCATTGGTACAATATGTGAGACTCCATGTATTGCAGCTGTACAGGCAACAATACCCAATGAAGCGAAAAATGCATCAAAGTTTTTGTTTTGATTAGAATCATCCAAGGCCATTGAAAACGGGAGAGATTTCAGGCTCAATCTTCCCATAACTGGAAGCACCGCGATGTTTGCAAGCATGAAAACAGTCATATCCATTATAAATCTGCCCTTGAAGAGAATCAGATAAATAGCACAGCTCAGCAGCATTACGGGAATTATAAGAAATGTCGCAGCCGACAACATGATTCCTCTGTATAATGATTTGAAATCTCCAAATCCGGAAGAGCCGTACACGTATGCTCCCTTCCATGCTGACGAATACAGCATAAGATTCAATATATTTGGTATTATTATAAGATTAAAATAAAGAAACAGGTACTCATATCCTGTCGTCTCCAACTGACTGCCTCTGGTACTGGAATTGAAAATCATTATAACTGGAACCATTACTCCTGTAGCGAGAGCCGGATATATTTTTAGCTTTAAGCTTCTGTCGCTGCGCAAAATTCCGTTAGAAAAGTGAAATGCCTGCCTTACAGTTTCATTTTTACTTAGGATGTTACCTAAAAACCATTCATATCTGCGATTCTGTGACCGCCCTCTCTCTTCTCCGTCGAGCTTGAGCAGGAGAGACTCCATTTTTCTGCTCAGCTTCAAATATATGGCGAAGCTGATTACCGGAACAATTATCATCAATGCCGTAAATACATAAAGATACGGCTCTCTTCCATTGTTGAACAACATTTCAAATGGTGCTCCGAACCAAAGTATAGGGTTGAAATAGTTATGAGGCTCAAATTTATATGAAATATTTTGGAGTTCCGAAAAATCAATCATTCTCACGGCTATCTGATAACCTATACTCACTAATATAGTAAGTGCTATTTGTATGAAGTTGATTATATTTCTCAATAGCTCACCGTCAAAAAACCTCAACACAAGGATGTAGATAAATGCCGTGATTAAAAATATGAGAAGGTCCATCAAGAGTATTTCAAGTATGAACACAGGAGCAGCAACCATGCCGTTTTGATACACAATTACAACCATGGAAGGCCCCGCAATAAATGTATTCAGGCTTATCATGTATATTAAAATATGGAGAACCTTTGACATGGACACGACCTTGCCGTCAATGGGCTTTGTCATAAGAATGTTTTTGTCTCTTGTATCCAGCAGCACAAATGAGAAATCTGATATGAGATACATTGTTGTCATAAAGAAAAACGCTCCGGCAAAATAAATCATACGAATCATTTCATCTTTTATAAAATAAATGAATGCTGCAAGAAATACTCCGAAAATTAAGTGAAGAAGATATCTTTTAATAAAGGAGATATTTTCGGATTTGCTTTTTCTGCCGCCGTCTGTAATAGATACCCTCCTGCTGTCCAAAGTCAGCTTCGCCTCCAAAATAGCTCGCATGACTTCATAATCAATGCCAATCTTTGTGAATATCCCACCAAATTTATCAAGAATTTTTAATGATAAAAAACCGTTCATATGGCTACCCTCAACTCATGAATGCTGAAACAAAGCGTTCCGCAAGCTGCACATGGTTATGAAAGCCCGTCATGTCATTAAAAACAGATTCAAGAGAGGAGTCAGTTTGCTTTTGCATAACCTCTTCAATTGTACCGTCAATTACAATATTTCCCTCATTCAAAAGCAATATCCTGTCGCTGAGCTTTTCCACCACCTCTAAAATATGTGAGGAATAAAATATTGTCTTTTCCGCATTTTTAAGACCCTGCATTATTTCCTTGAACACAAGCACGCTGTTTGCATCGATTCCGCTGAGTGGTTCATCCAAAAACAAAATATCCGGATTGTGAAGCATGCCCGTTATTATAGAAAGCTTCTGCCTCATTCCCTTGGAAAATGTATGAATTCTGCCATCAATTGCATCCTCGATACCAAATACACTCATCATTTCCACTGCCTTTGACAGTGCATTCTTAGAACTTATTCCATAAAGCATCCCAATAAAGCTTATGTATTCTCGTGCTGTAAGATTATCATACATATCCGATACCTCGGGCACATAGCCAATCCTTTTTTTATAGTCGTATGTACCCCTTACATTTTCTCCGAACACATACACATCACCGCCATAGTCATCCATAAGCCCTAAAATAATTTTGATTGTCGTGCTCTTACCCGCTCCGTTGGAGCCTATGTAGCCTATGATTTCCCCGCTGTTCACAGTGAAATCAATATCCTTTAAAACTTCCTTATCACCAAATCTTTTACTTATATGATTTAACTTCAATACTTCAGCCATAATACCTCCATAAATATCCTGATGCATATATTATATCATAAATGTGGCTATTGTGGAGAAAATGCAAAAAATAGTCGTTCATTTGTAAAAACTAATATTGATTTATTTCCTCAGACAGTATAGCTTCATTTTCAGTTTGGTTTATTTCCTCAGATAATGTAGCTTCACTTTTAGTTTGCGGTGACATAAGTTTCTTATGAATAATAAATATGGTTGCTATTATCACACATGCAGCAATGAGCCACAAACCGCTAATTGTTGTATGATTAATAATAGCGCTGTTTATAAAAGATCCTGACAGCATTCCGACTTGCGATATCAATGAATTTAAAGATAAAACCGAGGCTCTTGATTCATTAGGTATTTCTCCATTAAGTATAACACTCTCAGGTATATTAGCCATGCCGAAAATTAAATATATTAATGTATAAAATATTATAAATAAAATCATATTTGTTTGTAATGCAGTTATAATTAATACTACAGCTAAGATACTTCTAAGCAATAAATATATACTTTTAGGATTATGCTTGCTGAATATTCTGCTATAAAGAAGATTGCCTGCCATTGCTGCTGCAAAATACATAAAAGCAATAATTCCCAATAGAAACATTGCACTGTTGTCAGGCATCAAGGAAATAAAATGCGGCTGCCAATATGTTTCCAATGAGCTAAATAAGAAGCCTGTTGAAAAAACAGAGATAAATATGCATATTATGTTTTTATTTTCAATTACTATGTTTGAGCTGCTTTTAATATGTTCAATTAGTGTAACTTGTTTTTTATTTTCATATACAGCAGTCTCTTTTATATATACCATTGCAAATATTAAAACTATAATTGTTAATATTATTCTTACAATAAGACTTAAATCATACGTTCCTATTGAAGAAAAATAAATACTTGATATTTCAGGCAGGTATCCCCCTGTTAATGCTCCTGCTGATAAGCCAAGAGCATCTATAACGTTTATCCTTGTCGTTACAGCATGCAGCTTATCCTTACCAAATTCATTGATATATGAATCTATGAACAAAGCCTCAAATGAACCGGAAGAAATAGCCCTGTTTAACCCATAAATAAACATTCCTAAATATAAAGCTACAACGCCATTACCTAAAAGAATAACTACAGAAAATATTAGAGATATAACCAAGGACAAGCAAAAAGTTTTTTTCCTTCCAATTAAATCCGCCATTATACCTGATGGCAATTCTGACACAATCACTGTAAAGGAATATACTCCTATCACAGCAGAAAGTCCGCTGAGGGTAGCTCCTTTATCTATTAAAAGCAAGCTTAAAACAGGTACAAGAAGTCCTGTAATGTATGAGTTCAGTAATAATATAAATGAATATAATTTTACTCTCATACTTAATCCATCTCTTTATCATTTAAATCAGCCCTATATGCAATTAATGCATATTCATATGGATGGGAGTTATCAGATGCCTTTGAATGTTTTTTTATAAAATTATCAATAATATCAAATAGTTCATTAGCTTCTTCTGTAGACAGATGCACAACTCCTGTCAATTGGTCAACAAGTTTATTTCCTTTTCTATATTCCTCTGCTAATAGCTGTCTCTTTTCATTTATTAGCTCTTTATATCCATCATATGTTTTGTTTAATATACTTCTTGCCAATACATCACGTTCTGATGTTAAATCATCATTTATGGCCTGACCTATACTGACAGTTTTTTCAGTTAATCTAAGATACCTTGCAGTTATACCGTTTATAACCTCGTTATGATCAAATTCTATTATCCCTATCTGTTGCAGCTGCTTTATGTGATGCTGCGATGAAGATGGCGAGATATCTAATTTATCTGCTATATATTTGGATGTTACCGGTTTGCCTTCTCTGCTCATTATTTTTATTATCTTTTGTCTTATTGGAGACATTAGAATTTTCAGTTCTTTATCAGTACTAAGTACAATATAATTATTATTTTCCATAAAACCCTCCGTCAATAATCATTACAATTATTGTAACATGTTATTTTATGTAATGTCAACAGAATAGTTACAAAAAAAACAATAGCCCCTGTCTATTGTCATTGATGGAATAGTATGCATGCCACTGATACATAATAACAACTAAAGCCCATTATATTGATACAATCAGAAGAATCAAGGCAATTACAGGAAATACCACCCATTCAATCTTCTGCATGGTTAAATAAATATCCGAAGGCTGTGGGTTATCCACTTCAAAGCTATGCCTCAGTTCAAAGAAAAACAGTGGATATTTTATGTCAATAACCGTAATTATTATCAAGAACAGTGCCAAAAACATAAAATGCATATTTCCTCTTATTGTCTCATCTTCATTCAGTGAAATACTGACTATGGTCTTTATCGGAATTTCATAATCAGCACTAAAAATTTCCTCACTGTTTTTAAATAATCTTATATCAATTACAGGATTATTCTCTTTGTCGTACAAAATAGAACTTCCCTTTATATACTTTCCTTCAAAAACTTTATTATTATTTTCATCCTCTATTTCAACAGAACCTTGTGCCCATCTATCAATGCGGTTTAAATACACCCTATAACTTTTAACCACATTGTTAGGAAGACTGAACGTTACTTTTGCTTCACTTTCCTCATTATAATCTGCCTTTCCAAGCACTGTTATTTTAATGTCTCCCTGTTTATCCTTCCCGGTGTAATGAGTTTCTTTTAACAAAATTTCTTTTTTCAAAAATGTACCGTTGAAAAATATTCCCGTTGTAAAAAATGCTTTGAAATACAGAATTGCTGCCGCAGCCAATATCAGTGCAAGCACAATTCTAAATGCTTTCTTTCCAATCAAGTACCTGATGCTATCTACAGTCAACTCTGTACCTCCCAGCCTTTTTACTTATCAACAATATTGTCTATATTCTTCAGCATTATTGAAATGGTGCCATCATTATTAGTAATAAATTCGACCTTTTCCTTGTCGCTGAGGATTTCATATGGAATATTTATTTCGATGCCCTCGTCGGTTATGAACTTTTGTTTGGTCTTTATTTTGTTGGCATAATTGAAATTTACCTTTACTTCGGGCTCATGTATACCCTTCATTTGTATTTCTTCCGTATATATTTTTTTCGCGTCGGTGTCCGTGAACACCTTCTCGGAGATTTCCTCCACATTTATGTTCAAGTTTTCTTCCACATTTTCTCTGATGATGTTCTTAACCTTGCTCTTCATAAACACATCATCATCATAATATTCCTTTATTATTTTATCTGTGGTTTCCGTAATAATTTTCACCTTTTCTCTGTCAGGCTTCTCTTCCTTACATTCCAGTAAATACCTGGAAATGTAGTAGCATGGCTCGTTGTTGACCTGACATTTCTTTTCCTTTACAAACACATCAAGGCTGTTCAAATCCACAAAAATAAATTCATCTATCTTCTGAGTAGCCGAGGGCAGCGCACATGGCTGCTCTATAATTATATTCTTTGTGGACTCCTCCTGCTTTGTAAAATGTATATAACCTTTTTTATAATTAAGTTTAAGAATTATCATATAGTCCTTATTGAAAACATTGGCCTGCACAAATAAAAGGTCACATGGCTTTATATCCGGGTTTTCTGTTATCATTCCATAGAAAAACCCGGATACCTCATTTGAAAATTTTATAAAATCATCGTTATTAATGTATTCTTTGATTAATTTAAGAAAAAGGCCTTCATTATTTACAAACTTTGTTTTCTTCATGTCGGCATCATTATAGCACTTTAAAATGTGCTTTTCTGTGTATTCTCTCATTTCTTCGTTAAAAGACATGAGATTTTCGGATAGTACCGGCACGCCTATGCTTGGATCAAGTATGTGTAATATAGCCTTTGAGATTGAAACACTCATTTTTACCTCTTTGATGTTAATATAATTTATTACTGCTCTTATTTAAAAACCACTTCGAATTTTTCACATACAACAGGGATTTCTTCGCTGAACTCACCACCTATTTCAGTCAGTTCCTCCGTAAAAAACTTCCGGTGGACCTTTCTCCAGTATTCGAGGGATTTGTCGCCCTCTCCTTCCGTTGCCGCAAATTCTTCGTCTACATCCTTGTACGGAACAACCTCAATGCTTGTGCTCATAATAATGCACTTAGCTATGCCGCTCCAATTTGTAATAATGCTCAAATCTCCTACCTTGGGTATTTCTTCACCGTTTTTGTAGGAATCGTATAAGGATGCTGTTGCCCTTTTCGTTCCTTCAAGCACCAATTCCGCCAACTCGTTTGCATCCCGTTCGTTATTGTCAAAATGCCAAGCAGTGTAATTCTCGTCTGTCGTGTCCGAACTTTCTCCTATTGATAGGAGATAATTTCTCCACATTTGCTTTATCGATTCATTTTCCATGCTGTTCTCCTCTAAATTTCCACGCCACTCTCTAAAATCGAAAAGCTCTTTTCCTCGCAGTTTATTTCTGCCAGTGCTCCGTATGGTATCACGGTCATGGGCAGGGTATGCCCAAAGCTCACATTGTAAAGAACGGGAAGATCATTTAATTCTAATTCTCTTAAAACCTTGTAAATAACCTCTTTATATTCATCATAATACTTGTTGTTATAGGGTTTTCCCCAGATAATTCCGTTTATTCTTCTCAAAATTCCTTGTGTTCCGTAATTTCTAAGCCAATACTCAACATATCTCGGTTCCGGCATATCCTCCGAGGTTTCGATAAACATTATGGCATTGTTCCAGTCATTATCCTTTGGCCAGATAGAAGTCTGCTTTGCCATTTCAAGCACCTCAATGCACCCTCCTATGAGCCTGCCCTTTGCAAGGCCACTGCCCTGAAGAAGTTCATATCCCGTGTTTGACTGCATTTTTTTCTCTATGTATTTATTCTCTATCAGCCACGGTGTTCTTTCGCTGGTCCAGTATTCCGGACTTTCAATCCTGCCTATGGGCTCATTTGAAAACAAGGTTTTGTTTATATATTTTACGGTATAATCGTGCATTTTAACATTTTCGGCAAATTCGTTCAGCACAGAAGCTCCGTAAAAAGATGAAATTCCTGCCTTCAGGCACAGCAGATGAGTGATTGTTGAATCCGAATAACCGATAAATATCTTCGGATTATTCCTTATTATATCAAAATCAATATAGGGAAGCATACGTATACTTTCCTCTCCGCCAATGCATGAAAATATTGCTTTTATTGACTTATCGGCAAAAGCATTCATCAAGTCTTCAGCTCTTTTTCGTGGATTATTGTACACAAATTCCGTACCGCTCAATGTGTGCGGCATTTCCACAACTTTAAGTCCAAATAAATTTTCAAGGCGATCTTTACCCTGACTGTATCTCCACCGTATGTCATCATCGCCTGCTCCTCCCCATGAAAGGCTGACGGTTGCAACCTTGTCTCCTTTTTTAAGCCCTTTAGGCTTAACTAATTGTAATGTCATATCCCAACCTCACTATACCTCATTCATCTGCTGAATCAAAAATTCCTCTCCGTACACAACAATTCCCTGAGTTCACGTAAGTGCATAATCTTCCAGCTCCAGCGCCATGAATGATTCATCAGGAACATCGAAGGGCGGCATAGCTCCTCCTAATCTTAACATTCAAAATTACAAAGATATATAAATTTCAATTGCATTTCAGAATGCAGCAATTATTTTCTGGGAAATATTACTCTTCTTCTTTTTCAAATATGAGATCAAACTCCAATACCCTTCCGTGAGAAGTACTTTCCGTAGGTATGGCTGTAACAAAACGCCATCCTGCTTTGCTGTAGTTGTCTATTATTTCCCTATGATTCTGCTTTCCGTTGAAAAGCCCTCCCGTAGTTGCCTTTGTATAAGTATATTTGTACATTTTGATCACCTCACCCCTATCCTCAATTATACAATCCCTAATTATTAGATATTATAACAGTCCTGCTGCTTCCGTGCCAGTCAAATTTATATCCAAATGCCTCCAGCACTGCCCTGAGCGGAATGTAAGTCCTGTCTTCCTTTATTATGGCTTCCGTATCTGTTTCAACCTTAATTCCATTAACATAAATTACATTTTCGCCTATGGGAATGGTGACCGTGGTGCTATCCTTAGATGCAGTAACAATTCTGTTTTTAGAATCATAACTCAAAGATGCACCGATTGCCTCAAGAGGCTTTCTGAGAGGCACCATCGTTCTGCTGTCTGCATTTATGAAAGGAACACCATAGCCGTCTTCCTTTATAAACTCTAATTCTCTTTGGTTGAGAATCACAGTTACGTATCTGCTTAATTCTTCCTTAGATAAGTTTGCTGTTCTTTTAACCAGGCTGTCTATCATGGAAACTATGCTGTATTCATCATTTGTATCCTCATTAACGTCAAACAACATCACTCCTCCCGCCCTGCTTAATGCTATCACTGTCTTTTCTCTCAGTGTATTCATGCCGTTGTAATAGGATTCCATAGGCACAGTGGGTGCGTAGTCAACAAATGCGTATTCGGGATTTTCCGCTACCAGATGCCTGTATTGCTTCCAGCTTGGTCTTGCATACAAAGGCATCCCAATAACAATTTCTTCTGCCGGAACACCTCTGTTAAGCCAATAATCTATGGAAGTTCCTGAAAACCATATAGGGCTGTGGTCTGTATTGTTTGTATCATATGCCATTACATTTATAAAGCTGAAGCTTTTCAGGCATTCATCCGTGAGAACCATAGACGGCTCGGGCCCTGCCGTACTTGACCAAGCACCATTGAGAGCTGCCGTTGTTTCCTTACCCATGAGCTTCAAAGCAGCACTTAATTCTACCGCTAACTTTTCATAATCAGCGATAGTATTTTTATTGGGATGCTCCCAGTCAAGCTCAACGCCATCGAGATTATATTCCTCCGCAAATGCGCAGATATTCTCTATGAGAAGCTTTCTTGTGTCATCAGATGCTGCAACCTGCTCAAATACGGGCTGCAGAGGCTTTCCTTCATATGACCATCCTCCCACGGCTACAAACACCTTGGCACCGTCCCTTTTAGACTGCTTCACAATGCTCCTGAGCTGCTCCGGCTTACTGAGTTCCACAAGTGTTCCGTCGCTTTTCGGAATCAAAAAAGCATAAATCACATGTGTTAATTTATCTGTCTGAAGATTTCCAACGGGTTCATCGAATAAATCTCCGGAATAATATCCTATGACTTTAAATTCCCGTGTTTGTTCCGTCTTACCCTGCTCTGCAAATACGGGTATTGAATATAAAGATACTAAAATGATTGTTGCAATTAAAATATAAGCTAATTTTTTCATGTCTTTTCACCTCATTATGATTATCTCACAACCTTACTTAATTTTCCATAACAAAGTAATAATTAATATGACGATTATTACATCAAAATGTTCCGGAAAGCATTGTTAACCGTTTTATTTTTTTGGTTGACAACATGCCATCTTATATATATAATACAAGATAGAGGTGAAGATATGTCAGTTAAAAATGAAATTATACATATATTGGAACAGTACAAAGGGGAAATCATATCCGGTCAGGAACTTGCTGAAAGGCTTGGAGTTTCCAGAACAGCAGTGTGGAAGGCAATAAATTCCCTAAAAGATGAAGGATATATGATTGACGGAGTGTCAAACAAGGGATATTCATTGTCTCCTCAATCAGATGTATTATCATCGGAAGGAATACGTCCGTTCTTAAAAGAAAAATACAGCAACATTCACATTTCAGTTTATAAAACCATAGGCTCCACCAATACGGAGGCAAAGGTGCTGGCAATGAAAAATGCAGATCATGGCACAGTCATATTATCAGAAGAGCAGACATCGGGCAGAGGAAGAATGGGCAGAAACTTTTATTCTCCCTCAGAATCAGGTATTTATATGAGCATCATACTCAAGCCTCAGCTGAATGTATCAGACTCCGTTTTAATCACCACCGCAGCGGCAGTTGCTGTGTGTCTTGCCGTTGATTCATTTACTGACTTCGTTCCTGAAATAAAGTGGGTCAATGACATATATATCAACAACAAAAAAGTGTGCGGAATCCTTACCGAGGCTGTAACAGACATGGAAAGCGGGACTGTCAGCAGCGTGGTTGTAGGTATAGGACTGAATGTGAAAACTGAACTGTTTCCAACAGAACTCAAAGAAACAGCAGGCTCGGTATTTAATTCCGGCGACGACAGCTTCATACGCAACCGTATTGCCGCAGAAATAATCAACAATGTGCTCTCTGTGTGCGAAAACCTTGAAGACAGATCTTTCCTGAGCATTTACAGAGAACGCTCCATGATTTTAGGGGAAAATGTAAGATACTGCAGAAACGGCCAATGGTTTGAAGGCTATGCACAGGATATAGATGAATACGGAGGGCTGGTCGTCTTCCATGAAGACGGCAGCAAGGAAATTCTGCATTCAGGAGAAATATCATTAAGAAAAAATAACGGGAGAAAAATATGACAACTACAAAATTAACCACCAAAGATATTACTCAGATAGGCATGTTTGCCGCTTTGACCGCCATAGGAGCGTTTATAGCAATACCCGTTGGGCCTGTACCGATTACACTGCAGTCATTTTTCGTATTGCTTGCGGGAATTGTTTTAGGCTCAAAAAAGGCTGTATATTCACAGATTGCATATGTTTTGCTGGGACTTTCCGGCCTGCCCATATTTTCGGGATTTTCTGGCGGTTTTCAGCATATGCTTAAGCCAAGTGCAGGATTCTTGCTTGGCTACATAGCAATGGCATACTGTGTCGGAAAAATTGCCGAAAGAGAAAATACATCAGGAAACATTTCACTTGCTGTTATTGCCGGTACCGCTGTGCTGTATGCCGTGGGTCTACCCTACATGTACGGAATCTTAAATGTTATGCTTTCTAAAAAACTCAATATAATGCAGGTTTTAAATATGGGCATGTTTATGTTCATTCCCGGTGATACATTAAAAGCAGTAATTGCAGTATATGTGGGACAAAGCCTTAAAAAAAGATTATAGAAAGAGACAGCCACGGANNTCCGTGGCTGTCTCTTTCTATTTATCCAACTCAAGCTGCAGTTTAGCTCCTGCATAGTATACCGGATCTCTGGGAATTGAATATGGCGGCGTGTATGCTAAGTCAAGATGAACCAAATCACCCGGTCTTGCTCCGAATGTTATTGCCGTGACAAGCACATCCAGCCTTTTATCCACCCCTTCATACCCTATTACCTGTGCCCCAAGCATTTTTCCTGTTTTCTTATCTGCCGCAATCTTGATTATTATAGGCTTACCGCCCATGTATTCGGGTTTGTTAACCTTTTTGTCGATTATTGCAACAACTTCAAATCCCTGCTTTCTGGCCTCTTCCTCAGATAATCCCGTCTGTCCCACCGTCATGTCAAAGATTCTGTAAATACCCGTGCCAAGCACCCCCCTGAATTCTTCTGTCCTTCCTGATATGTTGCTGCCTGCTATAGTCCCTGTTTTATTGGCAGTGGAACCTAAAGGTTTGTACACCGGCATTCCCGTAACGCTGTTATAAACCTCTATGCAATCCCCGCAGCTGTAGATATCTGGGATATTCGTCCTCATATGCTTATCGGTTTTTATGGCTCCTGTTTTTCCCAGCTCGACACCTATGCTTTTAGCAAGCTCTACATTGGGCTTGATTCCGGTTGCCAGCAGCACAATGTCAGCTTCGACCAGGCTTCCGTCTCCTACGACTACGCCCTTGTCTGTTATTTCTTTTGTAGCTGTATCAGTATAAACAATAACTCCATTTTCTCTCAGGTGCTCTTCAATGAATGCAGACATATCCCTGTCAATACCCTTGGAAACAGAGGATCTTGCAATCAGTGACACATCCATGCCAATCTTCCTGAAAATTTCGCACATTTCAAGCCCTATAAATCCGGTTCCGATTATCGCCGCCTTTTTGGGGGATTCATTTTCTATAAATGTATTTATTTCGTTCATATGATTGATATTTCTCAAGATAAATACATTTTTTCTATGAGCACCCTCAATATCGGGAATTCCCGCCATGGCTCCCGTGGCAATTACAAGGCTGTCATATTTGTCCTGAAATATTTCACCTGTCACAAGATTCTTTATACTTACTGTTTTTTCATTGGGGTCTATTGCCAGCACTTTGTGTTCAGTAAAAACATCAATATTGCTTTTAGTCTTGAAAAAATTCGGATCTCTTGGCACCAGTTCATTGAAATCATCAAATTCTTTTCCTATATAGTACGGCATCCCGCAGCCTGCGTAGGAAATATATTTATCACGCTCATAAATAACTATTTCCGCCTGCTTATCGTTTCTTCTTATTTCCGTTGCGGCAGATGTTCCTGCAGCAACAGCTCCTATGATGATTGTTCGCATAAAAACCTCCTCCGATTATCATATAAAATACATACCCACTATACCTTACTTTAATCTTTTAATAGCTTACCTTGCTTTTTCCTTTTCCTCTTTCAAGTATTTCTTTTTGTATTTCCCCTACCTTGCTTATTATTGACCTAATATCAGCCTTCAATATTCCGTCATATTTCAAGAACTCCCCCTGAACCATGGTATATCTGATGTTGCTTGCATCAGAACTGTAAATTATGGATGTCAGCGGGTCATAAACAGGAAATGTATTTACAGCATCTAAATTCCATATTAGCAGGTCTGCTTCCCGTCCCTCGGCAATTTTCCCTGTATTGAATTTAAGAGCATCATGCCCTTTCATCAACTGTCTCCATATATCCTTTGTTTCATAGGCAGTCGCATCATCTGAAATGAATTTTCCGTTCAATGCAAACAGCCTTGCCTGCTCAAGTGGGCTCAGCGTGTTGGAGCTTGCGGCTCCGTCTGTACCGAATGAATAGTTAATTTCATTTTTCAGTTCATATATATTTCCGTATCCCATGCTCAGCTTCATATACGTCTTGGGACTGAATGCAAACACAGCTTTGTCGCTTATATAACTCAAGTCCTTTCTTGTTGTCCACAGGCCATGTGCTATTATTACGTCAATATCAAATCCGCCGCTTTCATAAAGCACTTCTATCGGAGTTTTCCCTGTAAGCCTCATGCTTTCCTCAACCTGTTCCTTTGTTTCGGAAACATGTATATGTATTCCTGTTTTCAGTTTTTTGGCAGCATTCACAATTTCCTTCAATTTATCGCCCGGGCATGTGTATGGAGCGTGGGGACCAAGCCGTAATCTTATTCTTAAATTTTTATCCCGATATTCCTCCACAAAGCTCACTGCATTCTTAAGCTGCTGGTCATAATCATCGGCAAGACCAAATATGGTGGGAGCAATATCACCTCTTATTCCTATATCTGCAACCGCCCTGTAAACTGATTCCTGGCAGAAGTAATGGTCAGCAAATGCGGTAACGCCGTTATTAATCATTTCTGCGGCCGCAATTACCGTACCCCAATAAATATCCTCCGTTTTAAGCTTGCTTTCATAGGGAAATATTTTTTCGTTAAACCAGTTATCTATTGAAATATCCTCTGCGATACCTTTAAGTATATTCATAGGCGAATGTGTGTGAAGGTTCACAAATCCCGGAGTAACATACAGTCCTGTACAGTCTATAACTTCATATCCCTCATGCCCTTCCTCTCTGGAAATTCCGGCTATCTTGCCATTATCAATATATATGCTCATATTCTTTTCCAAATTTCCATTTTCATCAATTATATTACCATTTTTTAATAAAATTTTAGAATTTATCATATAGCTTCTCCATGCTTTTTTCAACATTATACCATACACAACTGCCGTTGAGGCAATAATTTATTGCATAAACAAATTGAATCCGACTGCATATAATATATATTATTTGTAATGTATATTATAAGAAAGGTGTGAAACTTAGTGCGAAATAATAACTTTAACAAACCATACATAGCGCGAAATTTGCTTTTAAAAAACACTGAAAAACTCTCTGTTCTTGTTCAAGAAACACCTCAGCAGGGTAATGTTCCCGCTGCTCCTGCCGAGCCTGGAACCGTTCCGGAACAGCCTGCGCAGCAGCCTGCCATAGGATACCTCGCCGTGAGTGTGTTTACGGCTTCCGGTGCCCTACCTGTTGAGGGTGCGGTGGTAACTGTATACACACTGGACGACAATGGTGATGAAAATATAATATCTCATCAGGTTACAGATGCCAACGGAAAGGTTCCAACCATAGAATTACCTTCGTCCTATAATCCTCAAGACCCCATGGAAAGCAGCCATTATTACTTCAGCACATACAATTTAAGGGTGCAGGCCGTAAATTACTATACTGTCAATATAATGGACTTCCGCATATTCCCTGACACAACCACCACATTTAATGTTCAGCTCATTCCGGCAGCTGCAGGCTCTGCGGGAACAGGCCCAAATCAGGTGTTTGTAATTCCTCCGAGTCCCATAGACTCATCAAACGACTAAAGGCGGTGATATAATGAGCATACAAATTCCGGGAATTTCACATGTTGTTATACCAAGCACAGTTACAGTTCATTTAGGTGCTCCCGATGAGCCTGCCGAAAATGTAACTGTACCTTTTATAGACTATATTAAAAATGTAGCATCAAGCGAAATATACCCCACATGGCCGGAAAGTGCCATTCGGGCAAATGTATATGCCATAACATCAATTGTGCTAAACAGAATTTTTACAGAATGGTACCGTTCAAGGGGATACGATTTTGACATAACAAATACAACTCAATATGATCAGGCATTCGTGCCCAACAGAGGTATATTTGATACCATATCGGCGGTAGTTGATGACATATTTGACAGCTATATCGCAAGGCAAGGTCAGCTGGAGCCGCTTTTTGCTCAATTCTGCGACGGGCGCAATGTTCAGTGTCCAGGGCTGCTGCAATGGGGAACCGTACAGCTGGCTGAGCAGGGCTATACTCCATATGAAATTCTGCAGTATTACTACGGAGAGAATATCAATATAGAAACAAATGCTCCATTAACGGAAGCATACGAAACCTTTCCTGGTATTGAGCTGAAATTAGGTGATGACAACCCGTACGTACTGCTGATGCAGATTGAATTGAATACAATCTCCAACAACTACCCTGCCATACCTAAGATACCAAGTCCGGACGGCACGTTCAATGAAGCAACCCAGGACGCTGTGGAGGCATTTCAGGGGATCTTCAATCTGCCTGTGACAGGTGTTGTCGATAAAGCTACATGGTATAAAATAAGAAGTATTTATACAGCCGTAACGAAATTAGCCGAGCTTACATCCCGAGGAATTATGATAGGTGAAATTCCGGAATTCACACCGAATCCGGGACCAAATGAAATTGTTCCAAGGGTTCAGGCTGTGCAATATTTTCTTAATGTGCTCGCAGCCTATCACAATACAATTCCTACAGTAGACATAAATGGTGTTCTTAATACCCAGACGAGGAGTGCTATAATGGCATTTCAGCAAACATACGGACTTCCGATTACCGGGTTTATTGATGAGCAAACATGGAATTCAATGTACAATGCTGTATCAGGCATATTAGATACTCTTCCTGCCGCAGCCATTTCTCTTCCCACGCTGCTGTGGCCCGGAACTGTACTAAAAGTGGGCTCTGAAGGACCTGAAGTATATTTAATTCAACAATATTTGTCATATATAGCCTCTGTACTTGAAGGAATAACCCTTCCGGAGCCTGACGGTATTTACGGCGCCGAAACAGAAAGGGCTGTAAGAGAATTTCAGAGATTTTTTGGAATTGATGAAACAGGCGAGGTCAATCAATATACATGGGACAGAATTGTTCTAATATATCGAAATCTAAGATTTGGCAACACTCGTAACCCGGGACAATTTTCCGGCAGTGAAGCCGCAGCACAATAGGAGGTAAAATGAAAAGCAAATTAGATGATATAAAAAGCTCAAATCCAATATTAGAGCTTCAGTTCTGCTTAAGAGATATCGCTCAGGTACACAAGGAGATTCCATCGGTATTTCCCACAGGAGTATTTGACAAAAAAACAGAAGAATCCGTAAAGGAATTTCAGAAGAAATACAATCTGCCCGTTACGGGCAAAGTAAATTTTCTAACATGGAATAAACTCATGGACGAACACAAGGATTGCATGCACCACATAAATGCTCCCAGCAGCGTAGGATGCTATCCGAGCAATGTCAACGAATATAAGAAAGGCGATTCAGGAAATTTAATTTATATATTGCAGATAATTCTGAAAAATTTCAACAATAAATATAAAAATTACTCTGATGTGCAATTTACCGGTGTTTTTGACGAGCAGACCGAATCAGCACTCAAGCAGTTTCAAAAATACAGCAATCTCCCTGTTACGGGTGTGCTGGACAGAAAGACCTGGAACATAATGAATAAAATAAATGATGTATGTAAGCTGTATGAATAGCAAAAACAAAGGATGAACGTCGAAGACCGCTAACTACGGTCTTTGCTGTTCATCCCTGAAAATAATGCTCCCCTCTTTCAGTGCGTCTATTATTACAAGACTTTTCAGGTTAAAGTTCATGTTCCTTAAATACTTCCCTCCGTTTTGAAACCCCTTTTCTATTGCAATTCCTATCCCCTCTACTGAGGCTCCGCTTTCGTGCGCCAGATTTATAAGGCTTTTCATGGCATTCCCTTCTGCCAAAAAATCATCTATAATTAAAAGCCTGTCATCTTGGTTTAAATATTTTTTGCTTATCATTATGTTGTATTCTTTATTTTTAGTATAGGAAACAACCTTTCCCTTATATACATCACTGTCTAAGTTAAGGCTTTCTGTCTTCTTTGCAAATACAACCGGCACCTTGAAATACATTGCTGCCATGACTGCAATTGCAATCCCGCTTACCTCGATTGTAAGTATCTTAGTTATTTTCCTGTCCTTGAAAAGATTATAAATCTCTTCTCCAATTTCGTACAAAAGTTCAACATCCAGCTGGTGGTTCAAGAAGCTGTCTACCTTAAGTACCTGACCTTCCCTTATTTCTCCCGCTTCAACTATTTTTTTCTTCAACTTATCCATAACATTCCTCTGACTGCAATCATTGTAGAATACTTTATAAATAATCATGATAGCAGAGTGGAAGATAAAAATCAAGTCTTTTATAAATCCACTTTCTCTACCAAAATAATATCTGCAAGCGCATTAACTATTTCGGCATCAAACTGTGTGCCTGAGCATCTTTGCAGCTCACTTACGGCTTCCTCTGCAGAAAGTAACTTTCTGAACGGCCTGTCACCCGTCATTGAATCATATGCATCCGCTACCGCTATTATCTTTGACTGGACAGATATGACATTACCCTTCAATCCTCCCGGATACCCGCCGCCATCCGGTCTTTCATGATGCATGAGCACATATTCAGCAATTTCGGAAAATTTATTGGAAGAGCTCAATATCCTGTAGCCTACTTCCGCATGCTTTCTGACTTCCCTGCGCTCATCGTCACTGAGACGCCCGGACTTATTCACAATATTGCCGTCAATTCCAGTCTTTCCTATATCATGCATGAGACCCGCAATTTTTATTTGGCGAACCTTATTTTTGTCAAAATTCATATACACAGCCAATTTCTCACATATCCTGCTCACTCTTTTTGAATGCTGCATTTCACTGCTGCCCCTTTGGTATAAATTGTGCATAAGTCTGCCTATTATTTTATTTTTAATCCTCGAACTCTCATAGAGCTTATTGCTGTACATATTATCCTCAGCAGCCTTAAATATATCTCTCATATCATCCGCCATGCTTGACTTGGTCTCATAGCCGAAGGAAATCGAAATATCTATTGCACAGTCTTTTTCCTTTAATGACAGCGCCTTTATTCTTTTAATAACCTGCTCTGCCTGCTCTCTTCCCGTCTTTATAAGTATAGCGGCAAATTCATCACCGCCAAACCTGGCAACTATATCCGTTTTTCTGCATCCTTTGCTCAATATATCTGCGGCGCTTTTAAGCAGTCCATCTCCCTTACCGTGTCCAAAGGAGTCATTAACTAGCTTAAGCCCGTTAACATCAGCCATAATCAGCGTTATGGGAAGATTCTTTTCCGTATCCAGCTCCCTTAATTTGTTTTCAAAAAATCTCCGGTTATACAATCCTGTTAACGGGTCACAATAACTCAAATAAAGTATTTCCTCCTGCTTTTTCTTCCTCTCAGAGCAGTCTTTAAATACAATAACAACACCGGTTATCTTTCCGTCATCCTGTATTATGGGCGCAATTGTATCCTCAATAGCTGTTTCCGTTCCATCCCGTGCAATCAGCACGGTATTCCCGGACATCTCATGCTTCTCTCCTGAATTAATTACCTTCTTGAAAATATTTCTGCTTTTCTCACATGTCTGCCTATTTATTGTGTTAAATACCTCTTCAAATGATTTTCCGCACGCATCTTCATTGGTCCACCCTGTCAGCTGCTCTGCTGCCTTGTTTATAAAAACAACCATACCCTTTTTATCAGTGGAAATAACCCCGTCTCCTACAGATATTAAAGTCGTCATAAACAAGTTTCTTTCATGAGAAAGCTCAAGTTCGAGATTCTTTCTCTTTGTAACATCGGTATGAGTTCCGCTGATTATATGTGGTTTGCCTTCCTCAGTCCAGGATATTACTTTTCCCCTGTCCTGAATCCATACGGTACTGCCATCCTTATGAATCATTCTGTATTCCTCGTCATAAAACTCTATTTCTTTATTGTACAGCTTCTTGTCTCTGCTCAGCTGGGCCTCCAAGTCATCGGGATAAACAAGCCTCTCCCACGTTTCCTTGTCTATTGGATACAGCTCTTCCAATGTATATCCTAATATTTCTGCCCAACGTCTGTTATAAAATCGTTCACCTGTCTGTCTGTTGACTTCCCATGTGCCGGCATTTGTTCCTTCTATTACATTTTCCATCCTTTTACGGCTGTTTTCAAGCTCAGCAAGCTGCCTTTTTTCATTGGTTATACCCATAAAATACATTACAAGCTGGTTTCTTACAGGTGAAAACATGCTTACTCTGTACCATTTTCCTGCAGTTCTTAAATGAAATTCAAATTCATGCTTTCCTTTTTCTATAACCCTCTGAAAATTATAGTCCAGCTTGTCAAGTTCGCTTTTATCAAGATACCAAAAAACATCAAGCAGTTTCTTGTTTATTATTTCTTCTTCTCTCAAGCCTGTCTCTTTTTCAAAAACATAATTTACTTCTTTGAATTTGTAATCACACCTAATTTCATCTTCATTGTAAATGAACTCCAAAAGTGCATACCCAATCGGCAGTTCTTCAATTAAATGCTTGTAGAAATCATTTTCTGTCATTTTTTCTTCAAGAAAAGCATACGTTTGCCTTCCAATTTCAGTAACCATTCGTTTTTCCTCACTCATTCAAAGAATATATTATCATAATTATACAACAATATTGACAAAAATGCATCATGCAAAATCAACAATCCCATTTTACCATACAAATATGACAAAATTGTCGAAGTATGCGGAATTAATTATAACCCCGCAAATTTTTTCCTCCGAGTCCATTTCAGCAATATATATTCATCATAATCAATTTATCTCCGTCCTGACCGACATTAATACTAATGCCGCCTCCTGCATCTTCCAATATAAACAGCCCACCTGCACATACAGAAATTTTTTCATCAGCAAACTCGAAAACTGCACTGCCCCTGCCGCAGAAAAATATATGGATACCATGCTCAGCTTCATATGTGCAATTTTTATCAATTACAGACATTTCACCGCTGCACTCTTTACGCACCATTAAATTAAAGTCCGTCATCCTTCCGGTTGCAGAGGACTCCCATCCTCCGTCAAATATGTCAATTTTATCATACGGATTTAAAACAATGTCGTACCTTCCATTATGGTATACATGAGCAGTTCCTTCAAGCATCATCAAGTATCTTGTATAATTTTGCAAATCACTGTAAGGTGATTCTTCCTCCGTATCTGAGGAAGCCACGCTTACCCTGAACATGAAATTTCTTTCGGCATAGCTTGAATCAGGAGGGTATATGTAGTACTGACGACTCTCGCCGCCAGCCCATTTTGATAAGACAGCATTTTCTTCATTTATAATTGTTATCTTCACTTTATTACCTTCTCAAGATTATTTTTGCCAATCCAATCCATAACTTTAACCTTTACCATGTCAGAATCCGGGAGCTTTTTCATATCTGTCTGAACAAAGAAGCTTCCGGAGGTTTTACCTCCGTTCATAATAACGCGTTTTTTTATCAATTCATATACGGCTTCCGGTTCCTTGTTGACTTTTTCCGGCCCATACCGGTCCACCTATGAATATTTTGTCATAATCGTCAACATTGAAGCTAATTGGCTTTATCTTGCCTTTAAGCCCGAGCAATGATCCATTTCTCATATATTCCTCCCGCTCTGTAATACCAATTTTTGTAAACATTAATTTAATTATATCAGAAATATTATTTTTAACAACTGCCAAGTTGAGACAAAAAAAACTATCCCGAAACCTTATTGCAGCTTTCAAAGATAGTTTATTTAAAAAAGAATATTAGGGTTCAAAATTGCTTCTTATTACTAATACCGGGCATGGTGCTTCTGAAATTACCCTCTGAGTCACGGAGCCTACAAAAAACCGCTTGAATCTTGAAAATCCTCTGTTACCCATCACAATTAAATCAAATCCGCCATTAGCGGCAGTTTCAATAATTTTTTCATAAGGCTCACCGATTAACACTTCCCTTTCAAGCCTTGTACCGGTGAAATTCAGTTTTGCGGCTATTTGGCTCAACAGCATTTCAGCATTTTCCGTATACTTGCTTTCAAGCTTTTTCTCTAATTCAGCACTTTCAGCAATATCGGCAATAATGGACCCGTCCACGGCATTCCAAAGATTTTCGTTTCTCTCTTTTCTTCTTTTTTCTGTTGATTTGACTACAGAAATCAGTTTTATTAATGAATTGTAATTCTTTCCTATTTCAATTGCCTTTTTTACGGCACTGACTGATGCATTTGAACCATCTACAGGAACAAGTATTCTTTTCATGGCAATCCCTCCTCATTAGTTATATATCCTATTATGCAGGAGCTAAACAAATTAATTCGTCATTAACCTAATTTATCGCCGTTCTCAACATTGCGTTCAGGCTGTATCAAAACAACCCCGTCCTTTGAATATGTACCCAATACCAGTACCTCCGACATAAAATCCGCAATTTGTCTCGGCGGAAAGTTAATAACCGCAAGCACCTGTTTTCCGGTTAATTCCTGTTCTGTATATAAATCAGTAATTTGGGCGCTGGATTTTTTCGTTCCTATTTCATTGCCAAAATCAATCAGAAGCTTGTAGGCAGGTCTCCTCGCCTTCTCAAAAACCTCCGCCTTTACTATTTCTCCCACTCTTATATCTACTTTTGCAAAATCATCAAATGTAATCATACGCACCTCTTCATATTTGTATTATGTTAAAAGCGTTCGTCTTGCTGCTTTTATGCATTCCGTTCCTTTGAACAGCTCCCCTGAGCATTGCAGCATGTGACTGCTGCCTCCTCCCTTACCGCCAATGATTGATCTGCACTCCTCAAAAACACTTTTCAAGTCAATATTAAGATTCTTAGACTGCCCCATAACCAAGCTGCACACATTATCTGCTTCTGAAACCAATACAGCTGCAATGTTGTCACACTCCGTTATTTTTGAGCATATGAACCGCAGATCCTTTATATCATCCTCCGTTTTTACAAATATATAGCTGATACCATCCTTAATCTCCGCACTCTTCTTCAATTCCTCAGCCCTGTATTCATTTATACGGCTACTTAAATTAGAAGCATCTTTTTTAAGTTTTTTATTCTCATTCATGAGTCTTTCAATATTTTCGGCAATGGCATCGGCATTGCAGGACATAGCAGTGGACAAATCAGATATAATTCTGCTCTTATCGTCATAATTGTTCAATGCTCTTTTTCCGCACATGAATTCAACTCTTGTGCCGCCTTTGTATCTCTCAGTCCTTGTGACCTTTATTATTCCTATTTCACCCGTATGTTTCACATGAGTTCCGCTGCAAGCGCAATCATCGTAATTTTCTACGCTTACAATTCTCAGTTGCTCCAGCTCCATAGGTTTTTTTCTCAGATTTAGCTTTATTGCATCCTCATACGAATATATTCTATCGGTCACGGCTTTATTTTCATATATTATTCTATTGCTCAGCAGCTCGACCTGCCTTACTATTTCATCAGTCACCAATATGTCCAGGTCAATGGTTGAATATCTGTCTCCAAGATGAAACCCTATTGTTTTTCCATTGAAAAGCTCATCAAATGCACATGAAAGAACATGCTGTCCTGTATGCTGCTGCATATAATCAAAGCGCACATCAAAATTAATGAATAGAGACACTTCTCCTTCAACAGGTGCCTTAAGAAGATGTATTATTTCATTGCCTTCTTCTCTTACGTCAAATACCTCTATGCCGTTTATTGTTCCCTCATCCTTTGGCTGTCCTCCCGACATGTGCGGATAAAAGATAGTTTTATCAAGTATCACTTCATAGTAATCATCCTTATTAACACAGCTTACAACCGTTGCTTCACTGCTGCATAAATAGGAATCCTCCTGAAATATTTTCCTGCTTGTGCTCATTGTATCTCCTTAATGTTCATTCTGCATATTGTTTTTATTTTCCCGTAAAATATACAGGGCAGCTAAGATATCTTAACTGCCCGTCATCATCACCGCATTACTCTCGTTGCACCATAATAATAATTTGAAAAATATCCTGAAGAAAGTGTATCAATTCTCACAGTTTGTCCAGGTACCGGAGAATGAATGAAATTGCCATCTCCCGTATAAATTCCCACATGACTCAATCTGGAAGAGCTCGCTGAATATTTAAAATATACCAGGTCTCCAGGCAAAAGCTGAGATTTATCAACTCTTACGCCTATGGAATACTGCTCTGTTGATGACCTCGGCATGGTTACTCCGAAATTAGACATAACATACTGTACAAAGCCTGAGCAGTCAAAGCCGCTTGGAGTATTTCCTCCGTATGCATATGGTGTTCCTATATATTGTTTGGCATATTCCACTATGCTTCCGCCCGATAATTGAGCTTCTGCAGAATCGGTACTGTAATTTATTACGATCACATACTCGGCACTAACATATGCCTTAGAGGAATCAAAATTTATTTCATACCAGCCTTCGGACTCGGACAATATTTCTACTGATGTGCCCAGTGAAAGCTTTCCCAATTTTTCATTTTCAGTGGAGGGCCCGCTTCTTACGTTCAAAATATCAACTGTGACAATGCCCTTTCTGATCTCTTCCTTAGCAGCTTCATCCTGTGCATCCTGCACAGCGTCAGCTTGAATTTCCGACGTAACTGCCTCCAGTACTCCATCAGCGGCCGCCTCTTCCGCGGCAAATACAGGTACAAACAACAAGGCAGATGATATTCCTGCAATTAAAAGCGTTTTCCCCATTATTTTCATAACTATATCCTATAATCCTCAGTGGATTCCTTTTCTCTATTTTCCTAAGCTACCGCTTGTCCGCAACAGTAAAATCAAGTTGACAAAATTATGCAAACGATATGATAACTCCGATATAATATCAAATAATGTCGTTTTTGTCAAGTCCGGATTCACAGGCCATTGACCCCAAAGGAATATACTGCTATACTCATTTATACCAAAATAAATCCAATGTGAGGTAATAGTATGAACAGATGCGGCTGGTGCGGAAATGATGAGCTCTATGTGAAGTACCACGATGAAGAATGGGGAGTGCCCGTCCATGATGAAAAAAAGCATTTTGAATTTTTAGTGCTTGAGTCTGCCCAAGCAGGATTAAGCTGGATTACGGTTCTCAGGAAGAGAGAAAGCTACAGAAAAGCATATGATGACTTTGACGCAGAAAAGGTAGCACAGTATGATAAAGACAAAATCGAAGAACTTATGCAAAATACCGGAATTGTAAGGAACCGTAAAAAGATTGAAGCTTCCATCAATAATGCGGCCAGATTCATCGAGATACAAAAAGAATTCGGAAGCTTTGACAATTATATCTGGAGTTTTGTAGACAACAAGCCGGTTGTAAACAACTGGAATGATCTGTCGGAAGTGCCTGCCACATCTGAGCTTTCGGACATGGTCAGCAAGGATTTAAAATCAAGAGGCTTCAAATTTTTAGGATCAACAATAGTATATGCGCACCTACAAGCTACCGGAATAATAAACGATCATTTGACAGGCTGCTTCAGGCATGGACAGGTGTAAGCGGCAGGTAAATACATCTGCCGCTTTCACAATTTTAATATTATCAGTTACTCTTCCCTTATAAAAACAATATCCTGAACCATGGGCTCGAATCGCACTGCAACAGCTTTTGTCGTTCCGTTGTCAACCTCAAAGCTAACCGGCAATGTAATCGTAAGGATATCTTCCTTGACTCCATCTGCCTTGAACACATCATTATGATAATGCTCCAGCAGAATATCCATATCCCTGTAAAGCATATGCAACAAGTTATTCCTTTCAGCAATACGCAGCATTCCGTATCCTCTGTTAAAATATGTTCCCTCATAGTCTTTTAATGAGAGTGTCGTATGTGTTCCATGAACCTTTTCCTCATTAAAGTAATTTACATCACAGTCCAAATATTCTTCTTCCTCAGGCAGATCATCACCGTGAAACTTCGACGTCCATTCTTCATATTCAAGTCCAAGGACTTCATCAAGTATAGTATACAGAGAACCGTACATGAACGGCACCGTAGGAGAGTGGAAATTAGTCAGAATTACCACTCCTATACCATCCTCCGGTAGAAATGCCTGTATTGAGCTGTATCCCTCGATTTTACCCGTATGTTTCTTTAATTTATGTCCTTTATAGTTTCCCGTCTTCCATCCCATTGAATAGTCTATACATTCATAGAAACCGTCACCGCCGCCGACAGAATCATCAAACTGCGAATGCACAGAATGCATTTCTATAAATGTTGAAGGCTGAATGAGCGCCCGTCCTTCAGATGTCCTACCTCCAGAAATATGCATCATGAGCCATTTTGCCATATCTTCCGCTGTTGAATTTACGGATGCAGCAGGTCCAGCCAAGTCCACATTCCATATTTCAAGCGGACTTAATTTTCCGTTTATGTATCTGTATGGCACAGCATAATTATCGTCATTTTTCATAATATCAGCAGAACAATTCGTACGCATCATCTTGAGAGGCTCGAAAATATATTTCTGCATAAGTTCATCCCATGATTTTCCCGTAGCACATTCAGCCACATATCCTGCCATTGCGTACATGACATTGCTGTAAATCGCCTCTCCTCTGAAACCGGTGCAAGGCTGTATGTATCTTAAGCTTACTGCCAGCTCTTCTCTCCTTCTGTCGCCCGGCCATATGGCATCATGGGCACCGAAGCCTGTCTTGTGTGACAAAATATCCCTCAGTGACATGGCACTTGCAGCCGGGTCCTTCATAATAAGCTTCGGCGCATAAGTTGTAACAGGTTCGTCATAGCTAAGTATCCCCTTGTCCACAAGCACTGAAATTAGAGCTGATGTCATCGACTTTGAGCATGATGCTATGCAAAATTGCGTATTTCCATCTGCCGGAAGACCGCCCTCGCAGTTTCTGAACCCAAATCCTCCTGAATACCATAGCTTTCTGTCCTTGACAACGGCAACAGCCGCTCCCGGTATCTTCCAGTAATTCATTTCCTTTTCAATTGTCGAAATTGTCCTTGATGATAAATTATTCATGCTTCCTCCAAGTAATTATGTACCGCCCGTCACAGCCTGACTATTACAGGTTGATGATCAGTATACGGCAGAAATTTATTTAATATGTCCTCAGTCTTCACCCTGACTGTGGACGTATTGACACAAGGGTGGCATCCAAAATATTCACTGCCAAGCACATCCTCGTCTATTATGAGGCTCACCCTGTTTTCCCTGTCATACATAAGTCCGAACACACTTAACGAGCCGGGCGTTATATTTAAAAGCTCTTCCATATATGACCCGTCAGCAAATGAAAGTCTTGAACTGTTTATCTGACTGGACAGATTTTTAGTGAGAAACTTCTTGCTGCCCGGCATAATAAGCATGTAGAACTTTGTTTTTGACGAATTGCATAAGAAAAGATTCTTGCTTATTTTAACATTCAGAGCCTCCTCTGCCGCCTGCAGATCCTCCATCGTCATTGCAGCCTCATGATCCGTTCCCGTAAACGGAATATCCAGCCTTTCCAGCACTTCGTACGTGTCAATCTCCTTCTGAAGCCTGTCCTCATCCGGCCTTGAATAAAATATTTTATCTTTCGTTCCCATTTCACGATTCTCCCGTAATTTTATTCTATCAATACAGCTGTTCCCGATGCTATTACCATCATCATGTTGTTTGCACTTCCCAAGACCTCAAAGTCTACACTCACTCCCAGGACTGCATTTGCACCCATCTGATATGCCCTGTTCTTCATTTCTTCTATGGCATGCTCTCTTGCTGCAATAAGCTCCCCTTCATAGGAATGTGAACGTCCGCCGAAAAAGTTCGTGAAACCTGCTGCAATATCCTTTACAAAATCAACGCCTGATACTACCTCTCCGAATACTACTCCCTTATATTCCCGTATCCTTCTTCCTTCCAATGACGGGGTGGTCGAAATTATCATATTTCTCCTCCTTCATTATTTAATTATATTATAAGCATATTTTACAAATTAAACAACTATGCAAAAAAATAACGAACCCGTAAGCCATACGGGAAAATAATTTTGTTCCATATGACTTACGGGTATCCTCTTATTCGATAAAATCACGCAGCGCTTTTATAAAGCTTTCACCTCTGACACCGTCATAATAATCTGAAGGCACATCAATCAATCTAAGTTTTATGTCCTCTTCGGACAAGCCACAAAGCAGCTCCTCCATAAATATGCCTTTTTCACCGTTTATGCTGCATGTGGGGCTTTCGTTTATTCCTATAATCCCCAGCATATTGTATCCACTGCTGATGTATTCCTTTATAATTCTCACTGCATCAGAAGCAATACCTTTGTTCAATCTCCGAAAATCCTCCGTTTCATACTGCTCCTTTGTCATAGGCTCTCTTTTAAGTCCCAGGTACCTGTATTCCGGGCATGGGAGCTGATGAATACCGATACCATTATTCATAAGCTCCGTTACAATATCCCTGTAGGCTCCCTTTGCTCTTGCCAGAGGATAAACAACCGTATTCTGATTCAATATGCAGTGAGAAACAAATATTACTTTTTTGCTTCTATCCATTTCAATTGTTTCCTTGAGTGTATTTCGCAGGTATTTTGCTTATCAACAGTGACACTATTACACAGCTTGCTATTTTATCAACAATATTGCTTGTAATTCTCGGAATAAATGCTGCGGCAAAAATAGACTGGCCGGATTTAACTAACCACGTAAAAAATACATCATTGAAATCTCCGGTTATTCCTCCATACACATATGTGGCTATGGGCGTTCCTATAAGCGGCGCCACCACAGACAATACAAGACCTGTTACTATTGATGTCACAATGTTGAATTTCCACTTTCTTGCTATTAAACCCACAATAATGCCCACTGTTATGTTAACAAGAGCGAATGGTATACTCTTTGGATTCGTCAGTATCCCCTGGATTACATTCGTCAGACCCCCTACAGCTGCTCCGTACCACGGACCGAACAATGCTGCGGAAAAAATCGTACCTACTGTATCCAAAAATAAAAGAGGTATATTCAGCAACCCAACCACTGTTCCCAATACGATATTAAGGGCAATTGCCAAAGCTGAAAAAACAAGTTTAAAATTAGAATTATTTCTGTTCATATCTACTCCTCGTAATTTATTAAAATCATAGACAAGAATATCACGACCTGCGAATTTTAGTCAATTTCATGTTTTTCATACAATATCTCTCAATCATAAAAATAAGTTATACTTTATGACCTTCTTTTTCCGTGTTATAATTGCAATAACATATTGAGGAGGTGGAAAGTGGAAAATATTAAAATAGACGACTCTGCCAGATTACTCGGTAAGATAAGGCTGGGAAAGGATGTATATGTTGCACAGGGGTCCGTTCTGCGCTCTGTTGATGACTCTGTAACCATCGGCAATAGATCATGGGTTCTTGAAAACTCAGTCCTTGTGGGAACACCTGATAATCCTCTGAAAGTGGGCAGCAAGACTGTATTCGGTCACAAGTGTGTTGCTTTGGGAACAGAAATCGGTGATTTGTGCGAAATAGGCAACGGCGTTATTTTCCTTCCCGGCTCCAGAATCGGAAACATGTGCATTTTCGGAGAGGGCACAATAATACCGTCAGGCTGCGTTATACCGGACGAATCCGTTGTGGTTGGAAGACCGGGAAGAATAATAAGGAAGCTGACACCAGAAGATAAGCAAATGATTGCAAGAATGAGAGGCAACGATCTCTCATTGAGCACGTACGATGAAAACATAGTGAGCAACGAACCGAAGGAAGGTGAAAAAATGGGAAGATTATATGAATACGGAGATAAATACCCTTTGATTGATGATTCGGCCTTCATATATGACTCGGCTGAAATAACGGGGGACGTAGTAATAGGAAGCAACTCCGTCATAGCGTCGGGAGTGAAAATAATCGGAAATTCACACGGACCGGTTAAAATAGGCTGCAACGTACAAATTCTCGAAAACTCAGTGCTGCATTTGCTGCCCGACAATGAACTGATAATTGAAGACAATGTCACCATTGGACCGGGCTGCATAATCCACGGAACTACCATAGGTGCATTCAGCATTATAGAATCAGGCTCCATAGTATGCGACTACAGCAAAATCGGGAAAAATACCTTGGTTAAATCCGGAAGCCTGATAAAACAAAGAAGCATTTTTAGTGACAACAAAACTTTAGAGGGGTTCCCCGCTAAATCGACCGGAGAGAATACCGAAACTCTGAAAAGACCGTCATGGGCTATACTTAAATAAATATTTACTATTTGTTATGAAATGATTATCCAAATTTTCATAAATTAATTTGCGGCATATAATTTATATGCCGTTTTTTCTTATCGTCGTATATTTAGTCCATATCGTTTTTTATGTTGCCATATTGCTTTTTTTAATATAATATAGTAATCAAACACGAGCGCATTGAAAACTATAAGTAACTTTTTTATCATTGACGTATGTATATACAAATTAATTATCAGTTAGGAGGCACTATGAATAATAACATTATAAAAGAACTGTATTTTGAAAATGAACCTATTTTGAGCTACCTTCCCGGAAGCAGTGAGAGATTGGAGTTAGAAGCCGAGCTGGCAAGAATTAAAAGTACGGCAATTGATATCCCCGTGATAATCGGGGGCAAAGAAATAAGAACAGGAAATATCGGACAATGTGTATTGCCGCACAACCATAGAAAGGTTATCGGCGAATACCACAAGGCAGGGAAAGAGGAAATCAAGCTTGCAATAGAAGCAGCTTTAAAATCTAAGCATATGTGGGAAGAACTTCCGTGGCAGAGCAAGGTAGCCATATTTCTCAGAGTTGCAGAGTTAGCGGCAGGCCCTTGGAGAGCAAAGCTGAACGCTGCTACAATGCTTAATCAGAGCAAGACATACAAGCAGGCAGAAATAGATTCGGCGTGCGAGTTGGTTGACTTTATGAAATACAACGCATACAGCCTGCAGCAAATATACGGCGAACAGCCCATATCAACAAAAAATGTGTGGAACAAGACTGTTTACAGGCCTTTGGAAGGCTTTATATTTGCGGTCTCGCCATTTAATTTTACTTCCATAGCAGCTAACCTGACAGGAGCTCCTGCAATGGCTGGAAACACTGTTATATGGAAGCCTGCATCAAACGCAGTCTATTCAGCATATGTTGTTTACAAGCTGTTTCAGGAAGCAGGCATGCCTGACGGAGTTATAAATTTCATTCCATCGAATTCAGGTGATATCAGTGATTCTGTATTGTCAAATGAGTACCTGAGCGGTATACATTTCACCGGTTCAACCGAAGTATTTTTCGACCTGTGGTCTGCCGTAGGAAAAAACATCAGAAATTACAGAACCTTCCCTCGACTCGTGGGAGAAACGGGAGGGAAAAATTACATTATAGCACATCCTTCCGCAGACAGAACATTGCTTGTACAAGGCTTAATCGATGGTGCTTTTGAATTTCAGGGACAAAAGTGTTCCGCAGCCTCAAGAGCATATATATCAAAAAGTGTGTGGGCAGATATTAAAGAATTGCTGATTGAGAAAGCATCTTCATTAAAAGTCGGAGACATCGAAGAAATTGATACTTTCATGGGAGCAGTAATCGACAAAAAATCATTCGATACAATATCAAGCTACATTGAGTATGCGAGAAGCTCAAATAATGCGGAAATATTGGTTGGAGGAACCTATGATTGCAGCACAGGATACTTCGTTAACCCTACAATAATATTGACTGAAGACCCTCATTTCAAAACAATGGAAGAAGAAATTTTCGGACCTGTTCTCACAATATATCTGTATGAGGATGAGAATTACAGCGAGATTTTATCTCTATGCAATAACACTTCAAAATACGGATTAACGGGCTCCATTTTCGCCAAGGACAGATATGCAATAGAAGAAGCTGAAAAAGAGCTGATTCATTCCGCAGGAAACTTCTATGTGAATATCAGACCCACAGGAGCTGTTGTAGGTCAACAGCCTTTCGGAGGCTCCAGATTATCAGGAACAAATGACAAAGCAGGCTCAAAATTCAATATGATGCGCTGGATGAGCCCGAGAGTAACAAAAGAATACTTTGCTTAAAATAAATGTGACAGTTGGAATATGAATCCGCAACTGTCACATTTTTTATTTATATTTATTTCTGTATATTACATATGAATAGATCACAGGAAGCAATCCCAGCACCAGCGCTAAAGATGGAAGAACAATGAAATTCATATTCTTCGGCAGTACTGCTGTTACCATCATGAGTATTCCTCCGATGAACCAGAGCTTTCCCCCAAATCTATGTGTTTTAAACCATATTTCTTCATCCGAGAGTGTCCAGCTTGTTCGTATACCTGCATAAAAGTTCTGTTTGAATTTCGGCATTGAATTTCCTATTACTGTGAACAGCATTCCAATGGCAACAGGCATTATTATGCTTATATTCAGTATTTCTATATTCATGCTGATTGCAATTGTGTACAGCTGTATCATGAACATAAGCAATGAAACCGCAAAAAATATCATATAATACTGCTTGTTAAACTTGTTGTATGCATTTCTTTTAGGATCCACATTCCGCACAAATTCAGCCAGTAATGTCATTGCAGCAATAACAGCCGGGGCAAGAAAAATGCTTATTCTTCCGCCATATCTATCAATATTTCCAGCTGCATCAAAATGTATTGGTATTCGTTCCGGAAGATAATTGTATGAAATTAATCCCACTAAAAGTGTCACCGCAAACAAAATCCATGTTTTTATATTTTCATGTCTGAAAATCCTATTCATATTATTTTCCCTCCTTCAAAGAAGCAATCCATGACAAGATTTCCTCAACCACTGAAAGATTAAGCTCATAATAAATATATCTCCCCTGCTTTTCATCTGTTACCAGCCCGGCATTTTTTAATATTGATAAATGATGAGAAATGGATGCACCAGTCATCTGAAAGCTGTCCACTATTTCCCCTGCGGTCATTTTTCCCTCTCTCAGCAATTCTATTATCCTTCGCCTGGTAGGGTCTGACAAAGCCTTAAAACTGTCCTGAAATCCCATAGCATTTGCCTCCTTCACATTTAGACATTTAGATAATTATCTAAATGTATTGTATTACTGTTATTGAACTTTGTCAATGGAATTATATTACTTCTATCATCGGTTTAGGCATAAAATTAGTCTTAAGAATGTGCGTAAATAAAAAAATATCAGAACAAAATATACTCATTCTAATATTTTAATATGCTGTAAAATGCTTCTCCACTCGCTAATTAATTTACTCGGCGAAATGTATCGCTCCCCTTGCTGTGGTCGCAAGCATAGCTTCATGAACGGCCTCAGCAGTTGTAGGATGAGCATGCACCGTATTTATTACATGTTCGGCAGTTAATTTATTCTTCACTGCAATCGCAACTTCATGAATAAGGTCCGTTGCATGAGGTCCAATGATAGCGCCGCCTAATATTATTCCTGTTTTTTCTTCGGTAATTATTTTTACAAAACCTCTTCTTTCTCCCTGAGTAAGCGCCTTGCCGTTAGCTCCAAAAGGAAATTTACCTACATTTACTGATATACCTTGTTCTTTTGCAATTTTCTCAGTTATTCCAACCGATGCGATTTCAGGCATTGTAAAAATCGCACTTGGTATAACAGAATACTCAGCTTCTGTATCCTTACCTAAAATATTCTCAACCGCGACAAGCCCCTGGTGAGAAGCAACATGAGCTAACTGAATTATATTTGTTACATCTCCGACAGCGTAAATATTCTCTGCTTTTGTTTGCATTCTGCTGTTAACTTTTATTCCTCTACCCTTATCATTGAGGGAAATTCCGATTTTCTCCAAATCTATATTGCCGTAAAACGGCACTCTTCCCACTGACATAAGAATTTTATCGCCTGTTATATATCCTTTTATATCTTCCTTATCAAATACTACAATGGATTTACCTTCTTCGGTATCTATAATTTCTTCAACCTTTGAGCCTGTATAAATCTTTATTCCTTTTTCCAAAGCCGCTTCTCTGATTTCATTTCTTATATCTTCGTCCATGGCAATCAATATATCGTCTGCAAACTCAACCACACTGACATCTGCGTCTAAAGCCCTGCATATAAATGCAAACTCCATCCCAATCACACCACCGCCGACAATTATTATCTTTTCAGGAAGCATGGTCAAATTTAACATCTCTGTGCTCGTTAACACATTTTTTGACTCTACGCCCTTTATTGGAGGAATAAATGTAGCAGATCCTGTTGCAATGATTATATTCTTTGCGTTGATTGTAACTTCTTTATTCTTCTCTTTTACAAATACCGTATTTTTATCCGTTATTTCACCGCTGCCTTTAAATACGGTAATATTATTTTTAGACATCAAATAATCGATTCCGCCAACCAGTTCCTTTACAACTTCATTCTTTCTTTCAATTATTTCAGAAAAATCATATCCCGAAGAAGCACTAAAAATTCCATAGTCTTTAGAATTTTTCACCAGCTCGTAAACCTCTGATGAACGAACCAGGGCTTTTGTCGGTATGCACCCCCTGTTGAGGCAGGTTCCTCCCAGATTTTCCTTCTCAATCAGTATTACCTTGGCTCCCTGTTTAGCTCCCTCAATAGCAGCTACATATCCGCCCGGTCCTCCTCCTATAACAACTATATCTCCGTCAATAGTTTCTTTTTGGGGTTTTAAAAAATTAGCCATATAGTTGAATCCCTGCTTCTTCCCGGCTTCACCTTTTTCTCCTTCAACTGTAAACAGCACATCTCCTATGGAGACCTTATCCCCTTGTTCTACCTTTATTTCTATAATTTTGCCTTCCACATCAGATGAGAAAGTAGTGTTCCCCTTTTTAACCTCTATATCAAGAACTTCATCTCCTACTTTTACAATATCTCCTTCTGCCTTATATATGCAGCCGATAACTCCAGTTCTGTCATGGCCTGATAACTTTTCCAGCTTTATATCTAATATCACTTTCATCCCTCCTAAACTCAAAAACTAATATCACAGTATCGTTCACCAAAGTAAGAGAAGACAAGCACCTTGTCCTCTCTTACTTGCTTATTTAAAGTCATTTTCAAATTCATCTATTGAATCTTTTAATAGTGTGGCACTGTATGCTATGGAAGGCCCTCCTCCAAAAGCTACCGCCACCATTGCCGCCTCATTAATTTCCTTTCTGGTTGCACCGGCTTGAAGGGCGTTGTAAGTATGGAAAACAATGCAATACTCACAACGGTTGTAAACAGCAACACCTATACTTATTAATTCTTTCGTTTTTAAATCCAAAGCATCAGGTTCGTAAGCCGCACCCAGTAAATTCATGAATGCATCAACCTGCGCTCCGTTTGTGCCCGCCAGTATCTCCAGTCCTCCTGTGAAATCCTGCAATATTTGTCTTACATCTTTAGCCATTTTATAATCCTCCAATCAAAATTACTTGCTATGCTAATTATTAGTATAGCAAGTAATTTTGATTTGTCAATATGCTTAGATAAATTTCTAACAACTTTTATTAGTTACAATTTCCCATATAAACAAAAATGTACACATTATTATTCACGTGTACATTTTTTATCATAACTGTCTTCTTTTACATTATTAACCATTCTTGACAAGACTGTCGTAAAAATCTGCATCTCTTCTTCAGATATACCTTTGTGCAGCAGTCTTTCAAATCTTTCGCCTTCCGGCATCAATTCGGTTCTATGCTGTTTCCCTTTTTCTGTAAGACTTAAGTTTGTAACTCTTTTATCATCCTCACTTCTTACTCTTTCCACTAACCCGTCTCTCTCCATACGGTCCAAAAGCCTGGCCACGGAGGATTCTTTTACATTCATTCTTTCGGCTAATTCTTTTTGGCTGATAAACTCTTCTTTCCCCAAATAATACAAGGCAATCCACTGTACCCTGGTCACACCTAATTTTTTTACCTTCTCACTGAAGGCGTCACAGATAACTTTACTTGAATTATCCGCTATGTATCCTACTCATTTATCCAAATTAAACATCTGAGACCTCCTTACCTTGTTGTTTCACCAACTTAATGCAATTTTTCTGCAAAGTTATCATATCACAGAGCCTCCTTAAAGTCCAGCAGTTACATAGCAGCAACAAATAAAGTCTCGCTTGAAAAATCTCAGGAAGAAAACAATATTATAAAAAAGCTGCTGTACTATTAAGTACAACAGCCTTTTTAACTATTTCCTTATTATTTCGCCGCGTTTTGTCCCGCTATTCTCCCGAATACAGTTATGTCTGCAAGAGCATTGCTGCCTAAGCGGTTAGAACCTTGGATTCCTCCGGTTACTTCGCCTGCCGCATACAATCCTTCAATTATTTTTCCGTCTTTATTCAGCACCTGTGCATTTTCATTTATTTCTATACCGCCCATGGTGTGATGAACTGCCGGAGCCGCTTTAAGGATATAGAACGGTCCCACTTCTACTTTAGATGGAAGGCTTCTTTTATTAAATTCAGGATCTTTCCCTTCTTCAACGTAGCTGTTGTATTTATCAACTGTGCTTTTCAATTCTGCCGCATCAATTCCAAAAAACTCAGCAGCCTTGTCTAATGTATCCGCCTTTACAAGCAGGTCATTTCTGTAGAGATAATCAAGCTCCGGTCCGTGATTTTCCTGCAGCTTGCTTGCCACAAATCCGTTCTGGTCTAAAAGTTCATAACATACGCTTCCTGTTTGAGCTTTTATGGCCATTGACATTACATCACGTCGGCCCAGCTCCTCCACAAATCTCTTTCCTTCTTTATTTACAATAACTGTATGACCGTACAGCCTTGCGTCATCATAGTAAAGAAGGGTGCCTGTCAGCGGGTCGCATATCGGGTATGTCTGTATATATTCCATTCCGAGAAGATTTGCTCCAATATCCTCTGCCATCACAATACCATCACCGGTGCTTCCTGTTGTGTTTGTGGATAATATGGAACCATCTATATCCGGATTGTATTTTACTCTCATTTCAACATTTGAGCCAAATCCGCCCGAGGCTATTATTACAGCCTTACTCGTATTGAAAGTATAGTTGGCATCCTCGCCTTCCGCCTTTACACCCACAACCTTTCCGTTACTGTCAGTAATCAAAGAAGTAGCCTTTGTGTTGAGTAAAACCGGAATATCCATCTTTTCAGCCTTTGCTGCCAGCTTTGTAATTATTTCCCTTCCACTTGCACCCAATGGTATAAGGCTTCTTTTTACAGAGTGTCCTCCAAAGAACATGAGCTCATCTTCCCAAATTACTCCGACTTCATCCCTCAGCCATTCAGCACCTGCAAGGGCATTTTCAGCCATGATTCTCACAAGCTCTTCCTTTGCCAGATTATCTCCGCCTTTTAATGTATCCTGAATATGAAGCTCAGCGCTGTCTTCTATTCCTTCCTTCTTTTGAATCCAATTGTTTGCTGCAGCATATTCGGCTCCGGATATCAAAGTGTTTCCGCCTGCCATTGGCATTTTTTCAAGTACTATTACATCAGCTCCTGCTGCTTTTGCCTCTATAGCAGCTGTAAGGCCTGCTCCTCCGGCTCCTATTATTACTATATCATGACTTTCGACTATATCTTTCTTTGCTTCGTTTTTCTGTCCGGAATCTGTCTTTTTAAGCATATCTGCTGTTGCTCCCGCAGATGTCAGCGCTGCATTCACCGCCTCCGTAAAGCCCTTTGAAGTCAGCGTACATCCCGAAACAATATCTACATCCGTACTGTTAAGCGAAATCATTTTTTCCGCCAACGTATCTATTGCCGTATCGAACCCCGAAGTCTCGTTATGGCTCAGTGTCTTTATTTCAGTTATTGCATCACCTTTTATATTTACACTGACTTTAATTTCGCCGCCCTTACCAAGCCCGGTTCCTTCATAAACCCCGTCCTTTATTTTTGTTTCTTCCTTCGGTGCCTCTTTTTTCCCATTCTCTGAATTGACAGGTGTATTGCATCCAACTAAGCTAATAGCAAGCAATATCACCAGTAATAATGATAAAAGTTTTTTCACTTTTACTCCTCCTGTTTGTTAAAATATTATTTATTTCATTGTCAGTTTAGCATGCCGGATGAAATTTGTATTTACACTAACAAGTAATTTTTTTGTACTTTTAGGTACTATGAACACAAAGTATATTGAAATACCTTGATTTTTGTTTTCACTTATATATAATTGTATTGTATTGCCTAATAAAAACCGAGGAGCCCTAATCTATGTCGTTACGTTTAAAAATTATCATATCATTCGCTTTATGTATAATAATAATAATTTTCCCCTTGCTTTATGTATTGGAAAACACGGTTAAAACCTCGGCCATGGAGCAAGCGGAATACCAGACACTGCAGCTGATTGACTCAAAGTCCAATGAAATAAGCTCGTGGCTGAATCAGAGAATAAGTGAAATAAGGATAATACATGAATACGCATTGACGAATGAGATGGAAATTAAGTCTCTGAAACCTTATCTTGCAAGATTGAACAAATCTCTCAGCAAGCAGTACGGAAGCCTGAATGAAACATTGCCGTTGGAGGCACTGACGGATACGGCTGGGTCAATGACAATATAACTATAAATATTTCTGGGCGTGATTATTTTGAAAGGGTAATGAAAAGTGATATGGAATATATTATTTCAAAGCCTGTGGTATCCAAATCCGACGGTACACAGGTATTTATCATATGCTATCCCATAGTCAACGACAAAAATGAAAAAATTGGCTTTATAAATGGTGCTGTAAATCTTGAAAAAATTTCGGAAATAGCGGAAGGAATTGATGTATATGAAGGATTTTCGTGGATAATGAACAAAAGCCTTGATATTTATTCCATAGATATGAACAGTCTGATCGAAAAATATATTTCACTTGAAGAACTGAAAAGAGTTGCGGCAATTTCATCAGAATCATCATCCGGAACAATCCATTTAAAAAACAATGCACTCCACGACTCTACTTTGTTTTTTTCATCTGTTCCATACGCTGAGGACTGGATACTGTGCACATTGATAGAAAACAGATATATACACGCTCAGACCAATGACTTAATTGAACTGGTCGCTGTTATAGGAACAGTCCTTTTGGGCATCGCTGTGCTGTACGCCATCTTCGTTTCCGGAACCATCGTAAAGCCCATCTACATGCTTAAGGATCGCATGATTGAAGTATCCGGAGGCAATCTTAATTCTTTTTATGACTATGAAGGGAATGATGAAATATCCGTGTTAGTGAAGGTTTTCAACCAAATGCTTGATAATATAAAAAAGCTTATAGATCAGGTATATCAAGCTCAGTCTCAGAAAAGAACTGCTGAGCTGAGGGTATTGCAGTCACAGATAAATCCTCATTTTTTATACAATACACTTGACACCATACAGTGGAAAGCATTGGAGCATAATGCCTACGATGTGGCTGACATGATAAATTCACTTTCAGTTTTTTTCAGATTATCACTGAGCGGAGGAAAGGAATTTATAACTGTTGCAGATGAGATTGAACACGTGAAAAATTATTTGTGCATACAAAAAATACGGTACATGGACAAGGTTAATTATGAAATTAATGTTGAACGGGCAGTTTCCCAATACCTTGTTCCAAAAATGATAATTCAGCCTCTGGTTGAGAACTCCATTTACCACGGGCTTAAGCAGAAGAAAAATTCAGGTATTATAACAATAAAATTATTTTCTAAAGATGAGTTCATTATTATAGAAGTGACAGATGACGGTCTCGGCATGAGCGATGAAAAGCTCAAGGAGCTTGTGAACAACCTATCTCAGTCAATCGAAACAGAACATTATGGTCTGTATAATATAAATGAACGACTGAGGCTTACATTTAAAGATAAATATTGCATTGAGATTACCAGTATTTTTAACGAGGGTACAACAGTATCATTGAAATTACCGAAGATAACGGAGGACTTACAATGTTTAGAGCAGTTATAGCAGATGATGAGGAAATCATACGAAACGGATTGAAAAAATTAATTGAATCATATGATTTGAATTTGTCTGTGGCAGGTACAGCAAAGGATGGTGAAGAAGCTCTAAGCCTAATAAAAATGTATCAACCCGAAATAATCCTGATTGATATAAATATGCCCTTTATGAACGGTCTTGAGGTTATAGAAAAAATAAGAGAAACTGATTCTGAAGCAAAAATTATTATAATTTCAGGATATGACCAGTTCAAATATGCGCAGAAAGCGCTGGATCTGGGTGTGTACAGCTACCTTCTGAAGCCTATACAATACAAGGAATTTAAAGGCATAATTTCCAAGGCACTGGACTCATACAGCGAAAGGCTGTTGGAGCTTAACAAGCTTAAAAAGAATGAAAACGAGCCGATCGGAAACAAATTAGTAGGCAATCGGGTTATGGACTATATAAAAGAAAACTTCACCCAAAACAATCTAACTCTGAACTATGTTGCGGAAAACCTGCATGTGAGCCAATCATATATCACAAAAATAATCAAGCAAAAGACAGGAACGAGCTTCACTGATTATCTGAACAAGCTGCGAATCAATATGGCAATTAAACACCTAACAGATTCAGGCAGAAGCTTCACCATAAATGAAATTGCTGAAATGACAGGCTACAGCAGCCAGCATTACTTCAGCAGGGCTTTTAAAAACTATACGGGGCTGTCTCCTCTGCAATACAAAGCCAAGCATATGAATTGAACAGACATGCGGAATTGCTGACGCAGTTATTATAAGCTTCATATTAGAACAAATTTAAAAATCAAAACTTATGTTTAGAATACAACAATAGGATTAAACGGGGTTTAATCCTATTGTTTTTTATAATTATAAAAATATATGTTGATTTTACACAGCATTAGGATTAATATATGCAATTAATACTTGGCATAATAATTGCTATTATATTAACAATCTCACAAAATAAAAAAGGAGAAGCTTTATGAGTAAAAATGAAAACATCACTACAATTGAACCGAACACGTCCGAGTTCAAACAAGAAATCGGCGTATTCGGCGGAGTAAGCATCATCGGCGGCATAATGATTGGTTCCGGAATATTCTATTTAGGTTCCTATGTATTGATGCGAACAGGCATGAGTTTGGGTCTCGCACTTGTTTGCTGGATAGTCGGAGGTGTTGTATCACTGCTTGGAGGATTGTGCTTTGCCGAGCTTGGAGCTTCAAGACCGGTTGCCGGAGGTATGGTAGTTTACCTGAATGAAGCATATCACCCTGCAGTAGGATTTTTGTACGGATTTGCAAGCTGGCTCATCAGCGGTGCAGGATCCATAGCGGCAGTTGCAGTAGCCCTTCCCAATGCACTAAAAAGTTTTTTTGATATCAATGAGACAGGAATAAAAATAATTGCTATAATATTAATTGTCGGACTTACTGCCTATAATTATTTCGGAGTTAAAAGGGCCTCCATACTGCAAAATGTTTCAATGGTGGCTAAGCTGATACCAATCGGACTGATATTGTTCGGAGCACTGATTTTCGGAAAACAAACTCCGGATTTAAGCCTCATGCCTGCTGACGGAAGCACCGTATCCATCGGAAGCATGTTTGGAATGATTGCATTTGCAACCGTAGCAACATTGTGGGCATATGAGGGATGGACAAATCTGAATACGGTAGCCGAGGAAATGAAAAACCCGAAGAAAAACCTTCCTCTTGCAATAATAATTGCCATAGGCGGAATCTTGGTTCTTTATACCTTGTTTAACTACGCAATTTACAGAGTACTGCCTCACGAGGATATTATTTCCTACATACAGGCTGACAATTATTATCTCGGAACTGAAGTTGCCAAAAGAATTTTCGGCGGTGTAGGCGGTACAATCGTATTGGTGGGCATGATAATTTCTATGTTCGGTTCTCTGAACGGAATGATACTTTCCTTCCCGAGAACATATTATGCAATGGCAAAAGAAGGTCACTTCTTCAAAAGCTACGGCAAACTTCACCCAAAATACAAAGTTCCTCACGTATCACTTATAGGCCAGTGCGTGATATCTGTTATACTTGTATTATCCAGAAACCTCGACCAGCTTACATCCATGGTTGTTTTCTCAGGAATGCTGTTCAATGTGCTGGTTGTTGTTGCTGTATTGATTTACCGCAGGAAATATCCTGATCTTGAAAGACCATACAAAATGTGGGGATACCCTATTACTGTAATTATTACGATTTTAATATTTGCAGGATTAATGGTCAACACATTTATTGAGGATCCTGTAACAGCACTTATCGGTTTTGTCGTACCGGCCATAGGATGTGTTGTTTATATGTATTTTGACAAGAAATTAAAAAAAGAAGCTAACCAATAATTATTAACAATAGGAGGTACAAATTGATAACACTATATAAAAACGGGAATGTGCACACAATGGAGGACGTGAATTCCACAGCTGAAGCCTTTGTTGTTGACGGAAACAAATTTGTATATGTGGGAAATGAAAATGGCGCAAGGGAATATTTAAGAACAGACAATCTCTCTTTTACAGAGGTTGATCTTGGAGGAAGACTTGTGCTTCCAGGATTTAATGATTCTCACATCCATTTTGTACACTACGCCAAGAGCATGCGGTGCGTTAACTTGGTAGGTACAAAGAGTCTCGGTGAAATAAGAGAACGCCTTAAAGCAAGATTGCAGGAAAGGGATGTAAGTGATGAATCCTGGCTGGAAGGCGAAGGCTGGAATCATGATTATTTTAACGATGAAAAAAGATTCCCCAACAAATTTGACTTAGACGAAATAACAGGAGATGTCCCTACTATAATTATGCGTGCATGCTTCCACATAGGAGTTTTGAACTCTGCGGCCATGAAAATAGTTAACCTTACAAAGGAGACAGCACCACAATACGGAAATCTCGTTGAAATTCTCCCTGACGGAGAACCTAACGGTGTAATCAAGGAGAATCTCTTGGAAATTGTTAAGTCAAACATTTCAACCTTAAATCTGGATATATTGAAAAACATAGTTTACGATGCACAGGAGGGAGCCTTCGCACAGGGTCTTACTTCAGTACAATCTGATGATATAGGCTATATGCCAGACAATGATTACAACATGCTGTTCAAGTCGTTCCGTGAATTGGACGAAGAAGGTAAACTTAACATACGTATCGGTGAGCAGTGCCTAATACAAAAGGTACCTGAAATTCAGAAGTTCTTTGACAATGGGTATAAATTTGGTTACGGAAATGAAAAATACCGTGTAAACTGCATAAAGCTTCTTTGTGATGGATCTCTGGGAGCAAGGACTGCAGCCCTTAGAAACCCTTACAGCGATGACTCTTCAACAGACGGAATCGTGCTGTTCACACAGGACGAGCTGAATGAGATAGTGCTGTTATCCAATAAAAACAATATTCCTGTTGCCATTCACGGAATCGGCGACAGAGCTATAGAAATGGCACTTGACGCAATTGAATATGCTGTCGAAAAAGATCCTGGACATCATCCAAGGCACGGCATCGTCCACTGCCAGATAACAGATGAAAATCTTCTGAACCGATTTAAAAAGCTTAATGTATTGGCTTTAGTACAGCCTATATTCATAGATTACGACATGAACATAGTAAGAAACAGAGTTGGAGATGAACTTGCGGAAACATCCTACGCATGGCAGACAATGCTCAACAAAGGAATACATGTTTCCTTCGGTACAGACTGCCCTGTGGAATCTCTTGACACCATGCCCAACATCTACACAGCTGTTACAAGAAAAAACATAAACGGAAACGAAAAGAAAACCTATCTTGAAAACGAAAAGATGAGCATGTATGATGCCCTTAGGGCATATACCCTGGAAGGTGCATATGCGTCAGGAGAAGAGAAAATAAAGGGAACCATCGCTAAAGGCAAGCTTGCAGATTTTATCCTGCTTGACAAGGATTTATTTAACCTGAAAAACGATGAAGAAATACTAAGCACACGTGTTGTAGAAACATACGTTGACGGTAAAAAAGTTTACGAGGCATAAGCACAGGGTATCCGCAAGGATACCCTGTATTCTTATTGACCTACTCAGTCAGAGGCTTTGCAAAATGCGAAAATGAAATTTTGACCATGTTATAAATAGCTACTGTAATTACAAGCCATTCAACGGCAAAAACCCATACGGCACCTAAATCCGCCATATAAAGCTTCACAGCTGTATAAATAGATCCAAACGCCGTGAAAGCCACGACAGACTCATAATTAAATTTTTTCTTTTTTGCGGACAATATATAGAATGCCCCCAATGCAAACCACACCAAATAATCCCTTATTAAAAGCAGTGCGCTTTTAACCTCTGTAAACTTCATTTCCTCGCTCATCAGACCAAATACCATGTCAATGAGCCAAAATGTAGTTATTATTATAAAAACGAATAAGCCTATTGTTAAAACTTCGGTTTTCATTCCGTCTCTGCTTAAGTTCAAAGGCTTTGGAATCCTTATGTCCAACTTTCTTTTAAACCTCTTCATAGCCACTCCTCCATACTAAACATAAAATATATTCCTTATAATTAATATATATTTGTCAATGCAGGTATATGACTAATTTTAATAATTTATTGAACACTCTGATTCCTATTTTGCTCTGCCACGTTCCTTACAATAATTATCTTATTGTCAAAATAGAATAGCTCATTTTTTTGAACATAACATTTTAAAATTCGATAAACTTTGGCGTTATACCATCAAGTGCTGCTATTTCATCATACAGCTTCTGAAATTCTTCCTTTTCACCATACAGATGAAGTATGATTATTCCGTTCATTGAGCATCTTTCAGCATCTGTTTCGTGAAGTCCTACTCTTGTTTTTATTATACATCCGTGCACGGTCAGTATTTCCTGCAGATCTGGAGCTTTTGCAACACGTTCTTCAACCTTAACAGCCATTATTGAATACATACTACACCTTCCCTATAAAATTATTTTTTTTTATTATTCCCTTAGTTTTATCAGATTAAACATGTATACAGAAAATAATAAGGAGACATTATCCTTTGATAGTGTCTCCTGTGTATTTATCCTAATTCGGCAACTCCCATATTAAGCTGGTAGTAGCGCCCTTTTTGCTTCATAAGGTCATCATGGTCTCCGCGTTCAATTATTTCCCCGCCTTCGAGAACCATTATTGCATTTGAATCACGCACCGTTGAAAGCCTGTGGGCTATTACAAATGTTGTTCTGCCATTCATGAGCTTATCCATACCCTCGGATATTAGCTTTTCGGTTCTTGTGTCAACAGATGATGTTGCTTCGTCAAGTATCAATATAGCAGGATCAGCAATAGCCGCTCTTGCTATTGAAAGAAGCTGCCTCTCTCCCTGTGACAGGTTTTGCCCGTCTGCTGTAAGCATGGTGTCATATCCCTGCGGCAGATGCTTTATAAAGTAGTGTGCATTTGCCAGCTTGGCGGCTGCAACAACCTCTTCATCAGAGGCATCAAGCCTTCCGTATCTTATGTTGTCTGCAACAGTTCCCTCAAACAGATGTACATCCTGCAGAACTATGGACATGGTGCTTCTCAAGTCAAATTTATTTATTCTTCTTATATCAATTCCGTCGTATAAAATCTCTCCGTCATTTATTTCATAAAAACGATTTATAAGGTTGGTTATGGTGGTTTTTCCGGCACCCGTGGAACCTACAAATGCTATCTTTTGTCCCGGCTTTGCGTAAAGATTTATTTTTTTCAGCACCTTTGTTCCTGACACATAGCCAAAGTCCACATCCTTAAACTGTATATTTCCTTTAAGAGAAACGAGCTCAACGCCTCCATCTTCCTTAGGAAGCTTCCAGCACAGATTGTTCTTGCCTTCGCATTCTGACGCAAGCACAACATCACCTTCATCCGTTTCTATTCTTTCATCCAGAACCCTGAAAATTCGTTCCGCTCCTGCCAATGCAGCAAACAGTGTGTTAAGCTGGTTTGAAACCTGAGTGATAGGACGGGATACAGTCCTTGTATACTGTAAAAATGACGCCAGGTTTCCTATACTGAATTTGTTAAGCATAACAAGATATGCTCCAAGCATTGATACAATAGCATATTTCACATATGACAGGTTACCCATGATTGGCATAATCATTACACCATACGTTGATGCGCGGGTGCTTGCCTTTCGCATTTCCTCGTTTCTTTCATTGAAGCTTTCAATTGCCCTGTCCTCGTAATTGAATACCTTTACAACCTTCTGACCTGACATCATTTCTTCAATATATCCATTCATTTCTCCCATTGCAGCCTGCTGGATACGGAAATTTGACGAGGATTTCTGACCTATATTTTTCGCCACAAGCAGCATCAGTCCAAGCATTACTGCCACAACCAATGTCATAAGCGGACTTAAAAACAACATCATGGCAAATGTACCAACGACAGTAACCACTGATATCAAGACTTGTGACACGCTCTGCTCCAGAGACTGGTTCAGCATATCAACGTCATTTGTAAATGTTGACATGAGCTCCCCATGAGTATGGCTGTCAAAATATGAAACCGGCAGCTTTTCCATGTGCTCAAACATCTCCTCACGAATTTTATGAACTGTTTTCTGAGCAAGACGTGCCATGAACAGATTCCCCGCATATTGTGAAGCGGCAATCACTGCAACCATTAAAACCATTATAGCTATATATGTTATAAACCTGCTCTTATCATAATTACCAACCAATGTATCTATTACGGGGCTAAGCATTCCGTTTATGCCTATTTCCGCAGCAGAGCCTAAAACTATGAAAAATATTCCTCCAAAAAACAGCATTTTGTTAAATTTGAAGTAGCTGAACAATCTTATAAGTGTTTTTTTCGCATTTTCGGGTCTGAGCTGTCTCGGACCTTTTCCCGTGTTTCTCTGCTCCTTCATACCCTTCATCATTGTCCTACCACTCCTTTCTGCTGAGATTCATAAATTTCTCTGTATATTGGAGAATTAACTATTAATTCTTCATGATTTCCTGTTGCTTCAATCTTCCCTTCGTTCATTACAATTATTCTGTCAGCATGCTGTATGGAGGAAATTCTCTGCGCAATTATAATTACTGTTATATCACTTAATTCAGACCTGAATGCACGCTGTATTTTAGCATCCGTAGTCATATCCACCGCGCTTGTGGAATCATCCAGTATAAGAATTTTAGGTAATTTAATAAGTGCTCTTGCAATAGTCAGCCTCTGCTTCTGCCCCCCGGAAAAATTGTCTCCACCCTGTTCTACCTTGTGATCCAGTCCGTCGTCGTATGCAGATACAAATTCCCATGCCTGTGACTGCCTGAGGGCGCTGATAATCTGTTCATCCGTTGCATTTTCATTTCCCCACTTCATGTTTTCTCTGATTGTTCCTGTAAACAGGACATTTTTCTGAAGAACAAATGCAACCTTATCTCTCAGTGTTTTAAGGTGGTAATTCCTCACGTCAATCCCGCCAACTGCAACACTTCCGTCCGTCACATCGTAAAGTCGTGGAATCATTTGGATAAGTGTTGACTTTGATGAACCTGTTGAACCGATAATACCTATAGTTTCCCCAGTGTTTATTTCAAAATTTATATCTTTAAGAGCTTTTTCCGAGCTTAATGGATATGAAAAGCTCACATCCCTGAAGGATATAGAACCATCCTTAACGCTCATAACAGGGTTGTCGATTTCTACGATTTCAGTTTCTGTATCAAGCACCTCCGCAATTCTTGCCGCAGAAGCAGATCCTCTCAAAAATTGCATGAAAAAGAATGTAAGCAGCATCAGGGACATCAATATCTGAGTAATGTATGTAATAAATGACAGCAGCTCTCCGCTTCCCATTGTTCCGGCAACTATCTGCTTTCCCCCAAACCACAGCACCGCTATTATTGTTGCATAAGTTATGAGCGTCAAAATCGGCATAAAGAAAATTATTATGGATATTGCTTTAAGAGCAGTATCTCTAAGAGAATCGTTTCTTTCCTTAAATTTCATTTCTTCATGCTTTTGTCTGTTAAATGACTTAACAACTCTTATTCCTATCAGGTTTTCCTGAATTACCGCATTTACCCTGTCCACACGTGACTGCATTTTTATGAAAAGCGGTCTCGCCTTCGTAAGTATCAGTGCAATCAATGCCACTGTCAGCGGAATTGTAACCATAAATACCGCAGCCAAAGGAGCATTTATTCTGAGAGCCATAATCAGTGCAAAAATCATCATGAACGGTGCACGCACAGCCATGCGCAGACTCATCATCGCCACCTGCCCCAGTGTGTTGCAGTCGTTGGTCAGTCGCGTAATAAGCGATGACACGGAGAATTTATCAAGATTGGCAAACGAAAAGCTCTGCACCTTTTTAAACGTTTCTTTTCTTATTTCCGCTGCAAATCCATAGCCTGCCGTCGCACCGTAATGAGAGCTTATTATTCCCATAACCATGCCGAAAAGGGCGGCAAAAATCATAATAATTCCCATTTTAACTACATAGCCCACATCTCTTCCCGCAATACCAACATCAACAATAAGAGCCATGAGATATGGTATAATTATATCTGCCAGCACTTCTAATATCATCATTATGGGACACAGCACAGCATATTTCATGTATTTCTTCATAAAAGGCAATAATTTTTTCAAGTTTTCACTCCTTCACCATTATATTTTCCAAATCCTATAAAGCAATTCAATATGAACGTTTTTATTAATGCACAGTATTATATAATATCACCTCAAAGCTTAATTTAAGCTTAAAAAACAGTGTTTCTTCAATCTGGTTTTTTAGCAACCTAAAGAGCAGCCGCATGGCTGCTCTTTATATTAACAGAATTTATTTAATAAATCAAATTTATCATGTTATACCTTTTATGCTAATTTTCACACCAACGGCTACATGTATGCAGTCCAGCCTCCGTCAACCTGTATGCACTGACCGTTCACAAAAGCCGATTCGTCGCTTGCTAAAAATACCGCTACCGCGGCAATTTCACCCGGTTGTCCGAATCTCGGATTAAGAACAAGACCCGCTCCTGTCAGGGCAGCCCCCTGCTGGTTAATGTTCTTCATAAATTCACTGTTTCCGATTTCTGTTGCGATTCCGCCCGGGCATATGGCATTGCATCTGATATTTTTCTTCGCATACATAAATCCGGTATTTTTGGTAAGTCCCACAACAGCGTGCTTGCTGGCAGTATATGTAGCCCCTGCAATTCCTCCGTGAAGTCCTCCTATGGATGCAACATTTATTATATTACCGCTGCCCGATTCTTCAAAGTACTTAACAGCTTTTCTTGTAGCAAGCAATACGGATTTAACATTTACATCAAATACCTTTTCATACATCTCATCGCTTACATCGCCGATACCGCTCATATCATCCATTATTCCTGCATTATTAACAAGAATATCAAGCTTTCCGAACTGCTTAACAGCCTCATCAATCATACCTTCAACTTTTTCTTTATCGGTAACGTCAGCTGCATATGCAACTACTTTTCCTTCAAAATCCTTAGTATCATCTACCAATTGGTTTAATCTTTCCGCACGTCTCGCAACAGCCAGAACATTTGCTCCTTCTCTCGCAAAATAATAAGCCATTTCTCTGCCCATTCCGGAACTCGCACCGGTTATAACCGCTATTTTACCTTTTAACCTCATAAAACCTCCTAATAAAGCTGCAATTGTTTAAAGGAATTATACCCTATTTGTTCCTTTTTAAACAAAACGCACGCAAATTAATGGCATTGAAATGCCAGAGATTTCTCTCATAAACTCATTTGTGCCTTATTACCTCAAATCTTTCAATGCTGTAGTTATCCGATGGCGAAATACCCGCCTTTTTAAGAGCTATTGACACCTGTTCTTCAGGTGTATTAACACCCTCTAAATTCGGCAGCAGCAACCCTCTTTTAAAGCCCTTCGCAACAATTACTCCATATCTCAGCGGATCCAGTTCATCCATAGATTCAATAGGCTCAGGCACTCCAAGAACATCTACGCTGTAAATCATACAAGGCAGCTCCTCCTCCCTAACAGGGTAAAATCTCGGGTCCTCCATACCTGCACTTATTGCATTTTGTATAATTTCATCAGCTATGCACGAGTATACGGGATCTATTGTTCCTATGCAACCTCTAAGTACTCCATCCAGCTGGAGAGATACAAACACACCCGCCCTGTCATCCAGCAGATCTTTATCCAAATCATCAGATTTCTTAACTTTTTTATGCCTGATGACATAGCTTTCCAATGCTCTTCTGGCAAGGCGCACATAGATATCCTCTTCTTTTTTCAATCCCTTGACTCTTTCTTCTTCATCTCTTAAATATATTTCATCAAAATTTCTTTCTTTATTATATCCTTTTACTGTATACTCGGCTACAGCATATCCCACACCAAATGGCCCTTCGTAGGACAGCAGCCTGTAGTCTACATCCATGCCATTCAGTGCTCCGGCCATTATTATAAACGAACGCATGCCGCACTCTCCTGCTTCCTCACAGAATTCTTCATCAAAATTCAACAACTTAAGAAAATTTCCCTTGCTTATGGCTGCGGTCAACTCTCTGTCAAAAACTGCTCCTTCCTCTCTATATCCATAAGGACCTTCATCCTTGAGCATATGTGACAAATCACCACTTGCAATAAATACGACTTTTTTATCACTTTCCTCTGCTATTTTCTGTATGCACTTCCCAAACCGGTAATGCTCCATAAAAGATAATCCTGATATTGAAATACGAACAGCTTTGTATTCACTGTAATAATTATTTACATAGTAAAGAGGAATCATGATGCCATGATCCAGACGCTTATCCTTTTCCCCCAATGTACCCGCGGAAATATTCATTTCTTCCGCAAGGTAAGACAGCCTGTTTACAAAATTTTCGTCGTAATCAACATACATCCTGATATCATCACGGCCGAATTCTCCAAATGACCCGTACGCATCGCTTCCCGGTGATATATGTATATAATCTGAATACATGCAAGAATGGGGCGTTGTCACAATTATTGTATCAGGTCTGATTTCGGCAATCTTTCTTGCAATAGCTAAATATGAATCAATTGTTTTCTTGACTTTCATTTCCTGACCCATTCCGATTCCCGGAATTATCAATGGTGGGTGAGGAACTATAAACGCACCTGCTAAAGACATTTCTTCGCTCCTTAATCAATAGTGTATATATTATACCCAAACATAGTTATACTAAATAATATCATATAATCACACTTACCCATAGTGTGATTTTAAAAAGTAGCTAATGCAGAAGTATGCAATTAATGCTGCCATGGACAAAATAAAATAAGTTTGCATTTCCATTAGCTCTAATAGTATAATCAATTTAATAATATTTAAAGGAGAATGCCATGAGAGAAATTAACGGCACGGAAAAACAAAAAAAATTAGTAATAGCAGTCCTCGAAAAGAAAGAGGTTCCGCTTATTATTAGAGATATAGAAGAATTGGAGCTTGAAGATACAAAATATAAAAGTATTGAAAAATTTGAACATGATAAAAAAATCATTCTTGAAACACCATGGGACATAAGTACTGTACTCCAAAATAAAAATAGCAGGATAAGTGAAATTGTTGATTTGAATCTTGCTAAAAACGGAATTTATGACGTAAGCGGTAAAAGAATATTCACAGCACTTAGAGCAAAATATAAATACTCTAACATACCGGACCTGAATCAACTGTCAGAAGAAATTTAATACATCATATACAAGCTGCTGAAATGCAGCTTTTTATATGCTTTAAAATTTTGTTGACATTTCTAAAAAATGCAATATAATATAGATATAAATATGATATTGTTTTGATATCAACTGAGAGGTGAATAAAATGTATGACTTAAACAAAGAAAATAAGCTTATAAGTGAAGAACTTGCACCGGCATCCGCCAACGGTATGCTTGTGTTGATATTTAATACAGCGCTGATAATATTGTCATTTATGGTGTTTCTCTACAACATAATAAATTTAAAGGGTGCATTCAGTGTAATTTTAATAATAGTAGGTGCGCTATACGCATTTTTGATAGGTCCAATCCTCTACGCCGGGCTGAAAATATTAAAGCCCAACGAGGCATTGGTGCTCACTTTGTTCGGAAAATATTACGGAACCCTGAAGGGCGAAGGATTTTATTTTGTAAACCCGTTTGTTTCTGCTGTGAACCCCAGTTCGAAAACTGCTTCAACAGGAACTATTTCTGTGGAGACCTCAGGGCATGACAAAAATGTAAAAGACATAAACTTACATGTTGCAAGCAAGAAAATATCATTGAAGGCAATGACCCTTAACAATGACAAGCAAAAAATAAATGATGCTCTCGGCAATCCCATAATCATAGGAATTGTTGTTATATGGAGAGTTGTAAATACTGCAAAGGCTGTATTCAACGTTGACAATTACAACGAATTTCTTTCCATACAATGCGATTCCGCACTGAGAAACATTGTGAGGCTTTATCCATATGATACATTCGGAGATGACAACGAAAAAACACTTCGCGGAAGCAGTGTAGAAGTTGCAAAAAAGCTTCAGGCAGAAATACAGGATAAAGTTGAGGCTGCCGGACTGGAAATAATGGAGGCAAGAATCACACATTTATCCTACGCTCCTGAAATAGCCGCGGCAATGCTTCAGAGACAGCAGGCTTCCGCCATAATTGACGCAAGACAAATGATAGTTGAAGGTGCCGTTGGCATGGTTGAAATGGCTCTTGAAAAGCTTAGCCAAAATGAAATCGTACAGCTCGATGAAGAAAGAAAAGCAGCCATGGTCAGCAACCTGCTGGTTGTATTATGCGGAAACAAAGACGCACAGCCAATCGTAAATTCGGGATCCCTTTATTAAAGGTGCCCCAATGGATAAAAAAGATAAAGAAAAGAAGCAGCTGCTTCTGAGATTATCTCCAAAACTATGGGAAGAGCTGGCCGACTGGGCCGAGGATGATTTTCGCTCCATAAACGGACAAATAGAATACTTGCTCAATGAGTGTGTTAAGCAAATAAAAAAGACCGCCAACAAGAAAGAGGCTGAATAATTCAGCCTCTTTCGTTTATTCTAACACTCTTACATTCCTCTTCCAAACATCGGTTGACTTTCTCTTTTTCTTTCGAGAATTTTCTTCAGATGTTTCTTTTCTTCATTAAGTATAATAGCCATTTCTTCTTTAGCCAGATCAGGATACAACTTCTGCAGCTCTGTAACAAACAATACAGCATCTCTTTCAGCCTTTTCAGCAATATCAAATATCTGGCTCTTTGTGAATACTTTTCTTGCTTTTTCAATAAGTTCTTCATCGAATAATGAATTGCTCTCAATCAGCAGGTCAATATATTCTGCTTCACTTTGCTCGATTTCAATTTCTATTTCCTTTTCGAATTTTGCCAGCAGCGCATTGTAGATTTTTTCGTGTCTCTCTTCATCTTCAGCAAGCTGTTCAAAAAACTTTTCACCGATTCTCGCCTCAGCAGCAATTGCCTTGTAAAGCCTAGTAGCTGATTTTTCATTCTCAGCAATGGTTTTTAATAAATTTACTCCGTTCCATTTAACTGTCATAGTCGCCCTCCTTAAAATAATTTCTATAATTTATTACCCAATAAAACACAAACTAAACCAAATATTTGTAATTTTTTATATTTGTGAGAGGGCCTGCTCTATATCTTCAATTATATCATCGATATTTTCAATGCCTACTGACAACCTTACCAGTCCCGGAGTTATACCTGCAGCTGCAAGCTGGTTGTCGGAAAGCTGCCTGTGAGTAGAACTTGCCGGATGTAGCACGCATGTGCGGATATCGGCAACATGCACCTCATTTGAAGCTAACTTAAGCGAATCTATAAACTTAACGGCATTTTCCCTGCTTCCCTTAATTGATAGAGAAATTACCCCTGCACTTCCCTTTGGTACATATTTGTTTGCAAGAGCGTAATATTTGTCACCCTTTAGCCCGGGGTATGCTACAAATTCCACCTTGTCAGACTTACTTAAATATTCGGCAACCTTTAAAGCATTGCTGCAGTGTCTGTCCATTCTCACCGCAAGAGTTTCCAATCCAAGATTCAACAAGAACGCAGCATTTGCCGAAGGATACGCACCAATATCCCTCATAAGCTGAACCCTGGCCTTTGTTATATACGCGGCCTTTCCGAAAGATTCAGTATATATAATTCCGTGATATGATTCATCCGGCTCAGTAAACTCAGGGAACTTTCCGTTTGCCCAGTTGAAATTTCCGCTGTCAACAATCACTCCGCCCAGCTGCACAGCATGTCCGTCCATATACTTTGAAGTTGAATGAACAACAATATCAGCACCATATTCCATAGGTCTGCATAAATATGGAGTTGCAAATGTGTTATCTACAATCAGAGGAACATTATTTTTGTGAGCAATACCAGCAAATCTCTCAATATCCAATACTGTAAGAGCCGGATTTGCTATAGTTTCCCCAAATACAGCCTTTGTGTTCTCTCTGAACTCCTTCTGAATTTCTTCATCTGTTGCATCCTGGTTTACAAATGTGCACTCGATTCCGAATTTCTTCAGAGTTACACCAAATAAATTGATTGTACCTCCGTAAATCGTTGATGCGCTTATAAAATGGTCCCCTGCCTGCAAAATATTAAGAATGCTCAGCAGAGATGCTGCCTGTCCCGATGTTGTGCAAAGTGCTCCGACTCCGCCTTCCATGGATGCAATTTTTTCCTCAACAGCAGCAACTGTGGGATTTGATATGCGTGAATACATGTGCCCTTCTGCCGTCAAGTCGAATAACTTTCCTATGTGGTCCGATGAATCATATTTATACGTAGTGCTTTGATAAATCGGCAGAGCTCTGGGCTCCCCGTTTTTCGGATGATAACCTTCATGAAGGCATTTAGTTTCAAATTTCATAATTTCTCCGCCTTGCCATTTATTTTTTATCAAATCTTACCTATATTGTGCTGTAAAATTCTTCTATAAAACTATTCAGCTCATCTTCCTGGTTCTGCTTCATTGATGATGTTATTTCAAAAGGTGTCCCTACTATCTCAATGTTCTTCATAGAACAAATTTTTTCCTGCATGGATTTCACCGCGCAAGGAGACCATGTTCCGCTTCCAACAAGCCCTACCTTCCTGTTCTGGAGATTCAGAGCCTTAAGCTCATGGAGCAATGATTCCATTCCGTAATAAAGACCAAGGTTATATGTTACAGATCCGAATATAATGTGGCTGTACTTCCAGATATCAGAAACTATATATGATGGATGTGTTTTGGAAACATCGTACATTCTCATGTCCTTGATTCCCTTTTCCGCAAGCTTGCCCGCAATCACATTCATTGTATTTTCCATGTTTCCGTACATGGAGGCATATACCAGCACAACTCCCTTCTTCTCAGGCTCATATCTGCTCCATTTATCGTATTTATCAATTATGTATGATAAGTTTTCTCTCCATACAGGACCATGTAGAGAGCATATTATCTTTATTTCATACTGACTCACCTTTTTTAATGCAGTCTGCACCTGAGGTCCGTACTTTCCGATAATATTTGCGTAGTATCGTCTTGCTTCATTCAAATAATGGTTTTCAAAATCCGTTTCATCGCTGAACAAATTTCCCGCTAAAGCTCCGAACGTACCAAAGGCGTCTGCCGCGAACAATACTTTCTCTGTCTCCTCATAGGTAAACATTACCTCAGGCCAGTGAACCATAGGCATTGACATAAACTTCAGATTGTGACTGCCGAGATTAAGAGTATCTCCGTCCTTTACCTCCAATGTGTTGTTGCAGTACTCGAAATCATAAAACTGACCTATGAACTGGAATGTTTTTTTATTTCCTACTATCTTAATATCAGGATATCGCTTCAAAAGCTCTTCGATATTAGCGCAGTGATCCGGCTCCATATGGTTAATTATCAGATAATCCAACTTTCTTCCGTTCAACACATGGGCTATATTTTCAATAAACAGCCTTCCTATTGAAATATCAACAGTATCCATCAACGCTGTTTTTTCATCTAAAATCAAATACGAATTATAGCAAACTCCATCTGGAATAGGAAACATATTTTCAAAACGCTCCAGTCTTCTATCGTTGCCGCCTACCCAATAAATATTCTTGCTTATTTTTTGAACGCAATGCATTTATACCACTCCTTTATTTGTGCGAATACCGTGGAATCCCGAAAATTCGCATTATTTTTATCTTTATTTTACATTATTATATCACAAACTAATTAAGTGTCCATCCATTTCTGGCAATTTTATCTTACCTAAAACCTGCACTAATTATATTTAATTTTTTTATTTTTTATATACGAGTAAAATTATATTAAATTGTAAATAAAAATGGAAGCTGCAAAAAAGTATATAAAAAAAGTTTCTGCAGAAAATATAGTTGAGGTGAGAATATGAAAAAAATGAATACACCCGGCAAGCTCATGTTCGGCATTGGTCTGACTGCAGCTGCAGCAGCAATGACTCCAGTTGTCAAAAACATTATAAACAGCAGAAATAACCAAATGTCTTCCGGCAAAAGCTCAGATCACAATTCAATGCACTAAGCTTCAAAAAAATAAAACCCCATGCGGGTTTTATTTTTTTGAAGCTATATTCTTCCATTCATCTTCATTAAAGCCAACCAATACAATATTTTCGCCCGCAAGTATAGGTCTTTTAACCATCATTCCGTCTGATGCCAGAACTTCAAACTGCTCATCAATAGACATTTCCGGCAGTCTTTCCCTGAGATTAAGCTCCTTGTACAACTTGCCGCTGGTATTGAAAAAGCTTTTTATCGTCTTTCCGCTTTTTAGAATCCACTCCGCTAACTCACTCTTCGTGGGGCTCTCTTCCTTTATAGGTCTTTCTTCATATTCAATTCCCTGTTCGTCAAGCCAAGACTTGGCCTTCCTGCAGGTCGTTCATTTATTGTAGCACACAAATTGATATTTCATAATTACCTCATTTTTTGCATTATCACGTGTTAATATACCCGCAAATGCTTTTTTAAAACAATATAATTTTTTACCTTCCACTGCTTATATTGTTTTAATTTAAAAGTGCGGACAANNATGCGAATTAGTATTATATTTGATTATTTAAACATAGAGCTTGAATTTAATACCGATGTGCTGTATAGGAAAAGCACGTCCTGATTATCGAACGCAACATATTCACCTATTAAATCGCTGGAAATATATCGTATATCAATCATTGTAATCTTTGAATAACTGTCCAGCAAAAGCGGTGCCAGACTGCTTCCGAAGGAATCACGGAACACCACCAGTTCTTTTCCATTTTGAACAGAAGGATTCTCTATAACCAGAAGTGAGGCAGCCCCTGACAAGTATACNNGTTTTTCCTGTTTCAATGTTATATACCGTACACCTTTCTATAATATCATTTGTAAGATATCTAAGTCTGTCAGGCTTCATAGGAAGTGCGGAATGCCCATAATACACACCGTAAAAAGGCAATTTCGCTTCTATGGTTTTATAATCCGTATTCTTTTGCCCTGCTCCCATTGCCTCTTTTATTTTATCCGATACTTTCAGAATACTCTCCTGGTCCCAGTGAATATCTGTTTTATAATAGTCATCAATTTCAAGAATATCTTCTAAGCTGATACGCTTTGCAAAGTCAGTATTTTTCTCCATTATCTCAACGAGCTTCTCATAGTTCATTGACGGATACCCATTTTTCCCTGAAAGAAAATATCCTTTATCCGGAACAACCGTAAGATATGTTTTAATATTCTTGTCTTTCATATATTTTTCATAAAGATATCCGAACTTATCTGCAGCCTTACGGATGGAATCCTCATTCAGCGGATATTCTAACTTTACAGCATATCCGTCTTTCATGTATACACCGTTATTGTCCTTTTGCCCGAATACATAAAATCTTGTATATGCTTTGGCGGTACGAAAAGAGAAACGATATGGAAACTGATCCTTGGCATATTGCTCGAATTTCTCCATAAAATCCGCTGTAATCAAGCTCTTAAAAGTAATTTCGGGAAATTGAACCAATTTTCTTCGTTCACTTAAAGATATTTCTGTGGAAGGTGTAATCCACACAAAAAGCGCAAGAATGCACCATATTGCTCCAATAATACCAACCACAGCCTTGTTCAATATTTTATTTCTCATACTCCCTCCTAAAACCTGAAATATAGAAACGGATTAAACGAAGCGTCCACAAGATACGCTGTCGTCAACAAAAGCAAAATCACACACACTATCGGCTCCGCCACATTCATGGCTGTTTCTCCATATGGTGTTTTTCTGATTCTTTCTGATATTCTTTTCGGTAAATCTGTGCTTGCAATCATAGCAATTACAAACATCATTGCATAGCTTCGCAAATAATATACGGATTGTACACCTGCAAAAGACATGTGGTTCATTCCAAACATGGAAGAAATCCGCTCTGCTGCCACGCCTAAATCTGGAGCATCAAATATGACAAAGCTTATTACTACAACCACCATCACATATATGTTGGAAATGATACCGGGTAGCTTTCTGAGATAACCACCAAGCCAAAGCTTTTCAGCCATCAACAGCAAGGCAAACATAACTNNATAACTCCCCAGATAACAAAATTCCATGCAGCACCATGCCACAATCCTGTCAGAAACCATACGGTAAAAATATTAAAGAGCCATCTGAGCTTACTTGTTCTATTTCCTCCTAAAGGGATATATAAATAGTCCCTGAACCATGACCCCAAGGACATATGCCACCTCCTCCAGAATTCCGTTATACTTTTAGAAATAAACGGATAGTTGAAGTTCTCAAGAAATTCAAAGCCAAATATCCTCCCCAATCCGATTGCCATATCACTATATCCTGAAAAGTCAAAATATATCTGCAACGTAAAGGCTATGGCATAAATCCAGTAAAACAATACTGTCTTTTCCTGGGCTACAGCGAAAATTGCACACAATTCACCCAATGTGTTTGCAATAAGAACCTTCTTAGAAATACCGAATAAAAATCTGCGCAGTCCTATGCGTGTATTTTCCATGCTGTGCTGCCTTGAGTCAAGAGCCTTGGCTATGTCAACATACCTTACAATAGGCCCCGCTATGAGCTGAGGAAAAAACGCAACATAGGTTGCCAAAGAAATCAGGCTTCTCTGTGCCCGAGCCTCTCCTCGATAAACATCAATGGTATAGCTGAGTATCTGAAATGTATAAAAGCTTATACCAATAGGTAAACTCACCTTCAGCAAAGGAATAGACAATCCCGTTGCATAGTTTATATTTTCAATGAGGAAATCTGCGTACTTGAAATATCCAAGCATCCCCAGAGAAAACACCACAGAAGCAACAAGCCACCGCCGCCTCCATGGATTATTGGCGTTTTTTTCTATTAGCAAGCCTAAAATATAGTTTACCAATATTGATATTACCATGAATATTATATATTTAGGTTCTCCCCATCCGTAAAAAACAAGGGAAGCAAAAAGCAATACGCTATTTTTAAAATCTTTTGGACTTAAAAAATATATGCCTGTAACCACAGGCATAAAATAATATAAAAATGTTATGCTTGAAAAAACCATGCGCTCACCTCGTAGTAGCTTTCAATTGTTTCAGCGCCTCAAAATTTTATTTTGATAATACAGTATCTAACTTACCGCCGCATATTTCTTCAAAAGCATCTACAATCTTTTGTGAAGTTGCAACATCTTCCATTGATGAAGCTATCATAACCAAGAGCACCGAATCACCATATACTGCAACCTTAAGATCATCCGCCATTACACAAATCCATTTTCTCTGATTGATTCCTTTTAACATAGCATCGGCAACAGCCTTGGCATCCGCGCCATCATTAACACGTGCAAGCACCATTGAATAAGCTTGTGAGCTCATCATAGCTTCAGATACAACTGCTTCTTTAATCTTAGAAGCATCTTCCAGCCCCATATAATATTGAACCGAATCACTATCCTTCAAATCAACAGTGTTATTTGCTGTCATCAAATCAAAGCCCGTATTTTCATAAATCTTATCTATAACTGAGGTCAAATCTCCCTCTAACTTTGCTTCCGGTTCATTTATAACCTCTTCCTTCTTGCATCCCACAGCTGAAACCACAAGTGCAGCCGTTAATAATAATAGTAATATCCTTTTTGTTTTTGTTTTCATTTTCTTCTCCAATTTATTTAAATTTTTAAGTTAATTATAAGTTAATTAACGTTCACTAACAGCCGTCTTTTTGCTTATGTCATTACCTCCTCAATTTCTACGGCTGTTTAATTAGACGGCAATATTATTTTTTAGTTCCATATTTTTTGATTATTATACATTACATTAATATTACAACAACTTTCCGCAAAATATATTTGTTGATATTTCAACATAAAACTTTTATTATTAAAATAACTCAAATTTTCTTAAATTATATATTGACATTTGGCAAAATTGTATGTATTATTATATTGTAACCATTACAAGTTGATAATTGTTGCAAATTACTAAATAGCAGGAGGGATTATGAAAGTAGATTTTGAAGATTTAGTAACTGAATTAAAAAATAAGAATATACGTCTCTCCCACCAAAGGCTTAAGGTTTTGGAATATCTTACACAAAATTACACTCATCCTACAGCGGACCAGATTTACAACGGACTTCACCATGAAGTTCCAACGCTGTCAAAAACAACTGTATATAATACTTTAAACTCATTAGCAGAAGCAGGGCTTGTCAGAACAATAAACATAGAGGACAATGAAATCCGATATGATATAAGCACTGACGACCACGGTCATTTCAAATGCAAGTCATGCAGAAAAATATATGACTTCAAGGTTGATATCAATTCTATTGAAGCAACCGATTTGAATGGCTTTGAAATAAATGACAAAAATATATATTTCAAAGGTATATGCCCTGAATGCCAAATGAGCAATAAAGAAAAATAAAATATATTTATATTATGGAGGACTTTAAAATGTCAGAAATGTCAGAAAAAACACTTCAAAACTTAATGGATGCTTTTGCAGGGGAATCACAGGCAAACAGAAAATACACAGCCTATGCAAGAAAAGCAGAAAAAGAAGGGAAAACAAACGCAGCTAAGCTTTTCAGAGCAGCATCTGATGCTGAAACACTTCATGCATTAAAGCACTTTGAGGTTGCCGGCAAAATCAAATCAACTGAGGAAAATCTGAAGGATGCCGTGGCAGGAGAAACATATGAATTTGAAAGCATGTATCCTGACTTTGTAAAATTAGCAGAAGAAGAAGGAAACAAAGCAGCGCTCAATACATTCACTTTCGCTATGGAAGCCGAAAAGGTACACGCGAGATTATACAAGGAAGCATTGGAAAGCCTTGACGAAACAGAAGAAGTATTCTACTACTTATGTCCTGTATGCGGAAATATCGAAAAAGCAGTTCCGGACAAATGCAGCATCTGCGGCGTACCGGGTTCAAAATTCATCAAATATTAATAATTGCAGTAATAAAACCGCTCATAGCGGTTTTATTTTTATATTTCGACACCATTTATCTTTATTATTGTTCGTATAAGCACGAACGTTTTTTAAAATTAAGGCTTGATTGTTATTGTCGGTTATTGTAGAATATACTTATAATATTGGCGTCAAAAATAAACGTACATCATATAACATAGATTTTGAAAGAGGTATAAAATGTTTACAATTGATAAGTATATTTTGGCTGAAAATTTAGAGCAGGCATATGAATTAAATCAAAACAGGCGAAATGTAATAATCGGCGGAATGCTGTGGCTTAAAATGGGAAGAAAAAAAATAGGCACCGCCATTGACCTTTCGGCTCTTAATTTGAATACAATTACGGAAGATGAGCAATCCTTCAAAATCGGCTGCATGTGCACCCTGAGGGACATAGAGTTGAATGAAGGGATTAAAAATTATTTCGGCACACTGCTGAATAAGGCAATTGAAAATATTGTAGGAGTTCAAATGAGAAATATTGCAACTATAGGCGGAAGCATTTATTCAAGATTTGGATTTTCGGACATATTGACTGTGCTTTTATCTCTTGACACTTATGTTGAGCTGTACAAGGGTGGTATCATTCCTCTTGAAAAATATGCGGACATGCCTTTGGACAATGACATTTTAGTTAATATAATTATAAAAAAAGACGGACGCAAAGCTTCTTATTCCAGTCACCGCCTGAGTGCAACGGACTTCCCTGTGCTCACATGTGCCGTATCTAACAAAGGCAGGCAGTGGTTTGTGGTTCACGGAGCAAGACCCATGAAGGCAAAGCTAACAAAAATAGAAATGAGCGAGAACCCGGAAACGGAAGAGATTATTGCAACGGTTGCAAAATTGTCCGATGATACTCCCTTCGGAACAAATATCAGGGGTCGTATGGAATACAGAAGAATACTTGCAGAGGTTCTTGCAAAAAGAAATATAGCAGAAATACTGAACGGAGGAAGTCATGCAAATTAAACTATTTATAAATGGCAGAATATACAGCGGTGATATTGCACCTGACATGCTCCTTATTGATTTTTTAAGAGCAAACGGATATCTAAGCGTAAAACGAGGATGCGAAACATCAAATTGCGGTTTATGCACAGTAATTCTTGAAAACAAGCCTGTGCTGTCCTGCTCCACCCTTGCGCTTCGCGCTAACGGACTCCATGTTACCACAATTGAGGGAATACAGGAAGAGGCTGCTGACTTCGGAGGCTTTTTAGCCGATGAGGGTGCTGAACAATGTGGTTTTTGCAGCCCCGGCTTCATTATGAGCGTAATCTCTATGACAAAAGAATTAAAAAATCCTACAGAAGATGAAATCAAAAAATATCTTGAAGGAAATTTATGCAGATGCACAGGATATATGGGACAGCTTAGAGCTATTAAAAAATATCTGGACATTAAGAGTAAAAAGGAGTGTTCACATGAAGTTTGTTAATAAGGGTGTAAGAAAAAAAGATGCAATGTCCCTTGTGACAGGCAAGCCTGTATATACGGACGATATTACTCAGGGGAACAGCCTGATTGTTAAGCTGCTGAGAAGCCCCCACGCCCATGCATTGATTGAAAAAATAAACGCCGATAAGGCTAAAAATGTCGCAGGAATTGAATGCATACTCACATATGAGGATGTTCCTCAGGCAAGGTTTACAACTGCTGGACAGACATATCCGGAGCCCAGTCCATATGACAGGCTCATACTTGATAAAAGGCTGAGATGTGTGGGAGACCCCGTTGCAATAGTTGCAGGCAGAGATGAAAAATCCGTCGATAAAGCGCTTGGCATGATAAATGTAAAGTACCAGGTGCTTAAACCGTTGTTGGACTACAGAGAGGCAAAAGACAATGAAATACTCGTCCATCCCGAAGAGGATTTTAAAGCTCTCTGTGAGGTTGGAGCAGACAACAAAAGAAATCTGTGCTCCTGTGAAGCGATGGAAATTGGAAGCGTGGAAGAAGAATTCAAAAACTGCGCTCATATAGTAGAAGAAACTTACAGCACCAGGGCAAACAACCAGACAATGATGGAGACCTTCAGAACATATACCAGCATTGATGCCTACGGAAGGCTGAATGTTATAAGCTCAACACAGGTTCCCTTCCATGCAAGGAGAATACTTGCAAATGCATTGCAGATTCCGAAATCCAAAATCCGTGTAATAAAACCCAGAATAGGCGGAGGCTTCGGCGCAAAACAGTCTGTGGTAAGCGAAATATTTCCTGCCATAGTGACATTAAAAACAGGAAAACCCGCAAAGATAATTTATTCAAGAAAAGAAAGCTTCACAAACGGAAGCCCCAGACATGAGGCTGAAATAAAAATAAAGCTTGGTGCCGATGAAAACGGAATAATAAAGGCAATCCATATGTACTCTCTCTGGAATGCAGGAGCATATGGAGACCACGGCCCCACAACCGTCGGGCTGTCCGGTCATAAGGCAATGACAATATACAATGCAAATGCATATAAATTTGATTTCGATGTTGTTTACTCAAACACAATGGGTGCGGGAGCCTACAGAGGCTACGGTGCAACTCAGGGCTTCTTCGCTCTGGAATCTGCCGTAAATGAGCTGGCTGCAAGGCTTGATATGGATCCTACCGTTTTGAGAATGAAAAACATGATTACACAAAATCACGTGGGAAAAATAATGCCCACATACTACAATGAGGAATTAAAAAGCTGCAATCTTGATAAATGCCTTGAAACCGCCAAAAGAATTATTAAATGGGATGAGAAATACCCTGCAAAAGACATTGGAAACAACAAGGTTCGTTCTGTTGGATGCGCTGTCGCAATGCAGGGCTCTGGAATTTCATCCTGCGATGTTGGCGCAGTCGAAGTTCGGTTGAATGATGACGGCTTTTACACCCTTATGATTGGCGCTACGGATATGGGAACAGGCTGCGACACAATACTTGCACAGATGGCTGCGGATTGTCTTGATACAGAATATGACAATATTGTTGTTCACGGTGTTGATACGGATTTATCGCCCTACGACACCGGCTCCTATGCCTCAAGCACAACATATATTACAGGGATGGCCGTTGTAAAGGCATGTGAATCCCTCAGAAAAAAAATACTTGCTGAGGGCGCGAGACTTTTAGGCTGTACGGAAGAAGAAGCCGAATTTGACGGCAGTAAGGTTTACTGCATAAGCGACGACAGAAGTATATCCTTATCAGAAATAGGATACGCAAGCTATGTAGGAACAAATGCATATCTTACAGCCGAAGAATCTCACTACTCTCCAACCTCTCCTCCCCCTTTCATGGCAGGGTTGGTTGAAATTGAGCTTGACAAACTCACAGGCAAGGTGGACATAATAGATTACGTGGGAGTAATTGACTGTGGAACCGTAATCAATCCAAATCTGGCCAGAGTTCAGGCCGAGGGCGGCATCGTGCAGGGCATAGGAATGGCAATGTACGAGGATATACAATATGACAGCGAAGGGCGTATGCTCAACGATTCCTTCATGCAGTACAAAATACCTTCACGTCTGGATGTTGGCACTATCAGGATTGACTTTGAGCCAAGCTATGAACCAACTGGCCCATTCGGAGCAAAATCAATCGGAGAACTTGTAATAAATACTCCGCCTCCTGCAATTGCAAATGCTGTTTTCAACGCTTCAAAAATAAACATAAGAAATCTGCCGATTACAAGCGAGAAGATTGTAATGGAAATGATTAATCTTTAAAAATTAATTCAGTATATTTAAAGAGTTGCTGCAATGATATTATCACATTGCAGCAACTCTTTATTTACGATATTATTTTGATTTGTCTGAATATCTTCTGTAAATCCTCAGTAATTTTTTCAATACAACAACCTTCATGCTTAAACAATCATTACATTATCTTAAAAGAGGCATAAAACCGGTTAGCTTGTTTACCTTTTTCTTGTTTCCATAAATAGCAATCCCAAAGTAATTATGATCTCGCTCCGCAGTGGTTGCTGCCTTTGCAACATATTCGCTGTATATGTTACAGCTTTGCGCAACATCAGAAAAATCAACAACAACTAAGTCGATAAATTCTGGGTCATACAAACGCTCCCGCAAATCCTTCGATATTGCCTTATCTCCACGCAGCATTGTTACCGGAATCGTGATAATACCCAAGTGTGATTGGCCGGAAGCATCTGTTACATCCGCCCCTATCTGTTCAGGGATATGCTTTCCTAACGTGGCACCTAAAATAGCAGCGGTGTTTGCCATAATGCCTATTGGCAGTTCAGAATCTATAATCATTACGCATTTCATATTGTAATCGTTCATTTTTTCAACTCCTTTTGTATTGCAGAGGTTTTAATTTCCGGAATAAATAATCCTGTCAGTTTAAGTACTATTCCAAGCATGGAAATACCGGTTTTGAGCTTGAGGGTAAACCGCAAGCAGTACAATGAAACCCAGTATAAATCTTAACCAGTATCTCAATTGAAGAAATGTCTTTCTGTCCATGAAAATCATTTCTATGCGAATATTCAATTATGAGTATCATTAAAAATATTCATATACTGCTTAGGCGTCAGCCCTATAAACTTCTTGAAGAAATTAGAAAAGTGACTCTGGTCGGTAAAACCTGTCAGTATGGCTACATCTATTGGCAAAACACCTTGTTCCAGCATTTTTTTCGCTTTGTCAATTCGTATGGTTTCCAAATAGCTATAAGGAGATATTCCCTTTTGCTTAGTAAAAGATCTAAGCAGATAGTATTTGCTTAATCCGGTCAGCTTGCAGAGATCGTCGAGCGTAATATTCTCCATGTAATGATTTTCTAAGAATTCACAAATTACTCTTGCTTCCGTACTTTGCTCTGTGTTTCCTGCCGGCACTTCCTGTTCTGTATATTCTTCAATCAGCTGTTCCAAAAGGAAAAAGAAGATTTCCTCTTTTCTAAAATCCTTCTCTTCCTCCATAATTATTTGATGTAATTCCCGGAGCACAACAATCAATTCGCTATGAAAAACTACTTGGGACTTAAAATATGGTAAATACTCTTTTCCTGTTATTTCAAATATTACTTTGCTCATAATTTCTGGCTTGATATTGATACATCTATAATCCAGCGTTTTACCGTCAATTTGTTCACAAGCATGATTATCACGCGGATTAAACAACAATAAATCTCCCGTTTCTATTGTGTATTCATTGTTTTTGCAAGATAAAAACCGCTGGCCTTTTTCAATAAACCCAATCACATAATACTCATGAAAATGATTGGGAAATTTCTGCATAATCCCTTGAAAATGATAGGCCTCCACTTTCAATTGGATATCGTATTTTACCGTTCTTATCTCCTGTTTCACAAACTTTTCCTCCTTTCAAGGTTATCTTATATTTAGTATACCACAAGCAGTAATAGCATTCTTGTATGATATTGCCCTTTCTTCTTAACATACATCATATACCTTAGTCTAAAACCGTCTGCTTGTAAAAAGAAATTTATATGGTTTTCTGTTTCTCATAAGATAAAAGGCAGCCCTTATAATAATTTATCAAAACATGGTAACAGGCATAAGTGCGCGAAAATAGACTTTAATCCATTTTATATCCGTTAAAACTCGTAATATATGCTATATAGTATATAGAGATACTTGCATTAATGCCAACATATTCATTAGAAGCTATGGATTGCATTAAAACCTTAGTATTGTGCCTTGAACTTTTTAAATTATCGAAAGTATTCTAAAGCAAGAAGAATAATTATGCAAAATCGCTTTGCACAGCTTACGACATTTTCTGCTTTATCTTTTTATAACTTGGAGATGCTTATTTTAGACGAAGGTTTTTTATTGGAATATGGAGATTCTCGCTAAAGAGCCTGCATCAAAAAATTTTCGATTATTATGCAATTTTAAGCGTTAATATTTATATTTTAAATATGTATCCTGCGTATGACACAGCATTGCATATATCATTGTGCTTGGTACGGATAAAATCTTCCTGGGCTGCTGATGCTAACTAATAATTAAAATGTTGATTGAGCAAACAGAAAATGATATTATATATTGTAGACAAGCTAAAGTCAGAGTTTGCGGCGTTGTTTAAATTCAATCACTGAAAGGAGCATCATGAAATACTGTATTTTGATGGGAAGTCCAAGGGAAACAGGTAATACGGCTTCACTTTTAAAACCTTTTATTGAAGAATTAGGGGCCTGTGGGTCCGAATACGACTTAATAAGCCTGTATAATAAAAACATCTCTCCATGCATTGCATGCAGAGTATGTCAAGCAGATTGGACAAAATTCGGATGTCGTTTTGTGGATGATGCTCAGGAAATTTTTGATAAGATTTTGGAGTCTGATATAGTTGTCCTTGCAACTCCAATTTATTCATGGTACTGCACACCTCCCATGAAATCTCTTCTTGACCGCTTGGTGTACGGAATGAATAAGTTTTACGGAGATGAAAAAGGTCCTTCACTTTGGGCCGGGCGAAAATTAGCCCTTGTAACCACCTGCGGCTACCGTCCGGAAAAGGGCTCTGATTTGTTTGAAGCCGGAATGGAACGGTATTGCAAGCATTCGCAACTCATTTATGCAGGTATGCTTGCAGAACGTGATCAAGGGTATGGACATTCTTTTATGAACAAAGAAAAAGAAAAACGGGCACGTCAGTTCGTGCGGAAGCTTGAGAATAACATGTGAGGCTGAAATGACTTCTGTCTCTTTTAACTAAATAAATTCTTTTTAAAGAACTCATACCAATTCCAATATTCCTTATGATGCAAACTGTCTTTAAGAAAAACAAACGAAAATGCATGTCTTGCACTGAAGTCCTTGATATTCAGCGGAACCAGCATTCTTTGAGATAGTTCTTTATTAGCGGCGGCCCTGTACATAAATGATATGCCGAGATTATTGGACACTAATTGTTTTATTGCACTCATATTGCCGATTTCACTAACTCGGATGAAGCTTTCAACCGTCAAATTATGTGCCCTCAATGCCTGTTCAAATATGTCTCTTGTACCGGAACCCTTTTCTCTAAGAATGAGCCTGTAATCTAAAATTTCATCAAAACAGCACTGCCTTTCAGCAAGTTCTGAGATCGGAGAGCACACACCGATAAACTCTTCGTCACTTATTATTTTTGAACTGTACCTGTCTTTATCAAAAAAGCCTTCCAGCAAAGCAAAGTCGATTATTCCGTCATGCAGCTTCTGTAAAAGAACCTGCGTGTTATCTACCAACATGGTGATTGGCAAAGATGGATATGACTCCCAAATCTTTCCCACAATGGGAGCCATAACATATTCACCTATTGTAAGTGTTGCACCAAATGCAATATGGTGCGGCGAAGTCTCCTTCGCACTTAGCAGACTTTTTATTCTATTGCTGTCAGCACGCATTGTCAGCGCAAAATAATACAGGCTGTTGCCCCGCTCCGTCAGCGTAAGCCTTTTATCCTTGTATATAAACAGCTTTCCACCATATTGATCCTCTAAATATTTGATATGCTGTGTAACAGCAGGCTGCGTAATATGAAGATATTCCGCAGTCTTCGTATAATTTCCTATCCTGCACAGTTCAAGAAATGTTTCAAGTCTAAAATCCAGCATCATTACACCTTGTATAATTTTAATTTGTAATAATATAAGAATTCATAATTTGATTTTATCATCATTTTATCCTAAAATCAACAAGAGGAGATGATGATTATGACATTAATTAAAAAATACTTACCCGGAATCCTTATAACAGTGGTCTTGGCCTTGATTTCCAAATTTATAAGTGGATTTATTCCATATGGTTTAATCAGCGGCAGCGTATTTGCCTTGCTTATAGGCATGCTACTAAATCCATTTTTATCAAAACACAAGCTTCTGGGGCAAGGAATTCAATTTGTTTCCAAACAGGTTCTGCGTCTTGCAATTATACTGTTAGGATTTACACTCAGCTTTACACAAATATTTCAGGTCGGAAAATATTCATTGATTGTGATGTGTTTTACATTGGCAACAGCCTTTGGCTGCGGGTATCTGCTCGGAAATGTACTCGGCATGAACTGGAAGCTCTCCAGTCTGATTTCAGCCGGAACCGGTATTTGCGGAGGTTCAGCAGTGGCAGCCATAGCTCCGGTTATTGACGCGGAAGACAAAGATATAGCATATGCCATTTCGGCAACATTTTTATTTGATATTTTTATGGTTATACTTTTTCCTATAGCAGGAAAATATTTCGGAATGAGTGATATGGGTTATGGCTTATGGGCAGGAACTGCTGTAAATGACACTTCATCTGTAGTTGCGGCAGGATATGCCTTTTCAGATGCAGCCGGAGCGTATTCAGTGATTGTAAAATTGACACGAACATTGTCAATCATTCCAACTGTCATTATTTTTTCTTTTATTAATGAACGTATCAGCGTCAAAAGCAATACGCATTCTGCGAGACACAAAATAAATTTCAGAAAAATATTTCCTTACTTCATTTTACTTTTCCTTGGAATGGTTGCGTTGAGAAGTACTGGTATTGTTCCCGATGACACAAGCAATTTTATGTCATCCGTAAGTAAATTTCTAATGATAATGGCTCTTGGCGCCATAGGTCTGAAAACCAATTTCAGAGAGGTTTACCATTCAGGCTTTAAACCAATGCTGCACGGATTTATCATATCAGCACTGGTTGTAATAGTGGCATTTGCGGTTCAGATGGTGATGGGACAGCTCTAAAATTCATCATACCTGTCAAATTCATTAACACTTTCATTCTTGGAATCATTGTAATAGATATTCAGCTTTTTCAAATTTATCACCCACAAATAAATAACATAGGGTATGAATAAAAGCATCAGCTGCTCTATTCCTGACATCAGTATAAAGTCAAAAATGCCGTGAAGCACTACCGGAACTGCCAATGATTTCTTAAAAAAGTAATGTCTTTCTTCCGGTGTTGTTGAAAATTTCGCCAATGCAAGATAGTAGCCCATGGTTATGGCAAAAAGCATATGTGCGGGAACAGACAACACCGCTCTGTAAAAGCCTATTGACTCCACATCGGAAAACCTGAAAACCACGTACATGATGTTTTCAATCGTTGCAAACCCAAGTGCGGACATTACGCAGTACACTATGCCGTCAAGCTTTTCATTAAATGCCGGATTAAAATATACGCCCTTTAAAACAACCTGCCTTTTCATGTACTCTTCTGTAAATCCGGCAACAATAAAAGCCGTGTATGCGGCTCCCGGTATACCCGGAAATACATTAAATGACATAAGCAGATTCTCAATCAAGACTGTGGGAATCACACAGATTACGCCCATGAAAAATACCTTCAAGAGCAGCTTAATGGGCTCTCTGTCATGTCTGTCAAACAGATAAATCATAAGTGCAAGAGCAGCACCCGGTGTTACTGCGGTTATAAATAAATTCATTCTATTTCTCCTCTGAAGTATAAGTATATGATTACAAAATAATCAGCAATTAACCCTCTTTTATAAAACTTTCAGGATGAACGCAGAACTTTACATATCGTCTCCCTGATTTATCAATATAATTTCCATGTTTGTCAGGGCACATTACAGTTGCCTTTTTATTCATCTTCTGAATAAATCCCTCCATTATCGAGTTCCCATATCTGAACTTAACGCTGTCTCCGGGCTTAAGACCATATTCGCTTACGTTCGCTTCGCCTGCGCCTACTAATTTGTGAGTATGCTCCGTATGTCCGAAAATATTATTTATCAAATCCATAAACGGTTTTTTATTGCAGCTGGACTTATGCCTCACTAAAAATTCAATAACATGGCAAAGCTCATGTTCAAATACCAGCATGAGGCTGTCCAAAACACTGGCGGCTTCAATTCCCCCAACATATTTTATTCTTTTTGCTTTATTGAAATTCATAAGGTGGTTTAGAGAAATTTTTACTTCAAATTCAACTTCCTCAGGCTTGATTGCTGATATATCTTTCCGTGTTCTTGTATTACCTGCTGAACGGGTCAGCTGCCTTGAAAGCTTAAACTTTATATTGCCTCTGAATTTCTGTTTAAACCATCCGCACAGAAAAACCTCATCATACAGTTCAAACAACAGGTATAAATCCTTTTCTGAAATCTTACCAAAATTTTCAGATTTTATATTTGCAGATTCCTGAAAAAGTGTCCGTTTAACTACTTCTCTTTTTTCCTCTATATCATATGAATCATATTTAATATCTAACATTGTTCCTCCGCAGTACAACCATCTACCCTATTGTTTCCTCGATGGAGAGTATTCCGTAGAACCAGAATTTAAACAATATAGGCACCCTGGACAATCCTGAGACCTCAACATGAAAATCCGTACTTTCCGATTCTAAAAAATTTANNAATTTACTTTTGCATTGCGAATCAGCCGTCCTTCCATGTCATACAAGCTGTATTCGTGTCTTCCATCGTTTTTCACAGGTTTCTTTGAACAGAAGTGCAAAATGAATACATCCTTATCCACCGAGCCATTATAAACAATATTATAATCCATTATATAATTTCTGTCATCCTCAAACATTTCAGGCTCAACAATAAACATCTTATTTTTTCCATAAAGTCCGCATGCACGCTTGTAATCCGCCCTGCATCGAAATATGATATTTTTAATATATTTAATGGAAACAGGCTCGTCAATTAATAGCTCGGCCTGGCTTTTTCTTCTCAGAATTTCCTTAACATGACCTTCGAAATATTCTTCCTCAATTCCTCTGTTGAAAACAAGTTCCCAGTCTATTTTACCGCTAAAAAACTCATAGTCATCTCCTATGTCTGAGCAGTTAAAGTCAGCATTTGCATCGGAATAAGCAGCCAGGTCTGAATATACTATCTCCTCGCTGAACAGAAGACACACGGGTGTATTCAACTTGCACAAGACATCAATATTAGTATTTTCAGCAAAATAAAACCGAGTATATCTCTTGATGCTTTCCGAAAAGTCATCCCCTTCGCTTTCATTGCAGCCATCAAAAAACTCTATATTACTTGCATAGCACAGGCTTCTGCTGCAAAGGTATCCTATGCGAATTATTGAACTCAGGTTTGAAAAGTCCGTATAATGAAGCGGACCTCTGAATCCGTAAACTTCCTTGAGCCTTATGACCTCTTCCTTTATTTTATCGTGGTTTTCTTTCAAAGAAATCCCCCCATATTATCTATTAGTAATTTATATTGAGAAGCATTTCTTTTATGTGATAATTTTTCAATTGTTTTTGCTTATTCTATTTATTCTGTGAAGGAATGCAGCTTCTGGCAAAGCTTGGTTTGTGAAGTAAAATAAAAAAACAATGCACACAGAATTATAGCTGAACAAATTATGTATGCATTGCCTGTAATTTTATTTCATCTACTTCACAGCTGATGCCGACAATACCAGCGACAAGTATTTTTCTTCTGAAGTTGCACCTCTGGATGTGAGAACGATAGGAACCTTAGCTCCGACTATCATACCCGCCATAGTTCCGTTTGCGAATTCAAGCAGAGCCTTGCTCATGATATTCCCAGCTGTGATATTCGGAACTATCAATATGTCAGCCTCTCCTGTAACAGGGCTTTCATATCCCTTTATTTGTGCAGACTCCATGCTGAATGTGAGGTCAATAGATATGGGCCCCTCAACGATGCAATTTTTAATTTCTCCGTTTTCGTTCATTTTTTTAAGAGCATCTGCATCCACCGCTTCAGGCATTTTGGGATTTACAGTTTCAACCGCTGCCAGAACAGCAACCTTAGGACATTCATAGCCCATATTCAAAAATACATTCACGGCATTTTCAATTATCTGCTTCTTTTCCTCAACATTTGGGTACATCATCATTCCGCCGTCCGTCACTGCCATAAGCTTATGATACGCAGGTATTTCAAGTATCGCCACGTGTGAAATGACATTTCCGGTCCTAAGCCCCTTTTCCTTATTAACCACCGCCTTAAGCAAATCGGCAGTCTGGAGCTTTCCCTTCATGATGAAATCCGCTCCTCCTTCGTTAATAAGTTCAACCGTCTTTTCTGCGGAATCAGCATCATTTTCTGCATTAATAATTTTTTCATCATCAAAGTCAATTGAAAGCCTTGTAAGTATTTCCCTGATTTTAGCCTTGTCCCCTATCAGTACGGGCTCCACCAACTTGTCGTTTTTTGCCCTGAATACCGCCTCCAGCGTGTGTTCATCCTGTGCAGCTGCAACTGCGACTCTCTTTTTAGAATCATTATTTTGTACCTTTGCAATCAATTCCTTAAAATTTTTCAACTCCATAGCATCCTCCTGCGGTTTCCTCTTACAACTACTGATATTATACCATATACAAACAAATATTCAAAAGTATTCTTATGCTGTAATTTTTAATACAAAGATAAAAAATATCTTCCAAAAAATAATTTATGTGGTATTATATACATATTATTAAAACCTCAATGTATGAGGTAATAGGAGCATCTTCATGGTTTACTTAACGGTCTTGTCCTTTATAGCATCCATCCTGTATTCTTATGTTGGACTTAACACAATAAAATACAACAAAAAATCAAAGCTGTTCAGAGCGTTCTTTTTAATGACTCTGAGCATTGCTCTGTGGTCGTTTGCAGGTGGTTTTACATATCTTGCCGAAAATGTAGAGGAGTATTCCTTCTGGAACAAAATATCCGCTTTTGGATGGTGCACTTTCGAAGCTTTTGCACTGTATTTTGTAATGATCATGACTCAGAACAAATATATAGGCAACTTATTTTTCAAAGTGCTGATTATGCTTCCCGCAGCAATTTCACTATTCATGGTCTTATTTCTTTTTGACCCGCACATTAATACACCGCCAGCTATAGAGAAATTCTTTTATACCGGAAATTTCCTATACAACTTTTCATACCTTGCCATAAGTATATTTATTATTTTTTTGTGGGGATATAAATCAGATAGCAAAATACAAAAAAAGCAGGCTAAAATTATAGCTGTATGCTGTACTGTTCCGTTTTTGCTTAATCTTATGATTCAGGTTATACTTCCTTACCTTGGCATTATAACCCTTCCCAACATGGGTCAACTGTTCGCACTGATAATGTTTTGGGGAATACACTATTCGATTACAAAGTATCAATTCCTTTCTATTCCTTCTTCACTGATAACAAACGAGCTGTTCAAGGAACTTACAGGAATAGCTGTTTTGGCAGATACGAAGGGAAATATAATAAAAGCAAACCGTCAGATATGTACATTACTGAACTACGATGAGAATAAAGTCATAGGAGTTAATATTACAGATATTATAGACCATGAAGGTATAGATATGACTGTTAAAAACTGTGAACATCTCAATAATCCGGTGCGTTTTTCTGATATTACGGTTTCCTTTAAGTCGGGGCAGGCAATTCCGTTCAAAATAACCGTTATACCTCTGCGTCCAATATCAAATATGACAACCGGGCTTTTAATAATCGGTGAAAATAAAATGATAGAGGAATTACTTAAGCAAAAAAACGAAAGTATCAGCGAGCTGAACAAGGAACTTATGGAAGTCAACGAAATTTTAAAAAACAAGTCAATAAGGGACGGCTTGACTAATTTCTACAACCACCAATATATCAATGAGCTGCTGGAAATTAAGTTAGCTGAAGCTGTCAAAACGAAAGAAAATTTATGTGTGCTAATGATGGATATAGACAATTTCAAGCGTGTCAACGACCGGTTCGGACATCTGGCAGGAGACAAGGTAATAATTGGCGTGTCAAACCTGATAAAGCAAAATATAAGAAGCAGCGACTACGTGGGACGCTACGGAGGTGAGGAATTCATTGCGGTACTTCCTTATACATGCCTTGAACACGCCTCCCAAATTGCTGAAAGAATCCGTTCAAGCATACAAAATTATGATTTTGGAATTAAGGGTTTAAGGGTTACAATCAGCATCGGTGCTGCCCAATTTGATGACAGATTGCCCGATTCTCTTGTAAACATGGCAGATATGCTGCTTTATCAAGCAAAATACAACGGGAGAAACAGAGTTGAAAACATGCTTGTAAAAACAAGAGCTTAACAGCTGCTAAAGCTTAAAATGACCCCGTTTTTTCTTCCTTTCAATCGAAAAAACGGGGTCATGTCATACTAAATAAATATTTCTGCAAGCATGCATCTCACCGAACCGCCACCGTAAAACTCTATGGTTTCTATATTGGAATGCAGTATTTCAGTACTTTCTAAAATCTGTTCCTTCTGATGCTCAGTTAATGAATTATATGCACTATCAGACATTACAATAAAATTTTTGCCGTCTCCGCCTCTAAGCTCCAGTGTATTTCCAAGAAATTTCTTCACCTGGTCCAATGATATTTCGATAATATTTTTACCGGCACCATTAAGCTCATTCACTACCCTTTCCCTGTCTGGCTCACTTATAGCTTCAAGGCACACTATGGCATTTTTCTCACCTATTCCCATCATTACATTTGTATGATATATCGGAACACCATCCTGATATGCGCCAAAATAGACCGGCTTATGATTTGTGTCTTCACAAAATCTAAGAAATAAATCCTTATCAGCTCTCGGTGATAAGGAACAGTATGCTGTTCTGTTCTTTCTGTCTATAACCATGGAGCCTGTGCCTTCCAAAAACTTATCCGTATATTCAAATGAGAGATAATCGTAAATTTTAAGACCTCTTCCCTCTTTTATCTGTTTCCTCTTCATCATTTCAGTTATTTCATGCTTGAACTTTTCAACTTCTTCTCTTCTGTTTCTGGCATACATGGGATAAAACACCAGATGTCCGCCTTCATGAGTGCTGAACCAATTGTTTGGAAAAATGCTGTCAGGTGTGGAGCTGCTTAAATTATCCTTTAAAACATTGACATTGACTCCTTTGATATTCAGTTTATTTACAAGCTCATTGAATTCCCTCAATGCTCTTTCCTGAATTTTATTGCTGTTTTCATCGCTTGTATTCTGATATTTGTTATTTACAGCTGTCTCAGCATTGTACATAAACATCACCGGCTGTACCATAACAACTTCATTTGTTGTGTGCTTGTACATAATTACCTCTGATAATAATAGTATAGTAGGGACTACCCCTTTACATAGATGCATGTACAATATAAACTTTAGACAGTCAATTGTCAACAGGAATATAATCCAAATATCAACTTTTATTCCGAATCGGTGCCATGTGAAAAGTCAATTATTTCAGACTGCGACATTATTGCGTGTGTTTCAGGAAATTCCTGTATCTGGTCGTTATCAAGACCTTCTCCTTCAGGAATTTCATCCGGTCCCGGGCTTGATGTGTCATCGGAAGGATCATTGATTCCCGTGCTTCCGTTCTTGTCAACAACCCAATATCTGCTGAACGGCGATATCCTCCCTTCTTTTAAATTGTACTTTGAGGCTTCCTCTTCACTTATAGGCTGAAGCCCATGCTTGGTTTTTAAAAATAATTCCCTCATTTCATTCTCCTTATTAGTTACTGCAATTAGTATTGCCGGATAAATTTTCAATTATTACTATTTGATGTGACTGAGTCACTGTTTTTTAATTTTGAAATATTATAATTAAGTTATAATAAAAAATAAGGAGCGAAAAATATGAATTCAATTAAAATAACAAAATCAAATTTTGAGCAGGAGGTTTTAAAATCCGATAAGCCTGTACTTTTGGATTTCTGGGCAACATGGTGCATGCCGTGCAAAATGATTTCTCCTGTAGTGGAAGAAATCGCAAAAGAAGTACCGGATGTTAAGGTGTGTAAAGTTAATATAGATGAACAGCCTGAGCTTGCATCAGCTTTCAATATAATGAGTATACCAACACTAGCTGTTATGAAGGAAGGAAAAATTATTAAAACCATGGTTGGGGTAAAGCCTAAATCATCAATCTTAAAAATGCTTGCATAATCCCAAAATTTAACCCCCTGAATTTTCTTCATTCAGGGGGTTAAATTATACTATTTCCTCTCCGTTATAGACCTCTCCTCCGGCATCAGGAAGATAGCCGTATCTCTCTGTCCACAGCGTTTTATATTTCACAGCCTGAGCATGAATGCGGTCCGTATTTTCCGGAAGCTGCTTTATTACTTTCCCCGGCATTCCCACAACAAGTGAAAACGGTGGAATTACGTCATTTTCTCTAACCAAGGCACCTGCCGCCACCACACTGCCCCTGCCTATTACAGCACCATTTAAAACAATAGCTCCCATTCCTATGAGGCAATGGTCTTCAATTTTACAGCCGTGCAGAATTGCTCCATGTCCCACTACGACATAGTCACCTATGTGCGTAGGCAGGCTGTCCTCTACATGCAATACCGCGTTATCCTGAATATTAGTATATTTTCCGATTCTGATAGTGTTTATATCTGCCCTCGCAACTGCATTGTGCCACACGCTGCTATATTCTTCCATCACTACATTTCCCACAAGTTGAGCGCCTTCAGCAATATATGCCTTTTCACTGATTATGGGCAATTTGCCTTCAAATTCTTTAATCATAAAAACCTCACAAATTTTGTAATAATTCATTATACCATACTTTTCATCAGTATCAACAGTTCAATATTCTTATATCGTTATACATATTTTTGCACAGCAATTGTAAATTGATGATATTTGTGGTATAATACCTAAAAAAACAAGGAGAAATAAATTGAGTTCAGAAAATTATAAATTTTTTCAAAATAGTAAATGCGAGTATTTCCCTTGCCACAAAATATCGGATAAAGAAAGCTTCAACTGCCTTTTTTGCTATTGCCCGCTTTATATGCTGAAGGATGAATGCGGAGGAAATTATATCAAAAATCATGGAATAAAAGATTGCTCCAACTGTCTTGTTCCCCACTCTCCCGGAAGCTATGAGAGAATAATGTCCAAAATGAAAGAGGTAATAAAAAAAGGAAGCGATTGGTAGATAACATTAATTCGGATGTTTTCGGTTATATACACTTAAAGAATAGCGGTGAATAATATGAATGATCTGCAATACAAAACCTATGCGGTTACGAATGAAATTGACCTTAACAAAATAGCTGTTGAATGTGGTATAAAGAAAAAATACACTTGGGAAGAACCTCTTATTCTTCATGGCCCTGTGCTGGAAAGAATACTCGGTGAGCACAGTGGTGAAAATGAAAAAATAATGGTATTTTCTTTCGGAAGCATAGTGTTTATTAATTCTGGAATGAATCATACCGAAATATTCATGAAATATCTTAAAAAAATAAAACCTGACATCGACATTGAACATTTTGACAGGTTTAAGGATGATTATGCCCTTCACTTCAATGAAGGAGAGGAATTGGACTTTACGGATAAATATGTGCAGGTTCCCGGAAGAGAGCTTTTCTATCCTGAACTGGTATCGATTATTATTGCAAAATCTGTTGCTCTGGAAAGAATAGAGGAACAGCTTGGAAAAATACTTGACAACATAGAAAGTAAAATCGACAACCTGGAGAAAGGAAGGCTGCACATAGGCAATAAGGAACTTGCAAAAACTACTTCAAGAATTGTAAGACACGAATACAACACAATAGCCTACATAATGATTCTCGACAAACCTGACGTTACATGGGTAAACAGTGAAGCAGCAGAATTTTATTTCAAAATGTCGGAGTTTTTTGAGCTTAATGACCGTTATGAAGTAATAAAAAGCAAGACAGAAATATTGAAAAGCATTGTTGATGGTCTTGCTGACATAAGTATGTCCATGCGTGGATTATTCTTGGAGTGGATTGTAATAGTCCTGATTGTTATGGAAGTTGTATTGATGTTCCTTGACCTTATAAAGTAGGTGCACCATGAATACAATAACTTTTAACACATATAAGGCAGCAACAAAATTTCCCCTGCTGCAGATTGCATCCTATTTTAATCTTAATCAGGATGGCTGGAAGGAATTTATTAAAATTGAAAGCCATGAAATTGAAAAAATATTTATGTACGAAGATCTAAATAAATCAGTATATATATACAGATATGGCTGCATAACATTTGTAAATTTCAATCAGCATGAAATACAGTATTTTTTTGATTACCTTGCAAAAATTTATGTTGATATCGATCACCTGCTTATTTCAAAATTTAATGAAACTCATTTTATCACAGTGAATGACAACAACAAAGTAAAAATATCCGAAGATGACGAAGAATATGAATACAGCCGTCTTATTACTGATATGGCCGCAACAGTGCTTGCTAAATCAACCGAACTTCATAAGATTGAGGCCGAGCTTACCGTTGTGCTTGACGAAGCGGAGAAGCTTATTAATTATTTGCACAAAGGAAAGTTGAGAGCGAATTCAAAAATGGTCATATCAATTATTGCACAATGCACCAGGTTTAAGTTCAGGACTGTAGAAAGTGTAAGACTTCTTGACCGTCCTCCCGAATTTGACAAGACTATTGAAACAAGAAAGATATTTGATGCCATAAGCAATGTTTTTGAGCTTGTAGACAGGTATTCGTCCGTGCTGAGCCGTACCGACGTGCTTGATTCAATCACTGAGGAGTATTTCAGCTTTAAGAGCAACCAATCAGAGAGAAGGCTCCTTATGTTTGAAATTTTACTGTTGGCACTATTCCCTCTGAAATATTTTCTGACATAATACTAATTCGCATTAAATCAGTTCCCTTGAAGCGAATTAGTATATACTTTTTTCCTATGTCGCGGACAATTATTTGTCCGCACCTTTAAATTAAAACAGTATAAAGGTTCTTTTCAGCACATGCGAAAAGAACCTTTATGATATTATATGATTTTGAAAAAATAAAACAATATCAGGTGCAACGGATAAGCCGCATAAAACATTATCTGCAAAAATTTGTTCCGCGGCCCCGGCTCACCATTATAGATATAAATCAGAGGAAGAGCCAAAAGAGAAAATTGCTGCAGCATACCGGCACCAAGATTTACAATAAACATTATAATCCCTATAGTTAGAAATTTATTGAGTTTTTCATATTTTCTTCCGTAATAAAATGCGATTATGTAGATGATTCCAATAGCTTGGTAATCGGTGGACAACAGGGATGCCAGCACACATGCCGCAATAACCACAGCAGCACTGTTGAAATTATATCTTCCGTCTTTATTGTCAAGAAAATAAATTGCAGTTAAGCCTATAAATAAGGTGAAAAAAATATTTTGATAGCTGAAGTACAGCCTTCCGAAAAATGCAAGGTCAAACGGAATTTCAGAAATGAATGCGAAAAGAAGCAGTCTGAGAGCATATTTTTTTACATTTCCAGTATGGTAATATCCCTCAACCAGCAAGAAGCAATAAATGGGAAAAGCAAGACGTCCAATAATTCTCAACATCGTCATATCACCTTGAAAAATCGCTCCATAATGATCAATAATCATGGTAGTCAGTGCTATTATTTTCAAAATAAAAGAGCTCATGAAATTCCTCCGGAAAACAGTATATACTAATTCGCTTCAAGGGAAATATTTAATGCAAATTAGTATTAGTTTATTATATAGCAAGTTCAACCTTCATGCAACTATTCCCCGGGGAATATATACAAACGGAAAGATGCCGCTGCAAATCAATAGCAGCGGCACTCTTTCCGTTTCAATATATAACAGTTTGGAGATATTGTCGAACATGTTAGATTAAGTATATTATTAACAAACTAAAATGTCAATGGTTTTTATAACAAATTAAAAAAACCCGCTTTATGCGGGTTATATGGCAAATCTATCTATGCAATCTTCAATTATATTTAGTATTCCAGGGTCAGATAACACTGATTTATCTACGGTGAAATATTCTATAGCTAATCCATTCATAATACTAAATATCAACGTTCTTATTTCGCGAACAGAAAAGTCGCTCCTGATTGTTCCTTTTTCCTGACCATTTCTTATTATATTATCAATCAAAACAGGCACTGAATCAGGTCTTACCTCTGCCCATCTGTCAGATTCATCAATCATAATCTGATAATAACGCTTATACATTTCGAATACTCTGCTTTGTCCATATTCCATCTGTTTTTTCACAATGAGTTTAAGGGCATCTATTTCATTCATGCAACACAATTCTTTTTCATAACAATCCTCAAAAAATTTAGTGTATCTGATATACCTGTCGAGAAGCAAATCATTTTTTGATGAAAAATAATGGTAAAATGTTCCGACCGTTATACCTACCTCTTTGCATATGTCTCTTACAGTCATGGTATCGAACCCAATTTCTTCAACCATATTGTCAACAGCTGCCCTTATTGCTTCTATGGTAGCATTATCGCGTTCTCTAACAACTATTTGTCTTTTCATTCTATTCCCCCTCTGATTTTGTATTGCTGTCAAGCATAATTATGGCAGTATAGCTTAATAATATTGTAATAAATAATTCGCGAAAAATCTACACTATATTTTTTTCATCCAGCAATTCGCTTATCTTTTCAATGCACATTGGCCTGCCTATAAAGTATCCCTGCCCGTATTCACATCCTACTCCTGTTAGATAATTCAACTGCTCCGAAGTTTCTATTCCTTCGGCAACAACCCTGAATCCCAAGTCATGCGCAAGCGATACAACAAACTTGACAATTGAGGAGTCTTTTTCACCTATATAGCTTTCGTCAAGCTTTACTATATCAATAGGCAGCTTCTTCAAATACGTAATGGATGAATATCCTGTCCCGAAATCATCCAATGCAATTTTAATCCCTTTACTTTTCAAAGTATTAAGTCTTTCAATTACTGCGTCCAAGTCCGAAATTGCGGCGGTTTCCGTAATTTCAATTACTATTTTTTGATAATCAATATCAAAATCAGAAAATAACAGTTCAATGCTCCTGAAATTCAGGTTGCTTATTATGGACTTGCTTGACAGATTTATGGATAGTTCAATGTCATCCAGCCCTTCCTTCTCCCATATTTTCTTTTGCGTTAAAGCCTTTTCGACAATTCTTCTTTCAAGGTCATATATCTGTCCTGTTATTTCTGCAACGGGTATAAATTCAGCCGGAGAAATAAATCCTTCTTCAGGATGATTCCACCTGACGAGAGCTTCCATTCCAATTATCCTTCCTGTCTCTAGCTCAATTTGAGGTTGATAATAAAGCTCAAATTCCTTATTATCCATACCCTTTTGCAGCTTGTTTGCCATATGCATATGCCGTATTGCTTCGTTCTGTATACCTTCTTCGTAAAAGAAAATCTTGTTTTTTCCTTCTTTTTTAGCGGCATACATAGCAATATCAGAGTGCTTGAACAACGTGTCAAAATCATATCCGTCATCAGGAAATACAGCGACTCCCACGCTCATTGATATGAAAAATTCCCTGCCTCCTGAGTTCCATGTGTTTCCTATGTTATTTTTCATTCTCTCAAGTATGTTGAGCAAATTTTCCTTAGTTTCATAGTCTTTGAACAAGATAGCAAATTCATCCCCGCCGAGACGAGCCACCATGTTCGGCGACTGAAGTTCTATAGACATTTTTTTGCCTAAAAACTTCAAAAAATCATCTCCCACATAATGCCCCATGGTATCATTGATATATTTAAAATTATCAATGTCAAAAAACGCAATGGCAAACTTTCCCCTTGTGCTTCTCGCGAGATTCTTTATCTTATTTACAAACATGGTTCTGTTAGGAAGTCCTGTCAATGTATCGTAATATGCCAAACGCTTTAATTCTTTCATGGCCTTCAGTGATTCCCATGTAGCATTGTGTATTCTTGTGTTCATTCTGCTTATAAGTATGTACAAAAGCATCATGGTTATAAGAACATATATCCAACCTTTATACGTCTGTAAATGTCTGTATATTTCAAAATCAGCGGACAACATATCAAGCATCCTGTCTGACAATAGAATCCAAAGCACACCAAACATCCCGTATTTAACTACAATATTTACGGCTTCATTAGTTTTGATACAGTTGACAATTTTGTGTAGCCAAGAAAAATCTTTATTATATTTGCTATTTTTCAAAAATTTACCCCATTATATAAATATATTTTTAAACTTATCTCATTCTATACAATTTAGCATTTTTTGTAAATAGTTAATACTTTAAATCTTCAAATTTTTATTGATAAGTTTTAATTGTATTTGTTATAGAAATATTGTAAAATATTATCGTATAATATACAAACTGACGCGAAGGGAGTGTTGTTTTATGATTTACGTTACTATTAAAAACATTGCAGCGGCGGAGGTATATAATCTGTAATATTCCTCCGGAAAATAATTCAGGAGGCTAAATTGATTAAAATTAATATGACAAATTACGGACTCAGTGAAAGATTTCTGAGTGAGTCCAAACTTTATGAAAATTTAACAGTGGGAAGAATCATTTCTCAAGATAAAGACCTGTACAAAACTATTACAGAAAACGGTGAAAAAAGAGCACAGGTTTCAGGAAAATTCAGATATAATGCATCAAGCTTGTCTGACTATCCATCTACAGGTGATTTTGTAATGCTCAGTGACAATGAAGACGGAAATGCAATCATACACCATGTTCTCACAAGAAAGAGCGCTTTTATTCGAAGGGCCGCAGGAACATCTAATAATGAGCAGGTGGTAGCAGCAAATATTGATACGGTTTTTATATGCATGTCTCTCAACAACGACTTCAACCTTAGGAGACTTGAACGGTACATGGGAGTAGCCTGGGACAGCGGAGCAACACCTGTTGTTCTTCTTACAAAGGCAGATTTGAACAGCGGCATTGAGCAGACAATGGCAGAACTGCAGACTGTTGCTTTAAGTACAGATATTATTGTAACATCAAGTATGACCGATGACGGATATCTTCCGGTAATGGAGTATATACGCCCCGGAAAAACAGTCGCTTTCATAGGTTCCTCAGGTGTGGGAAAAACAACTCTTGTTAACAGGCTTGTAGGAAGCAGCGTGTATGAGACTAATTCAACAAGAAATGACGACAGAGGAAGACATACAACCACTAAAAGAGAGCTTGTGCTTCTGAACTCCGGAGGCATCGTAATAGATACGCCCGGCATGAGAGAGCTTGGAATAGAAAGCGCTGATTTATCCAAAGCATTTTCCGATATTGATGAGTTGTCATCACTTTGCCGATTCAATGACTGCACCCACACCACCGAACCTGGCTGTGCCGTGATAGAGGCAATAAAAAATGGAACTCTTTCAAAAGAGCGTTTTTCAAGCTTTTTAAAATTGAAAAAAGAGGCAAAATATGACGGTCTTAACTCAAAACAAATAGAAACAAAAAAAATAAATGAAATGTTCAAAGACCACGGCGGTATGAAAAATGCTCGTAAACATATGAAAAACAAAAAAATGATGTGATTAAAAATGCGTTGAAGATTCCCATGGATACTTCAACGCATTTTATTAAATTTCATTGCTTAGCATATTTTCTACAAGCACCGGTAATTCTCTTACACTGCTGATATAGATAACTTCTTCATTAATATTGCCAAACCCGTATTTAGCATATATGAACGGGATGCCGGCTGAATTTGCAGCATTGCAGTCTCCTTGAGTATCTCCAACATAAACTGCTCTGTCCAGTTTGTTTCTTTTCATTATAAGCCTAATATTTTCTCCCTTAGGCAAATTCGTTCTTCCGTGGTTTTCAAAATCACTGAAATATTTACCCATTTTATGATGGCTTAGAAACGACTCTATATAGCGCTCCTGACAGTTACTGACTATATATAGCCTGTAATCTTTCGCCAGCTCCGCAAGTGTTTCTTCAAGTCCCGGATACAATCGACCTCCGTTCTTCTCCAGATAAAACACTTCTGTTCTGCAGCATTCTTTAATAAGGTCAATTGCATTATAAGGTGTAACATCAGCTGATATAGCCTCTGCGATTTCTTCAATTGTTTTGCCCATCAGGCCTTCAAGAATTTCCTCGGTCATGGTATAACCGATTCCATGTTCTCTGAGAACAAGGTTCCATGACCTGACAACCTGCTCTGTAGGATTCCACAGTGTTCCGTCCAAATCAAATATAATACCTGTTTTCATGTAATTCTCCTGACATTATTAATATAACATTATTATATTACTTAACCACACCTATGTCAATTTGCTGTCATTTGAACTCTGTCATATTTTTTCTGTATCTTGCGGGAACAAATTTAAACTGAAGGTCGGTATTTATCCTTTCCTTGATGGCCAAATCCGTAAAATACTGCTTCCATAGTTCATGTATTGTTTTTTCCTGAATGGAGTATTCCATATTTTCGATGCGGATATTCTCTTTAATTTCCCATAAATTGTCCGCGTACACTGCTGCCTTCATTCTTTTTTCATCATAAATAATGAACTTTTCGTACTTGTATCTGTCGGCAAAATGCTCAATGAGCAAGATGAGAATATCATTATCGGGCGATAATTTTGAATATAAAACTCCTCCTATGTCTGAAAACCTAAGAATACCAAGAAAACTGTGAACTTCCTTTTTCACCTTCAGCACCATCGTATTCAACGGTAAGACCTTGTCATGGGTATAAAAATTCATAGTGTTCTTCCCATACCTAAAGGCAAATATTAAAAATTCCAATATGATATTTTCCTTATTGGAGGCATTGGATAAATAGCAATAGTAAACATCCTCATATGCTTCAGCCGATACCTTGCAATTGATGGCCTCTGCCACAATTCCTGCCATATGGGCATCTGTTTCAACAATGTTGCAGCAATTTAAAATTGACTGCTGGTAGCTTCTCACATCGTAAATACCGTCCGCATGCTCTTTTTTATAATGGTGGTGAATGCATGTGAGCAATCCCTCAAATGTGCCGTCATATAAATAATCCATATTTACCTCTAAAGCAGCTCAAATATAGAAAGCTGTTGTTGCACTTCTTTCTGTCTAAGTTCTTCCTTTATTACTTCCGGTTCAAATTTTACGTTTCCATAATATCTGCCTTTAACCGTGATGAAATATCTTGCCCTTTTTAATACAGTCCTCATTTTTTTCAGAGAATCATAAGAGAGCTCTGCATTTTTTCTTTCTCTGATAATTCTTTGGGCACTTGTAACACCCAATCCCGGTATTCTCAGCAGCTCTTCATAGGATGCCTTGTTTATTTCAATGGGAAACTTATGTATATTCCTCAGCGCATACATCATCTTTGGGTCAAATTCTAAATTCAGGTTTTGTTCGACTTCCGTAAAAAGCTCCTCAGAATGAAAATAATAAAAACGCATGAGCCAATCAGCCTGATAAAGCCTGTGCTCTCTTAAAAGCGGAGGCATGGTGCTTACAGCAGGAAGATTGGGAGATGATATAACAGGAATGTATGCCGAAAAAAACACACGCTTCATATTGAATCTGTCGTATAAATTTTGAGAAAGACTCAAAATTGTTTTATCATTGTCCGGCGTTGCCCCTATTATCATTTGCGTTGATTGTCCGCCTGGAACAAAGCGTGGAGTGTTTCTAAACGATCTCTTATCTTCTATGGTTCTTGTAATTTCATTGTTTATCAATGACATGGGGTTTATGATATTTTCTATTTTTTTCTGGGGAGCCAGCATCTTTAGACTTTCTCTCGTAGGAAGTTCTATATTTACGCTCATACGGTCTGCAAGCATTCCGGTTTTCTGCACAAGCATGGGATTCGCTCCGGGAATAACCTTTACATGGACATATCCCCAGAAATTGTACTTATACCTGAGCAATTCAAGAACTCTGTATATATTCTCCATTGTATAGTCCGGGCTTTTTTCCACGGCAGAGCTCAAAAAAAGTCCCTCAATATAATTCCTTCTGTAAAACTGAATGGTCAGCTCCGCCACCTCATCAGGTGTGAAGGATGCCCTCTTAACATTGTTTGTAACCCTGTTGAGGCAGTAATTGCAATCATATATACAATCATTGGTCAACAGTATCTTAAGAAGAGATATGCATCTTCCGTCTGCTGACCACGTGTGGCATATTCCCGCGGCTGAAGCACTCCCTATACCCCCAACCGTATTGTTTTTTCTTTCCACGCCGCTGGAAACACATGATACATCATACTTTGCAGCATCAGATAAAATTTTTAGCTTTTCAAATATATTATCGTCCATAATCTCACCGTTGAAAATTTATTATACTAATCCGCCTCAAGGGAAATTACTTAATACGGATTAGTATATACTGCTTTCCTATAATGCGGACAAATATTTGTCCGCATTATAAATTGAAAGGGTATTAATTAAATTTTATCACGAAAGAACGACATTGTCAAACATATGTTCGGTAAGGCGCAAAATAAATATGCTCCTACTTACTGCACAGTTTTTTTATCTGTCTACAATAGGTGGAGCATATAACTCATCTCATGATTTATTTTATTCTCATTACTTTTCTTGCTGCCTTGACCGCCGTCCTCAGAAGCGGTCCTTCCATTTCCCTGGTGACCTTTTTTAATTCTTTTCTTATTTCTATTTTTTGTGGGCAGTGAGACTCACATTTTTCGCATTCCCTGCACTTAGAAGCAAATGCAGGTGTCGCCGACATGCCCCCTAACGTCTGAAGATATTTCCATTTGTACAGCCTGTCATCCAGCAAATATTTGTCATTGTAGCTTGAGAAACACCCAGGTATGTTCACTCCATATGGACATGGCATACAATATCCGCATGCGGTACATGGAATCTTGGTTTTTTCGGACATTATCCTTTTAACATCATCAAATATAGAAAGCTCGTCATCTGTCAAAGACCCAGGCCCAGCATCATCTGCAATTCGCACATTTTCATTCAGCTGCTCCATGCTGTTCATTCCCGATAGAATTACACCGACTTCCTTATGATTCCATATCCATCTCAGAGCCCATTCAGCAGGGGATCTGTCTGCATTATAGCTGCTGAATGCCTTAATAACACCTTCAGGCAAATTAGTAACAAGCTTTCCCCCTCTGAGAGGTTCCATAATAATCACAGGAATACCCAAGGAGTATGCAAGCTCCAGACCGGACCTTGTCGCCTGATTATTTTCATCCAGATAATTGTATTGTATCTGGCAGAAATCCCAATTATATGCCTTGACTATGAGCTCAAAGTCAAGCTTGCTTCCGTGAAAGGAAAAACCTATATTTTTGACAGTCCCGTTACGTTTTTCTTCCTCCAGCCATTCCATGACACCGAGGTTCACCATCTTATCAAACATTGCCTTGTCTGTAAGCATGTGGATGAGATAGTAATCAATATATCCTGTCCTCAGCCTCGAAAGCTGTGTGGAAAATATTTTTTTTGCACCTTCAAGGCTGTTAACCATGTACGGCGGGAGCTTAGTTGCAATCTTTACTCTTTCGCGGTATCCTCCTTCCAGTGCTTTTCCAAGCAATGTCTCATTTTTGCCTGCCTGATATATATATGCAGTATCAAAATAATTCACGCCCATTTCAATGGATTTACGAATAAGCTCTGATGCCTTTGNNAAGGCAGGCGCATACAGCCAAATCCAAGCACGGAAAGCTCATCACCGTTTTTCTCGTTTATTTTTTTAAGCATTTATTTCATAACCTTCATTCCGCCCATGTATGGCTGCAATGCTGCAGGTATGCTCACAGTTCCGTCTGCGTTAAGGTTGTTTTCCAGGAAGGCTATAAGCATTCTCGGCGGAGCCACAACTGTGTTGTTTAATGTATGAGCAAAATACTTGCTCTCTTCTCCTGCAACGCGGATTTTTAAACGTCTTGCCTGTGCATCTCCCAAGTTGGAGCAGCTTCCAACCTCAAAATACTTCTTCTGTCTCGGTGACCATGCTTCAACATCCACTGATTTCACCTTCAAATCTGCCAAGTCTCCAGAGCAGCATTCAAGAGTTCTCACAGGTATATCCAGCGAACGGAACAAATCAACTGTATTCTGCCACAGCTTTTCATACCACATCATGCTGTCCTCGGGCTTGCACACAACAATCATTTCCTGCTTTTCAAACTGATGTATCCTGTAAACTCCTCTTTCCTCAAGGCCGTGAGCTCCCTTTTCTTTCCTGAAGCACGGAGAGTAGCTTGTGAGTGTATGAGGCAGCGATTCTTCCGGAAGTATTGTATCTATAAACTTACCAATCATTGAATGCTCGCTGGTTCCTATGAGATACAGGTCTTCGCCTTCAATTTTATACATCATGGCATCCATTTCCGCAAAGCTCATTACTCCTGTAACAACCTCACTGCGTATCATGAATGGAGGAATACAGTATGTGAAGCCTCTGGCTATCATGAAATCCCTGGCATATGATATAACCGCTGAGTGCAGTCTCGCTATATCTCCCATAAGGTAGTAGAATCCGTTGCCCGCTACCTTTCTGGCACTTTCCAAATCAATTCCGCTGAATTTTTCCATCAGGTCTATATGGTACGGAATATCAAACTCTGGAACCACAGGCTCGCCGTAGCGCTGAACTTCAACGTTCTCGCTGTCATCTTTGCCTATGGGAACACTTGGGTCGATTATGTTCGGAATAGTCATCATTATTTTTTTAATTTTTTCTTCCAGCTCGCCCTCTTTTGCCTCGAGAGCTGCAAGTCTCTCAGATTCTTCTGTAACCTTTTTCTTTAATTCCTCTGCCTCTTCTTTTTTGCCCTTAGCCATCAGGCCGCCGATTTCCTTTGATATTTTGTTTCTGTCTGCTCTCAATGCATCTGCTTGTTGCTTTGTTTCTCTGCTTTCAATATCCAGCGCAATCACTTCGTCCACTAAAGGAAGCTTGCTGTCCTGAAATTTATTTTTGATATTTTTTTTAACTATTTCAGGATTCTCTCTTACAAATCTTAAATCTAACATATGCCCTCCAATTATAAATAAAATAAAAAATCCTTCATCCACTTATATGGGACGAAAGATTCCGTGTTGCCACCCAAATTGCCGGTTTCCCGACCACTCGAAAGTAATTTAAAGGTTACCATCCTCCGGCTCATCACCGGCAGCTCCTAAAGTGGAAGGATTACGTCTTTCACCGGTTTGCACCAAACACCGGCTCTCTGTTGAAATACAGTAATCGTAGCTTTAATCATAGCTTAAATACTCATTTTTGTTTATTATATAATATTTAAAATAAATTGCAAGTGTTTTTATTCAAAACTTAAAATTTAACTTATAATCTCTCTCAGCTTTTCCTTATCAATTATCTGTATCAATCCTCTTGATATCTTAAGCATGCCCTGCAATTCAAAATTTTTGAGCATCCTTGATACAACCTCTCTTGCACTTCCCATATATTTTGCAATCTGATCATGGGTGAGATTTATATCATTGCTCCTGTTTTTCGATGCTTCATCTATTAAAAATGTGGCTAGCCTCTTGTCAAAGCTCATGAACAATATTTGCTCCATTGCCCACATCACATCAGAAAACCTCTCAACAGTATTTCTGTATGCGAAATTTTCAACATATATGTTATCATTGTTCAGTCTGCTAAAGGTTCCAATATTTAAAAGCAGGACCTCTGTATCTGTTTCGGCATCAATAACCACCTCAAAAGTTATGCTGTTCAATATGCAGGAAGCCGACATAACACATGCGTCTCCTTCTGACAGCCTGTACAGGGTTACCTCCCTCCCGTCCTCCGACAGCATATATATCCTAAGACCTCCGCTTTTTATAAGAATCAGTCCCAGACATTCATTTTCTCCGCTATGAAGTATTTCATCCTTTTTATATGTAAATTTGGCAGTATTGTTTATCATAAGCTGCTTCTCATTTTCATTCAGCTTATCCCAGAAGCTTAGATTTTCCTTCATATATTTAATGTCATTTTTATTCAGCACATTATCACCTCACACCATTATATAATAATTCTATACATATTGACACTATTTAGCAACAATAAATAAATCAGTGCGGCAGTTATTCCGCACTGATTTGTTATCAGATGATTATATTTATTCGCGTAGGAGGCTTGAACGAATATTACAGATCTACTTCCACCATTTTTTCTTCATTTATTTTATCAAGGTTATCATCCCACAGATATTCCTTTGTTTCTTTAACAATAACACTTGACAATGCCCATAAAGAAATAAGGTTCGGAACAGCCATCAATCCGTTGAACAAATCGGCCAAATCCCATACAAATGCCAAAGACATTACTGAACCGAAGAATACTGCTATTGTATACAATATCCTGTATGGAAGTATAGCCTTCTTTGAATGGAACAGATATTCCACACATTTTTCACCATAGTATGACCATCCCAAAATTGTGGAGAATACAAATGTCAATAACCCTATTGTTAATACTATAGGACCTACAACAGGAATATTTCCGAATGCAGCGTTTGTTAAATCTCCGCCGTTTAACCCTGTATTCCATACACCTGTATTAACTATTGTGATACCTGTCATAGCACATACTATAACAGTATCCCAGAATGTTCCTGTTGAAGCAACCAGCGCCTGTCTTACGGGGTTTCTTGTCTGAGCTGCTGCCGCAACTATAGGAGCGCTACCTAAACCTGACTCATTGGAGAAAAGACCTCTTGCTACACCATATCTTGCTGCCATCATGATAGTTGAACCTGCGAATCCTCCTGCCGCTGCCGTACCTGTAAATGCGTTGGAAACAATTAGCCTCAATGTTGCGGGAATTGTCTTATATGTCATAACAAGTATAATGAAGCATCCTAACACATAGAATACAGCCATAAACGGAACGAGCTTATCACATACGCTTGCTATTCTCTTAACTCCACCTATGATAACAATACCTGTCAACACTGCTAAAATAATACCTGTTATCCATGAAGGTGTCCCAAATTGATTAGTCATCATATTTGAGATGGAATTTGCCTGGACTGTATTTCCGATTCCAAAAGCTGCAACACTCCCAAAGAACGCAAACATATACGCAAGTGTCTTGTTTTTCATTCCATATTCTAAAACATACATAGGGCCTCCGGCCATTGAACCGTCAGCTGTTTTAACTCTGTACTTAACAGCCAGAAGTGACTCCGAATACTTTGTTGCAATGCCAAATACACCGGTCATCCAACACCAGAATACTGCACCCGGACCACCAAGTGCTATAGCAGTTGCAACGCCCACAATATTACCTGTTCCGATGGTTGCAGCAAGGGCTGTGGCAAGTGCACTGAACTGACTTACATCACCTGTTGCAAAATCGTCCTTAGTAACCGAAAGTTTTATTGATTTACCGATGTACTTTTGAATGAATTTGAGACGGAAAGTTAAGTAAAGATGAGTTCCAAATAACAGAATAACAAGCGGCCATCCCCAAAGCCATCCATCAATTGTTGACACTAATTTTGCAATTGCTTCCATATTTCCCTCCATATTATTTTTTAACGTTAACTAAACGTTTGCCTTCATTATAGTCCTCGATTTCTTCAAATACAATATTTAGTTTTCATCGTTTTTCTCCTTTATACTCATATTTACGCCGTTTTCCTACCAAATTTATATCCTGCACACTCGCTGATATTATTTAAACATTTTCTTATTTAATTTCTATAAGTGAACTCCCATTTTTCAGAAAAAATATTCTGAAAAATGGGTTACGGCATATCACAGTTTTGCTCATAAAGCATTCGCTCCCTCTGCATACAAAAAGCACCCTTAATTTATTGGGCGCTTATGCTTTTTTACTTGCCGATCAATATACTTTCAATCCAATCGGATATTTCCGTATAAATCTGTTCTCGATCCAGTTCATTCAGTATCTCATGCCTGTCTTCTTTATACAGCTTAACAGAAATATTTCTTATTCCTGCTTGCCTGTATATATCAGATGCTTTGTAAACTCCCTTACCTGAATTTCCAACAGGATCTTTTTCTCCCGACAAAAATATCATTGGCAGTTCCTTAGGTATAGAATTAATTTTTTCTTGCTCATTCATGCGGAGTATGCTTCTGAACATGTGGTAAAATGCATTTAATGTAAAAACGAATCGGATACGCTTGTCTGAAATATAAGCATCAACTATTTCAGCATCTCTTGTGAGCCAGTCAAATTCAGTCCTTGCCGGTTTAAACATATTGTTGTTGCTTCCCACCGCAAGATAATCCACGAATGCGCTCCTGTAATTCCAGCCCCTGAATGTAGCAATCATCCTTGATATTGCTATACCTGAGCAAACAAGCAGCTTCGGCTGCTGCCCAGTTCCCACTATAACAGCACCGCTGAGTTGTCCTCCGTATAGAGTTATAAATTGCCTTACAAGAAAAGATCCCATACTGTGTCCTAAGATAAAGTATGGCACAGTATATTCATCCTTGATGATATTCATTAATTTCTTCATATCTTCAATGAGATATTCATTTCCATCTTCACCAAAATATCCTCTGCATCCTTCATCGAAAACTGAGCTTCCATGTCCCAGGTGATCATTGCCAACAACAAGTACGCCCCGTTCAGCCATGAAGGATGCAAAATCATCATATCTTTCAATATGCTCGAGCATCCCGTGAGATATTTGAAGAACAGCCTTAACCACATGCTTCGGGAGCCATTTCACGGCGTGGATTTCAGTCTTCCCATCTGAAGATAAATAATAAAACTTTTCTGCTGACATTACATCTCTCCGTTACATCACAGGATCAACAAAAATTTCTATTATTCCGCCACACACCATTCCGTCTTCCTCTGCTGTTACACCCGTCATATCCACTTTTATCAATTCACTTTTTTTGCTGTCAATGGCGTTGAATGCTCTGAATCTCAAATCTGCTTCAACACAGCCTCCGCCTATCGTGCCTATCATAGTTCCATCTTTCAGAACTATCATCTTTGTACCCACATCTCTGGGTGATGAGCCCTTTCTTGACACAATAGTTACAACAGCCTTAGGTATAGCTGCATATTTATCGTCAAAAATCCCATCTAAAATTTCATCATCATAGGTACTTCTTATCATATTCTTATTTTTAACCTGAATTATTTCAGCCATAATTGCAACTGCAATTTCAGCCGGTGTCTCGGATCCTATTTTCAAACCTATGGGTGTGAATACTTTATTTAAATCCTCTCTTGGAGTTCCATTTTCTTCAAGATAGTCCAGAACCTTTGCAACACGGAGCTTGCTTCCAATCATACCAATGTATGCATTTTCTTTTTTTATTATTTTTTCAAGGCACATCTGGTCGTATCTGTGTCCTCTGGTCACTATGATAAAAAATGTCCCGCTGTCTCCCTGTATTTTATCCAGCGCATCCTCGAAAGGTTCATAAATAACCTTGTCTGCCCCTGCGGCGGATGCATTGTTTGTAAAAGTCATCCGGTCATCAATAACGGTTACAGGCAGATCAAGCAGCTTGCATATTTTGATAATGGGAATCGAAATATGACCTGCACCGCATACAACTACATTATATTTTTGACTTAAAAATTCAACGAATATTTTTTCGCCATTCAGCAGCACTATCTGACTTTTTTTATTTTCAGGAATAAGCTTAATAGCTTCATCCCATTCAACACCTTCAGAAAAATAAACTTTCTCGTTATCTGAAAGAATCAGCTTGGCTCCCGTATTCTCTCCCGTCAGATATGTGAGCACGATATTCTCCCTGTTATTGTCAAGCTGCTGCAAAACACTGTAAAATTCCATATTGTACCTCCGTATATTTATTTCAGTATATTTTAAACTTGCTCTTTAATCAATCCTATCCTGTATGCATCCAAAAGCATCTGCAAATCCTTAATCTGCTCCTTAAGCTGTTCGCCATTGTCTGTATCTCCCACCCTTTTTCTTTCAACCTCTTTTTCTAAAACCATGGTTGTGGAATGTATGTCCTTTTCCTCTTCAATCGCTTTCTGAGCAGATTCAAATGGGTCATGTGATACCAGCAGAAGTCCGTATGAATTATAAATCAAAGTATATCCCGCAATTCCCGTAGTGCCTTGATATGCTCTTGAAAATCCGCCATCAATTACTATGAGCTTTCCGTTTGCCTTTATCGGACTCTCGCCGCTCTTGCTTTTAACAGGAACGTGACCGTTAATTATGTGTGAAGTATCCGGGTTAAGTCCGAATTCTTCAAATATAAGCCTGCACATTTTTTCACTGTCTTCCATTTTGAAGTATGGGCTTTTTCGCTCCTTATGGGTTATTTCATCATCTATAAAATACCTTTCGAAAGTAGTCATTTTGTCCTTGCCGAAAAGCGGCGAATCTGTGCCTGTCCATAAATACCAAGTCATATCCATGCCGTATAGCTTTCCTTCAGGGCTATTCTCATGGAAATATCCTTCTCTCACAAGAATTTCCAATCTGTCAAAATATGCTTTGCCGCTGTATGCCTTTCCCGATGAGCCGATTACAACCTTTTTAAATGTCCCGTCTTCATTTACGGGAATGCACCCATGATACAGAAGATTTGAGTTGTATTTTAAATACATGCTGCCGTTTGATAAAAGGAACCTTACATGCTGCTGAAGCTTTTCGCTGTTTAAGAATGAAAATTTAAGTTTTTCAACCAATTCTCTTTCTTCCTTTGTAAGCCTGTATGGGTCTTCGGGGTCGATTGTGGGGAATTTTATGTCATTCAGTTTGAATGTCTTCCCATACCAATCGATTGTACCATCTTTATAATTTATTTTATCTAACAGAAGCCTGTCGTCCATGCGAAAATGCGGACGCCGTTTGATTATTTCGCCCTCAAGCTTGAACTGTATTATGGAGATGGCCTTATGCATTTTTGCTATGAGCTTAAGGTCATTATCGCTGTAAACAATATCTGTCTCAATTTTTGGTTTGAATTTAGAGCAATCATCTTCTCCGTAAAACTCCAGTGCAAAAGTGGCAAGTGGGAGCATATTTATTCCGTAGCCGTCTTCGATTGTATCCAGGTTTGCATATCTGGTGCATATGCGTATAACTGTGGCAATGCATGCCTCACTTCCGGCTGCAGCACCCATCCACAGCACATCATGATTTCCCCACTGTATATCCACAGAATGGTAATTCATAAGGGTATCCATAACCTTATCGGCTCCCGGTCCTCTATCAAATATGTCTCCGACAATATGCAGCCGATCAATGACAAGTCTCTGAATCAGCTTTGACATGGAGATTATAAATTCATCCGCTCTGCCAACCTTTATAATCGAATTGATAATTTCGCTGTAATACTCTTCTTTGTCATATTCTTCTGTACCCTTATGCATAAGTTCTTCTATTATGTATGCGAATTCAGCAGGCAATGCCTTCCTTACTTTCATACGGGTATACTTGAAAGCTGCCTTTCTGCTGACCACAATAAGTCTGTAAATGGTTACTTTGTACCATTCCTCAATGTTTTCTTCCTGCTTATGAATGATTTCCAGCTTTTGTTCCGGATAATAGATGAGAGCAGCAAGGCCTTTTATGTCCTTCTCGCTCATGATATCTCCGAAAACTTCAGATATTTTCCTCTTTATATTTCCGGAGCCGTTCTTAAGAACATGATTAAACGATTCGTACTCCCCGTGGATGTCAGATAGAAAGTGCTCTGTCCCCTTGGGAAGATTCAAGATTGCCTGCAGGTTGATAATCTCCGTGCAGCAAGAAGCAATGGTTGGAAATTGCTTGGATAAAAGCTTAAGATAACGCAGCTCCTCATATAAATCCCTTTCTGCGTCCTCACTTGAATATGGCATAATACATCTCCTTAAAAAGATATTCTCCATTAACGGACCTAATATATTATACCATAAAAATATTTAATATCATACCTAATTAATCAATACAATTACACATCTTTTTCTTTCCTCTTTTTTCATTATACATTTTAGTGTCTGCCATCCTGAGGATTTGCTCGAATCCATCCACATCGTCAGAAAATGCTGTTCCCGCACTGATTTCAATTTTGAACTCTTCACTTTCACATCTTGCTTTCAGATTATTACGTATCCTTTCAACTATTTTATCCGCAACTGATATACCCGCATTAGGAAGAATAACAATATATTCATCCCCACCGTAATGAATAGGTATGTCATTTTCTCTTACGGAAATACTGATGACCTCCGCTACTGTTGCAATCGATTTATCTCCTGCTAAATGACCGAGCAAATCATTACATTTCTTTAGATTATCAATATCTATGACAATAAGTGAATAGAAAAAGTTGCTCGGCGATTTTACTGTTCCGCTTTTTATGTGTTCCCAAAGATTACGATTGTAGAGCCCCGTTGAGAAATCTGTATATAAATCATAAAAATTGCTCATTTCTACAGTAATGGCCCATATTTCCCTGTCCTCGACTATAACTTTCCTTGCGGTCATAATATAATCATCAATTTCCTTTTCCCAAAAATCTCCCTCATTCAGCATATCATTAATGCTGAGCATGTTAAGAACTTCTTGTGTTATCTTTGTATTATTTATGTTGTTGTAATAAATCTCGCCATTTCTGCCTGCTAAAATGAAAATTGTCTTGAATGTTTTTCTTCCTATCCAATCCACGAGTTACACCTCACAACCAAAGAATATATTTTCATAGTATGTTAACAATATAATTATGCGCTCTAACAATTTTATTCATCATGCTTGCTATTTTCTATATTCATATTTAGAATAATTTTAATATTTTCAATATACATATTTCCGGAACGTTCGCCATATAAAATCATGCTGAGGTAAGCATCCGAAGTTCCCAATTTTTGTGCCAGCACCTTCTGAGACATATTTAAATCAACCAATCTATTTTTAACGTTTATTCCAAAAGGAGTTAGTTTTCTTTTCTTCATATTAATTTAGTCCTCCTTAAAAATATACTTCGTTTATAAAATATTTGTGATACAATATGTATAATTTAATGAATAAAATTTAATCATAATCATATAATATATCTGATATCAGAGAAAGTCAATATAATAATTATTGATATTATCTTTTTTCAGAGATATTTGGAGGTGATTCTTTGGATACCATAGGCAAGAGAATACGTTATGCACGTAAAATCAACAAATTGTCTTTAACTGACGTTAAAAACATTACCGGAATATCGACAGGCAATTTAAGCGAACTTGAGAATGACAAATTTGCTCCGTCAAGCAATTCTCTAATTGCATTCAGACAGATGTTCGGAGTCTCCATAGACTGGATTCTTACAGGTGAACCGCCTGTTGTCATTGAGAAAAACGATAACATTAATCTCTTAAGCACTCTTCATTTGTCAAATGACGAAAAAGAATTGATTGAGGAATACAGAAAACTTGACACGGAAAGAAGAAGGGACATACAAGGCTTCCTGCATGTAGTGATAGCATCGGGACAAAGCAGTAATGAAGATATGCTTTAGGACAAAACGCGCTTTTATTTATGCTAAATGATTAAAAATTAATCATTTAGCATAAAACAACAACGATGATCCAAGAATAAATCTAGGACCATCGTTTGCTTATTCACAATGAAGTTAATTATTTATTTTTTTCTTAAATGTGTATTGCGCTGCCATACACTGCGTGTGCAGCCTCCTGAAGGGCCTCACTCACTGTAGGATGTGCATGAATAGTCGAAATTATTTCATCTATAGTTGCTTCAAGCCTTATTGCAAGTGCTCCTTCCACAATTAAATCCGTGGCTCTCGGCCCTGCTATGTGAAGTCCGATAATTTCTCCCGTATCCTTTTGAGCAATATATTTAACAAGTCCCCCTGTTTCAGCCTCTATCATTGCCTTGCCGTTCACATACATTGGAAATATACCTGTTTTCACTTCAATACCTTTTGATTTTGCCTGTTCTTCTGTCATGCCAACCCCTGCCAGCTCCGGCTTTGTGTACACACAATACGGTATTGTGCTAAAATCTACTTCCGGCTTCTTGCCCATAATTGATTCTATGGCCGCAATACCCTGAGCCGATGCCGCATGGGCAAGCATTACCTTACCGTTGCAATCTCCAATTGCATAAATATTATTTACGCTCGTCTGCATATTTTTGTTCACATTGATGGCATTTTTCTCTGTTTTTATCCCCAGCTCATTAAGCCCAAGTCCGTCAATTGCAGGTCTTCGCCCTATTGCAAGCAACACCTTATCCGCCTTGTGGCTTTTTCTTCCTGATTGTGAGGAAGTGCTAACTACAAGTCCGTCTCCATCCTTATCTATTGACTCAACCTTTGTATCTGTGTATATTTCTATTCCATTTTTCAGAAACTTATCTTTCAGGGGCTTTACAATATCTCTGTCCATATTGGCAACTATGCTGTTAAGCATTTCAACAATTGTTACCTTGCAGCCCAGTGCGCTGTATACGGCGGCAAATTCCGCACCTATTACACCTCCGCCGATTATAACCATGCTTTCCGGTATTTTGTCGAGTGAAAGTGCCTCATCGCTGGTTATAACCCCCTCCAGCTTTACTCCGGGCATTGGAGGAACAGAAGGGCTGGAGCCTGTGGCAATAATCGCATAATCAAAATCCACGACAGCTGAAGAACCGTCACACTTCTTTACTATAATCTGATTCTTATTTCTGAAGCTGCCTTCTCCTGATATTTTTGTTACTCTGTTTTTTCTTAGGAGAGCATCCACACCGGATGTAAGCTTCTTTACCGTTTTTTCTTTTCTTAATTGAAGCTTGGACCAGTTAACTCTTACATTGTCAATCTCTATGCCTGCCTCTTCGTAATCATTTTTTGCAGCCTCAAGCTGCTGTGCCGTGTGAAGAAGTACCTTGGTTGGTATGCATCCCTTATTGAGACATGTTCCTCCCAAGTTCTCTTTCTCAATAATTGTAACCTCAGCTCCTGACTGTGCCGCTTTTATGGCAGCAACATAGCCTCCCGGTCCGCCTCCTATTATTGCTATTTTCATGTTCGCCTCCTATAATAAAAGAAATCCGGGTTTTTCAATATATTTTTTCAGCCTTGACATAAACTCAGCAGCCACTGCTCCGTCTACTACCCTATGATCAGCAGTCAGGCTTATGTTCATCATGGGTCGTATTGCAATTTCACCATCTACCACCTTAACTTCGTCCGCTATGGCATTAATTCCCAATATGGCTGCCTGAGGCTGGTTAATAATAGGCGTGAATGACTCAATACCATACATTCCTATATTACTTATAGTNNTTATAGTAAATGTGCCTCCCTTCAGGTCGTCTGGTGAAAGCTCGTTGCTCCGTGCCTTTTCAGCAAGCTCCTTCGCTTCTTTGGCTATGTCCTTAAGCCCCTTTGCATTAGCATACTTGACAACAGGAACTATGAGGCCGTCCGTCAAAGCAACTGCAACTCCCATGTTTACATAGTTCCTCGTTATTATTTCATTGCCGTCCACAGAACTGTTAAGCAGCGGAAATTCAAGAAGTGTCTCAGACACTATCTTGATTAAAATATCGTTGTAGGATATTTTGACTTCGTCCTTTACGTCCTCTCTCAGGTGCCTCATGGCTGTGGTGTCTACCTTTATGTTGTACGAAACCTCCGGGGATATTCTCTTGCTCTCCAGCATCCTCTCCGAAATAACCCTTCTCATTGTGCTCATGGGCCTTCTAATTTCCTGAGGAGAAGCATATTTTTCAAGCTCTTCGTTCATTTTATACTTCACCACGTCGTCCTTCATTATGCGTGAATCCTTTTCTATTTTGTTTATGTCAACACCCAACTTATCCGCCACAACCGCTGCCGCAGGCGAAACCTTTTTCTTTTCCTTCTCAGTGTAATTTCTCACATCCTCTTCAGTTATGGAGCCGTCCGGGCCTGTTCCCGCAACGAGGGATATATCAATACCCAAATCCTGGGCAATCTTTTTTGCCCTCGGTGATGCCTTTACTCTTCCTCCCTTTACAGCTGCAGGTTCTGCATGACTTTTATCCTGATTCACCGGCTGCTTTTCTTCCGTTCCTTCATCCTTTGCAGATGCGCCTGCCTTCTTTAAGAGCTCCGAGATATCCTCATTGCTCTCTCCTATGATTGCAACAGGTGCCAGCACAGGGACAGTGCCGTTATGCACTAAAATTTTTCTCAGAATACTGTCTTTCTTCGCATCAAACTCATTTGTTAATTTATCTGTTTCCACATCAAATATAATATCTCCCTTTTTTAAGGAATCGCCTTCCTTCTTTCTCCAGTTGGATATTATCCCCTCTGTCATGGTAAGGCCCATTTTGGGCATAACAATAAACTCTGCCATTTTTTCCTCCTTTTCACAATTAAGGCTCCAGATTAAAAATACCATTAATCTGTGCCAACTTAAGCGCCTTTCTCACATCCACATGCCTTGGGCCGTTTCTTGCGATTTTAAAAAGAAACTCCTGATTTTCCGCAAAAGTAATTTCTCTTTCGCCGTCAAGGGCTATGGTACCTCTTGAGCTCGAGATAAATTTATATTCATCGCCCAAATTTAATATAACCGGCTCTGAAACTGCAATGGGAGTCAAAACTCCAGCCGCCACAGCCGCAATAATTTTCGTACCCTTTGCATTTATTTCCAAATACGCTCCAAACTCATCCGAAGCTTCAATTATTATTTTACTTCCCATTATTGATGAAAATCCAATGGATGCAGGATGACATCTTGTAACTATTATTTTTTCAATGCTGTCCATATCCCATATAGCCTTTGAGCCCACAAACACATCCTTGGATATAACGGCATCTATCAGTGCAATATCGACAAATTCACCGTTTCTGTATATCTCTATACGCTTATCTCTTTTTACAAACAAGTTATTGTCAAGACGTCCCGAAGCAACTGCCGCCGCAGCCATTCCCGCAACAGTTCCTTCCATCATTACAGGATATACGTTGTTAGTTCCTGTGGATATTGATATAAGAGGAGTATCCTTCACAACCTGTGCAACTGCTCTGTTTGTTCCGTCGCCTCCCAGTGTGACGATGCATCCTACGCCTATATTTTCCATGTACCCTGCCGCTGTCTGCGTATCTTCCGCTCCGTCAAATTTCATCATATTAATTACACTTATGTCGCATTTCAGCTCGTTGCAGATGTTCAGCTTATCTTCAACCATGTAGCCCATATTATGTGAATCCGGCATCATGTACACCTTTTCTACACCCAGAGCTTGAGCTCCAAGCACAATTCTTTCAACAATATTTATCTTCTCGTTATTATCTATTGTAGTTGCATGAGAAACAAGTCTCCGTATATCCTTTCCCGAGGCAGGATTCGCTATTATGCCTATTGAAATCACATTATCACTCCTTCCTGTAGCACATTATGCTAATCTGCCTGCGCATTTAGCAGGCAGATTAGTGTTGTCTGCTTATATCAGAAAAGTGATTTAACCGCCAATACAATATCCTGCTCATTAGGAAGGATGTAGTTTTCAAGATTTGAAGCAAAGGCTATTGGTGTATTGAGAGATCCAATTCTCTTTATTGGAGCATCCAATTCATAAAATCTTTCTTCGGCTATCATGGAAGCAATCTCTCCCGTAAATGCTCCTCTCTTGGCTTCCTCACTCACCACAACCACCTTGTGCGTCTTTTCTATGGAATTATATATAGCATCCTTGTCAAGAGGGAACAATGACCTTAAGTCTATCACTTCCACATCAATACCTTCCTTGGCCAAGGTCTCGGCAGCCTTAAGAGAATCAAGTACCTGCTTTCCGTATGTTATGATGGTAACGTCGTTTCCTTCTCTTTTTACTGAAGCCTTGCCAAATGGTATAGGCTTTACTTCATCCTCAACATCGCTCTTCACGGAATAGAGAACCTTATTTTCCATAAATACTACGGGATTGTCATCATCTATGGCTGTAAGCATCATACCCAATGCATCCTGAGCATTGGAAGGATATACAACCTTTAATCCCGGAACATGAGTTACCCAGGCTTCAAGCGATTGGGAGTGCTGTGCCGCAGCACTTGTTCCTCCCCCTCCGGGAAGGCGCAGCACCATAGGAAGAGTTATCTTTCCTCCGAACATGTATCTCATTTTAGCAGCCTGATTTACCAGCTGGTCCATTCCCACCGTAAGAAAATCCACAAACATCAATTCAGCTATAGGTCTCAGTCCGCAAGCGGCAGAGCCTACGGCTGCTCCTACAATAACACCTTCTGATATTGGTGTATCTCTTATCATCTCTTCTCCGAATTCATCAAACATCCCTGCGGATACACCAAAGCAGCCTCCGAATTTTCCCACATCTTCCCCAAAGAGAATAACATTAGAATTTTCTCTCATTCTCATGCTCATTCCCTCTCTGATTCCTTCAGCATAAGTCATTTTTCACATCTTACTCTGCCCTCCTCTATTATATCTGTATAAACATCCTGAAGCGCTGACTCCAATGACGGCATGCTGCTTTCGTCAGCAAATTTTTCTGCCTCCTCCACCAGTTCATCAATACGCGCATTGGCTCCTGCTATTTCTTCTTCAGTCATAATACTATTTTCCAGCATATATTTTTCCAGTCTCGGTATTGGATCCTTCTTAATCCACGCTTCCAATTCACCATCCGGTCTGTAAACTGTGGGATCTCCCTCAAAATGCCCTCTCCATCTGTATGTCTTGCACTCTATCAGCGTGGGGCCCTGTCCCTTTCGTGCTCTCGAAGAAGCTTCTCCCACAGCCTCGTATACTGCAAACACATCATTTCCGTCCACTGTAACTCCCGGTATATTGTATGCTGCGGCTCTTACGGAAACATCCGTTATTGCCTGATGTCTTGCCTGGCTTACCGAAATTCCATATCCGTTATTTTCGCACACGAATATTACAGGCAGCTTCCAGACACTGGCAAGATTTAATGCCTCATGGAACGTACTCTGGTTGGTAGAGGCATCACCGAAAAAGCATACACAAACCTGGTCTGTCTTTCTGTGCTGTATGGCAAGTCCCGAACCTACAGCAATATTGTGGCCTGCTCCAACAATTCCGTTAGCTCCCAATATTCCCTTGGTAGCATCCGCAATGTGCATGGAGCCGCCTTTTCCCTTACAGTATCCTGTCTCTTTTTGAAATAGCTCAGCCATCATATATCTCAAGTCTCCACCCTTGGCTATAATGTGGCCGTGTCCTCTGTGAGTACTTGTTATATAGTCGTCATCTCTCAAATTGGCGCAGGCTCCTGTTGCCACTGCCTCCTCGCCGATATAAAGGTGGACAAAACCTCCAACTTTGCCTTCGGCAAATAAATCCTTTGCTCTTGTTTCAAATTTACGAATTTTAAGCATTGTTTCATACATGTTCTTAATTTGCTCGTTTGTAATTTTCAAAATAATACCTCCCATCATTTTTTCACTTCAACCTTCACACATGCCACAGCAATTTCAATTGAATCATCAGTATCCCCAAAACCCGGGAAATAGAGACCTTCCGTTCTTAAACCGATTATAAACCTGTCCGTTTTCACCACCTCCGATACTAAGTATATATAAAGCAATATACATGCCAATGAAATTAAAATGGCATTATTTATAAATAATATTGAAATTTGAGCCTTATACAGAAGACATACCTTTATTTAGCATATATTTTTGCAATAAAAAAGTATCAATGTGAGACTATTTTCTCACATTGATACTATGAATGAGATACCCTTTAAGTAATTTATTAGTAAAACAGCTGAATTGCACCATAACTGCCATATATAAAACATTTTCCCACGTAGTCTCATTTTGATACTAATCATTATTGAACAAGCTTCTCAAAATTTTTCAAATCTATGGAATAAGCTTTTATTTTCCTGTAAATGGTGGCCTTGCTTATGTTTAAATCCCTGGCTGCCTTTAAAACATTCCTGTCATTAAACATCAAAGCACGGACTATACTTTCTCTTTCCACATCCTTAAGATTAAGTGAGGCTTTTTCCTCTACCTGCTTTATATCCTTGCTGTGAAGTATTACACCCTTAATTTCTTCCTCCTCAGACATATAGTATGCTCTCTGTATAATATTCTTAAGCTCTCTCACGTTTCCTGTCCATTCATACTCCATAAGTCTGTTTTCAAACTTGTGGCTGAAAAACTTATGCATGCCGTTGTTTTCTTCATTGAGGCTTTTCAGAAAATATTTGGCAAGCTTCAGTATGTCTTCTCTTCTGTTTCTCAGAGGCGGTATTCTCAGATTTATCACATTAAGCCTGAAATACAAATCCTGCCTGAAGGAACCCTTGGTCACTTCCTCAATCAAATTTCTGTTCGTTGCTGAAATAACCCTCACATCAAGAGGTCTTTCATATGTCCCTCCAATCCTTACGATTTTATTGTTATCCAGCACCCTTAAAAGCTTGGGCTGCACCTCCAGAGGCACTTCCCCTATTTCGTCAAGAAAAATTGTACCACCGCTGGCAAGCTCAAATTTCCCCGGTCTGCCGCCCTTCATGGCACCTGTAAATGAACCGCTTTCATAACCGAACAGCTCACTTTCAAACAGCTCCTTCGGAATCGCCGAGCAGTTTATAGCTATGAACGGTCCGTTTCTCCTGTGGCTTTCATTGTGAATTGACTGAGCATACAATTCCTTTCCCACTCCGCTTTCTCCTTCTATTAATACAGAGCAGTCCGTCCTGGAAATCTTTTTTGCCATATTCACAAGTTCACGCATTTTGTCATTGTCGGTAATGATACTGTCGAAGGTGTAGTTTGCCTTAAACCCTGCAAGCTTGCTTACCTCTTTGATTACATGCTTTGACTCCCTCAATACTATAACAGCTCCTGTAACATCATCTCCTTCAAATAGCGGTGAAATGCTGAGAGAGCACTCTATTTTTTTATTATCAAACGGGATAGTAAGATCAGAATATCCCATCTTTTTCTTTCTCATAAAAATATTTTTTTCAATATCTATGCCTTTCAATATTTTTGAAATATCTATATCAAGGACATCCTTTTCCTCAATTTTAAAAAGCTTTGGTATTTTGTTGTTCATTTTTACAATCTTAAAATCGTTATCTATTACAATAATACCGTCAAGTATTGAGTCAAATGTTGTATCCATAAGATTGTACGATTCTGAAATAATAAGCTGCTTTTCAATTCTGTTGGCACTTGAAGCAGCTATGCCGAATGTGTGAGCCTGCACATCTTCAGCTCGTCCTGATATATCAAAGCTCCCGATAATTTCTCCCTTGCTGTTGTGTATTGGAGCTGCCGAACATGTCCATCTGTGGTGATACTCACAATAATGCTCAGCGCCTATTACCTGCACCGGCTTATCAGTTGCAAGGCATGTGCCGATAGCATTTGTTCCCACACTTTTTTCATTCCATAGTGTTCCTTTTACAAAATTCAATGTGCTGTGGAAATCCATTATATCATTGTTTATTATCAGATCTATGATGATGCCTTTTTCATCAGTCAAAACAACGCTGTAGTTTGTACTTTTAACCATTTCGAAAACATTTTCCATAATAGGTCTTGAAAGCTTTATAAGCTCCTGCCTTTTTAAAATGCTTTCTTCCAGCTCAGAAGCACTTACTTTGCTTCCATATCCGGATAAATGATTCACATCCATTTTCCTGCACCTTTCCCATGACCCCAATATATATGGTTTGATTTCCGGCGAAGTTATGTCATTATTTACATATGCTGTCCATCTTTCTTTAATTTCATTTAGCATACTCCCACTTCCTCTCATATGGAAAATGTTCATTTATTGCAACCTGCTTATGCCATTTTCGGTTCTACTGCTGATATTTGCCAAAACAAATTCTTGAATAATCAATATCGCTTTCTTCGTACGGCTTTCTGCTCTCATCCTTATATCCCAGCGCCAATATACATAGCACACCGTAGTTATCAGGTATGTTCAGCACCTTTCTGACCTCAGTTTCCGAATCACTGGAACCATTGCTTCGCTTTCTTATCTGTATCCACACGGAACCTATATCCAGTTCCTCTGCTTTAAGCTGCATATATGATGCTGCAACAGATGCATCCTCAATCCATACGTCACTTTTCTGATTATCGGCTATTACTGCTATTGCACAGGCTGCCGTATGAAGAGCATCTATACCCTTCTCCTTGCAGCTTCTCAGCTTATCTAAATCATCCCTGTTTTCAGCCACTACAAATTTCACCGGCTTTTTGTTTTTTGACGACGGCGCCAGAAGCCCTGCCTTCAGTATGTTCACAATATCTTCCGCAGGTAGCTTTTCGTCTTTGAATATTCTTATACTTCTTCTTTGCTTTATTAAATCAGTCATTCCAAATTCCATTGCTTATTTCTCCACAAAATCTTTATTCCGCCCATATTTCAAAATCAAAAATAGCATTATTGATGAAGCAATCAAAGAAATTGTATTTGTAACAAGAAATGCTCCACCTGCTCCATGCATCACAAGATTTATTGCATATGCCTCCATCAATGAAATACCCGTAACCATCATAACATATGTTTTCAGGTTCAAATCTTTTGCAGATTTGGTCCTCATTATCTGCATAATCTGCGGTATCTGTCCCACAGACAGCATTATACCGCCTAAAAGCTGTAAAAAATCAAAAAACATAATCTCACCATTATCGTAATTTTTTATATTGACACCATAATGATACACTATAAAAATCAAACAAACAATAAAAATTCCTAAAAAAATAAGAGGCTGGCGCAGCATACCTACAGTGCGTCAGCCTTTTAACCTTATTTAATTTAGATTGCAGTCCAGCCACCGTCTATTGCAAGATACTGTCCTGTGGTGAAGCTCGAAGCATCCGAAGCAAAATATACCACTGCTCCGTCAAGCTCTCCTTTTTTTCCTACTCTTCCCATCGGGCAGTAAGCCTTTAATACAGGCTCGAATGACGGGTCGGATACAATCGCAGATGTCATCTCACTTTCAAAGTATGAAGGCCCGATTGTATTTACCGTAATGTTATATTTAGCCCACTCAACAGCCAGAGCCTTGCTCATAGCCATAACTCCGCCTTTTGCCGTCATGTATGCTGATACCGGAAATGCATTCATTGCAACCGTGCTGTGAATTGAACCTACGTTTATAATTTTGCCGTATTTTTGCTCCACCATTATTTTTCCGACTTCTCTCGCAACGAAGTAAACAGCATTCAGATTTAGCCCTATCATTTTATTCCATTGTTCATCGGTCTGAAGTTCAGCAGGCTCCGCAAATCCTACTCCGGCATTATTAACAAGAATATCAATCCTTCCAAAATGCTCTTTAACATCAGCGACGGCTTTTTTTACCTGCTCCACATCCGTTACGTCACATTGAACAGGCAGAACTCTTACTCCGAATTTCTCCAGCTCATTCTTTACATCGTTTAATCGTTCCACCCTTCTTGCAACTATGGCAACATCTGCACCTTCTCTTGCAAGCGCTGTAGCAAATTGTACTCCTAAGCCTGATGACGCTCCCGTTACCAGCGCAACTTTTCCCTTTAAGCTAAATAAATCACTCATATTTTAATTCTCCTTTTCAATAAGATATAAAGTAGTCTTTATTGATATAATTATACCCAAAATCACAAAGATAAACTTTTTTTGGCAAACTTTTTTGACAACTCTAAAGTACTGAATTGGCTTTTTTTGTTTTTTAATTTTATAGATTATTATACATTTTTTATTAATCAAATTATCTTCCGTGACGATACATATAGTACAATCTTTATTGCCGTACAAACATCGGCTTTGTCCTGGCAATGAATCCAAACTAACTATTATTGAAAATATAAGGCGGTAAATATGAACGAGAGAAATTATTCAGGCATATTAAGCAAGCTATACAAAAAATCCCTTTCATTTAGAGCAAAAATACTGTATCTTCCTCTTTTAGTTGTATTCATGGCCATATTAACAATTGCCGGTCTCTCCTCTTACTTCACGAAAGAAAGCCTGCTTAATAATATGAGGGCTAACGGCTTCCATATTGCAAAGCAGTTTGTTGAGCGCGTTAAATCCAATGAGGAATCAGAGGGGTTGCTAAACGGTGTTATTGAAGACCGCATTCGTGCGGCATGCAACATAGTAATCAAAAACCATGATATTTTAAGTGACAATTATTTAGATGAATTAGCCGACGACCTGGGGGTTGATGAAATCCATTGGTTGAATAAAGACGGAGAAATCATTTACTCAACCATGCCTGGATATTTAGGCTGGAAACCGGATGCAGACCACCCTCTGAACGCAATCATTCAAGGACAGAAGGAATTGATGGAAGATATACGAAAGGATGCAAAATTTGGCAACTATGTAAAATACGGAGCTGTCAGAAATTCAGACGGCACATTTGTGCAGGTAGGAATTTCTGCCGATAAAGTATATGAACTCACAAAGCAATTCAGCTATCAGGCAATCGCTGAAGATACGGCATCTGCTGAGGACATTTTATATGTTGATGTTATAAACAATGATGCAGTCGTAATTGCCAGCAGCAATAATGATAATATAGGCCTACTGAAAAGTAATACCGAAATTATTTCTGCCATTCAAGACAGCACCCCTTACGCTTCGGAATATTACTCTGCCTCATTGAATGAAAATATTTATGATATAGTATATCCCATTGTTATTGACGGGAAGCTCATAGGTTCAGTCAATATAGGGTATCCCATGAAAGAAGCACATGCGGCCATCGCAGGCAACATCAGATTAATTTCAATTGTGGCATCCTTAGTCTTTGCAGCACTGATTATAATATTGGGCAAAATATCCGACGGAGTCATAAAATCAATTGAGAATATCAAAAATCAGCTCAGCATTATGGCATCCGGAAACTTCACACACGAAGTTCCCCAGGACTTAATTCAGAAAAAGGATGAGTTTGGAGATATTGCCAAATCCCTAAGCACTACACAGGAATCCATTAAGGATATCATCCTTAGCCACCGCAGGCTTGTAGAAAAAATGCAGCTTGGATTGGCAGTTCATGAAATTATCACTGATGAAGAAGGCAATCCGGTTGACTACAGGTTCTTAAGTGTAAACAACAGCTTTGAAAGGTTAACAGGATTAAAAAGTGATGAAATAGTTGGTAAAAGAGCTTTGGAAGTATTACCTCACCTTGAACCCTACTGGATAAATGCATACGGAGAGGTTGCACTGACAGGTGACTCTCACGAATTTGAGAACTATACAGATGAACTTGAAAAGTGGTACCAGGTAGTTGCCTATTCGCTTGACCATAAGCAATTTGCCGTTATTATTGATGATATTACCAACCGCAAAAAAATGGAGGAGCTTCTGTATATGGAAAAGGAAAATTTCAGAACAACATTGCTATCCATAGGTGACGGCGTAATTTCAACTGACAATAAGGGCAGGATTATTTTAATGAATGTAATCGCCGAACAACTTACAGGCTGGAAGGAAGAGGAGGCCATAGGCAAGAATTTTGTTGAAATCTTTACAATAATTCATGAATATACAATGGAACCCTGCAGAAATTTAGTTGATGATGTTCTTAAAACAGGTGAAATTAAGGAACTTGCAAATCATACCGCATTGATACGAAGAGACGGAACACTTCTTCCTATAGAAGACAGTGCTGCTCCGATTTGGAGCCGGGACGGAAAAATAACAGGTGTTGTGATTGTTTTCAGAGATTTCACCGAAAAGAGAGAAAAGCACAATCAAATAGAATATCTCAGCTATCATGATTATCTTACAGGATTGTACAACCGCAGATATATGGAAGAAGCAATGAAACGCATGGATACGGTTGAAAATCTCCCTGTTGCCATAATGGTACTGGACATAAACGGATTAAAGCTTACCAATGATGCCTTTGGCCATGAAATGGGAGATAAGCTTCTTAAAAAAGTTGCAGATATACTGAAAAAAGCATGCCGCCCCCAAGATGTTATTGCTCGAATGGGCGGGGATGAGTTTTCTATATTACTGCCGAATACAAGCCCTGAACAGGCACTGAATATAAGAGATTCAATTATTGAGGAAACCTCCAAGATTGAGCTTGAATCTGTTATAGTATCCATTGCTGCCGGTTATGACATAAAAACCGACACAAGCCAGGACATAGACGTAATTATTAAAAATGCCGAAAACTCCATGTATGAAAGAAAGATGAAATACGGAAGAGCCATGAGAAGCCAGGTTATAGAAAATGTACTGAGAAGCATCAATCTGAAATATGACAATGAACAAATACATACAGAAAGGGTTGCAGAATATTGCGAGCTCATGGCAAAGGAAATGAATTTCAGCGATAGAGAGATTCATGCCATAAAGCATGCTGGAATACTGCATGATATAGGAAAAATTATAATTCCCCCTGAGCTTTTAAACAAAAAAGAAAAATTAACCAACGAAGAATTTGACATAATTAAAAAGCATTCCGAAACAGGATATCATATACTTAGAAATACCTATGAATATGCAGGATTAGCGAAAATTGTGAGGCATCATCACGAAAAATTTAACGGAAACGGCTATCCCGATAAACTTAAAGGGCATGAAATTCCATTGGAATCCAGAATTATAACCATTGCGGATGCTTATGAAGCAATGACGGCTAACCGCCCATATCAGAAGCCCAAAAGCAAGGAGGAGGCACTGCTGGAAATAAAAAGATGCTCAGGAACACAGTTTGACCCCGAAATAGCCGATGTATTTCTGAAACTCATGGAAACGAAACCTGAAATAAAATAAAAATGTCAAAGAGCTGTGACAAAGCCAAAATTGCTGCAGCTCTTTTTTAAAGTTTTGTTGATACTATTATAAATCTATGTTCTGTTCCTTGCATTACGCCGTTTTCCTCTATGTCTTTCTGTAAATCACAAAGCTTATCAAAACAGCTCTCAACCGAAAAACCCGGAAATTCCCACTGTATTATTTTTGCAAAGTAAACAAAAGCCCCTATATCATAGAAACGTACCGGAATAAAGCTTTCTTCTCCGTCAAGTATTTTAAAACCGTTTTTCTCCAACTTATCCGCCGCATTTTTCATGTCGAATTCAGGAAATTGAGGCTTAAAGTCGTCTATAAGTCTGCATGACAAGTCATAGTTATTTTTACCGCCTATTTGCTGAGTAATAAATAAGCCTCCTTTTTTCAATACACGGCTTACTTCTGACTCTTCATAGTATTCATGGCGATTTATAACTATATCAAAATATTCGTCCTCAAAAGGCAGATTATCATCTTCATATATTTGCTTAACAATAATTCCCAAAGGCTCAAGCCTTTCTCTGCAAAGTTCCACATTGGGAGGATATGCTTCTGTAACACATGTTAGATTATGTGGATGGTTCAAGCTCAACAGAAACTCTCCGCCCCCTGTACCCATATCTAAAAGTCTATATTTATCATTTAAATGAGACAGTACAATGGAGCCGTAATCCCAAGGTATCCCCTCTCCGTCATATCTGCCACGAATATGTGAAAAATCCCATCCTTTAAAGACATACGCCTCTTCTTCCAGCCATATCTTTTTTAATTCATCAACATTCATTCAAACTTCTCCTAACTTTCTCCTTTGATAATCTCTTGCTTCACATTATAAACAAATATCAAATAATCCTTTTAATAAACTTGAAAGCAATAAAGAAAATAGCTGCAACTGCCCCTATTATCAGAACCAGGAAGCCGATTATGGAAGCTTTGTATAAATCTACTCTGTCAAGCAAGGATATTTTTTCTTTATAATACAGCGTAAACGAAAGGTCTTGCTCCGGTAGTGAATTTAAGGCCGCACTGTAAATATTATTATCTTCTCTGTTGAGATCAACACTGCTTTTAATAATATATGGAGCTTCCTCAGGAGTAATAATTTTTATGTTAAGATTCTTAAAATCATTCCAATTTTCAGCCGGGTTCAAAATATAGTCAAAGGTGTACTGAGGTTTATTTGTTTCTCTCTTGTCCATGGTTCCGGCTGCAGTGTAGCCCACACTGACGGTCTTAGTTGAATTTTCAGGAAATTCAACTGTATATACCAATATTAATATTCTCTTGCTGTACCATTCTTCAGATAACATATCCTCCGAGCAAAAACCCATATTGCTTGTAAAGGCTCCGTCCAGTGCCTTCGCATACATATTGTACAATTGTATTTCATTGAAGTTATAAGTATCATTATCATCAACATTGGTATATTGCTTCAGATAATCCTTAAGCATAATATCTTCAGAGGTTACTTCATAATGGAGTAAGTCTGTTTTTTCAGTCAGAGTTCCATCCTTGTATTTTTCAAAAACTAAATCGACATCCTCGCCTAAAATAAATATTTCTAATACTTCCGTCTTCCAAAGTCCTGCAGCAACTCTTATATTTTCGCCATCACCTGAAAAGCTGTTGAATCCCTTCGTCATAACCTTAGTATGTGCCAAATCATAATTGAATTCTACAGAAAGGTAGGCATTATCCACTTTGGGCTCAGCATATATTTTATACAACTTTCCTGTCTCATCCTCAGAAAAATTATACGGCACATATTTATCTCTTTTAATTGTGCCCACTATTTCCTTAAAATCATAAATACCTTTTTGTTGTTCTACACCATAATTGACTCTTCTGTCTATCCTGCTTCCTATATATACTTCAAACGGCAGTGTATCGTCATCTGCCATAATAGATACAGCATCTTCTGAAAACCCTCTTATACTTTCAACAAAAGGAAAAGCCATAACGGATGTTTCTTTTTTATCTTTGGGATTGTACATTTCATATTCTGCTGTTACCTTTCCACTTATGCTGTAGTCTGAGTTCTTTGCATCATTAAAGTCAAATGTAAGCATTTCATTTCTCACTTCAATCGGACTATTTCCCTCAACTGCCACAATATCAGAAGATGGTACCGCAGGCCATATTACCGGGCCTGAGTTGGCGTATGCGAAAACAAAATTCGAAATGAGAGTAAGAGAAACCACAACATTGAAAATACTCTTTTTCATACAACTACCTCCTACTGTACAAGACGAATTTTTCCAGGTTTTGTTCCCCTATTATTAATAGTTCATGAAATTATTTCCTTTATCCATTCCTTTAATACATGGGCATGGTTATATGTCTCATTTTTAGCGGCATATAGCAGGGTTACATTTCTTTCCTTAAGCTTATTGCGAATCAGGTCTATAAATACACCGCGATGCTCATTGTTATCTAACTCCAGATAATATCTTATTTTAAATTCATCCATGGTATTTTCATCATGATTGAATGTTTTTCTGAGTTCTGTACTGGGCGTGATTTCTTTAGCCCAATAATCAATATGTGCCCTTTCCTTTGTTATACCCCTTGGCCAAAGCCTATCTACCAAAATTCTGTATCCATCCGTATGGGAAAACTCCGAATATATCCTTTTAACCAGCAAATGATTAATTATATCCATCTTATTTCTCCTGCACCTTAAACCTGGATTTAAAAACGGTTAAACTATTTCCGTCGTTTATTCCCTCAACATAGACTATGCTTCCATCCTCTTCATCAATACCTTTTTTAAGTATTATTGTGTCGCCGGGAAGTGCTTCGTGAATGTAATTCACCTCGATTGATTTGGTGAAATAATTCTTATGGTCCTCTACACTGAAGCAATCCATAATATAGTCCAGATATTTGGAATTGTTAAGATGCTCATTCATATCTATGTCACTGTATCCCACGGTTTTTCTGTAGGCCTCGGACATATTTACGTTTGCATTTATCCTTCCCAACGAGCAATCTATGGACCTTTCTCTTCCCGCATCCGGAAATTCCGAATTAATTGCTTTGCTCCTCTTTAATTTCCTGCTGTTGATGTCGATTATTACCCAATTGGTTACAGCTCTTGCAATTATATCATTGTTTTCATCATGAACTAAAAAATCTCTTTCAAAATTTACCTTGTCAGGCTTAAGAGGCCATGTTTCTATGAATATATTCTCATTCCACACAGGATATCTCTCAATATCTGCCCTGGCACTTGTAAGCACCCATATCAGATTATCATTTTGCAATATGTCTCTTCCAACGCCTAATCTTTCTGCATGCTCTGTTGCCATGTCCTGAAAATAAACAAACATGGTGCTGAGTTTCAATTTTCGGCTGAAGTCCACATCGCTGACCTGAACCGTGTGTTTTTTTCTATATACAGCTTCCATTTTAATCCTCCGGTTCTAAAATATACATTAATTATACCACCATAAAAATGCATGTTCAACCATATATCTGAATGGTACGAAAATGTTTAACAATCAATCATTGCTATTATTTATTTTTAATATTTTGTCCGAAAACACTATGCTCCCGTCTCCCAGTGATGTAATTTTGCCGAGAAATCCGTCCACTTCTTCAATATTTGTACCATCAACAAGGGCAGCGGGCTCTGCACACAGCACCACCCTTCCATCAAACAGGAATGCTATTTTATCGCTCATGAAGAAGGCATCCTCCTTGTCATGAGTTATCATGACCGTTGTGGTTTTAAATTGCCTATGCAGCCTCAATATATAATCCCTTATGCAGAGGCGGAGATTGTTGTCAAGTCCTGTGAAGGGCTCATCCAAAAGCAGAACCTTCGGCTCCGATGCCAGCGCCCTCATAAGCGCAACAAGCTGCTGCTGGCCTCCCGAAAGCTGGTTAGGGTATTTGTTCAGATGCTCCTTCATATTGAAAAATTTAACTATTTCATCTGTTTTCTTAATAATTTTATCTCTGCCGATCTTTTTCATTTTCATTCCGAACTGTATGTTTTCAATGACAGTCAGGTGAGGAAAAAGACGCTTGGATTGATGCACCATTGCTATTTGTCTTTTCTCCATAGGAAGATTGTTTATGACCTCATTGTCAAGAATCACCTGTCCTTCATGGGCGGAAAGAGCTCCCGTAATAATTCTCAAAATGGTTGTCTTGCCTGCACCACTTGGTCCAAGGATTGAGTAAAAGCAGCTTTTATCTATGTTTAAATTTATATTGTTCAAAATATTGATTTTCCCTATGCCATAGCTAAGGTTTTTCAGCTCCAGAAAACTCATACGCTTCATTTCTCTTTCTGTTATTGTAAGTTTTTTCGATTCCAGCACAAAGCGCCATCACTATTATACCATACAGTATGTACAAAAGTGTATATACAGATGCAATATTTCTGTCTGAGCCTGTTATGTAGGGCGTCATTATCATTGAAAAATTTACCGAGTTGTAGTCACCCACGAAGAAGTTTACGAAATATTGCGAATATGAAATGATAAATGCCATTATAAAACTTGAAATATAACCATTCAGGTAGACAGGCACATTTATTAAATAAAATGCACGCCATCTGTCGGCACCGAGGCCCCTGGCAACCTGCTCCTGCTCCGTGCCCCACACCTGGTAGAACGAATAAACCATCTTAAATGCATATGGCAGCGCAAAATAAACATGAAGGAGCAACACCACAGCACTTCCCTTGAGTCCAAGCATATTAAGTAACATTTTATGGCTTCCGATGCATACGCTCACAACAGGTAAAAGCATGGGCAAATAAAACATGCTTTCAAGCTGGTTCTTATATTTGAAGCTGCTTTTTATAAAAAATCTTGAAAGCATTATGCTCAGCACAAGTGAAATAAATGCTGCTGCTGCGGAAAACACAACAGATTTAACTCCTATAAGCCAGTCTCCCGAATCTATGAAATATCTGAACCATCTCAATGTAAAATTGGTCGGCAGTGCTGCATTGGCTGCCCAGCTTGAGAAAAATGACCATATGAGCATGGACAGCAGCGGAAGGAATAAAAATATCATCAATGCGGCAAATGTAAGCTTGTTTATAATTTTCATAGAGATTTTCCTTCTTTTGTTTGTTTAAGTGATTTATAAAATATGATGCACAGCATAACCGACACTGCCATCATTACGAAATTCACAGCCATTGACAGTGCCCTATACGACAAATCCGGATTTATATATGTGCTGTATGCCAGCACGCCTATTGAAACAGGTGTTGAAGGACCTAAAAAATAATATCCATCATAGGAAAACAAGTTATAATTAAAGATAATTAAAAACGAAGTAAGTATTGAATGCCTGCACAGAGGCAGCAAGACTCTGTATACATACATTACATCGGTACAGCCTAAATTTCTGGCTGTTTCTCTATATTGAGAATCTGTTTTAAGAAATATAGGATACAGTGAAAATGCAACAAAAGGTATCCCTTTAAAAATATTCAGAATTATAACAGCAATACCATTGGAATTGTAAATAATATCAAGAGAGCCCACATTAAGCCCCAATATCAGGAATATGTGATAGATCAGCCCTCTGCTGCTGTAGGTGCTGTATATAAGCGCTGCAGCCGCAATGTAAGAAAGAATTATGGGATACCTGTACATAAAGGTGTTCAATCCTCTCTTATTCCGCGAAAAGGCATAGCTGAGATATGTTCCTGCAGCAATGGACACAGTGCTTGAAAGCAGTGCAATCATCATGCTGAACAGAAAACCTTCCAAAAAAATTCTGTCTCCCATTAGTTTTATATAATGCTTGAATGTAAATTCATTTAAAAAAAGCTCGGGTATTATACCCAAGCTTTCTATAAATGTATTTGCAAGCACATAAGCAGTAATTGAAAACACTATCAAAAAAGAAGGTATAATCAGAAACGAATCCTCAATAATATTCTTCTTATTGCTTTTCAAAAAGAACCACTTCCTCCCAGATTCCTTCTATAATTGTCACCAAATCTGCCTTTATTTCAGGCTGCTTATGCTTTGAAAGTTCATCGTAGGTCAGAATTGTTTCCTTCAATTCCTCTGAAGGAGTCAATGCTTCATCCAACTTTGACTTGTCCGAATCACTGAGCTTCTCGTACTCCAATACAGGCAGGTCTCCCCATCCCTTCAAATCAGCCTTCGATATCTGCATGGCAGGTGAAAGTGCAGCATCAATCAGCTTCAGTGCATTTTCCTTATTAGGTGCATTTGATGCTATTGCAAGATAATGAGTATTAAAGAGCGTTCCATTTTCCCATACGAATGTCCGTGTACCGATGTCCCAGCTTCCGTCATTAACCTTGCTCAATGCTTTATTTGCATTGTAGTCCATGGCAATGTACACCTCGCCGTCCTGATAAAGCCCGTCAAGCTGTGCGGAATCCTTTGGATATGTATTTCCTTCCTTCCACAGATAAGGCTTTATTTCGTTAAGATACTCCATAGCCGGCATTACAGCTTCCTTTACAACATCGTAATCAGCAGGCAGGTCCTTTATATTGTCATACCCTATTATATCATATATAACGGTTCGTATAAAGGCTGAACCCACAAAATCCTTAGCTTCAGGATATGTGAACACTCCTGGGTTGCTCTTTACAAATTCTTTAAGCTCCGCGGCGTTAAGTGGCGGCTCAGAAAGAAGCTTTTCGTTTTTGACAAATACAAATTGAGCCTTTCCCCATGGCGCTTCGTAGCCCTCAGTCGGGTAGCCGAAGTCCACGGTTGCGGAAGGGCCCGCAAGGTCGATATATTTTTTCGCATTTTCAACATCATTCAGGAAAGGTCCGTGCAGTAGTTCGTGCTTCCTGGCATAGTAGAAATTCTCTCCGTTAAGCCATATTACATCAATTGAGCCCGCCTTATTGCTTCCCTTTTCATTTGTAAGCTTTGTAAGGATTTCATCTATATTCATCGGCACACGCTCAACATTTATGCCGTAATTTTCCTTTGCATAGGGTGCCAGCTCATTGTCAATCCATGCATTGACCCTTGGGTCGCCTCCCCAGCCATAAAGTGTTACTACATCGCTTTTTTCATTGCTGCTGTTGAAATAGAATACCGAGCCTATGATTAACAATAATACTGCGACAGCAACGATTATTTTTTTATTCATTTTCTCCCTCCAATACTTTTATTGATTCTCTAAGCCTTTGAAAGACTGTAAACGCAATTAAAGCAGCGTACAAATATACCATTTGCTGCATGTATCTGTTTAGCAGAATCATGAGTGTGAACATAATAAAACCCTCTGTTCTCTCCATGAGGCCTGCCTGGTAATGGAAGCTTTTTTTTCCTTTGTTTTCTATAAGCATTCCGCTTGTAAGGAAAACCGACATGGACATAACTATTGTACATGTAAGACACAGCAGCGCAAACACTGAATCTTCATGCTTCAGTGCAAATATAACAATAAATGCAAGCTCCACCACTCTGTCAAAAAAAATGTCAAGAAGGGTTCCCTTCTTTGTTACAGTCTTGCTTTTCCTTGCCATTGCTCCATCCACCGCATCAAGGTAACCGGAAATCCAGAGAAGCGCTATAGAAAGCAGACTGTTGCCGAAATAATATGATAATCCCGCACACAAGCCCAATACAAGCGCCGCAGCGGTAACCTGCGTAGGTGTGAGTTTCAGTCTCAGCAATATTTCAGATGTGCTGTCGAAATATTTATCCACATATTTTCTGCCGTAGGTATCAAGCATTTTCATTTCTCCTTTTCATATTCCTCACAGCCCTGTACCTGTTCATCCATGAAGAATCCGCTTCAATTTGAAACAAAAGCTCAAGTATGTGATGTGATTCAAATGAATTTTGTTTAAATGTATCTCTGCATGATGCACAATATGTTGCAATATTTTTAGAAGGAGCCTGTGCGGCCCTCAGCTCAAACATTTTCTTCCCCTTTTCAGGATTCAGTGTCATAAGCATGTTTTTTTTGCCGCAACACACGGTATTTTCCCTGTTGTTTTTAAATTCGGCAACCTCAGCTCCCATATTGCGCAAAATGTTTCTGACATGCTTTGCTGCCTCTATATCCTTAACAACGGGACACGGGTCATGAAGAGAAAATACTTTACCATCCAATATACCTTTGCTGCTTTCGGGAAAATATTCATCTATGAACTTCCATGCAGACTGCACATTTACATTGGTAAATCCACTCAATGTAACAAAGCAGTTGGGGCAAAGGGTATAAATATTTTTGATTCCCTTTTCTCTGAAGATGCTCTCTAAAAACTCTTTTCTTTTTTTAAAATCTTTGCCGCCGTTAATGTGCAAAGATGGCTTGCCGCAGCAGGATGTACTGTATGAAAGCCCCGGCATTGCACTCTTCAGCAATTCATATGTTTTATATGTAACTTCGCTGCCCATGGACAGCACGGCACAGCCCGGCCAGAAAACATCCCCGCCGCTGCCTGTTGCTGAAAATATTTTATTGAAACTCAGTACCTGATGGCTTTTTACTGCTATTTCTTTAGAATTCATCATATATCTTTCCGCTTATTTTGTTTTTCGTTGTATATTAGTTTTAAAAGCATTACAAAAATGCTCAAGGCAAACAATATTAAAAGGGCAGTTACAACCATCCTCACACCACCTGTAAGCATTCCACCTACATAGGAATAAACTATGGTTGCCGGAAGCTGTCCAATTCCTGTAGCTGCGAAAAATGGTATGAAGCTCATGGATGTCAGACCTGCCGCATAGCTTACATAATCAAATGAAACAAAGGGAAGCAGCCTGCATATGAGTATGGTATGCTTTCCATACCTTTGAAAAAATCCGTCCACACTTTCCAGTGCAAACTTGCTGGTGATTTTTTCAACCGCATCGCGCCCCAGTACTTTTGCAATATAGAAGCATAGCGCAGCTCCTGCCATTGAGCTGGTCCATGACAGTAAGGCGCCCTGCCACCAGCCGAAAATAGCAGCATTGGCAAATGTAATGAGAAACGCAGGCAGCGGAGCAGCCAGAGATTGAAACATCATGAGAAAAAAAGACATAACTACAGCATAAATACCGAAGGACCTTATGTATTCAGCTATAGTTTCAACATTCATTGAAGAAAAAAGAAGAAATATTCCGTTAAAAAAGGAATTGACACCTGGAACTAAAAAGTAAAGTATGACAGTTGCTGCCAGCAATGCAATTATTATTATCTGGGCTGTACGTCTCTTTTGTTTTGATTCATTTTTCATATTTCACTCCATATTATCTGCTGTATTTCTTGCTGTGTATCTTAAAGAATTTCCTCGGCAATATTATAAGAAGGCACAATGCTATTAAAAGTATTCCGGAATAAAGCATAATCTCCTTCAAAGGAATCGAGCTGTATGCCAGTGCACCGAAGCTTGTGTATATAAATGTACCAGGTATCATAAAAATCAGAGAATACCAAAAGTATGTGCTGAATTTGACATCTGTAATTCCATAGGCATAGTTCTGTAAATTAAAAGGGAAAACAGGAACAAGCCTGCTGATAATCAAAATTGTGTCACCATGCTCCTTTATGTAGCCGTCCAGCCTCGTCATTTTTTCGTTTTTTTCTGTTATTTTTTTTACAAAATCTCTTCCAAGATATCTTCCGACTAAAAAGGCTGCGGATACTCCTATTGTTGAACCTATGACAACGTATATTGTTCCCTGGAAGACTCCGAACAATATACCCGAAAGAACAGTTACAGGCAGACCGGGCACAAAAAGCACAGTGGCAACAGCAAACAGTGTAATGAACACCACAGGAGCCAGCATTCCGAAGGAGCTTATATATGCCTTCAGCTCATTGATATTCTCAAAGCTGAAAATATCAAGTATATTGTATTTATTTAATATTACCAAAACAATAACCGATGTGACAAGCAAAATTACCTTTTTCTTCAGAATGTCCACCTTCAATACACAGATTTCTAAACACAGAATATATACCAATACATATCGATAATAGTCCAATAGCATGATTTTATAATTATTTTTTTAAAAGCTTTATGAGCTTCAATAAAAAGTGCACTCTAAAACTTAATTTGTTTAGGGTGCGACTTCACACTACTTATTTTCTCCTCATATGACAGAGGTTATGATATATTATGTTTGGAACATATTCGCCATTATAAAGCACATGCTTAAAATGCAGTATGCCGCCATCATCCTTGGCGTCACCTTAAAGTATGAAAAAGGATGGCCTGAATGACAAGCCATTCCTCCTATTATTTCAGTAATTTTATTTTTCCAGCAAATCTGTGTAAGTCCAGCCCTTGTAGCCGCCTTCCAATGTATAGATATTAGCTGCATCTATGCCTGCATCCTTCAAAAGTCCAGTTGCTGCTTCAGCATATCTTTTGCCTGAATAGCACAGCAATACAAATTTTTTGTCTTTGCTTTCTATTTCTGATAATGCTTTTTCTATGTTTGCTTTAGCCGGTGCATTATCCTGATTGGATACTATGGAATCTACATCGGCAGATATAGAGCCCTTAACATGTTCCGTATCATAATCCGCTTTTTTTCTAACGTCGAAAACTACGTAATCACTATTTTCTTCTGTTACAATAGTTTTTAATTCATCAGCAGTCATATACTGAAAGCTTGGTGCCTCCTGTGAATCTGCTGGCTTTTGCGGCGCTTCTGTTTTAGCACTGCATCCTGCGAATATGCTTAACATCACCATCAGCACTAAAAATAAAGATAAGTACTTTTTATTCATTTTAATCCTCCAAAGTTTACTTTTATATTAACCTTATAAAGGGTAACAGCTTTATGTTACTTAGTCAAGACATACAGCCATGAATAATATTTATGAAAACAGCTCATTTATATACAAACTTTTATAATAATATTTTTTGTGTAATTAACAATAAAAAAATCATGTATAAATTTATACATGATTTTTTTAAGTCAATTTTAAAACAAGTCAAACACCGTTTTAAGCGATACGGACGTTGTGTAAGGCTAAAATACGTTGTTTTTGCCACTTTTCTGCACTTTATTTTTTACATTTTGAAATTCTTCAGATCCGATAGATGTTGAACCATTTAAACTGGGAACAGAATTTGTCATATTCTCTATACTTGCTGCATTTGAAATATTTGAAGTTAATTCAGCTCCTAAAATCATACTCTTGCTTGCTGCAGAGTTTATATTTTGTTTTACATTTTGAACTTCTTCCTGATTTATCGATTTTGAATTTTTAATACTAGGAACATTACCATTTATATTTGTCATGTTATTGCCCTCCATTTAATATTCTTAATTTGTAAGTCCTGCTTACATGAATTAAATAATTCATATTTAATTATTTAATTTGTGTACCGTTTTTACCTGCCATCTGTCTTTGAGCCATCTCTACTAAATTTCTTACCATGTATCCACCTACATAGCCGTTCTGTCTAGATGTCAAGTTTCCTTTATCCATATTATCATAATTACTTAACCCTAATTCGTTCGCTATTTCTAACTTCATTTGGTTTAAAGCCAGTTTCGCTTCTGGGACTATTACTCTATTATTATTATTTGATGCCATAATTTATTTCTCCTTTCATACTAGAAATAATTAATTGTCAGCGGAAAATAATTTTATCTCTTATTGAGATTAAAGTTTATTTTGCCCCTTTTTTTTTAAAATATATTTGAAAAATTTTATAATAAATCTATACTTTATCCATTTTTTTAAATCATTTAAATACTAATGAAATATCCGCTTGAAGATAAATAATTAGAAAGTTTAAGGATAAATTATCATTAAAAGAAAAAGCAGAAATAATTGCTTATATTAAATTAAATAAAGAAAGAGTTTTTTGAGATAATTTATTAATACTAATAGCAAATAATATTGAAGAACAAAAATATTATTCAGGGATATCGCAAAAGCCATATTTTAATAAAATAGGAGGAAGTGAATTGACGGTTTTAGGCAATAGCATTTTGAAAAAAGAAGCCTGGGATAAAGTAACCGGAGCAGCAAAATATAATGTGGATGAAGTTGTTAAAAATATTTTTCATGTAAAAATGTTATGTAGCACATATGCCCATGCAAAAATTAAATCCATTGAAATTAACGAAGCATTAAAAGAACTTGGTGTTAAATCTGTTTTAACAGGAAATGATTGCGAGATTTTATTTGGAGAACTTATTGATGATAGGCCTCCAATTGCAAAGGAAAAAGTTAGATACTACGGGGAGCCGGTTGCTTTAGTAGTTGCTGATTGTGAGCAAACTGCAATGCGAGCAGCAAATTTAATAAAAATAGAATACGAACCTCTTCCTGTTGTCAATTCAGTTTCTGAATCAATAAAAGAAAATGCTACATTGATTCATGAAAATTTAACAGAATATACATTTGAATCTAAATATGTATATCCTCAAAAAAATACTAATATTTCCCACATTGTAAAAATTAGAAAAGGTGATATGAATAAGGGTTGGCAGGAAAGCAAAGTCATTGTGGAAGGAAGTTTTATTGAACCGCAAGCAGACCACGCTGCCATGGAAGTAAGAAATGCAAGAGCAGAAATATTGCCTGATGGAACAGTTATAATCAATACATCAACCCAAACCCCTTTTACAGTAAAAAAATACATAAGTAAATATTTTAAATTAGAAGAAAACAAAGTGATTGTACATACACCTCTTGTAGGAGGTGCTTTTGGCGGAAAGGCAAATGTTCAATTAGAAATATTAGCATATCTTGCCTCTCGGTCAGTTGGTGGTAGACCAGTAAAAATTACTAACAGCCGTGAAGATGACATTTCCACTTCTCCATGTAAAATGGGAGCTGAAGTTAAAATTAAGCTTGGAGCTGACAATAATGGGAAATTAAAGGCTGCAGAAATGACTTATTTAGTTGATAGCGGAGCTTATTCCAACATATCTCCTCGTTTAGCGAAAGCCATTGCGGTCGATTGCTCAGGGCCATACAGTATAGAAAATTTATCATGTGATGCAATTAGCATTTATACAAATCATATTTATTCCACATCTTTTAGAGGATTTAGTCATGCGAGTCACGCTTTTTGTTTAGAAAGAATGTTGGATAAATTAGCATTAAAATTAAACATGGATCCTATTCAATTAAGAATTAATAATGCATTAACTGTAGGCAAGACATCACCAACACAGGTAAAAATCACTAAAAGTAATTCCGGAGACCTACTTGCCTGTTTAGAGAAACTTAAACAGATTATGAATTGGCAGGAAGGGAATAAAATTGAATTAGATAATGGAAAAGTTAGAACTAAGGGCATCAGTTGTTTTTGGAAAACGTCCGATTCATCTACTAATGCTTCTTCAGGTGTTTTGCTAACTTTTAATTCTGATGGAAGCATAAACTTAAATTGCGGAGTTGTTGAAATAGGTCCTGGTTCAAAAACAACATTAGCTCAAATCCTTGCAGAAAAAATGAAAATGCCCGTTACTAAAATTAATGTAGTTATGAATGTAAACACACAAACCAGCCCCACACATTGGAAAACAGTGGCGAGCATGAGCATTTATATGGCAGGAACTGCAGTATTAAGAGCTGCCGAAGACTTAACCATGCAGTTAAAAAAAGCTGCTGCTGTTGCCCTCAAATGTTCTCCGGAAGACTTAGATATTGGTAATATGCGAGTATTTTTAAACGAAGACCCTTCAACATATATTTCTTTTAAGGATTTAGTTTATGGATTCCAATATGACAATGGAAATACCGTTGGCGGTCATATATTTGGAAGAGGAAGTTTTATTATGAACAGACTTTCACATCTTGATCCTGCCACCGGAACGGGAAAAGCAGGTCCCTCCTGGACAGTTGGAGCACAAGGAGTTGAAATTGAATTTGATAAAACCGATTTTACGTATAGATTTGTTAAAGCTGCAACTGTAATTGATGTAGGAAAACTCTTAAATCCAAAATCGGCTTCAGGTCTATTAATGGGCGGTATGAGCATGGGACTTGGAATAGGAAGCAGGGAGGAATTTTTATACGATGAAAATGCCATCATGCAAACTACAAGCTTTAGAACATATAAGATGATGAGATACGGGGAAAATCCTGAATATGTTGTTGATTTTATAGAAACACCTGATTTGTCTGCACCATATGGTGCAAGAGGAATAGCGGAATATGGCATTATTGGAATTCCTGGTGCATTAGGTAATGCTATATCCTTAGCAGCTGATATCGATGTGGATAAAATTCCAATAACATCAGAATACATTTGGAGAAAAAAAACCGGAGGCAAAAATGATACCTACTAAATTTGAATATTATAAGGTGGATACATTAGAAGAAGCCTTCCAAGCATTTAGTGAACTAAATTCACAGGGTAAAAAACCTATGTATTATAGCGGTGGAACTGAAATTATTACAATGGCAAGAGCAAATAATATTCACATGGGTGCAGTCATTGATATTAAAGGAATTTCTGAATGCTGTACTATTGAAATTGAAAACACTAAATTAAACATCGGCAGTGCAGTAACACTTAGCCAAATATCAGAATCAAAAATATTTCCCCTCCTTGGCCAAACTGCTGCCCGAATAGCTGACCACACTGTTCAGTGTAAATTGACCATTGGCGGCAATTTATGCGGAACAATAATATATAAAGAAACATCACTTCCCTTAATGCTTTGTGACAGCCATGTTGTCATTTTTGGAAAAAATGGCAGACGAGAAGTTCAATTTAATCAAATGTTTGATAAAAAACTCAACCTTTTACCTGAGGAAATATTAGTTAGTTTAAAAATAGATGAAAAATACTTTTCACTTCCATATGTTCACGTTAAAAAAACAAAAATGGATAAAATTGCTTATCCACTTATGACAGTAGCAGCACTTAAAAGGGATGATAAAATTAGAATTGCATTTAGCGGATTATATGCATATCCTTTTAGAAATAAAGAAATAGAAAATTATATTAACGATGAGGGAATAAATCATAAAAATAAAATAAGCCAAATTATTGGGCACGTATCATCTTCAATATTAAATGATACTGAAGGTTCATCAGAATATAGAAAATTTGTGCTTAGAAACACCCTTGAAAATACTTTTAAAATGTTAAATGAGGTGTAATATGATTAAAATATTAGATACAAGTATAATAGAGCTTGATGTGAATGAGGAAAAAAGGAAAGTTGTAGTGAACCCTTCAGATACATTGCTTTATACTCTTCGAAATGAATTAAACCTTACGGGTGCAAAACCTGGCTGTGAAAATGGTGATTGTGGCGCATGCACTGTTATTGTTGACGGATGGCCTGTAAAATCTTGTTTAACCCTGACTGTGGAAATGATAGGTCATAAAATAACAACAATTGAAGGTCTTAAAAATGCACCTATTCAAAAAGCATTTGTAGAAAAATGGGGATTTCAATGTGGATTTTGCACATCAGGATTTTTAATGGTATGTCATTCCTTAGCTGCACAGCACATAGATGCAGATGATTATATTACAGAACAGTGGCTCCAGTCAAATTTATGCAGATGCACAAGTTATCAGGAAATAAAAGAAGCCATTAACTCAATTTTAACAGGAAGCATTTAAATAATGATATTTTTTATGGTTGGTGCAAAATTATTAAAAACAAACATGTTGTTTTTGTTCATAAATTATTTTTTGAGCTTTTAAAAGAGGAAGAAAATTTTTATTTTTTCTTCCTCTTTCTTTAACACTTATTATTTATTAATTAAAATAAAGTATCATTATAATTAGCATCGGCATTAATTACAACTCACATCACTTCATTACTATGTTTATTCAACAGTTACTGATTTTGCCAGGTTTCTCGGTTTGTCGATGTCGCAGCCTCTCAGGAGTGCAGCGTAGTATGAGAGGTACTGAGCCGGGATTATTGACGACAGTGGGGAAAGTAGCTCGTTAACGTCATCTATTACCACTTCATCTGTTTCCTGGCTGAACTTGCGCATGGATATTACCATGGTTGCGGCTCCTCTTGCCTTTACTTCTTTTATATTGCTTCTTGTGTTAAGATTTATATTTTCCTGTGTTATTACAGCAATAACAGGAGTGTTTTGCTCTATTAATGCTATGGTACCGTGCTTCAGCTCTCCTGCCGCAAATCCCTCTGTCTGAATGTATGATATTTCCTTCAGCTTCAGGGCGGCCTCAAGGCATACAAAGTAATCCATGCTTCTGCCTATATAGAAGCAGTTTCTGCTGTTTGACAGATATTTTTCTGCAAGCTCTCTGTAGTTATCCTTGTCGTCACAGAGTGTTTCCATAGAGTAGGCTATTTTGCTCAGCTCCTTGAAAATATCTATATTTATTTTATTGTCAACCAATGCTGCCAATATTGACAGTACAGCAATTTGTGCGGTATATGCCTTAGTTGAAGCAACTGCTATTTCCGGTCCTGCATATAGCAGCAGTGTATTGTCCGCCTCTCTTGACAGGGTAGAGCCCTTCACATTAGTAAGCGTAAGGGTTTTATAACCCAACTCTTTAACCTTTACAAGCACGGCTCTGCAATCTGCCGTCTCGCCGCTTTGTGATATGAACATGAACAGCGGTTTTTCCGATAGCAGCGGCATGTTGTAAATAAACTCACTTGCTATAATAACTTCCGTGGGCTTTCCGGCAATTTTCTCAAAAAACTGCTTACCTATCAGTCCCGCATGGTAGCTTGTTCCGCAGGCTATGATGTAAAGCTTGTCGCAGCCTCTTACATTCTCAATAATTTCCTGAGGCATAGACATTTTTCCGTTTTCATCTGAATATTCCGACATTATTTTTCTGATAACAAAGGGCTGTTCCTCAATTTCCTTCATCATGTAATGAGGATAGGTTCCCTTTTCTGTATCGGATGCATCAATATCAGCTCTATAAGGCTCACGTATTACTTTATTTCCGTAAATTGTATAAATTTCTATTTCATCTTTCGTTATTTTAAGGAATTCTTTATCTTCTATTTCATAAAATTGATTCGTACAGCTGATCATTGCCATTGCATCGCTGCCCAGCATATTAAAGCCTTCTCCTTTGCCTGCAAGCAATGGGGTTTTATTTTTGGCCGCATATAATGCTCCCATATCCTCACTGTCAATGATGGCAAGTGCATATGAACCCTTCAGCTCACTCATTGTATGCCTTATTGCCAGCGGTACCTCTTCACCGTCATTTACAAATTTTTCAATAAGCTGCACTATTACTTCCGTATCCGTATCGCTTGTGAATTTTGTTCCATTTAAATATTTCTGTCTAAGCTCATCCTCATTTTCAATTATTCCGTTATGAACCAGTGTAAATCTTTTCGTACCGCTCTGGTGGGGGTGTGAATTTATTCTGTTAGGTACTCCATGAGTTGCCCATCTTGTATGACCGATGCCGAGATTTCCTTTGATTTCATTGTCCAGGCATTCTCTGAGCTGAGCTATTCTTCCCTTTTCCTTGCATATATAGACATCATTGCTGTTAGCAATCGCTATTCCAGCAGAATCGTATCCTCTGTATTCAAGTTTTTCCAGTCCACTTAAAATTATTTCCTTTACATCCTCAAATCCTATATAACCAACTATTCCGCACATAATCATTCTCCATTCTCAATAATATTTTTTGTTTTAATGATTTAATCCTGAAAACTAAAATAAAGCAACTCAGTACATTCTAAATTTCTATACGTTAAAACGCTAAAGAACCGCATAAAAACAACGAATCCTTGAAATCAAGAAAACTGCCCTGACATATTCATTTGTAATAAATTTAGGGAATCATCAGACAAAAGATATTATTTCAATAATAGATATGAAAGCTTTTGGTTTCTTTTTGTTCCAACAGTCACCTGAAGGTTTTGTAAAAACCATATCGATGAAGCTACACCGCGAAGCATCCGCCGAATTTTCGATAACTTCGTCCTCGTCAACTAAACAGTCTGGCGCTATAATAATTCAGTCCTATTCCCTTATTTAATCCTCCTTTTCGTATGTTATGATATTATGTAAAAATAGTTACTTTATTCATCACAATTTTAACACATATTACTTAAAAAGTACATGTGTTTTTTATTTATTTTATATATTTATGCCTCAAACTAATTCATCATATCGTCGCATTGGATTTATATCTTTTTAATCGGATGACGGATAACTGTTTTTAGTTTAGCAGTTTCGCATTTTCTTGGGTCGCTTAAATATATTTCGTGATGAAACCTGGTATCTGTAATATCAATTTTGCATCCGTTTTCTGCTGCATAGTCTTCCATGAGCTTTGTTGTTGTGGGTTCATCATCATAAGAGCCTAAATGCATGCATTGAACACATAGCCCCTCTTCATAAGCGAGGAATTCAACCTTCGAAAAATCAACTTTTTTCTTCCTCGTCGCCTCCTCAATTGCCCAGTTGAAATCTTTTTCTGAAACAAAATCAGGGAGCCTTATTATAGAAATAAAGTTTAACTCCTCTTTTTTGGTATAGCCCATGCCTTTAATTCCGTCCTGCCACCAAAATCCTTCTAAGGGAGGAACAACATATTCAAAATATCCATCAATTTTATAGTCTCCCTTATAACTCATTTTTATTGTAAAGGCAATACTATATAGCATTCCTATTGTTTCTTTATATTCTCCGTTTTCCTCATTTGGATTTCCCTTCCCTCTTACTGCAATATAGTTCATTTTAGGAATAGTCAATATGCTTGGTTTATTTTTGGGAATATAAAATTCTTTATATTCTTTCTTATAATCAAAAGTCATGTTTATTTTCTCCTTTATAATTGGAAATTTTAATTTACATTTTTTATTCTATTCTTTATCCACTCGATTAAAAGATTAATAATAAAGCAGGCCCCATAAGAAATCACGAAGTACAGTAGTGTTTGTTCTAATATAGGTGGGTATGTATTGTTATAAAGTTCAGAAAACAGAATACGAGGTAAAACAACACCACCAATCGTTGTTCCCGTACTTACACCTATAGCAGATTTCAAAGCTCTTTTAATCATGATATCTCAACATCCTCTTTATCACTAGTTTTATGAACAATAGTTAGTTCGCAACTTTTATGACATTATATCATCTGATTATGTAAAAATCCACTGATAAACTAATTATCTGAGTAGTGCACTACTTAATTTTTTGTTCTTTTTATAAGAGACTTCATTATCATAAAAAATAAAAATATAATTCCAACATAACCGTTTATAATGTAAACAACATTCATCATTTTGTTGAATGGAACCGTTAGCCCCGCTGCTGCTCCTATTATTGCTAAAATTACGGTAACAGCTTTAAACTTAAATGTATTTTCATCAGCCAACCTTGCGGAAACTATCCACAGAAGTGCGGCTGCGGTGGTGAATATTTCCGCAAATACGCTTAGTGAAAAAATTACTGCTATATATGGATGTATATTGGATGCTATTATTAATGACGGTATTTGTGAATGTGCGGTTTCACCTATGTTTGCAAGCAATCCCAATGTTATAACTACAATTGCAGCACAATAACCTATTGCTCCATATATAGCACCAAGAGAAGAGACTCTTAAGCTTTTTGCCCTGGCGCCTATGGAGGACATGAATACAGACAGCAGGAGAATATTGAAGCCCACATATAAAAGTGCAGCAAACAGCCAACTGTCTGATGCTCTCATAATATTGAGCTCAGAAATTAATGTATTTGCCTGCTTCAGCATTTCTACATTTTGCGCTACAGATGTTAAACCAAGTAAAATTGCCATAGTTGCGATTACCGGTCCTATTTTACTTATTATGTTTACAATATTGTCCAACCCGAATATTACAGTTACCAAAGAAATAAATGCCATGGATATGCAGCCGAAGGATTCATGCAGGCCGAACTGTTGTTTCAAGGTAGCTCCTGCTCCTGCAATCATTACAAAGAATGATAGATACGCAAAGATTATTGAAAAGCAATCGTAAATATTCCCTATTCTTTTTCCGCAGTAGTAACAGAATATATCGCTTCCTCTTGTATACTTGTGCACGCAGCCCACCGTAACAAAACTTACGCCGGCATACGTGAGCAAAATGAAGACAATCACCGCACCTGCCATTCCCACAAATCCATAAACGGCGAAATACTGCATTATTTCCTGCCCCGTGGCAAATCCGGAGCCTATTAAAAAAGCAATAAATGCGCCGGCTATTGAATATATTTGCTTTGCTTCACCGCTCTTCATCATATCCCTGTTCTCCAATCAATAATCAATACTAAGGTATATGACAAACAAAAGCCTTTTATGCAGGGCTTCGTTAAAGTTACAATTCATTTCAAATTTTTTTGCCATTTACGAACCTTTTGTTCAATTATTTGCCATGTATTATTAAAAACATGCTGTCAATAATAATGTTAGAAAGTCACTTAAATGTACTTTCTAAAAATTTAATCTTGTAAATTAAATTTAACCTGAACCATACATAATTATTCAGGTTATGGGGCCCAATATAATTTACCAATTAAACATTTTATTACATGATTAAATTAATTAAACAGGACAATACTAATATTACATCTATTGAAAGGAGAAAACAAAATGGCATCAAACAATACAGGAACTAACAACATCGTTGTTCCAGAAGCAAAACAGGCATTAAACCAAATGAAGGCTGAAATAGCTAATGAATTGGGATTAACAAACTATGAGCAGGTAGATAAAGGTAACTTAACAGCAAGACAAAACGGTTATGTAGGTGGCTACATGACTAAGAGACTTGTTGAAATGGCTCAGAGACAAATGAGCGGATCCAGCGGAATGGGTTCAATGAAATAAGTTGAAATAAATTGAAATGAGGCTGTCACGGGGTGTGACAGCCTCATTTATATTATTTATCAGCGTTTGTTTTTTCTTTTTTAAGCTCTTCTATTAACAGAGGTACAACCTGGAATATGTCTCCCACTATTCCAACGTCTGCTACGTCGAATATAGGTGCAGTTTCATCCTTGTTTATGGCAATGATGAACTCTGACTCTTCCATTCCTGCTAAGTGCTGTATAGCTCCTGATATACCGCATGCAATGTACAGATTTGGTCTTACTGTCTTACCTGTCTGACCAACCTGTCTGTCTTTGGGAACCCAGCCCGCATCAACGGCTGCTCTTGAAGCGGATATAGTTCCGCCAAGCAAATCTGCCAGTTCTTCAAGCATAGGATAATTGTCAGGACCGTGCATTCCCCTTCCGCCTGATACAAGTACTTTTGCTTCCTCTATGTTCATTCTCTGCTGAATTATTTTTGTTACGTCCAAAATTTCAACATTTCTGCACTCTTTTGGAATAACAACCTTAAATTCTTCAATATTTACAGGATTTTGGTCTGAAGGCTTAATTGCCTTCATAACACCCGGTCTTACTGTTGCCATCTGCGGTCTGTGGTCAGGGCAAGCTATTGTTGCCATGATATTTCCGCCGAAAGCAGGTCTTGTCATCATAAGATTCAATTTTTCAGGTTCTTTGTCATCCGGTTCAATAGTCAGACCTGTACAGTCTGCAGTAAGTCCTGTGTGAACTCTGGCTGAAACTCTCGGAGCCAAATCTCTTCCTATTGCTGTTGCTCCATATAAAACTATTTCAGGTTTTTTATCTTCGATAACCTTGTGAAGCGCATACACATATGGTTCTGTCATGTATACATCAAGTAAATCATCTTCAACATATATTACATTGTCAGCACCTGCCTGGCAAAGTCTCTTTGCTTCTTCCTGCATAGCCTTTCCAAGCAATACTGCCGTTACGGTTGTTCCTAAATCTTTTGCTAAATCTTTTCCCTTGCCTACAAGCTCGAAGGCAACTTTTTGTACTTTTCGGTCTCTCTGCTCTGCAAAAACAAACACACCTTTATATTGTGCAATACTCATTTTCGGCCTCCTACTATAATATAAATTTTTCTTTCATTTTATCAACTATCAATTCAGCTGACTCCTGCGGTTCCAGATTAAATACCTTACCTGCGGATTTAGCACCCTTGGTAAATGACTTTTTAACCTTAGTAGGAGAACCCTTCAACCCAATATTAGCTGTATCAACCGTTATATCCTTCAATGTCCATACTGTAACCTTCTTTTCTCTGAAGGCATCAAATATGCCTCCCGGAGTCATATATCGAGGAGCATTCATCTCGGAAAGAGCCGTAATCAGTACAGGCAGCTTTGCCTTGATTGTGTGATATCTGTCTTCATACTGTCTTTTTACGATTATATGATCATTTTCTATTTTAATATCTTCTGCATAGCTTATGTTAGGGAGATTCAGGTGTTCTGCAATCTGAGGTCCAACCTGAGCTGTATCTCCGTCGATTGCCTGTCTTCCCGTTATAATTAAATCATATTTCAAATTTTTGATTGCAGCAGCAATCGTTGTTGAAGTTGCCCATGTGTCTGCACCGCCGAATGCTCTGTCTGTCAAAAGAACTGCTTCATCGGCACCCATTGCCAAAGCTTCCTTCAGAGCTAAATCTGCCTGAGGAGGTCCCATGGAAAGAACTGTAACGTGAGCACCCATCTCATCCTTCAACCTAAGTGCTGCTTCCAATCCCGCTTTGTCGTCAGGATTGATGATGCTTGGAACACCGTCTCTTATCAATGTGTTTGTCTTTGGATCCAGTTTAACTTCTGTCGTGTCCGGCACCTGTTTTATACATACTACTATATTCACTTTGTCTACCTCCTACTTCAGCATATTGGCACTGATAACCATTCTTTGAACTTCTGAAGTACCTTCATAAATTTCAGTTATCTTAGCGTCTCTCATCATTCTTTCAACAGGATAATCTCTTGTGTATCCATATCCGCCGTGAAGCTGTACAGCCTTTGTTGTAACTTCCATAGCAGTTTCTGCCGCAAAAAGCTTAGCCATTGCCGCGTCAACGCTGTATGACGCTCCGGCATCCTTGCTGCATGCTGCTCTGTAAACTAAAAGCCTTGCCGCATCAACCTTTGCCTGCATATCAGCCAGCTGGAATTGCGTGTTCTGGAATTTAGAAATAGATCTTCCGAACTGCTTTCTTTCCTTTACATATTTAACAGTTTCGTCAATAGCGCCCTGTGCAATTCCAAGTGCCTGAGCAGCTATACCTATTCTTCCGCCATCCAATGTCTTCATTGCAATTTTGAAGCCCTGACCTTCTTTTCCAAGGAGATTTTCCTTTGGAACGATGCAGTCTTCAAAAATCAGCTCACATGTAGCGGAGCCTCTGATACCCATTTTCAGCTCTTTCTTTCCTATTGAAAAGCCCGGGAAGTCCTTCTCAACAATAAATGCCGATATTCCTTTAGTTCCCTGAGACTTATCAGTCATAGCCATAACTATATACACATCTGCATAAGATGCGTTTGTTATGAATATTTTGCTTCCGTTAAGGATGTAGTTGTCGCCGTCAAGCACAGCCTTTGTTTGCTGTCCTGCTGCGTCTGTTCCTGCTCCCGGCTCTGTAAGTCCGAATGCTCCAACCCACTCTCCTGATGCAATCTTTGTAAGATACTTCTGTTTTTGATCTTCAGTACCGAATTCATAAAGAGGAGAACCGCATAAAGATGTGTGCGCAGACACAATTACGCCTGTTGTAGCACAAACCTTAGACAATTCTTCCACGGCCATAGCATAAGTAAAATAATCGCAGCCTTCTCCGCCGTATTCCTTTGGAAACGGAATTCCCATAAAACCGTATTTTTTCATTTTTTCAACGGTTTCAACAGGAAATCTTTCCTGCTCATCAATTTCCTGAGCTAATGGTTCTACTTCATTGACAGCAAATTGCCTGAACAGCTGTCTTGCCATTTCATGTTCCTTGCTTAATTGAAAATTCATGATTTCACTCCCTTAAATTTTTGTCTCAACCCTATGTTACTCACTATTTGTTGCATATTTGTTATTTTTTTAACTCTGATGATTAAAAAAATATATTTAATTCAACATTTCTATTATACAGGAATGCAAATAATTTATCAATACCCTAATTTATATTTCCAGTTTTTTCAACATTTTTTGCATTACTTAAATTCCGGTTTTCTTTTCTCCAAGAACGCGCTCATTCCCTCTTTTTGGTCTTCAAAAGCGAAACAAAGTCCGAATACATTTGATTCATAGGCAATTCCCGTCTCAATATCAGTTTCTGTTCCTCTGTTGATGCACTCCTTTGAATATACTACGGCAGCAGTGGAGTTTGACTTAATTTTATCAGCCATTTTATATGTTTCTTCCATTAATTCTTCCGCTTCCGTTACTTTGTTCACAAGTCCTATTCTATATGCTTCCTCGGCATTTATATGTCCGCCGGAAAAAATAAGCTCCTTTGCTCTTCCAAGCCCCACAAGCCTTGCAAGCCTTTGTGTACCTGAAAATCCCGGTATTATTCCGAGTCCAACCTCAGGTTGTCCAAATTTAGCCTTTACGGAAGCTATTCTGATATCGCAAGCCATGGCAAGCTCACAGCCTCCACCAAGGGCAAACCCGTTTACAGCTGCAATAACAACCTTATTCAGCGTTTCAATTTTTCTGAAAACTCTTGAACCATCCTCTGAAAATTTCTTTGCCTGAGAAGCATTCAACTCTCTCATATAAGCTATGTCCGCTCCGGCTACAAAAGCCTTTCCCTCACCAGTAAGAACAACGACTCTAACGTCATCCTCATCCCTTATCATGTCAAAGGCATACTCAAGCTCGCTCAGCACCTGGGCATTCAGCGCATTCAAAGACTGCGGGTTATTAATCTTAACCGTGCAAACACCTTCGTTTTTTTCAATTACAAGGTTTTTAAGTTCCATACCTTCCTCCTCTTAAATTTTTTTGCACTTTAATTATATCATGAATACATTGTGTAATGAGTTAATTTTTGTTAATAATTGTACGATACAAAGTGACAAAACTGCATTTGTATGGTAAAATATTCATACGGTGAGGAAGTACCTTATAGTGAAAACAGGAATTTGTTGCATATTATCAACTTGAAGGGGTGAAAACATGAACCAATTAGTTGTAAAAACTCCAGCTTTTGAAAATGAAGGATTAATACCTATGGAATATACAGGATATGGCGATGATATATCGCCTGAATTGCATTTGACCGATATAGACGAACGGGCAAAGTCTATCATCATAATAATGGACGATCTGGGGCATCCTGTTCCAGCGTATAATCACTGGATTATATGGAATATTCCTGTCCTGCCTATAATACCGGCACATATACCGCACGGTAAATCTGTTGAAATCTTGTCAGGTGCTGTGCAGGGACGCGGGTATGGTAAACACAGATATAGGGAGCCAAAACCTCCATTTAATTGGTCGCAAAGATACCGGTTTAATGTATTTACAATTGATTGTATGTTGGATTTGCCAGGTGCTTCAAAGAAGCGTGCTCTGCTTAAAGCAATGGAGGGGCACGTACTCCAACGTGCTGAGTTAATTGGTCACTACAGATAAATGATTTGCGGAAATCTTTTATATGTTCTTTCATAGTATTTTATAAACAAAACTTATATAATACACAAGAACCCTACAAGACAAAATGATTTTTTCAAATCCTGAAATCTTGAGGGTTCTCTTCTTTTTCAGTGCAAGGAGCCAAAATATGTTTCTTAATTTCTAATTTTCTAAAAATCTCTCCAGAATTGCAGCCATCTGTGCTCTTGTGGCTTCTCCTTTTGGTGACAATGTGTTGTCTCCCATACCTGAAAGAAGCTTGTTTCCTACGGCATATTTCATAGCTTCTGAAGCCCAGCTGCTTACACTGGTACTGTCAGAAAATACACTGTAATTGCCTGCTGATTCGGGTTTATCTTCCCCAAGCTTAGCATAGTTATAAAGCATGAGGGCTGCCTGTTCTCTTGTTACAGGTGCAAGAGGAGCGAAGGTTCCGTCTCCCATTCCTGTTATGATTCCCTTTTTCTCTGCCCATGACACTCCCTTTGCATACCATGCATCTTCAGCTACATCTGTAAAGCTTGATTTTCCGTCTGCAGCATCCTTTGACATATTGTAAAGAACTGTTGCCATCATTGCTCTGTTCATACCTAAATCAGGCGAGAATGTGGACTGGGATGTTCCGCTGTAGAGTCCCTTTCCAACCGAATACATTATTGCATCGTATCCCCAGTGTCCTGCTATGTCCGTGAAGCTCAGGTTGTAATCAGCTCCCAGTGATTTGCTGAATATTGTGTTTGCCGCAAGCTGATATTCATCCTGCTGATGAGCCTTGTTTGTAAGGCTTCCCGCAAATACTGTTACATCCATTCCATTTTCATTGTATGAAAACGCCTGAACAGAGCCAAGGAAATTTTTAAGATTTTCCTCCATCATGAATCCTTCCAGCGGTGTCTCTTTCGTTGTGGTCATGAGTATTTCTGCATTTGCCGGTACAGATGATATATACGCCCCGCCGTATGAATAAATGAGATTGTCATTATTCTTAACATTGCTTGCTGTTATAAGGCTGTCGCTATCAAATGTCACAAAGTAAAGAGCATCCTGGTTTGTTCCGTTTGAAACATAATCAAAGCCGTATTGTCCTAAAATATCTGTCTTTATTTTTTCAAGTGCTCCTGTTCCCGCTCCAAGATATGACTTGCCTTCCTTCACTGCTTTGATGGCGTCATCGTTTAAAGCTCTGTTTCCTGCTATAATATCCGCATCCTTAACATCCTTTACTATTGTGAAGCCCATTTGTTTACCATAAGCATACATATCAAAATTGTAGTTTGTATTTCCGTAGTTAGGATAATTGAACACACCGTATTCCTTTCCTTCTGAATCCACAGAATAATCCCCTGCAAATCCAGGGATATACAATGATGGTTTATTAATTGTCTGTGCGCCTTCTATGGATTTTACCCCTGTTGCCTTAACAATAAATTTATCCTGATATTTCACGAAGCTGCCGTATGATACAACAAAATCTCCCTTGTAAGTACCCTCTGTAATAAATCCAACCTTAATTCCATCCGAAAGCATCTTATTTACCATGGCTATTGCGGAAACAGAATTGTTGTCTACTATTACCTCGCCACCTGTCTCTCCGGTAAAGTATGTCTTTGCTGTCTGCGGCGCTTTGATCTCTGTGAGCATGTTGTCCTTAACAACCCCCTTTGTGTCAACGGCTGCGTAGTCAAAGCCTCTCATTTCACCGAATGCAGTTATGGGCTCCGAGTATAAATCAGGCCATGCGGTTATTAATATACCATCGTACAGAGCTCCATTAGCTACATTACGCTTAGCCTGATACATGCTTACCACCATTGAACCCTTTGGATATGTAGTTTTATCAAATGTTACGTCTGTGTTCAGGCTGTGTACCTTTACGCCGTTGTCAAGCAGAAACTTCTGCATTGCATAGGCCGCTTCTATATTGCTCTGATTTTTACCGTCAAGAGGTATAATGTAGCATTCAGGGAAGAAGTTGTTGTTTCCTGCATACTTAGGACGGAAAATATCAGCCTCTGCTCCTATATTGTCGTTCACATCCACATACCAGTCTCTTATGGCAGGCTCATCAATATTTTTAATTCCCCTTGCCCAGCCTGTGAGCTGATTTTTATAGAATGCATCCTTGTTTTCCATCACATATGCTCCGTGATGTATTAGACCGTACTCTAAGGATTTAGTAGCCTCCTGGTTTGCAGCAGGCACCTCTATGGTAAATGCCACTGTTCCGTGAAGCATGGAATACTGCGGAGTGTAGTTTGTGGACATATCATCCCACGGTTCCTGCCAGTAAGGATTTCCTTTCTCGTCAGATACGAGATAATCTCTTAAAGGCATAACATAGCTGTTAAAATCACTGTTGTTTGCGATAGCTCCTATCCCGAATGCCTCACCGCTTTTTATGCCATTTTCGGCAAACAGATCATATTCGAAATTCGGTTCATGAGGAGGAGAGCATGGCTCCACCTGGTAACCGCTTACAAAACCGTGAAGTTCAATCATTGTAGCCGGGTTCCATTGTGCTATGAGCTTCGTCATATTTTGAGTTTCTGTCTGAGTCTGGAACATATTATCACGGTTAAGGTCAAATCCATTTCCGTTTTGTCTCACGTTGTTAGTCCTGCCATCGGCATTTTCCGAAGGAACCACAATAAATATTATATTGTCCAAAAGCTCATTTACGTCAAGCGTATAGCTTTCAACTGTATAGTATTTCTCTAAATCCACAGGTCCGGATGTCTTATTTCCGGCCTTTATAAATCCCAATCCCGTAACATGGTCCTTAATTAGTTCCGACCATTGTATTCCTTGCTGCTCCATTTCAAGCTTAAGCTGCTTTTCACCGTCCGGTGTAAATCCGGTTAAAATATTGTAGGTTATTTTGCCGTCATTTTCAAAGCTGTTAACAACGTCCCATATAAAATTCATCGGAGCATCAACTCCCGGGTTTTCGTCTGCATGAATGTTGCTGTATAATACAGGTATTTTATAATCAGCACCTGAATTTATTTTTTTAATAAAAGCATCGGGGTCTTCCTGTGCAAGCTTGTTCTGTTTATGATAGTTTTCTACTGATGCTTTGCTGTCAGATATAACCGCGTATGGCATGTCGTATCCTTGAGTTGATTTTCCAACTGATAAAATATCTATGTACAGTCCGTTGATTGTATCGGCCTTTGCCTTAGCGTCCAGAAGCTCCTCTTCAAGCTCCTTGTGTGTTCTGTAGTCATCATATGGATTCACCTTCACAGTCGCCTGTCCAAGTATTTTACCCGACAAATCACTGCAGGTAAGGGTGAAATCGCCCGTGTGGTCCAAAATAACATTTCGGTTGCCTCTCGGATTGTCAACTCTGTTTACATCAAGAAAATACTCTGTCGAAAATGAAAGCTTCAGTGCATCTTTTCCGTTCACAGAGTATTTCTCTGTAGATACGTTCGTGAAATATGGCTTTTGGGTATTCCAAACTTTCCAGTCTTCAAGCTTACCTCCCAGATACTGATAAGGAAATATCTTCACATCCTGAGCTCCCGCTTTTCTCTCTATGGCCCATACCACCTCGTCCGGAGATATGCTGCCGTCTGTGACAAGAACAGCCTCAAAGTTTCTTTTATCGGACAAGGAAATTGCATCCTTCCCCTCTCCCGTTACATTTTTAAAGTCTATTGCCGGCACGGCTGCTGCTTCTACAGGTACCACAGCCATGGACACAAGCATCATAAATATAATTGCCAGCGAAATAATCGACTTTTTAATGCCTTTCTGTTTCTCTGAATAGTACATTTTTTCTCCTCCTTGAATAATTCATCATATTTATAAAGATATATTCATGTTTAAGATAATAATACCTGTGAAGAAAAAATGCAAGCACAAAATGAAATTTTAATACACTTTTTCGTATTTTTATTTATTTGTCTTTGTGAGTAACTTATAGTAAGCTATTAACTTATTTTTGTAATAAAAAATAAACCCTCAGAATAAAATTCTCATCTTATAGAGGGTTTATTTATATTTTACGCTAACCTATTATTTTATTATATTTGTTAAATCCCACATTTTTTCAAGCACGTGTACAATATTATACATGTGAGCAAGCTCGTGGGAGTCATGCTGCCAGCCTGCAAGTGCAGGTGTTACCCCTGCGCTTATGGCACATTCCATATCGAATCTTGAATCACCCACATACAATGTTTTTTCAGGAGTACTTCCCAGAGCCTCCATTGTTTTAACAAGCGGTTCCTTGTCCGGCTTGTGCTTTTCCACGTCGTCTGCAGCAGTTACAGCATCGAAGTGTTTTTCAATCTTCAGGTTCTCCAGGGCTGCCATGGTTGAATATCTAAGCCTTGAGGTCGCTATTCCCATTTTAATATTTCTGTCGCTGAGATATTTCAGCGTTTCCTCAACGCTTTCGTAAAGTGTTACCTCTTGATTGAACCTATCTCTTTGATAGTCCCTGTAGCATTCCATAACCTCGTCAAAGTCGAATTGGCAAAAATCCCTTGATATAGTAAGCGCCAAAGGTTCGCCAAACGTGCTCATGACATACCTTTCATCGCACTCTTCCTTGCGGAAAATTGAATAAATATGCCTGAAGGAATTCAATATCATCTGATTTGTATTTGCTAAAGTCCCGTCAAAATCAAATATTACCGTATCAAACATCATGTTTCCCCTAATTTCTTTTGCTTTTCATGCTCAGACCTATTCTCTGTCTTTCTTTATCGATGCTGATAATAGTCACGTTGACCGTATCTCCCACCTGCACAACCTCCATGGGGTTCTTCACATATTTATCACTCATTTCCGAAAGGTGAACAAGACCGTCCTGCTTCACCCCTATATCAACGAATGCACCGAAGTCAACAACATTTCTTACAGTTCCCGTAAGTTTCATGCCAACTTCCATGTCCTCCATCTTCATAACATCGCTTCTGAACACAACTTTTGGCATCTCGTCCCTTGGGTCTCTGCCCGGCTTTTTAAGCTCTTCTATAATATCTGTAAGCGTAGGCACTCCTATGTTAAGCTCCTCTGCCAGAACCTTGATTCTGTCCTTTATTTTTTCCCTTGCAGGCTTCTTTTCTTCCTTGAAATTTATCTGAGCAAGAGCTTCGAGACCTTTCAGCCTGGAATTTTTTGACGTCATCTGTACGTTTTTGCTTTCCGCGACCTTGACTTTCATTATTCTTTCGTTTATATCTCTTAAATTTCCGGACTCAATGTCTTCCAGAGTATATCCTAACTTATTAAGGAGGTTTAAGGCTATATCGTAGGATTCCGGGTGTACTGCAGTCTTGTCAAGAGGATTGCTTCCTCCTGATATCCTCAGAAAGCCGGCACATTGTTCAAATGCCTTTTCTCCAAGCTGCTTAACCTTTAAAAGCTCTGCTCTGTCAGTGAATTTTCCGTTCTCTTCCCTGTATTTAACTACATTCTTGGCAATAGTCTTTGAAACACCTGATACATATTGCAAAAGCGCCGTTGATGCGGTGTTCAAATCAACTCCCACGCTGTTTACGCAGTCCTCTACTACACCATCCAGCTCCTGACCAAGCTTTGTCTGGTTAACATCATGCTGGTACTGGCCAACTCCTATGCTTTTCGGGTCAATTTTTACAAGCTCTGCCAGCGGGTCCTGCAGCCTCCTGCCTATGGATATGGCTCCTCTTATTGTAACGTCCAAATCAGGATATTCTTCCTGAGCGAGCTTTGAAGCCGAGTAAACAGATGCTCCCGCTTCACTCACTATTGTATATGTAACCTTCTTGTTCAGCTTTGGAATCATATCTGCAACAACCTGTTCCGTTTCCCTTGATGCGGTGCCATTTCCTATGGTTATTACATTTACATCATATTTCTCTATTAATCCCGCCATTATTTTCTGAGATTTTTCAACTTCATTTTTAGGCTCGCTTGGGTATATAACTCCCTGGTCCAGGAATTTCCCGGTTCCGTCAAGCACAGCCAGCTTGCACCCTGTTCTGAAGCCAGGGTCTACCGCAAGAATCCTGATATCCTTTACAGGAGGAACCATCAGAAGATTTTTCGTATTTTTCCCAAAAACCTTAATCGCCTCTTCCTCTGCTCTTTCCGTAAGTATATTCCTTACTTCTCTTTCGATGGACGGAGCTATGAGGCGCTTGTAGCTGTCCTCAACGGCAGAATTATAATAAGCGGCTGTTATTGCCGATTCGTTTGTAATTTCCTTTGATTTTAAATAATTGACAATTTTATCATCCGGGGTTTTAAGCTTGACTTTAAGTTTCTTTTCCGACTCACCTCTATTGATGGCAAGTATTCTGTGATTTGCAACCTTGTTTACAGCTTCCTCAAATTTGTAGTACATTTCGTATACAGTTTTTTCTTCCTCGTCGGTTGCTTCCGATGTCAGTATTCCGTCTGCTATGTAAATTTCTCTGATGTGTTTTCTGTAATCGGCATTGTCTGAAACCATTTCGGCTATTATGTCGCAGGCTCCTTCGTATGCTTCTTTTACATTTTTAACGCCCTTTTCTTCATCGACGAATGGACTCGCTATTTCTTCCAAATTGCCCTCTGTTATATTCTGAGCAAGTATTATAGCCGCCAAAGGCTCAAGTCCCTTTTCTTTTGCTTTTGAAGCCCTTGTTGACTTTTTCTGCTTGAATGGTCTGTAAAGGTCTTCAACTCTCTGCATAACATCTGCATCGAGGATTTCATCCTTCAGCTCCTCTGTAAGCTTGCCCTGCTCCTCAATGAGGCGTATAACCTCTTCCTTGCGAGCCTCTAAGTTTCTCAGATAAATGAGCCTCTCATACATGTCCCTTAAAACAACGTCATCCAAGGAGCCTGTCTGCTCCTTGCGGTAACGTGCAATGAAGGGAATTGTATTTCCTTCGTCAATGAGATTTACAGTGTTTTCCACCTGAAAAGGCTTGACATTAAATTCTTCACATAAAATTTTATTTATATCTATCATTACACTCTCCCTTGTTAACAATTATTGCCGCTTTATTTCCCCAGCTGCTCCAGCGATTTCATTTTAAGGTACTCATTCATAAACATATCCAAATTTCCGTCCATTACGGACTGCACATTGGATGTTTCCGCATTTGTGCGGTGATCCTTAACCATGCTGTAGGGATGGAATACATAAGAGCGTATCTGGCTTCCCCATGCAATTTGATTGTACTTGCCCTGAATATCCTCAATCTTTTCCTTATTTTCCATCTGTCTTATTTCAATAAGCTTTGATTTAAGCATCCTCATGGCAGTTTCCCTGTTGCTGTGCTGAGATCTTTGATTCTGGCATGAAACCACCACTCCCGTAGGTATGTGGGTTATGCGTATTGCGGAGTCGGTGGTATTTACGTGCTGGCCGCCGGCACCGCTTGAGCGGTAGGTATCAACCCTTATGTCAGATTCATTGATTTCTATATCATCATCATCCTCTATCTCCGGCGTAACATCAACGGAAGCAAAAGATGTATGACGGCGGTTTGACGAATCAAAAGGCGATATGCGCACTAATCTATGAACACCTTTTTCTGATTTCAGGTACCCGTAGGCATTTTCTCCCTCAATCAGCATAGTCACGCTTTTTATTCCGGCCTCTGTGTCCGGAAGAATATCCAGCACCGTCAGACGATAGCCGCGAGACTCAATCCACCTGGTATACATGCGATAAAGCATGTCTGCCCAGTCCTGTGCCTCCGTGCCGCCTGCTCCGGCGTGAATTGATAATATGGCGCTGTTCTTATCAAACTCACCGCTCAAAAGAGCCACTATGCGGGCGTCCTCCAAAAGTACGCCCACATCGCTAATGTTTTTTCTGAGCTCAGGCATGTGGCTTTCATCATCTTCCTCCCGAATCATTTCAGCAAATAATTCCAGCTCCTCAATCTGTTTCTTAAGGCTTTTATATTCGCTTATTCTGTCCGTATTATTCTTAAGTTTTTGAGACACCTTTTGAGCCCTTTCCTGGTTGTTCCAGAAATCAGGCTCCTGCATTTCAGATTCAAGCAAAATATTTTCTTCCTCTAATTTTGCCAAGTCAAAGTGAACCACCGACCTCGTTTAATATTTCATTAAATCTTTTAAGATTTTCCGTAACCTCGTACAAATCTACCAATATATCAACTCCCTCTTGTTCTATTTGTTCTTACACCATCATTTATTTTTTCCTGTTTTTCTACTCTTCGTTTGCTCCGCAGCACTTTTTGTATTTTTTGCCGCTTCCGCATGGGCACGGATCATTTCTGCCAACTTTTTTATCTTTCTTCACAACAGGCTGAGGCTTGCCTCCCGCTAAGTCACCACCGCTGGTTCCCGTGATTCTTGCAACCTCTTTACGCTGCATTTTTTCCTGAGGCTTCACCCTCATGAGCATTTTCACCGTATCTTCCTGAATTTCGGCAGTCATTTCTTCAAACATATCAAAGCCTTCAACCTGGTAAGCTCTCACGGGATCCTCGTTTCCTATGGCACGAAGCCCGATTCCCTGTCTCAGCTGGTCCATGGCATCTATGTGGTCAATCCATTTTGTATCAACATTTCTGAGAAGTACTATTCTTTCAACTTCTCTGAATACATCCTCTCCAAACTCGCCTTCCTGCCTTGCATAGTGCCTGCTTGCAGCATCCAATGCACGTTGCTTCATCATTTCCTTTGTTATATTTTCCTTGCTTTCTCCTTCAAAGCTTATGAGCACGGAGAATGTTTCTGCAATATATTTTGTATATCCTTCTATATCCCAGTTGTCAGAATACCTTTCATCTGTTGTATATGTCTGCAGCCCGCTGTCTATAAGACCTTCAATCATGTTAGTTATATATTCTTTTAAATCCTCTCCCAAGAGAACTCTTCTTCTTTCGTTGTATATAACCTCTCTCTGCTTGTTCATTACATTGTCATACTGCAGAACATGCTTTCTTATATCGAAGTTTCTGCCCTCAACCCTGGACTGTGCAGTCTCTATAGTCCTTGTAAGCATACCTGCTTCCAGAGGCTCATCCTCGGGCATTTTCAGAGTCTCTATAATTGACCTCACCTTGTCACCGGCAAACAGCCTCATCAAATCATCCTCAAGAGATATATAGAAGCGTGTTGAACCGGGGTCTCCCTGTCTTCCGGAACGCCCTCTCAGCTGATTGTCGATACGTCTTGATTCATGACGCTCTGTGCCTATTATATGAAGTCCTCCCGCATCACGAACTCTCTGCTGCTCGTCTGCCAGGTCATTCTTGGACTGTTCAAGATATTCTTTATATGTCTTTCTTGCTTCAAGTATTTCCTCATCAGCTGTTTCGTTGAAGCCGTCCGCCTGAGAAATCAGCTCTTCAGGAAAGCCCTTTTGCTTCATTTTATGCTTTGCAAGAAACTCAGGATTCCCTCCAAGCACAATGTCCGTTCCTCTACCTGCCATGTTTGTGGCAATGGTAACAGCCCCGAAACGCCCTGCCTGAGCAACAATTTCGGCTTCCTTCTCATGCTGCTTCGCGTTCAGCACCTCGTGCTTAACCCCCTGCTTCTTGAGAAGCTTACTTAAAAGCTCAGATTTTTCTATTGAAATGGTGCCAACAAGTATTGGCTGTCCTGTGCTGTGTCTTTCTATTATTTCCTTTATAACGGCATTGTATTTTCCTTCTTCGCCCTTGTATACCACATCCTCGAAATCTTTTCTCACAACCTCTTTATTTGTGGGTATCTCAATAACATCCACGCCGTAAATTTCTCTGAACTCATTTTCCTCTGTTTTTGCAGTACCTGTCATACCGGAAAGCTTTTTGTACATTCTGAAATAGTTCTGGAACGTGATTGTCGCAAGAGTCTTTGATTCTTTTCGAACCTCAATCCTTTCCTTTGCCTCTATTGCCTGATGCAGGCCGTTTGAATACCTTCTTCCGTACATTATACGTCCGGTAAACTCATCTACAATCAGAACCTCTCCGTCATTAACAATGTAGTCTATATCTCTTTTCATTGTATTGTGAGCCTTCAGAGCCTGATTGATGTGGTGCGATATTTCCATGTTTTCCTGATCTGCAAGGTTTTCAAGGTTGAAAAATCTTTCAGCCTTTGATATTCCTCGGGCAGTAAGGGTTACGTTCTTACCCTTTTCATCAACTATGAAATCTACGGTTTCATCCTCATCCACGTCGCCCATGAAGTAATCCATCTTTGTTTTCTTGTCCTCAGGAGCTTGAATCTTTCCTTTTAGCGTAGTAACAAAGCTGTTTGCCAGTTCATAAAGATTTGTTGATTTGTCTCCCTCGCCGGAAATAATCAAAGGAGTTCTTGCCTCGTCTATTAATATAGAGTCAACCTCATCTATGATACAGTAACTCAGATCTCTCTGAACCATTTCCTCCTTACGGATTACCATGTTGTCTCTCAGATAGTCAAATCCAAATTCATTGTTCGTTCCGTATGTTATGTCACTCTGATATGCTCTTGTTCTTTCTTCCTTAGTTATTCCGTGGACAATACATCCCACCGAAAGACCTAAGAAATTGTGAACCTTGCCCATCCATTCGCAGTCACGCTTTGCCAGATAATCATTGACAGTTACAACATGCACTCCTTTTCCTTCAAGTGCATTCAAATATACAGGGAGTGTAGAAACAAGGGTCTTACCTTCACCTGTTCTCATTTCAGCTATACGTCCCTGATGCAGCACCATACCGCCTATGAGCTGTACCCTGTAGTGCTTTTGTCCTAAAACCCTCCACGCAGCCTCTCTTACAACAGCAAACGCTTCCGGGAGTATATCATCCTTTGTTTCTCCGTTTGTAAGCCTTTCCTTGAATTCTGCAGTCTTTGCCCTCAGCTGTTCGTCGCTCAGTGCAGCCATCTCACCTTCCATGGACAGTATCCTGTCAACGGTTGGTTCTAATCTCTTAACTTCTTTGTCGCTGTAGGAACCAAAAATTTTCTCTAAAAACTTTTTCATAATGTATCCTTTCTCCTATACTACTGAACTGAAATATCCGGCCGTATATCCCGAGCTCCATGCCCATTGAAGGTTAAATCCACCGCAATCGCCGTCCACATCAAGCAGCTCGCCCGATAAATACAGTCCCCTTACCTTTGCTGATTCAAGGGTCTTAGGATTTACCTCAGACATATCAACTCCGCCTGCAGTAGACTGCGCCTGCTGCCACGTGTTATGTCCGGTAACTTCAAATTTCCATCCTTTAAGAATGTCTATTATTTTATATATTTCTTTCTTGTTTAATTTTCCGCATTTTTTTTTGAGATCTTCAAAGCCTGATTCCATAAGAACAACAGGTATTAGATTTTTATTTATAAATCCTATAAGTCCGTCCTCGATGCTTTTGTAGCCAATCCTGCCAAATCTTGCGCTCAATATGTCATAAAGCTCCATCTGTGTGGTATGGGGAAACATATCCACCGCAACAAATACTTTGTTCTTTTTATTAAGCTCCTCAATAACCTTCCTGCTTATCTGAATAACCGGCGGTCCTGATATTCCGTATTCCGTAAAAAGAATTTCGCCTTCGTCCTCACGTACAACTCCTTTATTGGTAAATCCCTTGACTGTTCCGTCAAATCTTATGCCTGATATTCTTTTAAAATACTTTCCTTCAAGCTTAAGCTGCACAAGTGCCGGAAATGTTTCAACTATTTTATGGCCGAAACTTTTGGCAATGTCGTATCCCCTGCCGTCTGAGCCCAGCTGTGGGCTTGCCTTGCCTCCTGTTGCAAGAATAACTTTGTCAGCCTGAAAACTGCCGCTCTTACCTATAATACTGAATTTATCTTTATTTTTTCTTAATTCAGTTATTTCGCAATCCGTTACTTCTTCAATTCCCAGCCTCTGCACTTCGTATCTCAGCACATCCAGCACACTTGATGCCTGAAGCGAAGACGGATACACCTTTCCAAGCTCACCCACATAAGGCGATATACCTAGGTCTTCAAAAAAATTCAGGGTTGCATACAGGTCAAAAAAATTCAGCACAGCCTCGGCATTCTTGATGCTTTTGCTGTGGTAACGGTGTATGGACATATCCATATTTGTGTAATTGCACCTGCCATTGCCCGTAGCCAGTATTTTTTTGCCCACTCTGTTCATTTTCTCATAAATTGCTACTTGGGCTCCATTCCTTGCCGCTGCAATTGCCGCAATCAAGCCCGAGGCGCCTCCCCCGATAACAGCTATTTTCATTTTTTTCCTCTATTATTTATCAGTTTTATCCATTGTCTTATATGTCTTTATAATCTGCTCGGCAACCTTCAGCCCATCAATGGCTGCGGACATAATTCCCCCCGCATAGCCTGAGCCTTCTCCGCAAGGATAAATCCCACGCACATTGCTTTGCAAATCATCATCTCTCGTTATGCGCAACGGAGATGATGTTCTTGTTTCCACTCCCGTGAGTACCGCGTCACCTCTGTCATAATTGTCAAGCCATTTTCCGAAGGCGGTTATTCCCTCCGACAGACTTTCGCACACATAGGCAGGCAGACATTCCCATAGGTTGGCAAATGTTGCTCCCGGCCTGTATGTAGGATATATATCTCCAAAGGCCGTCGAAACTCTTTTTTCTTTAAAATCCTTGAAAAGCTGTACGGGAGCATGATAATTGCTTCCTCCCAGTTCGAAAGCCTTTCTTTCAAATTCTCTCTGAAACTCAATTCCAGCCAGCGGATTTTCTTCACCGCCGAAGTCCTCCGGATTTATGGAAACAACCACCGCAGAGTTGGCATTTTCCAGATCTCTTTCGTGGAAGCTCATACCGTTGGTAACAACTCCGCCCTTTTCAGATGCAGATGCTGTAACCACTCCTCCCGGGCACATGCAGAATGTGTAACAGCTTCTGCCATTCTTGCACTTATGTACAAATTTGTNNTCCGGCCATCTCTCCGTACTGTGCCTCACTTATCATTTTCTGCGGGTGCTCTATTCTCACACCTATGGCAAACGGTTTTGCCTTAAGCTCTAATTTTCCGTTAATCATTTCGAATGTATCCCTTGCACTGTGACCTATGGCAAGCACAAGCACATCCGTATCTATAATATCACTTTCGGTTACAATTCTCTGAATTCTGTCGTCTTTTACCTTAATGTCCGTAAGACATTCTTCAAAGCGGAATGTACCTCCGAGACCTATTATTTTTTTTCGTATGTTTACAAGACATTCTCTGAGTAAATCAGTGCCTATATGAGGTTTGTTAATATATGTTATTTCTTCCGGAGCTCCCGCCTCAACAAATTCCTCCAGAACCTTTTTCCCTCTTTTTGATCTGTCCTTGATAAGGGTATTGAGCTTGCCGTCCGAAAACGTCCCTGCCCCTCCCTCTCCGAACTGTATGTTGGAACTCTCATTCAAAGTTCCGTCCTTCCAGAACCTGTCTATGTCCTTAACGCGGTCCTTTACCTTTTTTCCTCTTTCAAGCACTATGGGGTTATATCCCTTTTCTGCCAGAAGCAATGCACAAAATAATCCGGAAGGTCCGCAGCCAACTATTACCGGCCTGTTTTTCAGTTCATTTTCTCCGGTTGCCTCAGCCTCATACATAAAGGGCTCAATCAAGGTAATATTGCTGTTTCTTTTAGAAATTTTAATATCGTGGTCAACATCCACGTCCAAGGCATATATGAAAAGTATTTCTTCCTTTTTTCTTGCATCTATTGATTTTCTAAAAATTGACAATGAATTTATTTCTTCTCTCTTTACCTTAAGCGCTTCCGCTGCTTTTATATACAAGTCTTCTTCGCTGTGATTTATAGGGAGCTTAACCTGCTGTATCCTAATCATGTTGCACCTCTGTATTTTTACGTTTAATAAATTGTTCTTAATATAACCTTATCATTATATCATAAATTCAAAAATATTCTATTTAATTTTTTGACGCATTCCTCCCCGGATTAATAATATGCCTTTTTTTGCGCACAATATTACAATCGTGGAATTATGCGGCATTCAAGGAGTGTTTTATGAATAAAAAAACCAAAGCTATATTATTGATGCTTTTTTCAGCATTTACTTTTTCAGCAATGCAAATAATCGTAAAGCTTCTGCCTGAAATACCACTTATGGAAAAAGTATTTTTCAGAAATTTCATCAGCTTGATAATAGCATGTATTGTTATTAAAAAAAACAATCTAAGTTATTTTGGAAATAAAGAAAACAGAAAATATCTGTTTTTCCGATATTTATTCGGGTTTACAGGCATTGTACTGTTTTTTTATGCGACAACACAGATGTTCGCGGCAGATGCTGCCATGCTTAATAAGCTGTCACCAATATTTGTGATAATCTTCGCTCACTTTTTTCTTAACGAAAAAATCAACAAAACTAAAATTATCGTAATGGCAATATCCATTCTTGGCGCCCTGTTGATAATAAAACCTCAATTCAATTTATCCGTAATACCTGCGGTATCAGGGTTCGTTTCGGCAGTACTTTCAGGAGCAGCATACGTATTTATAACAGTCATAGGAGACAGAGAAAGCATTTACACAACTGTATTTTATTATTCATTTTTGTCCTCCGTAAGCTGCCTTCCTTTTTTTGTTTTCAGCTTTGCAGTTCCTAATTTGTATGAGCTTTCCATGCTCGTTCTTTTAGGTCTGCTGGCAGCTTTCGGACAAATAGCACTAACCTCTGCATACAACAGCTGGGAAGCTTCAGAGGTTTCTATTTACGATTATTCAAATATAATATTTTCTTCATTACTGGCATATATATTTTTATCCGAAATGCCCGATATGCAAAGTATTTTCGGAGGCATACTTATATTATCTGCCTCCATGATTTTATATGTGAGTCAAAAACACGTAAAAAACTAAATTCCTTTACCTTCAATGGGACTTGACATAATAATAAATGTTTCGGTATTGCCATAAAATTGAATCTTGCCCACGAGCTCTTCCAAATGAGTCATTTCTCTCAAATAAGCCTTCATAATCATGCTATGTGGCCCTGTTACATGATGGCATTCAACTATTTCTTCCGCTTTCCTTGCAAATTCCAAAAAATTTTCCTGCTTCTCTGGCTTTATAGATGCATTTATAAGTACACATATGGGCTTTCCAACCTTTTCATTGTTGATTACAGCCTTGTATTTTTCAATTACATTGTCATCCTCCAGCCTTTTAACTCTTTCAGCTACTGCAGGCGGACTTAAAGATACTTCTTTTCCCAATTCTTTCATTGAAATTCTTCCGTCCTGCTGTAAAATGCTGATAATTTTCAAATCCGTCTGATCCATAGTTATTCCGCCTTGTTTTATAAGTTATATTTTCCAAAAATCTTTTTATTTGTATGCATTTTATAAAAAACACTTATTAATATTATGTACAAATATCTTTTGTCATGCTATTATACTATCAAAAGTTACCATATGCAAGATAAAAGTACCGGTAAGGAAGTGAAATAATTATTTTTACAATCAAACTATTTACTTCTCAAATTACTGTGTATATAATATTTATTATATGTTATTATATCATATATAATTAAACAATTTCAACAGCAAGTAATAAGGATAATTAAAAAATAATCTGAGTAATAATATTATTTATCACTTATATTAATAAAGGAGGAAATATGGCTAAGCTTAAAATTACCGAAACATCACTTAGAGACGGACATCAATCATTAATAGCTACAAGATTAACAACAGATGAAATTTTGCCTATTCTAAAGGAAATGGACAATGTTGGATATTATTCAATGGAAGTATGGGGAGGCGCAACTTTTGATACCTGCCTCAGATATTTGAATGAAGATCCCTGGGAAAGGCTCAGAAAAATAAGAGCGGCTGTTAAAAATACCAAGCTTCAGATGCTTTCAAGAGGCCAGAACATTCTTGGATATAAAAACTATCCCGACGACATAGTGGAGAAATTCCTGCAAAACGCAATTTACGAGGGTATTGACATAGTGAGAATATTTGATGCCCTCAACGATATACGCAACCTACACAAATCAATTGAAGTAATAAAAAAGGAAGGCGCTCACTGCCAGTGTGCAATTTCTTACACAACAAGCCCTGTTCACACAACAGAGTATTATCTGAAACTTATTAAGCAATTTGAGAGCGCAGGAGCTGATTCAATCTGTATAAAAGATATGTCAGGTATTATTCTTCCCTATGAGGCCGCCAGCTTAGTGACCGCCATAAAGGACGTAACATCTCTGCCTGTTGAATTCCACACACACTGCACAAGCGGAGTAGCTCAGATGGCAATGATTAAAGCAGTTGAAGCAGGAGTTGATATAGTTGACACTGCCTTATCGCCTTTATCCTCTGGAACTTCACAGCCAGCTACAGAGCCTCTATCACTGAGCCTTGCAGGAACAGAATACGACCCTCAGCTCAACTTAGACAGCATGAACAATGCTGCTGAATATCTGAAGGAAGTAATGAAAAAATATCAGGACAACGGCACATACAACATAAAGGTGCTCATAACCGAGCCAAAGACACTGCAATACCAGATTCCAGGAGGCATGCTCTCAAATCTGATATTCCAGATGAAATCACTCAATGCCAGCGACAAATACGACGCAGTGCTTGCTGAGGTTCCTAAGGTTAGAGAAGATTTAGGATATCCACCTCTCGTGACGCCTATGAGCCAGATGGTAGGAGCACAGGCAGTATTCAATGTAATATCAGGCGGAAGATACAAAATAATACCTACTGAAATTAAAAATTACGTAAAGGGAATGTACGGTAGACCTGCAGCCCCAATCTCCGATGAAATCAAAAAGCTCATAATAGGAGACGAGGAGCCTATAACCGTAAGACCTGCCGACCTGCTTGAAAATGAATTTGAAAAACTTAAAGCAGAAATCGGAAGCCTTGCAAAATCAGATCAGGATGTGCTTTCATACGCACTGTTCCCTCCTGTAGCAAAAGAGTATTTCCTGAAAAGAAACGCATAGACTATCAGCCCTCCTCCTTGGAGGGTTTTTCATTGTGTCGCCATTTATATGAGATTAAACATTTATTCACATTTTATATCAAATATGATATAATTAACAAATAGAAGCTGTAAGCTTATATAAAACTGTTTAGGAAGCAAGGAGTTGTGATAAATAACTGAATTAACTGTTAGTATTAAGCTGGAGTCTTAATTTAGAAAAATTATTCTACCAAGAAAGCGAGAGTATGTTATGAGAGTTATTGATTTAACGCACACAATTTCAGAAAACATGCCGGTTTATCCGGGAACAGAATGTCCAAAATTAAAAGCCGCAAATACTTATGAAAAAGATGGTTTTAAAGAAACCTTGATCACGATGTTTTCACATACCGGCACCCACATGGATGCGCCGGCGCATTTATTTCCCAACAGTTCTACATTAGACGCTTTTCCGGCGGAACAATTTGTCGGAAATGGTTTAATTATTGATTGCAGCGATTTAAGAGAAGGTCAAAGAATAAATATGAGTTATATCGACAAGGTCAAGAATAAAGTAGAACATGCAGAGTATATTTTGTTTTATACAGGTTGGGATAAATATTGGGGTACAATTGATTATTTTGGAGAATATCCATATATTACTGAAGAAGTAGCAGAATACTTAATACAAAATAACAAAAAAGGAATTGGTTTAGATGTTATAGGATTAGACCCTATACGGGATGTAAACCTGACACTGCATAAAAAACTTTTACTTAAAAACGATATTGTCATTATAGAAAATCTTGCTCATTTAGGTGATGTAGGTAATGAAATTTTTACATTTGCTGCCCTTCCGCTTAAATATGAAAATTCAGACGGAGCTCCTGTTAGGGCAATTGCCATACAAACTGAATAAATCGAGTAGGATGAAAAGCCGCTATATAGGTGCAGAATAACAAATATTTATGGCATCAATTGTAACAAAGCTTGTATTACTGCATACTATGATCAGAGTTGTACAAATGATAGGAATTTTTCTGACAAAGCAGAACGTGAAATTATATAAATTATATAAAAACCCTTGCAGAAATATAGCCGAAATGACCGCGTAATCGTCTGAAATGACTTTTTAAAGAGATCGAGATGCGTTAAAACAGGGATTTGAATTGAAATTTCAACAAAAATTGTTTTTACAAAAAAAATTTCATTTGTAATCAACTTATTCCTTATATGAAAAATAGAATCCGAACATAATGACTACTTAAATATAAGGAAAATTTTAAAATAATGGGTAGGAAAGACCTAAAAGAAAAATCTCATAAAAACTCAACCGTTACACCGCTCCTATTATTACTACTTTACTAAAAAAGCAGACTGCCAATTCTGCCCAATTATTTTTTACAATAAAAAGCCCCTTAAATATTATCTACCCTTATTTAATTATTCCCGAAGAAATCAACAACATTTTGAGCAGCAACCATGCTTACACTATCTATAGCTTCGTATGAATACATTCCCATATGGGGTGTTATAGTAACCTGTGATAAACTGCGCAAGGGATTATCCTCCTTCATGGGTTCATGTTCCAGTACATCTAAGCCGGCACCGGCCAGGTGTCCCTCTGTGAGATTATTATAAAGAGCCTTTTCATCAACTATACCTCCACGAGAGGTGTTTATTACTCATCCTGCTTGTACCGCAATCAAAATAAAAAATAAGCATCTATTTCGCCTCCAGGCTTGATATTTCTGACAAAGCTCCTGTTATGTATCTTGATATGACAGATATTTTTTCCATCTTATCTTTATAGGACACTCGTAACGGCATACGTGTATACCCCCGGATCAAATCCTCTGGCCTTCAAGGCAATGTGCGAAGATGCAACACTGTTTCCATGCTTGATTTTAGAAGACAGAGCATTGCATATACCGTATACTTTAATTGCTTTCTCCGGATCTGTGAATGAATATCTATACAATACTTCCACTGCTTCAGGCAAGTAGTTGCACATTCCCGCTATCATTGTATCCGCACCCATTTTTTGAAAAGCAGGCCATCCTGTGGTAGTGCCGGAAATATATTTGAATTTACTGTTATTTACTTTATTGCTATTGTAAATTGATGTGAAAAGTCCGACATTTACCGAGCTGTCCTTCAAGCCTGCTATTCCCGCCCCTTCAAGCCTGGTTATTAGCTTGTATGAAAGAGCACTTCCAGTGACCTCCGGGTTGTTATATGCAAAAACAGGAATTCTTGACGTCTTGGCTATTTCGGAATAATAATTTAACAGTTCATCTTCTGTATATTTGTAATTGTATGGTGCAATTGCGCTGACAGCATCTACGCCGCATTTTTCCGCAGCCATTGTGAGATAAACAGATGAAGCTGTATCGGGACACCCCACGTGAGCTATTACAAATGTACCACTATATTTCTCCGAAGCTTCCTTGGCCATTTCATACATTTTAACGCGTTCATCAAAATTCAAGACCTCTAACTCCGCTACTTAAAACCCAATCCATGTGCCATTTGCATTTATCCTCGTCAATACTGCCGTTTTCTTTAAAAAATGTCAGGTTTGGTGCAATTATCCCTTTTATCAATTCATATCACCTTCTTTTAAAATTACCACCGTTTCTTTTATATAAGCATGAAAGCAGCAGCCAAGCTGCTGCCTTGTTAAATTTATTCACCTATACTTTTATAATATTCGTTGAATTCTTTTTCCAGCTGATCTCTGAATTGAGGTGCAGCAATTCCTATCAATAATTTTGCTCTTTCTCTTATTGGTTTTCCGAAAAGATGAGCAACACCATACTCAGTCACCACATAGTGCACATCCTGCCTTGTTGTGGTTACAGGTGTTCCAGGCTTTAATACAGCTACTATTCTTGAAACTGTTCCGTTTTTTGCAGTTGCAGGAAGAGCTATTATAGGTCTTCCGTTCTTCGACTGCTCTGCTCCTCTCAGGAAGTCAAGCTGTCCGCCGACGCCGCTGAATGTTTTATGTCCTATTGAATCCGCAACAACCTGGCCCATTAAGTCAACTTCCAGCGCCGAGTTTATTGCAACCATGTTGTCATTTTGTGCAATTACGGCAACGTCATTTGTATAATCAACAGGCTTCAGGCAAATCATGTTGTTTTTGTCCGCGAAATCATAAACAGCTCTTGTACCCTGAATAAATGTGGCAATTATCTTTCCTCTGTTTATTGACTTCTTTGCTCCGTTAACAACTCCCGATTCAACGAGAGGAATGAGGTTGTCTGAGAAAACCTCCGAATGTATTCCTATATCTTTTTTATCAGTCAGGAATTTTAAAATTGCGTTAGGTATTTTGCCTTGTCCCATCTGAAGAGTATCGCCGTCTTTTATGAGAGTTGATATGTTAGCTCCGATTTTTTCAGAAATAGGGTCACTTTCAATAAGCGGAATTTCGTATAAATCCTCATCGTATTCTACAAAGTGGTCAATTTCTGAAACATGTATCAATGTATCTCCGCATATGTATGGAACCTTTTTATTTACCTGCGCAATTGTCACACGTGCTTTTTCCACAGCAACTCTCGTTTGGTCGCATGAAGTTCCCATATTCACATATCCGTTTTCGTCCGGCGGCGTACAGCTTATCATTGCAACGTCGCATTTAACGAGTCCTTCTCTGATTGCTCTTGGCTGAGCATAAAAATGAATGGGAAGAAATTCTCCCTGCCCGCTTTGAATGCAATTTCTGTTATTCTTGCCGACGAAGAAAGTTATGTTGGTAAAGTGCCCTGCATATTCCGGTCGTGCATATGGTGCATCTCCTATATTTAATCCCTGCCAAATCTGGACTCCCTGCAATTCATCCTTTCTTGCCATTAACGCATTAATCAGATGCTTCGGCTCTGCGGCAGCATGTGCCGGAACTATGCCGTCACCTGATTTCACTGACTTTACAGCTTCCTCTGCCGTTGTCAGCCTTGATTGATATATTTGTCTCCAATCCATATTTCTCTCCTTGTTCTCTTCTATATTTATTTATTACTTGCTTTTTCAAACGCAAACAATGCTGCCCCTATGGCTCCGGCTGCCTGCGTATGAGGGGCAGCTGCCACATGGCTTCCAAGCTCCTCACCCAGAACCTTAACCATGTTTTTGTTGAGCGCAACTCCGCCCGTCATGGCTGCAACAGGCTCAAAGCCTACTCTGTTGCACATTCCCATAATCCTTTTTGCGATGGATAAATGTGCTCCTCTCGCCACATTTTCGATTGAAGCGCCGGAAGCAAGTCTTGAAATAACCTCACTTTCAGCAAAAACGGTGCAGACGCTGCTTATTGGTATATCCTGAGTAGCCTTCTCCGCCAGATCTGACAGCTCACCGATTGGACATCCTAAAACCCGGGCCATAACTTCTAAAAACCTGCCCGTTCCTGCAGCACATTTTTCATTCATTACAAAATTTTTAACCTTGCCGTCACTGTCAATTTTTATAACCTTGGCGTCCTGACCGCCTATGTCTATTATGGTTCTGACACCATCCATAAGATAGGATACGCCCTTTGCATGGCAGCTTATTTCAGTTATCTGAAGGTCCGCATCACGAAATGTTACTCTCCCGTATCCTGTGGCAACGGTATAAACGATATCTTCCCTGCTTATATTCACGGACTTCAGCATACTGTTAAGAGCCTCTTCCGGTCCCTTTGTTCCGGTACCCATATTGACAACATTTGTTGCAATAAGCTCTCTGTTATTGCCTATCAACGCTACTTTAGATGAAGAAGACCCGATGTCAATTCCTAAATACATTGTAATCCCCCCTTAGCCGAGCATTTCAGCAAAGCTTTGTACTCTTGTTCTCACTTGTTCATATGAATCCATCTGCATATCCGTTTCTATATAAAGCAGCGGAATGCCTGCATTTTCAAGTTCTTCTTTAATTACAGGATAATCAAATTCTTCAGGATCACAAAATTTCATCATTATTACAACAACGGCATCAGAATTGCTTTTCTCAACCATATCTATCAGCATTTTTCCCTTGGTTTTTTCTTCTTCATACAGGAAGGTACATCCTCTCTGGTCAACTATTCTGTAAGCCATTTTCTCCATTGCAGTTCCTTCCTGCCTTGCCGGAACTCTGAACTGTCTGGATTCCTGGGCAAAATCATCCGCAGCAACCGCAACATTGTTTTTCACGAATACGTCAAGCAGCTCAACAGGTTCACCGATCAAACCGGTTGCAACCACCCTGGTTCCTTTGAATTCTTCCGCAGGCATATTTTTAAGCTCAGAAATTATATTTGAAATAATGTCTGTATAGAGCTCCTTGTCCATGAAATATGCAGCTTTAATAATTAAATGCCTCACCTTTGTATTGATTGTAACGGGATAATCCTTTGCAACCTCTGTAAATTCTCTCATTTTTTCCCGATACTTCTCGTATATATCAAAAGCCTCTTCTAACTTTTCATCCGAAATTATTTCGCCCTTTATTTTTTCAATTTCATTTTTAACTCTGTTGAATTCGTCAATCAAATATCTGAAGCCGGATTCAATCAGCCTGTTCTGAGGATACACCACAGGAATTACAGGTACCTGAGGTACAGCCACCTTCCAGTTTTCACAAACGCATTTCAGCGTATCACAGAAAGCTGGGATAATAACAGCCTTCAGGCTGTCGTATGTTCCGTTCATTCCGTATTCGATGTTAGTTCGCATAATTGAACAGCAAAAGCTCTGCAGATATTTGTCCGCCTGCTTTATTTCCGTCTTGCCTCCCCACATTCCCACAGGAAGATATCCTGCGGCATATACTATTTCTTCGGGAGTATAAATGGGAAAGCACCCCACTGCTTCCTTTCCTGCAGCCTTAACAGCTTTTTCCACGGCTTCTCCGGGATTCAGGGCTGCATTCTGCAACTGATCTATCAATATTTTTAATTCAGACATTATTTAGCCCCCTCTGCCATTTTGTTATTTTCCATCATTTCAAGAAGTGCCTGTATCCTTGTTTCATACTGAGCCTCGGAAAATATTCTTGGGTCCGTCTGGTCGCCGTCGAAAACAACCGACGGAACACCTGTTTCGCTTTCAACTCTTCTCTGAACTTCATATTGTCTGAAATCCATAAGCTTGCAGCTTCTGTTTGAATGATAAATTATACCGTCCAATTTGAAATCCCTAACAAGCTTCGATACATTCTGTGTATCGTAGTCCAGATTTCTGTTGGCATAATTTGAGCTGTATGCTCTTGCCATACCGTCTAAATCGTTGGTTTCGTATCTGACGTTCCATGATTCCGGATACGTTGATGTCACCATGTTGATTCCGTATTTCTTCAGTGTTTTATATGTAACTGAAAGGTTTGGCCAGCATGCTATTCCATCCCACATCACTCTGTATTCCTCTTCCTGATCCGGGAAAGGTCCCTCGGCCTTTTCTGCCTTTTCTTTAAGCTCCTCATACCATAGCTTAAAAATTTCGTTTCCTTCCTTCTTGCCTCTCATACATACAATGATTGCCATGTAGTTGAACATATCGTATCCCTTTAAAGGTGAAGGTACATGCTTGGCTAAATCCGTGGCCTTCTTCCACCATTCACAGGTTTCGTTGGAAAGCTTCATCACCTCTGCGAATTTATCATAGTCGAATTTTCTGCCTGTAATTTCTTCTAATTTTTTAATTGCATATTCTATCTGTTCCCTCATATATTTCACGCTGTGCCGGGGAACATCGTATGTGTGGTTGAACGGCATATCAAACATTATCAGCGGTATATTCAATTTCTTAGCCAGATTTTCATACCACTTAATTACGGTATTGCAAATATTGCTGCAGCAGAACAGCAAATCCGGCATAGGAATGTTTTCTGCATCCGAAAACTGAATATCCGCATATCCCATATTTACTCTCGCATATGAGCATATATCAGAAGAATATCCCTTGCCCTCCGCCTGTTCAATAAACTCGGGAGCTCCCTTTCTCGCTCCTATTGCCGCTGCATGATTTTCCGGATACACAACGTCGATATCCATTGTTTCCAATAATTCCTGAGGACAAATGGATGTAGCCCACGCTACAAGCTTCCCATTCGCCTTTGCCTCGAATGCAGATTTATAATGCTTTTCCAACAGCTCTCCGAGCATCTGCTTCGATGTCATCTTATTCTCCAATTTTATTCCACCTTTCTATTTTCATAATTTTAAATAATAACATCATCAGTAGCTGACCGACATTTACTATTTACATATGGTTAACAAAATTGCTTCGATATACTGTTAAGCAATTGTCATGCCATATATTGAATTTCATAAAAAACTTTTAATTTTTCTTGCCGCATTAAATATGTTAAAAATTGAACATTTTCTGGAATTAAAAATTTAACCGTAAATAACAGCTCTTTTATCTTCCTATGCATTTTGTCATTTGATGCTGTTATGCATCTTTTTGAAGAAGGAAGATCAGACAAATCATTGTCCTTTGAATAAATTCATATAAAAAAACCATGATTTTATCCGCATTGCCGCACCATGATCTATTTATTTCTTCCAATACCCATAGGCACGCTTTTTGCAATATATTTATCAAATTAATACTGAGGAGGATGAAATGAATTTCATTAAAATTTATGATAATGATACGGTGGCGGTTGCTCTCAGGCCTTTTAAGAAGGGGGACACCATAAACGAAGGAAACATAAGCATCTGTCTTAAAGACGATATACCCAATGCTCATAAGTTTGCCCTGCAAAATATAAAGATGGGAGATGCAGTAATAAAGTACGGAAATTCCATAGGTACTGCAACAAGAGACATCACCCGGGGAGAATGGGTGCATGATCACAATGTGGCAACATGCGCCAACTCCGAAAAGACATATAGCTACGAATACGACTCCCGGAGGACCATATTGCCCGGAGAACCTTCAAAGGAAATATTCATGGGATACAGAAGAAAAAACGGAGATGTGGGAATAAGAAATCATCTGGCTATAATACCAAGTGTTTTTTGTGCAAACGGACCCTTGCAGAAAATCGCCTCAATGGCATCACAAAAATATGCAGCCTGCAATAACTTTGACGGCATCCTGCCGCTGACGCATCCATACGGCTGCAGCCAGACAGGAAGCGATCTTGAAACAACCGGCAGGATTTTAGCCGGCATAATCAACAGTGCAAACTTCGGAGGAGTTCTCGTCATAAGCCTCGGCTGCGAAATAAACAATCTGGATCATCTGAAAAAATATATGGGAAGCTACGACCCCGACAGAATAAAATTCTTGGTGCTTCAGGAATCCGACGACGAATTCTCAGACGGACTTGAACTTTGCGGCGAAATATATGAAGAAATGAAAAATGATAAAAGAGAGCCTGTCAGCGTAGGCGATCTGCGCATTGCCGTTAACTGCGGCGGCTCAGACGGCTTCTCCGGAATCACGGCAAACAAGCTGGTAGGCAGACTTACAGAAAGACTTGTTAAAAACGGTTCCACCGTAATCATGACAGAGGTGCCTGAAATGTTCGGAGCAGAACACCTCTTAATGAACCGTGCAATAAATGAGTCAGTTTATGATGACACTGTTTCATTAATTAAGAACTATACAGAATATTTCAACAGATACGGCGAAAAGGTAAGCGACAATCCCACGCAGGGCAACAAGGCGGGAGGACTGAGCACCATAGAGGAAAAATCTCTGGGCTGCATCCAGAAGGGAGGAAACAGCGCCGTAACTCAGGTGCTCAAATATGGAGAGAGGGCAACAGAAAACGGACTTGTGCTCGTAAGCGGACCAGGCAACGATTTAACCGGAGTAACAGGCCAGATAGCCGCAGGAGCTGTATTGACAGTTTTTACAACCGGAAGAGGAACACCTTGCGGCTTTGCGGGCCCAACGTTCAGACTGTCATCAAATTCTGCCCTTGCTGAGAAGAAATCGGGCTGGATAGATTTCAATGCCGGGAAAATGCTGGATGCTGCAACTGAAAAAGAGCAGCAGGAGCTTGAAGAATCCCTTTATGAAATGATATTGTCCACAGCATGCGGAAACTACACCACCCGCAATGAGGTCAACGGATATTATCAGATGGGCATACTACGGGACGGAGTAACACTGTAAAACAAAGCAAACAAAAAAACCGATGTGCAAATCGGTTTTTTTGTTTTGGAAGAATTTTAAAAAAGTTATCTGTAATTAGTTATTTATCATATTTATGAAAGCCTTCACCGGTTTTGCGGCCCAGCAATCCGGCGTCAACACGCCTCTGCATTTCCTGATTCGGTCTGAATCTCTCTCCGTACTCATCATATAAAATTTTATCAACGGATATGTTCAAATCATGTCCCATGTTGTCAAGCAGCTTGAAAATCCCAACAGGATGACCTAATCCATACACACATACCTTGTCAATATCCTCAACGGAAGCAACTCCTTCTTCCAGAAGACGGCATGCCTCCGCGGAAAACACATGGAAAAGTCTGTTCAGAGCAAATCCTGTCACATCCTTTACCTTTACAGGCTCTTTATCTATTGCCTTAAGAACGCCGATGACCTCCGCTACAACTTCTTCATCCGTTAAAATTCCCGGAATTACCTCCACAAGCTTCATTATGCTTGCGGGAGAATTAAAATGTGTACCTATGAACTTTCCTGCTCTTTCTCTGTTCAGTGTTGCAGCTAATTTTGTTATGGAAATACTTGATGTGTTGGATGCAATTATGCAGTCTTCCTTGCATACTTCATTTAATTTACCGTAAGTTTCTGATTTCACTTCAAGCGATTCAAATACAGCCTCAATAACAAGGTCACAATCAGATAAATCCTTGAAATCATCGCTTGCCAATACCTTATTTAATACTGCTTCTTTTTTCTCGGCTTCAAACTTACCCTTTTTAATGCTTTTATCAAGAGCTTCAGCCTGACGCACCTTGCCTTTTTCAGCTAACTCATTTGTTCTGTCAATGAGAACAACGTCTAAATCAAACTTTGCAAAGCAAAGCCCGATTTCAGCACCCATCATGCCTGCTCCTATAACTCCGACTTTTTTAATAGTCATTTTTCCCTCCCATATTTCTATGCCATTACTGACAGTTTTCAACAACTAGGGCCATTCCCTGACCTCCGCCTATACAAAGGCTCGCAACACCGTAGCGTCCGCCTCTTCTTTTCAATTCATAAATCAATGTGGTCAGTATTCTTGTTCCGCTGTTTGCCAGTGCATGTCCGTGAGCAATTGCTCCGCCGTTAACATTCACTCTTTCGTACAGCCTGCTTCCCACATCCATGCCCAGCTCCTTCAGCACACCCAATGACTGCGCTGCAAAAGCTTCATTGATTTCAAATAAATCTATATCCTCCAATGTCAATCCGGCCTTTTTCAACGCCTTCTGAATGGCAGGAACAGGTCCGAGGCCCATAACCGAGGGATCCACTCCCGCACTGCTGTGGCTTATAATTTTTACAAGCGGCCTGCATCCAAGCTCCTTTGCCTTCTCCTCAGACATAACAACCACTGCCGAAGCTCCATCATTCATACCCGATGAATTTCCTGCGGTAACTGTTCCTCCCTCTTTAAATGCAGGCTTAAGCTTACCAAGGGTATCCATAGATGTTTCAGGTCTCGGATGCTCATCGGTGTCAAAAATGAAGCTGCTTTTCCTGAGCTTCACCTCGTATGGCACGATTTCATCCTTAAACTTTCCCTCTTCCAACGCTTTTTTCATCTTGTTCTGGCTGTCCAGTGCAAATCTGTCCTGCTCTTCTCTTGTTATGTTGTGCTTTGCCGCAACATTTTCTGCAGTCAGACCCATGTTCAGCCCGGGATACAGCGATTTAGGTTGCACCAAGGTCACCCCGTTGAAAAAAGTATCATACAGCGTTTTATTTCCCATTTTAAGAGGCTCTGATCTTGTGGACGGATCCAGGTAATATGTCAGTCTCGACATTACCTCCGTACCGCCTGCCAATATAACATCCGCTTCTCCCGACATAATTTCATAAACAGCGCTTACAACAGCCTGCAATGATGATGCGCACTGCCTGTCTACGGTATATGCGGGAGTCTGCTCCGGAACACCTGCTATCAATGCCGCACACCTTGCCACATTGGGTGTATATCCGTACACATCTCCCATAACAACCTGATCCACCTGCTTAAGAGTAATCCCCGATCTGCTTGCAGCCTCTTTCAAAACCGCTGCCGCCAAATCCTGAGCCTCAACTGTTTTTAAACTTCCAAGATATCCGCCTACTGCCGTTCTTGCGGCTCCGGTTATAACACAATTTTTCAATTTTTACGTCCTCCTGTCTTATAAATCACTTATCCAGAAATTCAGGCCTTCTTTTTTCTATAAACGCTCTCATGCCTTCCTTCTGGTCGTAGGAATCAAACAGAGATGCCCATATTTCAGCCTCGGTATTTGTGGATGAATGAATATCTGTAATACATATTCCGTTCTCAATAGATTTTTTTGCGGCGGCAAGGGATACACCGCTCTTTCTCTTCAGTCTCTCCGCCCAGCTCAAAGCCGCGGCATACAGCTCTTCCTTATCAACAGCTGCATTTGCAAGTCCTATTCTTTCAGCCTCAACTCCGTCTATTACCTTGCTGAGAAAAATCATTTCCTTAGCCCTTGATTCGCCTATAATTCTCGCTAATCTTACAGTTCCTCCCGCTCCCGGCATAATTCCCAGATTAAGCTCTGTGAGCCCCATCTTTGAATCCTTGGAAGCTATTCTGAAGTCACACGTCAGCGCAAGCTCCAGACCGCCGCCGAAAGCATATCCGTCAATAGCAGCGATGGTTGGAATTTCAAGATCATGTATTTTGTTATACGTTTCTGTAAAGACAAATTCTCTCGCCTGCCGAGGATTACATTCAGACATTACCTTAATGTCAGCTCCTGCGGCAAAATTATCTCTGCTGTAGAAAATCAATACCCGGATATCCTTATTTCTCTTGATTTCCTCAATCATTTCATCTATTTTGTCAATTATATCCTTTGACAAAGCGTTCAATGCCTCAGGCCTGTTTACGCTTATTGTGGCTATTCGCTCCTTAACCTCCATTGTTACCTGGACGTCCATAATTCTCCTCCTGATTTGCCGATTTTATCGCATTGCAAGCGTAACATCGCCCGAAGCGGCTAATTCTCCTTTGTTGAATACTTCAGCCCAACAGGTTGCTATACCTTTGTCCATTCTCTCAACAGTTATCCCCGCAACTATTTCCACCGTATCTCCCGGCTGAATCTTCCTCATAAACTTGACATTGTTTATACCTATGAAAAACGGTGTTGTTCCCTTGTACCTGTCCATGGATAAAAGCAGAACGTCTGCAGTCTGAGCCATGCATTCCACAGTATAAACTCCCGGAAAAACAGGCTCACCCGGAAAATGTCCTTTAAATATTTCTCTGCCGGGATCAATGAAGAACTTAGTTTTAATAACCTCTCCCTGCTCCATTTCCACAACCTCATCTATCAGCAGCATGGGGTCCCTGTGCGGAATTATTTCCTTGATTTGTTCCTTGCTCATTTTCATAGCACACCTCGCTTGTTAAAAAACTATCATTCGGATGTAAAAGCATCTGCAATGCCAAGAAGCATTGCAGATTAAGCTGCTCAGCTCATAGGTGCTATACGGCATTTACGTCGTACGCTGCCTCAACATTATCCCATTCCTCAATAAGCTGAGGAATTACCTTGTACAAGTCACCGATTATTCCATAATCCGCAACCTCAAAAATCGGCGCATCAGGATTTTTGTTTATGGCAATAATGATGTCCGAGTTCTGCATACCGGCCAAGTGCTGTATGGCTCCGGAAATACCGCATGCAAAATATATTTTAGGTTTAACACTTGTACCTGTCTGGCCCNNTCTATCCAGCCCGCATCTACCGCAGCCCTTGATGCTCCCACAGTTCCTCCAAGCTTATCCGCAAGCCTGCCTATAAGCTCAAAGCCCGCAGCATTTCCAAGTCCTCTTCCTCCTGAGCATATTACTTCCGCTTCTGTCAGTGAAACATGCTCCTTCGCTGATTTTATTATTGCAATAACCTGTGTGCGAATATCGTTTTGCTCAAGCTTCGGCTTGATTTCTATCAGCTCTCCTCCAGCTCCCTCGTTTCTCTGTCTCTTCTGCATTACTCCCGGTCTTACGGTAGACATCTGAGGTCTTGTGTTAGGGCATATGATGGTTGCCATCAGGTTTCCGCCAAATGCCGGTCTCGTCTGAAGTAGCCTTGTTTCTGCTGAGTCCTCATCTAATGATGATGTATCCAGTGTCGTGTACTTATCGGCATACGCCTTGTAGGTTGCTGTTTTCACGTCTAATCTCGTACAGTCTGCTGTAAGTCCTGTGTTTAATCTTGCCGCTACCCTCGGTGCAAGATCTCTTCCTATATGAGTTGCACCATACAGCACTATTTCAGGCATGTGCTCATTTATTGCATCTGTTATTACCTTTGTGTATCCGTCGGTTGTATAGCTTTTAAGCAGCGGATCATCTATTAAATACACTCCGTCCGCACCATATTCATAGCATTCCTTAACAAGGTTCTTTACTTCACTTCCCACAAGCAGGGCATATATTTTTGTATCATTCCCTATTTCTCTTGCTAATTTATGACCTTCTCCTATTAACTCAAGCGACACATTCATGAGCTTGCCCTGTCTTTGCTCTGCAAATACCCATATGTGCTTGTAGTCTGATATCTCTCTTTTTATATTATCTTTGTTGTCAACTGCCGACATTTCGTTCCTCCCGTTAAATTATATATTTACTTTTCAGCTCGCCAATTAATTTCTGTGCCGCTTCTTTTTCCGTATCTGCTTCTATTACCTTTCCCTTGCCCTTTACCTTCGGTGTGAAGGATTTGAATACATTGGTAGGGGACGCCTTAAGCCCCACAACATCTGAAGTAACACCTATATCTTCTGCCGACCACACTTTTATATCCTTTTTAACCGCATCAAATATTCCTCTTACAGACATGTATCTCGGGGAGTTAAGCTCCTTTATTGCTGTAAGCACACATGGAGTCTGAACTTTTATCAGCTCATAGCCATCCTCCAACGCTCTTTTAACGTTTATTGTCTTCATGTCTTCTTCTAAATTGAACTCTGTTACGTATGTAACCTGCGGAAGTCCAAGCTTTTCAGCAACCTGCGGCCCTACCTGTGCCGTGTCTCCATCAATTGCCTGTCTTCCTGCAAATATTATGTCATAATCTCCTATTTTCCTTATTCCTGCTGATATTGCATTGGATGTAGCCCATGTATCCGAGCCTCCCAATGCTCTGTCAGACAGCAGTACAGCTTCGTCAGCTCCCATAGCCAGACATTCCGTAAGCATTTCCTTAGCTTGGGGAGGTCCCATTGTCAGCAATGTTATGTGAGTATCAGGATATTTGTCTTTTATTTTCAATGCTTCTTCAAGAGCATTTGCATCATCATTGTTTAATATGCTTTCTACGCCTTCTCTTATCAGTGTGTTTTTCACAGGATCTATTTTTATTTCATTTGTATTGGGAACCTGCTTTACACACACAACTATTTTTAACGCCATTTTTCTTCCTCCCTATTTGAATATGTCACCAGAAATGATCATTTTCATAACTTCTGATGTTCCTTCGTAAATTTCGGTTATCTTAGCATCTCTCATCATTCTTTCAACAGGATAATCCTTTATGTATCCATATCCGCCGTGGAACTGAACTGCCTTTGTTGTTACATACATAGCTGTTTCTGAGCAGTACAGCTTTGCCTGCGCTGCCTCTGTTGTGCTCGGGAGACCTTTTTGTCTTCTGTCTGCCGCATTGTACAGCAGGAATCTCGCTGCATCTATTCTTGTTTTCATTTCTGCCATTTCAAATGACAGCGCTTGGAACTTATCCAGTGTTTTTCCGAACTGCTTTCTCGATTTCATGTATGTTACAGTCTGATCGAATGCTCCCTGTGCTATTCCCAATGCCTGCGCTGCTATTCCAAGTCTTCCAACGTCTAATGAAGTCATGGCTACCTTAAATCCCTTTCCAACCTGTCCAAGCAGGTTTTCCTTAGGTAATTTCATATTTTCAAACAACAGCTCAGCTGCAACGGAGCCTCTTATACCCATCTTGTTTTCTTTTTTAGGAACGCTGAAGCCTTCCATTCCCTTTTCAACTATGAATGCGCTTATTCCTCTTGTTCCCTTGCTCTTGTCTGTAAGTGCGAGAACAACATATACCTCTGCCACACCGCCGCTGCTGATAAATATTTTGCTTCCGTTTAACAGCCAATGGTCTCCCTTGTCTACGGCAACAGTCTGCATGCCTGCTGCATCACTTCCTGCTCCCGGCTCTGTAAGGCCGAATGCTCCAACCTTTTTTCCTGCAAGCAGATCAGGGAGATATCTTTGCTTCTGCTCCTCTGTGCCGTATGTAAATATGGGCCATGCGCACAATGCACAATGCGTCTGTACAATAACTCCCGTGGATGCACAAACCTTTGATATCTCCTCAACAGCCATTACATATGATATATAGTCAGAACCCGCTCCGCCGTACTCCCTTGGAAACGGCATTCCCATCAATCCTATTTTCCCGGCCTTTTCTATGGTCTCTACGGGAAATCTTGCCTCTTCGTCAATTTCTGCCGCTATTGGCTCAATTTCATTGACAGAAAATTCCCTTACCATCTTTCTGACCAGTTCTTGTTCTTTTGTCAAACTGAAATTCATTTCTTACCTCCTGATTAAAATACATCTTTTATTATTTCATTACGATTGCTTGACTATATATTAGCAATATCCGTGCCACATGAATTTATTTTTTCTTTTATTTGCATTCACATTGATACTTCAATCAATAATATTGCTCGTCAACTTATTGGAATAGTTTTTCAAGCATTTTTCGCATAATTAAATTATGCATTTTGTCCTGCGATGCATTTGCGCATCCGTCCATATCCACAAAATAAAAAGAGAAGAAAGCATTCACCTCTTCTCTTTATTAAATACTCTTTATCTGCCCATCCAGCCGCCGTCCACAAGCACTACGGAACCATGGATATAGTCGGAAGCATGTGATGACAAGAATATGACTGTACCAATCATGTCTTCCGGTGTTCCGTATCTTCCCGCAGGTATACGTGCTAAAATCTGAGCATTCCTTGCCTCATCTTCCTTGATTGCGGCAATATTGTCTGTATCCATGTATCCGGGTGCAATTGCATTTACATTTATACCTTTTGCCGCCCACTCATTTGCCAGTGCCTTTGTAACCTGAGCTATGCCGCCCTTGCTTGCCGCATATGCCGGAACCGTCAATCCTCCTGAAAAGCTAAGCAGTGACGCCACATTGATAATTTTGCCGCGGCCTTTATCAATCATTATTTTTGCCGCCTTCTGGCTTAAAACAAATGCGGAAGTGAGATTTACCTTCAGTACATCCTCCCAATCTCCCAAAGGGAACTCAACGGAAGGATGGCGTACCTGTATTCCTGCATTATTGATCAGTATGTCTATGTCTCCTAAAATATCAATGGCCTTATCAAATGCCTTTATAACATTTTCAGTGTCCTTGAAATCCGCCATAACCCCATGTACCGGAGCATCGGCAGTGCTCATTTCCTTGGCCGTATTTAACACCTTTTCATTTGTTCCCATAATAACCAGCTCAACACCGGCATCATGAAGTCCCTGCGCCATACCTCTGCCAAGTCCTCTGCTGCCACCGGTTATTATCGCTTTTTTACCTCTGATATCAAATATATTTTTCATAAGCTTCACCTACTTGCTGCTCATCATCAAATTAGGAAGCCACATTACCAGAGGCTCACAGAATGATACTATTAATATAACCACAATCAGCACCGCAATGAACGGAACTATTGCTTTCGAAAGCCTCTCAAACGGGAGCTTGGTTATACCGCAGGAAACAAACAGGTTAACACCTACCGGAGGTGTTATGAAGCCAACTGCTAAGTTTACAATCATCATCAGGCCAAAATGCACTGGATTCATGCCCGCAAATTGAGCAATGGGCAATAATATCGGAGCCAATATCATAATAGCTGCCAGTGTATCCATTACCATCCCTACGAAAATCAGCAATATGTTCAGAATTATTATGAGAAGTATGGAACTCTCGGTTATTCCAAGTATACCGTTTACGATCATATCTGGTATGCGCGCCAATGTGAGAACCCTTGCAAATATAGTTCCTGTTCCGCAGATTATCAATACAGTTCCCACTGTAAGTGACGAGCTTGTAAGAGCCTTCCATATTTTTGAAAGTGTAAGCTCCTTATAAATAAACTTTCCTGCAATAAATCCGTAAACAACAGATACAACAGCCGCCTCCGTTGGTGTGAAGAAGCCTCCATATATACCTCCAAGTATGATTATCGGTACAAACAGAGCCCAGATGCCCTCTTTCATAGCAGCAAATATTCTTGAAAAAGAAAATTTCAGACCATTTCCCTTAAAACCCTGTTTTTTAGATATCACGTAGCTCAAAAGCATCAATGCTGCCGCAAATACGATTCCCGGACCAAAACCTGCCATAAACATGCTTCCTATGGATTCACCAGTTGCAACCCCATAAATAACCATAGGAATACTTGGAGGAATAATTACTCCCAGGCAGCCGCTTGCCGCAATCAAGGCCGCGGAGAAATCCTTTGAGTAGCCTCTCTGAACCATTGCCGGATACATTATTGACCCTATTGCGGCAACTGTCGCCGGGCTTGAGCCTGATATTGCTCCGAAAAACGCACATGTTATTACCGTAACCATGGCAAATCCGCCTGTGACATGTCCCACAAAGCTTTCGGCAACATTTACCAGGCGCTGCGAAAGACCTCCTCCCTCCATCAATGCTCCCGAAAGCATAAAAAATGGTATTGCCATCAGAGGAAACGAGTCAGTTGATGTGAACATGTTGGTTGCTAAAAATGACAAGGGCACAGCTCCTGTAACTCCCATAAAAACTACCATACTAAGACCAATTGCTATACCTATAGGTACATTTAATACAATAAATAAGGCAAAACTACCAAAAATAACCGCTGCATCCATTATTCCGCCTCCCCTTCCACGTCAGCAACTTCCACGCCAACCATTTTATATTCCTTCACATGCTTAAAGGTATCCTGCACTAACCTCACAAGCACCATGGCAAATCCAAAAACATATGATGAATAAGGAATAATCATTGGTATTTGCACCGCAGGCGAAACCTGTCCAAGCTTAGCAAGCTTCATAAGCAACATAACTCCGCTATATGTAACTACGATTGCAAAAATGAAAAATAAGATATTTGATACAATTTTTAGTATTATTCTTCCTTTATCCTTTAAAAATAAGGTTGTTATATCAACACTTATATGCGCTCTCTCCTTAACGCCGTATGAACATGCTATGTACACAAGCCACACAAAGCAATAGCGCGCTATTTCTTCAGTCCAGTCCAGAGGCTGTCCCGTCCATCGCAAAATAAGCTGCAGGGTCAAAATTATTGTTGCAGCCGACAAAAGAATACCGCAAAGCACCTTTTCAGCATTATCATCTATCCATTTTAATACATTCATTTAAGTACCTCTTTCTTACAAGTTACCAATCCGGCTCCGGGAATTTACCCGAAGTCAGATTGATATGAATTATATTTATCATTAATTACTTCAGTGAGTCTACCTGCTTCAGGAAATCATCCATATTTGTAACAGGTTTTCCTGAGCTTCTGAACCAATCATATACAGAAGCACTTGCTTTTCTGAATTCTTCTCTCTCTTCAGGTGTTAACACCTCGATCTTTGTTCCGCCGGCTTCAACTTTTTTCTTTGCTTCTGCCTCATACTTTACAGCTTCTTCTCTCTGGAATTTTGTAGCTTCTGCTGATGCTTTATCTATTAATGCTTTTTCTTTCTCCCCTAAGCTTTGATACCATTCTTCATTTATAAGGAATCCTGTAAAGTCAAATACATGTCCCAATTCTGTCATATACGGCTGGATTTCATAAAATTTATTTGTTGCTGTTATTGCATATGGATTGTCCTGTCCATCTATGGTTTTTTGCTGCAATGCTGTATAAAGCTCTCCGAATGCCATCGGCATAGGGTTGGCACCTATTGCTGTAAATAAGTTCAGATACAGAGGATTTTCCATAACTCTTATTTTCATACCCTTCAAATCGGATGGATTTCTTACAGGTCTTGCACCGTTTGTAAGCTGACGTATTCCGTTTTCCCAGTATCCGATAACTCTTACACCTGTGATTTCCGCAACATTATCAGCCATCCTCTTGCCAAGCTCACTGTCAGCTACTTTAAATGCATGCTCTCTGCTTTCAAACAAGAAAGGCAGTGCCAGCAATGAAAACTCATCTGTCCAGCTTGAGAACGGTGCTATTGTTGTTTCTCCCATTTGAAGATTACCCATTTGAACAGCTTCTACCATTTCACGGCCTGTACCCATCTGAGCGTTAGGGAAAACTTCAACCTTCATTGCTCCACCGGATTCTCTTTCCACTATTTCTTCAAATAAATACTGGGCCCTTGTTATAGGATGCTCCTCCGGAACTGTTCCGCCCATTTTTATAGTCATTGATGCATATTCAGATGAACCCGGTGCCGCTGCATTGCTCTGTGGAGCCTTATCTCCTCCGCATGCTGCAAAAATACCTGCTGTTGATATAACCATTGCTAAAACTAATAATAATGATATCTTTCTTTTTATATTTTCCATTTTCTCCTCCTAAGATATTGTATTAATCAAATAAATCATTTATTTTCACAAGTGATTTATAAATCACTTCCGGAGTTACAGTAAAAGGCATTTTGTGTGCATTTGATCCTGAATTACATGTTGCCTCAGCAATGGACATCAATGTTTCTTCACTTGGATTCTCAACACCTAAATCCTTTAAGGTAAGCGGCAAATCAACTGACTTGTAAAATTCTGTTACCTCCTTCCATTCATCATCATTCCAACTACCGCTCACCAAGTATTCTGTAACTAATTGAACTATTGTCCCAAAGGCTACGCCTTCTCCATGCATAACCGGAAACGGCTTCAAAACCGCAGTCATCCCATTATATATTGCATGTGCTATAGCGCATCCGTTGTTTTCAAATCCGACACCGCTTAAATAAATATTGGCTTCCGTAACCTTTTCCAGAGATTCGGACCATTCCTTCTTTTCAACTGATTTCTTTGCTTCAGAACCATATTTCAGCAATATTTCATTACAAAGCTTTGCCAGGGCATATGCAGACTCGGTGTGCCTGCCGCCTGTATAATTAATGGTGCCGGATTCATGACATGCTCTCGCCTCGTAAAAAGTAGCAAATGCATCCCCCATACCCGCAACAAGCAACCTAACCGGCGCCTTGGCAATTATCATTGTATCAACAATTACAACATCCGGATTTCTTTTCATACGTGAAGATTTCACGAATGTCCCGTCTTCCTTATAAATCACTGACGCAGCACTGCAGGGCGCATCAGATGCAGCTGATGTGGGTATAACCACAAGAGGTAGGTTGCATATATTTGATACAAGCTTAGACGTATCCATAACTTTACCTCCTCCTAACCCAACTACTCCATCAACATTTTTGCTTTTGACAACACCGGCAATTCTATTGGCTTCAGCTTCCGTGGATTCATCATTAAACATAATCACACTGTAGCTTGCTCCCGAATTTATAAGACTGTCTTCAATTCTTTTACCTACGAAGTTATAAACAACACGGTCAATTATTATTGCAAAGTTATCACCTATAAATTCTATGTACTTAAATAAATTATCTACAATGTCCTTCCCTTGATAATATTTTCCCGGTGTTACTATACTTTTAAACATCTTACCTCCCATTTCATGTTTTATCTTAAATATTGCAATCGCTATGCCATTTATATAAAATTTTTATATTTTATTTTTTATGTTGGAAAATTAACGATGCCTGTTTTCAAATATAGCTTTCAGCAAAAATAATGTGATGCATAATTAGCAAGCTATGCTTTTTTACATCAAGCACTTACTCGTTTTTTAAAACATCCATATTTACCAGATTTTCAGGAAGCCGGCCTGACAAAACCCTCACTACATCTTCTGCAACTGCTGTCTGTAACCTTTTTTGTGAAACTGTAGAATACCATGCTGCATGAGGTGTAACGATAACGTTATCCATTTTAAGTAATGGGTTCTCTTCACAGGGAGGTTCCTGCTCCAGCACATCCAACGCTGCTCCTGCAATTTCCTTTTCATTTAAAGCCCAAATTAAATCCTCTTCATTAATCAATGCTCCTCTTGCAACATTAATTATATAGGATGAGGATTTCATTTTTTTAAATACATCACGATTAAAAAGATACCTTGTTTCTTCAGTTAAAGGTGCATGAATCGAAATATAGTCAGCACAAGATACAACCTCATCAAATTCTTTAGCTTTAACTCCATACTCTTCTATTGCTTCATTGTGAGTGAATTTGCTATATACCCATATTTCATCACAAAGGGGTTTCAATTTATCAATGTACATTTTAGAAATTCTGCCAAAGCCTATTACACCGACAATACTTTTTTTAAGACTTGTAATGGGCATCTCTTTGTTATACTTATACCATTTGCCTTTAATCGTCCATGTGTAAAGTTCTCTGACTCTTCGTGACATCTGTAGAAGCAATGCAAGTGCATGAGTGGAAACCTCATCAGAACAATAATCATTCACATTAGTTACATAAATATTACGTTCAGTAGCTGCTCTGAGATCGATTCCATCAATGCCTGTGGCATATTTAGCTATAATCTTACAATTGTCCAATGAATCTATAACCCTTTTAGTAATCTTCGCATATTGAATAATTAATGCATCGCAATCCTTTGCGACCTTTATAACATCTTCTTCATTTTTACATTGATAATCATACACATCTGCATTAATTCTTTTCAAAACAGTTAATTCATTATCAATATTATCATACTCTCTATCTGTTATAACTACTTTAAACCTTCTCACTGGCTTTTTCCTCTCAAAATAAAATTCATCATCACATGTGTATCTTATATATTTAGGCATTATAGTATTTACATGCATTTTTTGTACCAATATATAATTTATTCTCCATCTGCAACAAAAACACCTCCGAACTATTTCGTTTAAATAACTCAGAGGTTTACAAAACATTATGATAGATTACTTGCCCTATAGATCATATTTTTTCAACTTCCTTACTATTGTCGATTGATCTACCCCTAAATTTTCGGCAATTAACCTTGTTGTGTGATATTTGCTTTTAGCTTTTTCTAAAATAGTTTTCTCCAGAAGCTCTGTGGCTTCGGCCAACGTTAAATTTTCTGTATCCTCCAAAATTTTTGCAATCTTCTTGCCTGTATTTTTTTCTTTATTCCACGGAAGGTCATCTGTCTGAAGATATTCGTTATTACTGACTATGACCATATTTTCGATTACATTTTTCAGCTGCCTTATATTTCCGGGCCAGCTGTATCTTTCTAATTCTTTAATAACATCCATGGTCAATTCTTTATTTTGATTGTACCTTTTATTGTACCTGAATAAAAACATCATGCTCAACGGCGCAATGTCGGCAATTCTTTTACGAAGAGGTGGTACCTTTATTCTTACAACATTAAGTCTGTAAAACAAATCATCTCTGAATGTACCTTCCTCCACCATTGCATCAAGATCTCTGTTTGTTGCTGCAATAATTCTGACATCTACTATTTTCCCGTCTACTGCACCGACCCTCCGTACTTCTTTTGTTTCTAAAACCCGAAGCAGCTTTACTTGCAAATCCAAAGATGTCTCACCTATTTCATCCAGAAATACAGTTCCTCCGTTTGCAGCTTCCAGCAAACCTGCCTTGCCGGTTTGATTCGCTCCAGTGAAAGCACCTTTTTCATATCCGAAGAGCTCTGATTCCAAAAGATTTTCCGGAATAGCTCCACAGTTTATAGTAATAAAGGGCATGTCCTTTCTGATGCTGTTTTTATGTATATAGCTTGCAACCAACTCTTTTCCCACACCGGATTCCCCTAAAATGAGAACCGTTGCTTGAAAATTTGCTACTTTTTTGGTCAATTCAAGAACTTCCTTCATCTGGTTGCTTACAGCAAGGATGCATTCATTATCATTACCGCTACTTTCAATAAATTCTCTGTAATTTTCAAGATATGTCCTGTTAAGATTTTTTTCTCTCAGCAGTTCTTCTCTCAGCTCATATATTTCGCTTATATCCCTTGCATTAATTACAATTTTTTTAATTTCACCCTTTTTATTAAAAATAGGCATTCCTGTTACGATAATATTTCTTCCGTCCTTGGTTACCTGCCTTTTGGATACTGCCTGCTTTTGCTCCGCAACAACATATGCAACTGAATTTGGCATCCATACGGGATTCATTAAATCTCGCATACTTTTTCCCCACATATCTTCTCTCTTGATTGCTGCCACTCTTTCATAGGAACTGTTGACCAATAGTATCTTTCCGTCACTATCCGTAACAAGAATCCCATCATATGAACCTTCTATTATTTCCTTAAGATCCTCGATGGTTTCTTTTTGTTGCTTCAGCTCTGTCTCAAGTTTGGCTTTTTCTTCAGTATCGATAATATTGTAAACATTTATTGTTCCGCCATTTTCACAATCGCACCTAATTGGTATAACACTAAATCGAAAGTCGTTTTCATGTATTGAAAATATTTCCCCGCTGTTAAATTCAACACGTTCGAAGGATGGGATCACAGAATATATGCTTTTATTAATTATGTCACTTTTCTGCAAATCAAATAACTTTTCGATTGTTTCATTTATAGATATAATTTGATTATCCATATCCGTAACTATAATCCCATAGATGTTTCTTATTAAATCATTCGCATTAGCACCTTCCGCACTTAATTTCCCCATGTTCACGCTATCCTCCTCAACATCTTTCGTTAATTATACATGATAAAAAAATATCATACAAAGGTTATTTATACCATATTTTCATTATTTATATCTGCTAACATACGTTTCAGATCATACTTTTAATTTTTCGTTTCAGCTCATTAATGTCGTTTAAAGAATTTATGAAAATTTTATTATTCGCTTTCAACCTCTTATGTCCGGCACAACTTCGTCCGCATCCGTTAATTATCAATATACAATTATAATAAACATCCTGGTTGATTGTTTCAAAGTCTATTTCGGGATACCGTTCCACTATTTGCCTGACTGCATCGTTTCTATTATAGTTCGAATTGCATCCGCCGCAGTATTTTATTCCCACCTTCATATACTTTCCTCTTTATTTAATACTTTTCTTGCGAAATCCAAAATATCATGACTGACTCTATTAATTAAAACAATATTATCAACTTCCGGTACATATTTTTTTATTTCTTTTTCAACTACATACTCAACCGTAAATTTTGCCGACGCACATCCGCTGCACTGACCCGTCAACGCTATTTCTAATGTTCCTCCTTCAAATGATATAACCTCAACATTACCGTGATGCCTTAAAATCTCCGGTCTTACATATTGCTCCAGCACCCTCTCTATTTTGTCTGTCATAAAATCCTCCTAAAAAAGATTCCCGGGACTCATAAAAAGTCCCAGGATACATATTATTTTTGTATTTTGGCAATTGCTTTTGCAATCTCCTTTTTGCTGTTTATGTTCCCCTGCCTTGCAATCATTATTCTCTGAGCCTGAGGAGAGCCTGCACCGTGCATGGATTCTGTTCTGTATCCTACCGCTGCAGTACCTAAAGTTAAATTTTCAATAAGCCTTAATACCTTAAGCCTGTCTTCTACCGAAACGCCATTTACACCTTGGAGATACTTATTAATATATTCACCGATCACAGGAGCTTTTAAATCCTTTTCAGACGGAGCAGTAACCATTAATCCTCCTGCAATATCCTCTGCTATCCTTGCTATTTCATACGGGAATCTTGTTACATTTTGCTTACAAACATTCGCTAACAGCAAATCTATGATATAGTTGCCTGATTCGGTTCTATGCCCTTCTGCAGAACATGCAATGCCACAGCTGTACAAAGTTTCATTCAGGTGTGTCATTTCAATTAATTTGTCCTTAATATGTGATGCCTTTTGCGCACCGTTATATTCTGCTGCAAGCGCGGCAGCACCGATAAGAACATCTCCCACTCCAACTTTGCAGCCACCGTAGCTCTGTCTGTGATATCCGGCAAATCTTTCAACCATCATTCCGGCAAATTCCGTTTCACCGTTAAGGAAAATCCTTTCATTTGGAACGAACACATTATCAAATACAGTCAATGCTTCCACACCTCCGTACTGGCTGTTTCCTACATCCAGAGATGAATTCTCCAACTTTCTTGTATCACACGACTGACGTCCTATAATCATTATTATTCCTTCTGTATCAACCGGAACAGAGAATGCTATGGCATAATCCTTATCTTCTGGGCTCATGGCTATGGTGGGCATTACCAGAACCTCATGAGAATTACAAATTCCTGTCTGATGAACCTTGGCACCTCTGACTACAACTCCGTCTTCTCTTCTTTCAACAACGCGGAGATACAAATCCGGGTCTGACTGCTTGCTTGGAGATAATGACCTGTCTCCTTTGGGATCCGTCATAGCACCGTCAACCGTCAGGTCCTCTTCCTGCACATATTTCATAAAGTTCACAAACCTGTCAAAATAATCCGTTTTATGAGATTTATCTATCTCGAAAGTAGTGCTGTAAACCGAGTTGAACGCATCCATACCCACGCATCTTTGAAAGCATGACGCTGTTTTCTGTCCTAAAAGTCTTTGCATCTTAACTTTTTTTACAAGGTCATCCACATTCTTATGTATGTTTGTAAATCTATTTATCTTCTCTCCGGTTAAAGAAGATTGTGTTGTCATTAAATCTTCATATTCAGGCAATTGCGCCAATTCGTACGTTGCTTTAACCGAATTTAGCGACGGGCGAAGGATTGGGTTATCCACAGGATTTTCCACCTTCTCCCCAAACATATAAATTTGCATATTCATATTTCTTATACTGTCTTCGTATTGTTTCCCATTTTTCAAAGTCATGTTCTATCCTCCATATATTATGCTTAAATACATAGCAATAATCATGCCAATGTTTATTGAGCGATACTGCTGCTATACCAAGGAGTACTCCGATGCACTTATGCATCAGATGCTTAAATGCATAGATGTTACTATAATATAAAAGAGTTTCTGCACCGATCACAAAAAACGCATCGCAAAAACTCTTTAGAAATCAATATATTAATCGTAAACTCGTCGGATTTCCATCTACGCCGATGTTTTCTCCGCATTATATGCCAATAATTCCTCTGTGTAGCACAGATATACTTCCTCCGTAGCCTCCTGGTATTTTCATTTCACCTACCTATACATCCCGATAAAGCAAGTGTACAAATTAATATTAAAACATCTTTTTCATATTATCCTCCGATGAATTTATAGGTTTTTCAGCTGATTTTGAAGCAGGACTCCGACAATGTCCGCAAATCTTTCAAGGTTGTTTATTCTTACAAAATTGTGTCCGTATATTTTCTTAGCAGAGGGCAGATCCTCATCCTCTCCGGTGAATACGCACAGTATTGTGTTTCCCTTCATCATTCCTCTTTTTACTTCATAAGCTGTATCATTGACCCCCTTTGCTCCTGAATATTCCGTGCGCAGGGGTATGATTCCTGTACCTGGATTTACTTCAATGTCATTGGGCTTGCAGTCAGAAAGCACAATCAATATTTTATTTTCACTCTGAGTTTCTCCCATCATGTGAAGAGCTGTCCTTATAGCCAATCCGTCTCTGTTTGAGCCTGATGCCCTGTAGTTGAAAATCTTGTTATTCTTGTCGCCTTCATTATAATCTCTATAAAGATTTATGATTGTATAGCCTCTCAAGCTGCAGAAGGAATAGACTTTCGTCGGTATACCACACCTGCTCAGACTTTCGGCTATAATGTAGCCCTGTGCCGAAATAATTTCCTGCCTCTCACACTGAGAAGCGGAACTGTCAAGCAGTATGTCCACAGTAATATTTCCTATGTCATTTTTCAGGTCCTTGTCAAACACTCTGTTATCATTGACATATATGCTGCGCCATATTTTATTGGCATCTAATTTTCCGGATTTTGATCTGACCATGGAGGATTCAAAGTTCACAAGCATTGTATTTCTTATTTTGTTTGTGAGGTTTGAGATGCTGTTGTTGTTTCTGGCATAGTTGTCGTAAAAATAATCGACGTTGCTCTCTCTTTGCTCCTTTGCAAGCTTTCTTATATATAGTGAATCTGCATCTGCTTCCTCCGCATTTTCAAATTCACCTCTTGTAAAATGAAGCCTTGATTTCTTGTGATTGTCAACACATAAAATCTTCTCAATGATATTAAGTTTATGCTCGGGAAGTATGGAAAGTCCGTAGTATCTCTGTATGTAACTTCTGTCTGCCGCAGTTTTCTTTCCCGTAAACTTGCGGAGTTTGAGGCTTTTCATCTTCATATCCTCATCCTGCTCAAAGTATACATCCCTTGTAGTCTCGGCAGATTCTATGACAAGATTTTTCATAAGATGATAACCTGAGTCCTCAGACTTTTCATCCTCGCGCCTTTCAAAGTTCTTTATCCCTGACGGCTTTTTGCCCTCCATGAAATCCTGATACTTGACCTCATAGCTGCCGGCCCTGAACTTGAAGTATTTTTTGATTACTTCATTCATTTTATTAATTATCTGCTCAGCATCCATGTGTTCATCAAATGTAAGCTCATTTAATATTTCAATGGTACGGACTTCGGCATCAATCTCTTCTCCTAAAACTCTTTTATAATAAGTTTTTTTCAACTCATTGAGCTGCGCTCTTTCATGCTGAGGCATTTCTCCCTTAAGCACTTTTTCCGAATAACTTCGGCGAAGCTGGAAAAGCACCGGCCGTTCCTCAACGGATTTTGCATATATCCCGTTTTCCAGCCCCAGCCATGTAAGCTGCTCATAAAATTCATGGTCTCTGTCAGTTCTCAGGTAATCAAAGAATTTTTCCAAAATATCATAGTCATAGTATTTATGTGCGGCGCCGATAATATAGTTTCCATAGACTTCAGCTCTTCCTTCTTCGTCAAATTCCTTGAAATTAGGTTGAAAGGAATAGTCACCGGATGCATTCCATATTATATTAAGCGCACGCTTTTTCTCATCTATTTGCTTTATCATATCAGTTGGTGAAAATTTCTTTCCTTTCAAGTTTATCAGGTATTCTCAGTCTTATAACATCCTCAATGAGCTTTCTCTCAAAATCGTCAAAGGATTTATTAGTAATTCCCATTTCAAGCGCTTTGTTTGCCTCAAGTCCTCTGTCCATAAGGTGGATAGCACCTATAAGCCCTCTCAGGTCCACCGATTTAGTGGAAATTTCGGAATTCTCGCTTTTATGCTTCAAATCTTGGAAAAGCCCTGCAAACTGGTCAATGTATTCTTCCTTTATATTATCAAACTCTCTGATGAGAAGCTTTTTAAGATTTCCTGTTGAAATTGAAGGCATGTCAATAACCATAAAACGCGATGTCAAAGCCTCATTTAGCTCTCTGGTTCCCGCATAGCCGTAGTTCATGGTTCCTATGAACCTAACCGCATCATCCAGCCTTATTTTATCATAGCCGGGCACGTCTATTATTCTTCTGTAGTCCAGGGTTGCATGAAGCACGGCAAGAGAATCATTCTTAGCCATATTTATTTCATCCAGCACTCCGAAGCCTCCCCACTTAGCGCATTCATAAATTGGTCCGTGTCTGAAGACAACCTGACCGTTTTCAAACGTATCTGTACCTATGAGGGTGGATGAATCTGTGTTTACATGAAGTGAGATATCCCACTTGGGTCTACCGAATACATTTGCTATATTTTCTGAAAGCACGTTTTTTCCCGTTGCCTTTGAGCCGACCAGCAATATGTTTTCGCCGCATAGCAGTGCCGTAATTGCCTGCTCCCACACTTCATTTCCGTAATAATCATATTTTGGCTGCGGAATTCTGTACTCGAGACCGCCCTCCACCTTGTAAAACTTTCTGAATTTCTCTATTTCATTAATCAGACTTTCTTTGATTCCTTCTTTTCTTAAAAATTCTAACATTAATTTTCTCCGTATTATAATATTTAAAACAGCAGGTCCATTACCTGTCTGATGTTGTTTACATGTATTATTTCCATGTTTATATCCTTGATGGTGTCGTTTGATTCTGCGATTACTGCCCTTTCAAAGCCCATTTTCTGCGCCTCCGTCAATCTTTTCTCGATGGAATTGACACCTCTTATTTCACCTGTGAGTCCAACCTCGCCTATGAGCACGGTTTTGAAATCCACGGGAATTTCCTTGAAGCTTGATGCCACGGCGCACAGTATTGCCAGGTCAGATGCCGGCTCCCTCAGCTGCAGCCCACCTGTGACATTTATAAATACATCTGAGCTCTGAATGCCCAGCCCCGCCTTCTTCTCGAGAACAGCAATGAGCATGGATGCTCTGTTCTTATCTATTCCTGTCATTACTCTGTTTGCAAATCCTGCGGGAGAATATGTAACAAGTGCCTGTATTTCTATGAGCACCGGCCTTGTTCCCTCCATAGCGGCCGTAACCACCGTTCCGTAGGAATCCACAGGTCTTCCCTTCAAAAATACCTCTGAAGGGTTTTCGACCTCAACAAGCCCTTGTTCCCTCATTTCAAAAATTCCTATTTCATTCGTAGAACCGAAACGGTTTTTCACGGCTCTCAATATACGGTATGAAAAATGTCTCTCGCCCTCAAAATACAGCACCGTATCAACCATGTGCTCCAAAACCCTCGGTCCCGCTATAGCCCCTGCCTTTGTAACATGTCCCACAATGAAGGAAGCCATATTTCTTACCTTGGTCATCCTCATAACCATTGCTGTTACTTCGCGCACCTGACTCACGCTTCCCGGAGCCGAAACAACCTCGGGAGAATATATTGTCTGAATTGAATCGAGGATAAGAAGATCAGGCTCTTCCTTCTCAACAAATTCCTTTATAATATCAATGTTGGTTTCAGCCAGCACATACAGTTCGCCTTCACCTACACCCAGACGGTCCGCTCTGATTTTTATCTGCTCGCCGGATTCTTCTCCCGATATGTACAAAACCTTCAGGTTATTTCTTGAGACATAATCGGCAACCTGCAGAAGCAGTGTTGATTTTCCAATGCCCGGGTCTCCTCCAACCAATATCAGCGAGCTTTTGATTATGCCTCCCCCAAGAACTCTGTCCATCTCAGCGCTGCCTGTTGAAAATCTCTCTTTTTTGCTTGAAGTTATATGCTGGATTTTTTCTATTTTTCCTCTGCTTATTCCTCTTTGGTTCTTTGTGTCGCCATCGCGCGATTCCATCTCCTCGACGAAAGTGTTCCACTGCCCGCAGGAAGGGCATTTTCCAAGCCATTTTGCCGTTTCATATCCGCATTCCTGGCATACAAACTTCGTTTTTATCTTGGCCATACTTCACCCGCCTTTACTTAATATAAATAATATATATCAATGGATGTTCCGTGTCAATATAAGATGAAAAGCCGATTTTTTACGGCTGAAGTTTAGTGAATCTAAACTTCAGATATACTCATGTATGTTTTCATTTCACATTTATGATGTTTTTATGCAATTTGATATTGACATTACAATTACACGTGTGTATAATAAAAATCGGTTCAAAAGTTTAATAACTTTAAACAACGAGTTTAATAATATAAACAACACGAAGAGGTTTTTATGAATATCGGCGAAAATTTAAAAAGGTTAAGAATTGCCAATTCTCTGACCCAGCAGGAACTGGCTGACAGATGTGAGCTGACAAAGGGATACATATCACAGCTTGAAAGAGATTTGACTTCACCTTCCATAGCTACTTTAACAGATATATTGGAATGCCTCGGAACAGATCTGGGGAGCTTTTTCAATGAGGCCACAGACAGCAAAATAGTATTTAAGGAAGATGATGTATTTGTCAAGGAATCGGATGATAACTACAAAATCAACTGGATAATTCCCAATGCACAGAAAAATAAGATGGAGCCCATTTTGGTGGAGCTGGGAGGCAACAGCAGAACAAAGACCGACGAACCCCACGAAGGCGAAGAATTTGGCTATGTGCTTTCAGGAACAATCATGCTGAATTACGGGAGTCAATCCTACAAGGTAAAAAAAGGAGAGTCCTTTTATATTAAGACCAATAAATCTCATTTTATTGAAAATACGAGTAAGTACCCGGCACGCGTCATATGGGTATGTACTCCGCCAAATTTTTAAATCGGGAGTAAAAGAATGGATAACGCAATTATCGAACTGAATAATATTACTAAGAAATTTGATGGTGAAATCGTCCTGGATGATATTACTTTATCCGTGAAGAAAAATGAGTTTGTAACTCTTTTAGGACCAAGCGGATGCGGAAAAACAACAACCCTCAGAATAATCGGTGGCTTTGAAACTCCAGACGAAGGGGATGTTTTTTTTGACGGTCATCTGATGAATGACGTTCCTCCCTTCAAGAGACAACTTAACACAGTTTTTCAGAAATACGCATTATTTCCTCACATGAACGTCTATGAGAACATAGCTTTCGGCCTGAGAATCAAAAAAATGGACGAAAAGATTATCAGCGGCAAAGTCGAAAAAATGCTGGAGCTGTTCAATCTGAAAAACTACGGAAAGCGAAGGATAGATCAGCTCAGCGGAGGCCAGCAGCAGCGTATCGCCATAGCAAGGGCCTTGGTTAACGAGCCGAAGGTTCTCCTATTAGATGAACCCCTTGGAGCACTGGATTTAAAGTTGCGAAAAGAGATGCAGCACGAGCTTAAAGCAATGCAAAAACAAATAGGAATCACCTTCATATATGTAACACATGATCAAGAAGAAGCTTTGACCATGTCAGATACCATCGTTGTTATGAATGACGGTATAATTCAGCAGATGGGTACTCCGACAGATATATACAATGAGCCCGAAAATGCCTTTGTTGCTGATTTCATCGGTGAAAGCAACATCCTAAACGGTGTTATGCACGATGATTATCTCGTAGAGTTTTTAGGCAAAAAATTTGAATGTCTTGATGCAGGATTTGGAAGAGGAGAAGAGGTGGACGTTGTCATCCGTCCTGAGGATTTAGATCTGACTCCTCAGGGAGAGGGAAAATTAGAAGGTGTAGTGCAATCGGTAACCTTTAAGGGAGTACACTATGAAATGCATATAGTAGTTCATGGATACAGCTTCCTTGTACATTCCACGGACATGGCTCCTGTCGGGTCAACAGTTGGCTTGACTCTGACTCCGGATGATATTCACATAATGGAAAAGGGGGAATAGCCTTGAAGGACAGAACAAAATATTTCGCATATCCCTACCAGGTATGGATGATAATATTTATTCTCTTCCCATGTTTTCTGGTATTGCTTTACAGCATAACCACAAAGGAATCAAACGGTCTTACTACAATACAGTTCACGCTGGAAAATTTCAAGAAATTTTTTGCTCCTTTGTACATGAACATATTGTGGGATTCCATATTCCTTGCGGCCATATCCACAGCCATATGCCTGCTGCTGGGATATCCTGCTGCGTATATAATTTCTAAAACACATTTGTCCATAAGAAACACGCTGCTGTTTCTCTGCATTCTTCCCATGTGGATGAACATGCTTCTGAGAACCTATGCGTGGATGACAATATTGGGCAACAACGGAATTTTAAACAACCTATTTGAATTTTTCGGACTTCCGAGAGTCAATATGCTGTATACAAGAGGGGCCACGGTTATGGGAATGGTTTACAACTTTCTTCCGTTTATGATACTCCCCATCTACACAGCGCTGAGCAAGATGGATACCGGAATTTTGGAGGCAGCCGATGACCTGGGCGCAAACAAATACATCAAGTTCAGAAAGGTCATATTGCCTCTGAGCATGCCCGGAGTAATATCAGGAATAGTTATGGTATTTATGCCTGCCGTTAGTACATTCATAATTCCTCAGCTTTTAGGAGGAAACAAAAGTATGATGGTCGGAAATCTCATTGAAAAGCTGTTCATATTAAACGGAGACTGGAATTTCGGTTCGGCAATTTCCATCATTATGATGATAATTATATTGATTTCAATGTCAATCATGAATAAATTCGATGTTGACAAGGAAGGAGGAGCAAGACTGTGGTAAGAAAATATTTGTCCCGCATATACATGACCATAATATTTATATTTCTTTACGCTCCCATAATTGTACTTGCGGTATTCTCCTTCAACGAATCAAAATCAAGAGGTAACTGGACAGGATTTACATTGAAGTGGTACGTGGAACTTTTTCATGACATAGATATACGGTCGGCATTTTATTACACAATCCTTATTGCAATAACCTCCGCCGTAATTTCAACCCTGCTGGGAACAATTGCCGCAATAGGCATCAACAGCATGAAAGGAAAGATGAAATCAATAATGCTGAACGTAAATTATCTGCCGGTTGTCAACCCCGATATCGTTACAGGTATTTCACTGATGATTTTATATATATCCTTCAACATACGATTTGGATTTAAAACTGTATTGATCTCGCATATAGTGTTTAACACTCCATACGTGATACTGTCAATACTTCCAAAGCTCAGACAGCTTGACGTGCACATGACCGAAGCGGCCATGGACCTTGGGGCAACACCAATATATGCCCTCAGAAAAGTAATACTTCCGGAAATCAAGCCGGGAATAATCACAGGATTTCTCATGGCCTTCACCTTGTCCGTGGATGACTTCATAATAAGTTACTTCACAAAGGGAGAGGGTGTGACGAACCTTTCCATTGTAATTTATTCCATGGCAAGAAGAGGAGTGCGCCCCACAATAAACGCGCTGTCAACCATAATGCTTACAGTGGTATTACTGCTGATGATATTAATAAACAAACGCTCCAACGGAGTGGAAAAATCCAAGAAAAAAAGAAAGAGCGAGGTAATGTGATGAAAAGAAAACTATTTTGGATAATTGCCATATTAAGTCTTATATTGATTGCGGCCACAGGATGCAGCGACCAGGAAAAACCTACGATCAGCGTCCTGAACTATGACATTTATATAGACAAAAGCCTGATTTCCCAATTTGAATCGGAAAACAACGTTAAAATCAAGTATGACACATACGCTACTCCGGAAGAAATGTACATCAAGGCAAAAGCCGGAGCTTCAAACTATGATTTGATAATTTCCAGCGAATACATGATTGAGAGAATGATAAGCGAAGGAATGGTAAATAAATTAAATTTTGACAACATTCCTAACTACAAATATATAGGCGAGGATTTTAAAAACCAGCCCTACGACCCTAATAACGAATATGCTGTCCCTTATTTTTGGGGAACATTAGGAATCCTCTACAACAAAAAAACTGTGGATGCTTCTTCCAACAGCTGGTCAATGCTTTGGGACGAAAATCACAGCAAAAGAATTATCATGATGGATTCACAAAGAGATGCGTTTGCAGCAGCCCTCAAGCTGCTTGGATATTCTTTGAACACGGTTAATGAAAAAGAGCTTGATGAAGCAAAACAACTTTTAGTAGAGCAAAGACCACTTATTATGGCATATCTCACCGACGGAGCACCTGCAATAATGGTAACCGAGGAAGCGGACATGGCTCTTGTATGGTCAGGTGAAGCTGTTGCCGCAATATCGGAGAACGAGGACCTCGGATTTGTAATCCCTAAGGAAGGAAGCAACATATGGATCGACGCCATGTTTGTTCCATCAAACGCCAAAAATCAGGAAATGGCTGAAAAGTTCATAAACTTCCTCTGTTCAACAGAAGCGACGATAAAAAATATAAACGAGGTATGGTACTCAACAGTCCATACAGAAGCCATCAAAGAGGTTGATGAAGAGCTTTTAAGCAACAATGCCTTCAACATTCCTCACGAGGATATAGAAAAGATGGAAATGTTCAGAGATCCTCAGAAATTCATTGATTTGTACACCGAAAGATGGACAGAAATAATGGCTAAATAAAATTAGAAAATTTAAAACATAGAGCCGGTGAATCACCGGCTCTATGTTTATATTAATTTACTGCTCATTGTTTGCTTCTGCTTCTTTTATATTTAACAAATGAATTGACGTTGTTATTGTTACCGTTATCAATGCTGCTAAAACTAAAAATGACATATGTATTCCTCCCTTTTATATTCCCTTTATACATATTATAATATTGCAACCTTGTAGTTTCCTTAAACCTCCTGAATACAGGTGCCTTGCGGCACCCGCATATTATAGCAGCTCGCAGTACCTGCAACCGCCGCAAATTTCATACTTGCCTTCAAATATCCTTTTTATAACTCCAAGAGTATTTTGAAGTTCTTTATTTTTCTTATCGATTTTTGCTTCATGTATTACTATTTTTCTTGGAGACACACTCAGCAATATATTTATTATAGATTCATCATAGGATGCATTACTGCTGATTTCAGCGGCAAACTCCACATTTGTAAGATATGTTATCTTTTTCATATTCTTGTCATATGCCTGAAGCTTATTGTTGCTGCACATTATATTTACCACATCATATTCGCCGTCTTCTGACTCAGAAATAAGCTTTATTATGCTAATGAAGTCCATATACTCTTTTTTCATAAGATAGCTGTCGATGCACCTTTCAACTATTTGTTCTGCATACAGCTTTATAAATTTAAGCCTGAAATTAATAAATCCGTTTAAATTTATCAGATTTGACCGCTCTAATATTTCCCTGAACTTATTTTTTATAATTAGCTGAATTTTGACATCATTGTCTATTTCATCCTCAATATCCGAGATTATCAGCTTCATTTCTTCATCATCAAAATAGAAGTAATTTTCCTTAAGGCAATTTATACTTTCAAGCTTTGTGTACTCAATTAAAAGCTTAGTTACTTTCCCCACTATTTTTTCAATGTACTCTTTTTTATTTATTTTTTCGTCTGTAAAATATCTTACTCTTATATTCCCTTCATCTGTTGAAAATATTTCTATATTTATATCACTTTCATCCAGATTGGTAATTATCTTAATATTATTGAATATTTCATGATTTTCATTTTCATTTAACTCTAATGATAAAAGCTCCACTCAGTCACTCCTCTCTTGCAGGGAGGTTGCACAGTCGTTGTTGCGTCAGTACATATCGGTATCAGAGATCCCAAATCTATTATTTGTCTGTCGGAAGCTTCTTCATAAATATACCCTGCTGACCGGATAAATTTTTTTAATGTGTTTAAAATATTCTCATCAATAATTTTACCTGTTGACAAAAATATATTTTCATTAATCAAACCTGCACAGCCTCCTATAAAACCATGGTTATAGCCCTCCAAGAGAACTACTTTCGGATTTATATACATACAGTCTATATTATGTGACTTGAGTTTTTCATGTATCTGCAAATCTGATGTAACAGCTCTGCCATCGCCCACCGCTGCCGTTGAGCATTTGGCATATCCCTGATTTACATGAATGAACTCTGCGCCCGCTTCTTCCAAATAATACTTTAAAACCTGGTCTGTATGCTTAGTGTTGTGCACCGCATATCTCCCTATTCTTGCTACATTATATGCTATATCCTCGGGATAGTTTCTGCTTAGAGTTTTTCCACCTTTAATAACTTTTATTCCTTTGAGCTCCAAAATATTTTTATAATAGTCATATACATTAGGTGCGACAATAACAGTCTTGTAATCAACAGGATGAATCACCATGTCGGGATGACCGTTCACAGGCTCTTGCAAATCATCGCACCTTACAGTCTTTATTACTTCTATTTTCATTTTGTTCAAATAATTTATAATTTCATCACCTGCTCTGTAATCAATTATGACAGAATCTGGTTTACTGTAAGGTACGTAGGGGTTCATGACCGCTCCTTCTGCTTCAAATTCTCTTTATAAACTTAAGAGGCTCGCATATTAACGCAAGCCTCTATAATTTTAACCTCCTGCAAGAAGATGAATCATCTGCACTTCGTCACCATCATTGATGACAGTGCTTGAATAGTCCTCTTGATTCACATGCCGGCCGTTAACCTTCACTATTATCCTTGAATAAGTAAAGCTTTTTGCCTGCATCACGCTTTCTACAGTCATTCCTTCTTTCCAGGGAAAATCTCTGTTATTAAGCTTAATCATACACACCTCCGCTTATTGAAGGTCCTTCACTATCTCTACAACCTCAGGAAAATCAATTCCGAGATATTTTAAGTGCTCCAATGTGGGAACACCGTTTGAATTCCATCCTCTTCTCTTATACACGGCATCTGTTAGTTTTTCATACTGGTCTTCCCTGTACTTCCTGAGTGTATCCATCTTTTCTTCAGTTGATTTTCCTTCTATATCATATCCGATTTTTTCTTTTAACTGGGTGTCGTATCTATCTCGTCTCGATAAATATTCTTCCTTAGTAACAGGACCCATTGAGCGATAAGGAACTTTGTCGTTTGCTCTTAAGCCTTTACCCATCCTAATATTGAAGATTCTTTGGAAGTTATATACTCTCTCGGACTCCTTAATCATGTCAAGAACGCTTAATTTCTTTCCTGTAACACCATATACCACGTCTAAATAATTTTGTACGTGTTCAGGAACCTTTGCAGGTTCTGATGTGTATTTGTTGTCTGCAGGAACTATATCATTCCACGGAAGCTTACACAATCCATAAAGCCCAAACCATGTTCTGAACATTGGGAAGTAGTGAAGAGCTTCTGCCTTATCTTCAAATGTAGGTATCTGATTGTTTACCATGTCCATGAATATAAGCCATGCTTCATCATGCTGAGGTCCTTTGTTTGTTAAGCCGTAACCACCTTGCTGTGCCAATGATTCCTTTGGCATATATTCAGAATATTCCAAGCCTTTTTGTTCCATTCCGATGTCAAACAAGAAATCAGGGTCTGCACCATATTTTTCTGCAAACAGCTTCTTCATTTTATGAATTCCTTGGCCAACCGTTACACCAAAGCCTTCACCTCTTGACATTTGGTGCAATAATTCCACTGCAGCTTCAAAGTTTCCGAAGTTCAATTCCATTCCACAGGTAATTTCCTTATTTATAATACTTCTTTCATAACATTCCATAGCAAAGGCTGTTGCTGTTCCAAATGAAATAGTGTCTATTCCGTATGTGTCGCAGTAAAAGTTCAATTCTAAAATTCCTTCAGGATCAAATATTCCGCAGTTTGAACCTAAACCTGCTGCATTTTCATATTCAGGACCATCTACAGTTACCTTATGTCCCTTGTAAGGACCTGTTTTTAATTCAAACCCGTCAGCTGCTTTTGCACATGCCATTGAGCAACCATACCAACAGCCATCTTGAACACCTTGGGTGATATATTTTTCTATAAATATAGTTGATTTTATTTTTTGAGTATCAGGGTGCATGCCATATTGATAATTCATAACAGGAAGTAAATCATAAGCATCCATAACTTCAATTATGTTTGCAGTACCTATTTTTCTCATATTATTTTGTTTACTGTCAAGGTCATGAATTTCCTTATGATACTTAATACCTGTCTTATTTATTATAGCTTGGTCGAAAGCATTGTTTAAATCGCCTTTTACATTGCTGAACTTAATAATTAAGGCCTTTATTTTTTTGTCTCTAAAAACTGTTCCAATTCCGCCTCTGCCTGCTTGTTTTAATCTTGTAACTTTTCTACGAGGATCATAAAATGTAAAGTTTAAAAGCCCAAATCTGGTGTGTTCAGCACCTGTGCCTGCTGTAACAACCGCAACATTCCTTTTATCTGCTTCATTGTCAGCATACATCTCCGTTAATTGTTCACCTAGTACGTGCCCGTCTACAGCTTCAAGAGGAGCTTCCTCTATCGTTACAACTCCTGTATTTCCATCTATATAAACTATTATATCTTTTTCAGCTTTACCTTGAATTTCTAAGGCATCAAAACCTGCAAACTTCAGCAAAGGGCCAAAATACCCCCCTACATTTGAATCTATAGGAATATCTGTTAATGGAGATAGACTGCATACTAATGATTTGCCGGTGCCGGCATACTGAGTTATCCCACAAACCGGTCCTCCTGCTATGACTATTTCATTTTCAGGATCATTCCACTTTGTTGCAGGTGTCACGGCATTCCACAGATACCACATGCCAAATCCCTTACCGCCAACAAATTTATCCTTCATAAAATCAGTAACCGGCTTTTCTTTAATAATATTATCGGAAATATTAACATAAAGAGTTCTGTTTGCATAACCTTTATCTACTTTGCCCAATTCATATTTATATTCCTTAAGCAATTTATGATTTTCTTTTAATTTTTTAATATCCATTTCGCCCTCCTATTTGCTGAATACTTTATCCAATTGTAATTCCAATGCTTCAGAATCATCTTTTTCAGACATGAAAATTGCTTCTGAAGGGCACTTTTTTGCACATAATCCGCATGCTATGCATTTGAACGGCTCTATATATTCATCATGCTGCCTCATGGACAGCTTGGAGCAGAATCCGACACACATGAAGCATCCCACACAGATTTTTTTATTTATCCTTACAACTCCGAGCTTGTCTCTCGAAATAGCCATTACAGGACAAATATCAATACATTCACCACATTGATCGCACACGTTGATTTCAGGATTTTCATCCCTTTCATTAATTTGAATACAGGATTTAGCCCTGTCATTGATTTTGAAATATGTCTTTGAACATACCTCCTCACAATTTCCGCACTGGATACATTTTGATTCGTCCTTTGCCAGATACTTCATACGTCCCTCCATCTTATTTCTCTGCTACAGGAAGCCCTGTATTTTATTAATAAAATTTTTCAATACTATATATTTATTATAGAAAAAATAGCTATTTAAAGCAATCATTAATTATTATTTTAAATATTTTCTTTTGTATTTATATATATAAAAAGCTATTCGTTAATATATTACGCCATACGAATAGCTTTTTAATTATATAGATATTTATTTCTGTAGCTATAAACTATTGTCCTTCAATATATTTTATTATATTCTCCAGCTTTTCTCCCCGAAACAGATATTTCTTGTTGCAAAAATGGCATACAGTTTCTATTTCTTCATCTTCCTCAATTATTTGTTTCAAGTCGTCCTTTCCGATTGATATAAGAGCCTGCTCCATTCTTTCTTCAGAGCATTCACATCGGAATTCCACAGGTATTCTGTCTGTTATCTCAATATCAAACTCTTCGAAGACAGATTTTGCGATTTCCTCTACATCATCATCATTATCGAAATATTCGGAGACCGATTTAAGATTGTTCAACTTGCTTTCAAGCTTCTCAAGATCTTCATCATCTATGAAGGGAAGCGTCTGAACAATGAATCCTCCTGAGGATTTAATGCTGTAGTCTATGTCCACAAGCACGCCGAGGGCAACTGCTGAATTTTGCTGCTCAGAAAGCCAGTAATACATTGCAATATCCTCACCTATTTCACCTGTAACTATATCAGTGCTTCCAACATAAGGCTCCCTAAGCCCCAGGTCCATCATAACCGTAACCTTTCCGTCTGTGCCCACGGCACCGCCTACATCAAGCTTACCGTTGGGTTTCAGAGGCAAATCCACTCCCGGATTATCAACATAGCCCTTTACGTGGCCGCTGTTGTCGGTTACCGCAAGTATTGTACCCAACGGGCCTCCTCCGTTTATGTTAATTGTCAGTCTGTCTTTTTCATTTTTCATCATATATCCCATCATCAGACCTGCAGTCAGCGTTCTACCAAGTGCTGCCGAAGCTGTCGGGGTTGTGTTGTGAAACTTTCTTGCTTCCTCAACGGTATTTGTCGACTTTACCATAAAAAGTCTGAATGTTTGTTTCTTATCTATAGCTCTTATCATATAATCCATAATTTTTCCTCTTCAATTACCAATTTATTTAGGCCGATCATTTTTTTACTGCGCAGAGCACTGCTCTAAGTGAATCTTCCCTAAGCGGTTCATCGTTATAATCATCATATATTTCAACATCCGAAAAACCTGCCTTCTCCAAAAGTCTCTCAATCGTATCAGTATCATGTATATATTGAGTCTGCACTTCATTTATTCTGATGTATTTATCCAATGAGTCCCTTACAAAAAAATTTATTTCTACATTTACAGAACCGCTCTCCTCATCATGTACATTTTCCCACACATAAAAAATATCACCGTCATCATATACATATGTATCATTAAACATACTGTCATACTTATACCTTGTGCTGATATCGAAAATAAATCTTGAATTGTCCTCTAAATGATTATATATTTTTTTGAAAAATCTCTCCGCTTCATCTTCTGTAATATAATTTACTCCATCGCAGCAGCATATGGCAGCATCAAATTTATCATCAATTTTGAAATCTGCCATATCCATATTCAACAGCCTGATACCCGGGTTTCTTCCAATCTTTTCGTTTGCCCTCATGAGCATGTCCTGTGAAAGGTCGAAAGCGGTCACTCTATAGTCAAGAGCTGCCAGCATGCTGGTCACACTGCCTGTACCGCATGCCGCCTCCAGTATTTTTTTACTTCCTTTTATTTTATCTGTTATAAAGGATGTCCATTTTTCATAATTCACATCATTCATAAGCAAATCATAAATCTGAGAAAATTCCCTGTAGCTTTTATTAAGCATCTTATTTCTTCCTTTGCTTTTTCTTGGCAGTCATCAATCCGCCGATTCTGCCTGTTTCCTTGGCAGTGAGTCCTCCCCAGCCAAACTCGTGTACCTTATCCATCAGACCTATTTCTTTTGCTATTTCTAACTTCATAAGGTCATCTGCCGTGAGCGCTTTTTTCTTATTTTCTTTCTTCACATTATTATCAGCCATAATTACCTCCTTAGCTAAGATTATTATGGTTGAAAAAATATAAATTATTCCTGTTTTTCCTTTTTAATAAGCAGTATCGCCCTGATTTCCCTGAGCAGGAGCAATATTTGATTCAAGGTGTACTGCAGACTTATTAAAATTATAAAAAACATTACAATCAGTATTATTTTTATTTCTAATCTCATTGTTTCCTTCCATGTATGACCGTATTTCCGGGCATCTGTAATATTGGTATTATATCGTCATTTTTTATGTATGTCAATTGTATGCTGTCTGCAGGACGTATGGCTATGTTCTGAAATTTAAACTAATTTACAGATATAAAATAATATAATGAACACATCTCAGATATGTTCATTATTATTTGTCATCCATTTATGCTCTGTACGGTAAAGCCATGCTTTACACAATAAATATAAAGTCTTCCTTTCGGCATGTAAGGTATTCTCAATGCAGCGCTCTGTTCCGGATACATTCGCGTTAAGAAAAGTTTATCACTTTTCACGTATGCGGCAAACAGAATATAATGCTCTCTGCTCATTTCATGGTCAATTGTAACGTAGTAGTCCGTGTCTGTCATCTCTGCCTTAATATCCGGAGTGTTTTTATCCACAACCGGTGTAAGATGCTCGAGCTTTCTTCCACAGCAGAAGATTGAAGCACTGCCTGTGCTTGTGAGAATGTTTCTGCAGGACGGGCACACATAAAATCTGACCTTGTCTATATTACCGCTGTCCGGACGGTTGAGAGTAATTTCACCCTCCATCATCTGCGCCATATCTGCACCCAGTATTACTGACAGCTCGGACCACAGAGATACATCTGGACAGCCAAGTCCGCACTCCCATTTTGATACGGTCTTGTTGCTTATATTAAGCGCATCCGCAATATTCTGCTGCGTAAGACCTTTTTCCTTTCGGAGCCTGGCAATCAAGCTCCCGATTTTAGCACAATCCATATTCATTCCTCCTATGGACAGTATAACCCGCACTACAGATATCTTGCAATAATTTTTACCAAATGCGCCGGCAAAGATTTAAGCTCCGTGATATTCAGGGTATTTTCAGAGCCGTAAATTTTGCTTATTACATCCTTATCCTGACCGATTGCTGCAGCCAGAAATATGATGCCTTTTCGCCTGTATTCCTGCAGAGTTTTTTTCATATCTTCCTCTGCAAGCTTGCCTGCATAATCCGGCATTGCCTTAGGCTGCCCGTCACTGATACTGATGCACAGCTTCGTTGCCTGAGGTGCTTTCAACAGACGCTCGGATATAATACGAAGTGCCATTCCGTCTCTGTTGTTGCTTCTTCCTTTAATATTCATAAGTGAATATTTTTCATCAGCATCCCTGCTTTCAAAATCCACATATGAATATACCGACATTTGTTCTCTTTGGGAGCGGTCTGCCGTATCTCCGTAAATCATGACAGGGATGTCGCAGCTTATACAAAATTCATAAAGTGCAATAGCAGCCTGTTTTGCTGCATCAAGGCGCCCAAACGCCGACATTGAAGCAGATTCGTCAATGCGCAGAGCAACTGCAAGAGACGGATTTTCTTCCGGAGGCCGTTTTCTCGCAAACCACCTGAAGTCCCTTGACACAACATGCTCAGCACAAAATTTCGTACCGTAAAGCTGTGCTCCCATAAATTCCGATGAAATTTCATGCTCTAAAACAGGTGTAATTTTTTGTACCATTTCTTTTATTACAGGCATCAAGGCCGTTGATTGTTTTGTATATTCCGTCTTGTTCTCGTCAGTAGCCTGAGGTCGGTGTACAATAAGCTTAACCTGCTCATGAAGGCTGCCCTTCACATATTCCCTTGCTTCCTTGTTCAACTTCTTTCGAAACAGCTGCTTCTGCTGTTCATCCTGATGCTCATCCTTCATTTCATGGTATATGGCATCGCCTTCTTCACCCTTATCACTGCCCTGTGTGCTTTCAGTCCCATCTGAATGCCTTTGGGAATGAGCCTCGCTGTCCGCAGATTTACGCAATCGTACAGCCTCAGGACTTACCGGTATGTCGTCATCTTCAAAATATTCGCCATCTCCATCGAGATGCAGTTCCATTACATCACCATTTTGAAGTACGGCACTTTTTAATTCCGCATCCACCAGCCGTTGAATAAGTTCCTTAGCTGAAAGTGCCTGCTCCAAAATAGATATTTCATCTGAATCCGTAGTAATTTTGTAAATCACCTTATTGTACATTGATTCACGGGCAGAAATTCCATCCGCAACCGCATTTACCCAGAAAATATATGAACGCATGCCTGCAACGCCTTTGATTGCTGTTGCTCTTGCCGTCTCATCCAACGCAATAATTATATCTGCCATTAAAGACAGCATATCTTCATTGCAAAATCCTGTCTTCGCCTGTGCACGTTCCACCATTACAGCTTTAGGCGGTAAATCCATCTTTTCTGTATGCTGGACACGATCTCTCAATGCCTCGTTCAGTGGACGGCACCCGTTGTAGCCTCTATTTGTAGTAATAACCGCAATAAAGTCAGGATGCCTGTGAACAATCCGTGTGGGAAGATTAATGCTTCCGTCAGGTTCAAGAGCTGAATTGAGCGCCATCAGTACTGCGGCATCGCGTATAACCGTTGGCTCCTGTATTTCAAGAAGCCATCCGTTCTCATAGGCCCTCACTATTTCAGACGGATAAAACCGGTACTGTACCTCCCCAGCGCCTGAACCGTCATCCAATACAGGAAGCACCGAGCCCAGCACATCAGATTTATCCATATCTGCAAAGCATGTTATCTTTGTATAGGGCAGGTTAAAATTTGACGACAGGGCTTTTGCAAGCTGGGTTTTCCCCGAGCCTGCATCTCCTTCCAGCAAAATATTTGTTATCTTCATTTCCTCTCTGTTCCAGCTTCGTCTCACCTCGGCGCAAATGCGCCTTTCAGCTTCGCTTTCAACGTGTGTGGACGGTTTCTTCCAGACAAGCCTCTTCTCAGCTTCCGTAAGCTGTCTGGCAGGAGACAGAGGACATTTGTTTTCCATCTCTATAAATACTCCAATTCTTCTAAAATTCTCGAAATAACACGGAGGCGCTCCCCGATTATTTCTCCCGAATCATTAATGGACTGCAAGAACAGCTGTATATCATCATTAATATCGGGGTTGTCTGTGCATACTGAAACAGGCATAACTCCTCCCTGCAATCCAACACGTTCAATTGACGGTTTTTCCGGGTCATACAAAAGCGGAAGTCTGTATGCTTCTCGGAAGTACAAAAGAGTGCGGCTCAGGAAAATCATCATATCAAGAATCCTGTGCACAGGCAGCTCCATATCCATCACAAGCTTTCCGCTATCTTCCTTCCATATTTGTGCCGCAATCTGTGCACTTTGATTTTCCTCAAGCATTGGCTTTCCTAACGTAAGCTTCTTAATACCAGATTTATATGCATTTCTGCCGTCGATTTTATCATAGCCTTCTGCTGTAATTACTGTGTTTTCATTCATTTCCATATCCTCCTCGCCATGCTGTCGGCCTGAAGGCACTGCTCAAACAGCTCCTCCAATTCTTCTCTGTGGTCTTCCTTGGGGTCATCATATTTTAAAGTCCGTATTACTGAAACTTCAAATCCTTCTTCTCCGTGCCTGTTCCATATCTCCTGAAACTGCCTGTTAGGATGTCCTCCCGATAATAGTTTAAAACGCTCACTATTAAAATATGCTTTTGTATCCTTAGTGCTGCCCAAGAAGCTTTCTCCCGTTGCTTTGCACCTGAATGAAACAACCCCCATCTCAGGCCTTCTGTTTCTGTATTCTTCAAGCAGCTCCTTTTTTCTTCTCATATCCATTTCTTTCACCTCCGCATCATTGTACATTTTACATATATTAAAATCAATCCACGCTCCGTAGATATGTCATGCTAAAGCAATAATGTTCTTTCAATCCTGAAATTGAAAGAACATTATTATATAACATATTAAAATGCAAATTATTCAGCAGCCGCAATTAAAAGCTTATTTCAGCAATATTTTCATTATTACTATTGCTATAAAACTTGAACTTATCTACCTCTTCACTCAATGCAGCTGCCTGTGCGGACATTTCCTCGCTTGTAGCGGAATTTTCTTCAGCTGTTGCCGCATTGGTTTGCACCACATCTGATATCTGAGAAAGTCCCTGCATTATTTCTTCAATCGCATCAGCCTGTTCGACAGACGCCTTCTCTATTTTAGCAATGCTCTCAGTCACTTTTGCAGCCTTTACTCCCACATCCTGAAGAATTTGTGCTGTTTGTTCCGTAATTTGAGTTCCCTTTTTTACTGTGGCTACAGATGTTTGTATAAGTTCTGTTGTCTGCTTAGCTGCCTCTGCGGATTTTGCAGCCAGATTTCTTACTTCCTCTGCGACAACCGCGAACCCTTTTCCTGCAGTACCTGCACGTGCTGCTTCTATTGCGGCATTCAATGCAAGAATATTTGTCTGGAATGCAATGTCTTCTATCACCTTCGTAATATTGGTTATTTTATCCGAGGCGGCTCCTATATCCTCCATCGCTTCTGTCAAATGCTGCATTTGCTCATTGCCGGCATTTACACCATTAACTGCATGTTCCACATATTCTGTTGCCGTTTTAACATTTTCAGAGTTTTCCGAAGCCTGCTCTGCAATCTTAGTAACGGATGCACTTAATTCTTGAATTGATGCCGCCTGCTCTGTTGAACCGGACGCAAGCGCCTGTGCACCGCTGGATACCTGGTCTGATCCCGTGCTTACCTGCTCGGCAGCAATGCTTATTTGCTCCATTGTGTTATTCAGATTAAAAACTGTTTCCTCAATAACATTTTTGAGCATAGCAAAATCCCCCGGATAATCCATATCCACATGAATTTGCAAATCACGCTGTGATATCCGCATGAACTTTTCCATAATATCGCCTAAAATGCTGCTTTGCAGCATGTTTGTCTTTTGAATCAGCATTGCCATCTGCCCCATCTCATCGCGGCTTTCATATTTTATCTCAGTCTTAATGTTTCCTCTGGATATTTCACCGTAAACATCCACGATTTCCTTAATTGGAGCAAGGATTGACTTTCTTATAACGATAATTACTCCTATTGTAATTAAAATTGATACTACAGAAACTGATATAACAATTATAAGCGATAATCCTATGGTTTTTTGTGCCTCATTTCTTTGTGTTTCAGAACGTTCTTTTGCCGTGTACGAGAACTGATCAAGTATTTTTATTGCTTCATCAATCTTAGGCTTGTACTCGTTCTTATAAAGAAGCTGTGCTTTATCGTTATTTGTCTTTGAGCCGCTCAAAATAAGCTCTGATATTTTACCTCTTACGGATGCGGCCTCCGTAATAACTGTCCTTAATTTTTCAATGTCGGCATCACGGTCATGATTGCGCTGATTGTTTTTATATGCATCAAGTTCAGCAACCACCTGCTTTCCGTATTTTCCCGCATTGTCCAATGAATTTTTAACCTGTTCCGTATCCTCCGAAAGTGCTTCGAGTATTTCACTGAGAATTCCCCTCATGCTTACCTGCATAACCCTTATATGCTCCGCGTTCGGCACGGTATATTGACCATATAATTCAATCTGGTTCCCAACACTGTCAGTATTGTAGACTGAAAGCAGTCCTGATAAAATCAACAGTATAAGAACAATACCGAATCCAATAATTAACTTTTTGCTGATTGAAAGATTTTTCATAATATCACTTTCTCCCTTGTCTTTGTTTAATGTCGATAAAGCCTACTCATAACCTGTTATCGGTATTTGTTGATTATTTTACATACCTCAATTTGAGGTATTTTTTTGTTTCAAAATTTTTTAACAATTAAACAGGTTTATTTTAGTCATAAAAAAGGCAATATAAAAGTAATAGTAGTACCGTTATATTGCCTTTTTATTGAACGTTCATTTAAAAATATTACATCAACCAAATTATTATTGAGATATGGTTACAGTCTGTGTATCTGGATTCCACTCGACATTATAATATAAGCACTGTGATATAAACCTTACGGGAACTAAGGTTCTTCCGCTTATAATTTGGGCCGGGACATCTAAATCGCATTTTTCACCATTTAAAAATGCTTGTTTTTCCCCAATTTTTAACTCAATTTTTGTACCGCCCTTTAGCACTGTGACTTCCCCGCCTTCACTCCATGTTAATTCTGCGCCTGTTGCTTCTATTATTGCTCTGAGCGGAACTAAAACCCTATCTGAATCAATTATTGGATCTTGGTCAAAAAATATTTTAGAACCATTTAGTATAACAGAAATAAATTCAGTACTTCCATCATCCTTATAAAAGTCATTCGGCAGCTTTAGTATGCCAATCTGTTTTGATGTACTTACATATTTATCATTCCCGTTTCCGTAACCAACTAAAGCATATCCTCCATAAAAGTCTGATATAAAATCAAAAATTAGCGGTATTATTTCATTACCGTGTTTATTTATTACTCCTTCTACCAGGCTTCCGTCCTTATAATTTCCTATTCCTACTACTGCCACACCTTCATGAAAGTCTCTGGTTGTATCATATCTAAATGACGTAACCTTATTTCCTTCTATGTCAAAGTATGCATTCTTTCCGCGATTAAGATTAGCAGAGGTCATTCCTTCACAGTAGTCATATATATAGCTATATTCTACAGGAATTATTATGTTTCCTTCTTCATCTACCACCCCATATCTGTTTTGCCATTCCGGCCATACTTCGTCAACTACAACCGCACGACCTTCTTTATAATTCCCGACTTTATCATAACACTTTGTTATTTCAGCATTAACTGCTTCAGTATCCTTTACTTCATTACCATTAACATCAATGTATATTTCTTTGAAGTCTCTCCAGGCGCAGGCAACTCCATTGTTAAATGCACTGATTGATTCAACGCCCTTAACTTTNNCTTAACTTCATTAAAATTGCCTTTCTTATCAATAATTCCACGTATTTCAATCCCATTTTCATCTACTTTACTTACAGGAGCGTATCCACCTCTGAATGGTTGAGATGAAGTGTATTCTAACGGTAATACAATATTTCCGTCATAATCTATATAGCCAAATTTGTCTCCCCTTTTAACCTGGGCAAGCCCTTCTGAAAAAGGGTATGTCCTTTCATAAATTGTTGGTATCACTTCATTTCCATTGATATCAATGAATCCCGATCTATAGTTGTCAACACTATATCTCCCATCTTTATACAGCTTTCTGTCGCAATAATAAACTGCCGCTCTTCCTTCGGTATAATCATAAATTGCATCATAATCAGCAGTCTTAATTACTTCACCTGATTTTTTATTAATAACCAGCGGATAGTATAAGCCGCCCTTCACATAATTTACAATGTATCTGTCGTCATTGCCTGTATTTTCATATTTTATATTAAAATTCGTTTTATTCGTATTTACCCATGTTATTTCTAATTCCGGGTAATTCTCTGCAAAATATCTTTCTGTAGCATCCATCTCGTACATATCCGGCCTGTTATTGCAGCCTGTTAATAAATTTAAAATAATTACAATTATTATTGTAATTTTCAGTTTATTGTCTTTTAACATTAATAACCTAATACCTCCCTGTTAAAACTTGCTCCGCCTTATCTGTAGCAACTGTACCCCCCAATGATATTTACGATTATCATATTCCTTATTTCATATAAATTTATAGTATGTTTTTAACCCATTCCCACTCCAGACGCCAAAGTCCTGCTGACATGTCATTAAACAGCAAGTTTCCCTGCTCCTTGACCTGATTATCGTAGCGGAATAAATTCTGCCAGCTTTTCACCAGTTCATTCTTCAGCTGTGGATAGAACGGCTTGAGATATACATTCCCTTCATAATCCACTCCATATCGGAGAAGTTTTTGATTATATGCATCCTCTTCCTGAGAAGTCCTTCCTATATACCGTAAATTCAGACGCTTGTTCCAGTCAGCCATCTTGAAAAACACAGCTTTTTCCACGGGCACAAGGAGCTGTAAAATCTGATATCCGCTGTGCATCTCTATATATTTCAAATCACTGTAGCACCATACAGCAGATTCCGCCTCATGAGGCCTTTGAACAATTTTTTCGGCATTTATGGCATACCATCTATATGCATCTACAAAAACCGGTGCTGCATCACCGTATTTTTCTTTTATAAATTGCATCTTTGCAGTATGATATCCCTCCTGCTTCAGCTTCTCAACAATACTGTAAGGCTGAGGGCTGTAAAGTGTTACCTGTATACATTGATTATCCATTCTTTTCTCAACTCCCACAATGTTCCGAGACGGACGGGGCTAAGAGTAAAGCTTTCGTCAAAAAGTCTGTCCCAGCTTTTTTGTATCTTTTTCTTAATAACAGGAAAAAATGAAGACATATACGCCATGCAGTCATCAGTGCCGTAGCTGTCCAAAATCTTATCATGCGCTTCCTGATCAGCATCGTCCTTTGGAATATACATATAGTTTACAATACGTCCCCATTTGTCAATATCCATGGTAATAAGAAGATCACTGTCAACCTCAATTTCCAAAAGTACATTCCCGTCGCTGTTGCCAATTTTCTCATTCTCATTTAAAGATACCCATATGGGGTATTCAACATCCTCCGGGGCAGGAACAATCTTTTCTGCCGCTCCTCTGTACCAGTTATATACGTCCAGATACAAGCTGGCGTGTTCTCCCATCTTCTGCTCAATATATTCTTTTTTCACAATATATCGTCCATTCTTCTCAAGATCATCCAATATGTCGGCATGCTGCTTCGTCCACACCTTTACCTTATTTCCCATCCTTATAATCCCCTTTCGGCATAATTGATATAATTATAACAAAGTTCTGAATTGTATGTCAATTATTCGTAAACGAATCGTTTCTCTCCTATATGCTATTCATCAGTCAATTTCTGGCAAGATGTACAATAATAAATCGCACCGCCTAAGTAGCTTTCTTTTACAATTGATCCTCCGCATTGCACACATCCTGATGTAACAGTATTTCTGGACAGCTTTACTTGATATCCTCCTGGCAGACCAAAAATATCCTTTTCCGTATCACGTCCGCCTTTATCAGTCATATCACGCAAGACGGAAACTACGCTGTAAAGCAGTTTATCCTGTTCCTCTCTGCCCAATGTCCCTATTTTACGTTTTGGATGTATATGAGCTGCAAGCAGGATATCCTGCAGTACGCCGTTTCCGACGCCGGGAAAACGCTGCTCTGTGGCAAGAAAAGCTTTTGCACTGAGTGTGGCTTTGCTGCTCTCAATCAATCTCCGGTAATAAGATTCAAATTCTTCGGAGAATGGAGATATTGCCGCCTTGCTCTTTACATAATATTCATTATCATAATTTCCATCATGAAGAATAATACCTCCATACATTGCAACGGTAAATACCAAAGCGGTATTGTCCTCAAATGTCATTAGAAGCTGATAGTTTTTAAGCTCTTTATCTTCGGTTATAAGTCTAACATTAACTCCGTCATTGAAGCATAGCTTCTTTCCGTTGTTAAAGGACAGCTCCACAAATATTCCAAAACCTTCTGCAGATTGTATTGTGCTTCCTCTCAGTGAAGCATCATATTCTTCCGGCTCGCCGGCAAACCAGCAGAATTTGTGCGTTCTTACCGGTGGAAAAACACGGGATATACGTTTGCCCTGAACATGTTTTTTCAGTTGTTCCGCAATGTTAATTGATTCTGGAAATTCCAGCATAAAAATACCTCCTTGATTATATTGCAGTAATAAGTAGCCTAACAGAATCATAATTTAGAATCACGTATTCAATATTTAGCGGTAATTTTAATTGATAAAAATCTCTTCGAACGGTATAGTTCTTATGTGATAAATTATTTATTAGCATAAATATATTTTACACCCTTTTCCGGACTTTTTGAAGTCCGGAATTTATTATTTGCATTAAAAATTGGACTTACCTTATCACAGCTAAAACAAAAAGTCATATATGAGTTTAAATCCCCACACTTGACTTTTGTTTTGTGTCATTAGCTCTGTTGCGGTGCACAGTACTCCCCATTTTTGGTTGCTGCAACATACAAATCCCCTCCTTTATTCGTTGAATTTAATTTATGAAGCTGTAGATAAATGTATCCTCATTTATCTATTTCTTATTTCAAAAATATGCTTCCAAACTAATTCTCAATTATTTAATAGTGGAATGCAATCATTAAAAAATTATATTTTGTATAAAAAACTACAAATTAGAATCTTATATCGCTTATTTATTTTTATCAACATACAGTATGATAAACAACTTTATGTTGCTTTATTTTAACAAACAGAATATAATCAATTTAAGAGGAGGTGTCTAGGTAGTGAAGGATAAAACGGATCTACGAGTTATAAAAACCAAGAAAAATATACGGGAAAGTTTCATTTCCTTGTTACACCATAAGAACTTTAATGATATTACAGTTCAGAATATATTGGATACTGCATTAATCAATCGCACAACATTCTATAAATACTATAAAGATAAATATGATCTTGCAGAGCAGCTGTCAGCTGAATTCATGATATTATCAAAAACATACTTAGACGAGCGGTTTAACAGCATAACTGATAACGACCTTATAATTATAGCAAAAAAAATATACACACACTTGTTGGAACAGAAATCTTTTGTCTTAGCACTATGGAAAATAGAAACGGAGACTGTTCATATCCGCAGAGATTTTGGAGCTTTACTTAAGGAACAATGTAAGATATATCTGTTAAAAAGCAGAAATGATATGATAGCAGATTATCATAGCCTTCTTTATTCCTCTGTAATTTTAACGACAATCGAGTGGTTGTTCGACCATGAGGGAGTCGCTGTTGATGAAATTATACAAGAGTTAAAAAAGGTTTTCGTACCAATCTTAAGTTGACGGATTGAAACAAACTGGTTCACTTTTACAAAGGATTGAAGTATAATAAATTTAAAAAACAACTTGTCTGCAAGGAGTAAAAAATGTCTTTTGATATAAACATTTGGATGAAAGAATATTTATACAAACTCAAATCTCTATTTGGTTCTGAACTGCTGTTTGTCGGACTTCAGGGTAGTTATGGTCGGGGAGAGGCAACGGAAAGCAGCGATATTGATGCTGTTGTCATACTCAACCATGTGACTCCGGAAGACCTAAAAGCATACAGCACTATGCTCAATATACTTCCTCATCGAGAAAAAGTGTGTGGATTTATATCTGGTCGGCAGGAGTTGATAAATTGGGAACGATCTGATCTATTCCAATTCTATCATGACACCACACCATTTTTCGGTAGCATTGACTTTTTGCTTCCACTGATTAGTAAAGCGGATATTCACCGTGCCATCCGAATTGGAGCTTGCAATATGTATCATATATGTGGCCACAACATGGTACATGAGAAAGACAGTGAGATATTAAAATCTCTTTATAAATCAGCCTCTTTTACCGTGCAGGCAGTCTATTACGCCCAAACAGATAACTACATAAAACAAAAAGTTGACCTTATCTCTGTGCTTCAACGACCGGAACAGGAAATCTTACAGACCTGCATTACGCTCAAGCAGCAGCCGGATTTGGCTCAAAATAAGTTTGAACAACTCTCTGATTTGCTGTTTCAATGGACATCAGAGTTAATTATCAAGTACAAAACCAAGTTGAATTGAGCAAAAAACAGGAATTTGACAAGCATTTTTATATTAAACAAGCCGAGTAAACATGAATTATTAAAACCCAAAAAGGAAGGACCAAAATGGAAAACTGGTTTACACTAGATCAAATTGATATAGATACTCATATTATCAGCGAATACCGCCATTGGGAAGAAACACACTGCTACCTAATAGAAGGTAGAGAGCGATGTTTGCTCATTGATACCGGGCTTGGCATCTGCAATATCTCCAAGGTAGTGAAAAAGCTGACGGATAAACCGGTGACTGCCGTGGCGACACATGTCCATTGGGATCATATCGGCGGACACGAATACTACCCGGATTTCTATGCACATGAGGCAGAACTAAACTGGCTCAGCGGTGAATTCCCACTGACGCTGGATACTATCCAGGGTATGGTCATAGATCGCTGTGATTTGCCAGAAGGATATGACATTAACACTTATAAGTTCTTTCAGGGAATGCCGACGCGGGTGCTGCAAGACGGTGACACCATTGATCTGGGTGGACGCGTGATCACGGCACTGCATACGCCGGGACACTCCCCAGGGCATCTATGTTTTTGGGAACCACAACGTGGTTACTTATTTACCGGCGATCTTGTCTATAAGGACACACTATTTGCCTACTACCCGTCCACTGATCCGCAGGCATATCTCTCGTCACTCGAAAAGATTGCAGCGCTGCCCGTGGAAAAAGTATTTCCTGCTCATCACAGTTTGGATATTCTTCCAGAGATTTTGATCCGTATGCGAGATGCTTTCAGGCAACTGAAAGCCGACGGCAATCTACATCATGGTAGCGGTACCTATGATTACGGCGATTGGGCTATTTGGCTGTGATGATAATGAACTGAGAAACAACTCTCGGCTTCACTTCTTCACTTTTTAACTGACTGCTTCTGATGCCTTTCAAAGAGTTGATCCAAAGTAAATTTTTCACCTTTTTTCTCATTTTAATCTTCATTTTTATCCACACGGCTTCATATTTTTTATTATATTAACCGTGTAAATAAAAACAGCGACCTCTTTTGAAGAAATCGCTGTAATCATTGACTTAGTGCGGATGACAGGACTTGAACCTGCATGAAATTGCTCTCACACGGACCTGAACCGTGCGCGTCTGCCAATTCCGCCACATCCGCATTGCTTATGTCACTTGGATATATTAACACATCTAATTAAATTAATCAACATATTTTTATATTTTTTTGAAAAAATTTGTGGAACGGCCTGAGCCGTTCCATTTTATCAATTTATTGCAGACTATTCGAATATTTCAACACTATATTTATTGCTCAGTGCTTCTTTTTTATCTGTATATGTCTTTTCCTGTTTCTCCATGAAGCAGCCGTCTTTAGCTTCCTGATAGACATCTTCCAGAGACGCGTTTCTTCTGTCAGTACGGCCTGTCAATTTGATTATGTGGTATCCGAACTGTGTTTTAACAGGCTCGCTGATTTCTCCCACCTGCATGGAAAACACAGCATCCTCAAATTCCTTCACCATCTGTCCTCTGCCGAACTGGCCTAATGCTCCGCCTGCCTGCTTTGACGGACAGCTTGAATATTGTGCGGCAGCATCTTCAAATGACATTCCATCTGTTATATCTTCAAGAATCTCTCTTGCCTGTTCTTCTGAATCAACCAGGATGTGGCTTGCGTTAACCATTTCCTCAGTCACAAAGTTATCTTTATGCTTTTCATAAAATGCTTTGATATCTTCTTCGGACACCGATATTTCATTGAACATTTTTCTTAAACTGTACTGCTGAAGCATTGACTTTTTCATATTGCGCATTACTTCAACAAATTCATCTTCATTTTCGAGATCTCTCTCCAAGGCATCTGAATACATCAATTCATGCATTACCAGCTCATCTATAAGTTTCTTCCTGCCATCCGCTCCCTGAAAATATGAAGCATTCTGTCCCAGATTTTTTACCAGAGCGCTCAGGTCTGATTCTTTTATTTCTCTTCCGTCTACCTTGGCTATTGTTTTATTTTCCATCTTTTCTCCTAAGATTTAAATATGACAGTCGAGTACAACTCCACTGTCACACATATTTTATTCTTCTTCTTCCATGAACTCTAATAGGTTTGATAATTCTGCGATACATTTGTCCTCATCAGAACCCTTTGTTATAATAATAAGCTCGTCGCCCTTCATTGCACCTAAAGCCATTATGCTTATGATACTCTTACCATTCGCTTCCTGAACGCCCTTCTTTATTATTATTTCACTTTCAAAATTTCTTGCCTTCTTAACAAATATAGCAGCAGGTCTCGCATGCAGTCCTATTTTATTTTTTAATATTACTTTTTGTGATCTCACTATTTACACCTCTCTTCTCATGACCTGATAATCCTTCAGCAATTTCTTCAATTTTTCTTAATCTATGATTAACGCCTGATTTTCCAAGTGGAGGATTAAGCATTTCACCCAGCTCCTTCAAGCTTGCATTTGTATGCTTAAGTCTCAAATAGGCAAGCTCCTTTAAATGTTCAGGAAGTTTATCCATAGCTTTATGTTTTTTTAACACCTTAATATTGTTAATCTGTCTCATAGATGTGTCAACAATTTTGTCAAGGTTTGCAGTCTCACAGTTTATAACCCGATTAATCTGGTTTCTTGTTTCCTTAACTGCTCTTACATTTTCAAATTCAAGCACTGCATTGTTTGCACCCAGCAATGCCAAAAGATCTGATATCTGCTCGCTTTCCTTGATGTAAGTAACATAGTAATTTTTGCGGAGTATTGTTTTTCCCGTAATTCCGAATCCCTCCAGCAATCTGCATATTCCCTTGCTGTGCTCTTCTCTGCTGCTTATAAACTCGGCGTGATAGGATTTTTCCGGATCGCTTATGGAACCGCAGCCCATAAAGGTTCCCTTTATATAGGCACGCTTACAGGCATCATTTTTTGTCAGAGCCTCCGGAACACCGAAATCAAATGTCATGATGTTGAAGTTGTCAGCGGATGCAATTCCGGTTTCCTGCAAAAAATTTTTGGCTTCTTCATCGCCTATTTTTATAATGTAATTATTATGCTTCTTAAGCCTGTTAGTTTTTTCAACACTCACTTGGGTTGAAATTTCAAATGCCGTCTTAAGGAGCCTGAATATACGCCTTGCAACAGCCGCATTTTCTGTGGAAAATTCAATCTCCATCTTATTATAACCTTTAAGGGTTATATACCCCATGGTTCTCACCAATGCTGCCGTCTCCGACTTAGCGCTAAGTATATCGTCTGTTTCTGTCCTTGACAGCTCATCTTTAATTTTAGAAGAAAATGTCATATTGCCACCCTAATTATAGCAATGAAATTTTATATCTTCGATAGCTTTTTTAATAATTTTTCTTTCATCATCATAGCGTGCAATCATCAACGATCTTTCAAATGGAAGAAATTTTGCTTCCACAAAACCTTCGTTTTTCTGAGCAATACAGTTCATATTTCGTGCCATCATCAAATACCAGTGAACCTCTTTATTTATATGAACTCTGTCCATGTAGCATGTGCGGTTGAATTCATAGTTTATTTTACCCAAGTATTTTATTGTAATTACTTTTGCTCTCGTCTCCTCATAAACTTCACGTAAGGCAGTTTCCTTCAGTGACTCGTTTTCTTCAACCCTTCCTTTCGGAAGCACCCAATCTCCGTTAAACTTCTTTAACATCAATATGCTGTTTTTGAAAAAAACGATTCCTCCAGCACTTATTTCTTCAATCATATTGCCCCAACTTTCAATATTGTAGTTTATATAATAGCACAATATTAGAAAAAATCAAACACATATTTACAGTTTACAATAAAAATGATTGCATTTCAACTTTTTTATGATAAAGTTTTTACACAATAAGCCTTAATCGTCGTTTCTGGACGGCTTATCTCCAAAATACTGATAATAGTCCACTCTTACATCACCGTTGAACAGCTTTCTTTTTCTGTCTGCCTTTCTTCCGAAATCTTTTTCGAAGCTTTCAACTGAAGTTATAATATAGGACGACCATGTTTTATCCTTGCCGAAAACCTGACCTAATTTTTTGTGGATTTTCTGTATGTCATTATCTTCCCCGATTCTTTCTCCATAAGGCGGATTCGTTATTAATATGCCGTTTGGGCACATAGGTTCTCTTACATTCATAATATCCTTAACAAAAAATTCAATACAGTCATCCACACCTGCTTCTATGGCATTTCCCTTTGCTATCTCAATTGCCTTACGGCTTATATCCGAAGCGTAGATTCTGATATCTGATTTCAGATCAATTTTTTTCCTTGCATCTGTTTTAGCATTCTTCCAGTATTCATCTTTGACTATCGGCCAGCTCTGAGATGCAAATGATCTGTTGAGTCCCGGAGCTATGTTGCGTCCTATCATGGCTGCTTCAATTGCTATTGTTCCTGAGCCGCAAAGAGGATCGTACAACACTCTTTCCTTATTCCAGAAGCTTAGTTTCACAAGCGCTGCAGCCATTGTTTCTTTTAACGGTGCTTCCATGGATTTTTCCCTGTAGCCTCTTTTAAACAGTCCTTCTCTGGCACCTGTTGTATCAATTGAAACCGTTGCAACATCCTTGTGAATGGATATAAGTATAGTAAATTCTGCTCCTGTTTCAGGCATCCAGTCCACTTCATATTCTTCGCAAAGTTTTTTTGATACTGCCTTTTTAACAATCGCCTGACAATCCGGCGTCGAATACAGCTTGGATTTAACGCTTTTGCCCTTTACGGTAAATTTTCCGTTCTTTGTAATCCATTTTTCCCACGGCAAATCATATGTTTTGTCAAAAAGCTCCTCAAAGCTGTAAGCCTCAAACTGACCCATTACCAGCATAACTCTGTCGGCACATCTCAGGTTGACATTTGCTCTTGGAATGTCTGCAACCTCAGCATCAAAGTACATCCATCCGTTATCCGTCAGGACATCCTCATACCCCAAGTCGTTTAATTCCCTTTTAACGACTGCCTCCAACCCAAAGGCCGATATGGCAGCCAATTTAATTTTTTCCATTGTAATCCTTTCTGCCGCTATCTTCTATACCGTATTTCTCAATTTTATAGTACAGTGTAGCTCTTGGAATCTTCAGGCGTCTTGCGGCTTCCGCCTTGTTGAAGTTCAGCTCTTCTAGAGTTTTTTGTATAATGAGCCTTTCTATTTTTTCAATATATTCATCCAGACCTGATTCATATTGATTTATTTCATCTGTGTTTATTACCTTGCTTATTTCGTTTACCTTTATATTTTGCATATAATGGGGAAGGAATCCTTTTTCTATTTTATTCTTTCCGTCTTGGGATGCATATATTACTGAACGCTGAATTACATTTCTGAGTTCTCTTACATTTCCTTCCCAGTTGTATTCGGAGAAAATATTCAGTATTTCATCCGGGATTTCGATTATATTTATTCCTTGCTCCATGCAGAATTCCTGAATAAATTTGTTAGACAAAAGGACTATATCTCCCTTTCTTTCCCTCAGAGGTGGAATATTTACCTGAAATACGTCCAGACGGTAATATAAATCCCTTCTGAATTTGTCCTCATCTATGAGTGTTCGTATGTCCTTGTTTGTTGCGGAAATTATCCTGACGTCTATCTTTCTCTGCCTGTTGCCCCCTATTCTGGTTACGAAACCTTCCTCCAATATTCTCAGAAGCTTTGGCTGAAGCTCCATCGGCATATCTCCTATTTCATCCAGAAATAATGTACCGCCTTCCGCTTCCTCAAATTTTCCCTTTTTACCTTCTGTCTTTGCACCGGTAAAAGCGCCGTCCTCATATCCGAAAAGCTCGCTTTCAAAAAGTTCCCTGGGTATTGCACTGCAGTTTATTGGAATAAATTTTCCCTTTCTCCCGCTTTCATAGTGAATTGCCTTTGCAAAAAGCTCCTTGCCCGTCCCGCTTTCTCCCTTTAAAAGTATGTTAAGAGGAGATTTGGATATATTTTTACACAGATTTATTGTTTGAATAAAACCTGCATTATTGCTTATAATCTTTGAAAAATAAGCTTCCCCGGAGGAAGATATTTTAGAATATTCCTTTTCTAAATTCAGCAGGTTTGCCTGAGTTTTGTTTAGCAGCTCGCTGAGCCTTACTATTTCTGTTATATCTCTGTCTCTGGCAAGTGCACCTATCATGTTGCCCTTATCGTCGCTTAAGGGTACGGCGCTGGCAACAACAAAGCTGTTTTCTCTCGGACTGTTGTATATATTGTAAAATGGCATCCTACTATCAAGCACTCTCGGAAGTATAGCATTAGGGAAAAATTCTTTTACATCCTTATTCAGAATGTCCCTTTTAAGCACTCCGAAGTATTCCTCAGCAGTGGAATTAAAAAATATAACCCTGCCTTCCATATCTACGATAGTGATGGAATCCGGTATGTTGTCCAGTATATATTCAAAAACTCCTCTGTCATATTTGGCAAAATTGTGCTCGGCGCTCATAAACCCTCCTGTCCCGGAATCACTGCTGTTCCAGGTATATGTCTTTCAGGTTCCAGAATTTTTTAAATTCTTCATATTCCTTCCGGGCTTTTGATGTTTCCTTGTCAGTCTTAACTGCCCGTATAAGTATATTCTTTGGAGTATGCTCCATTGCAATAAATTCCATTAGCTGCACCCTGTATCCCTTTGTTTCTAAAAACAGACTTCTCAGAGAATCTGTAACAAGGGATGAAACTCTTTCTCTTATGAGCCCGTGCTTAAGCATTGGCTCCAACGAAGCATTTTCTATTTTGTCGTAAAATTCATGCTGACAGCAAGGCACAGACAGAATTATATCCGTATTCCATTTCACCGCCTTAAGCAAAGCCGCATCCGTGGCTGTATCGCAGGCATGAAGTGTAACTATCATATCAACATTATCTCTATATTCATAATCCTGTATATCTCCGTACAGGAATTCAAGATTTTCATAGTTAAGCTTTTCAGCTGTGTCATTGCAGAATTCTATTACTTCTTCTTTTAAGTCCAGACCGATTATCCTCACATTAACTTTTCTTATATGAGAAAAATAGTAATATAGGGCAAAGGTCAGATAAGCCTTACCGCATCCGAAATCTATAATCATAAAATCATCCCTGAGCTTTCTGCCTTTGAGGGAATCATCCACTATTTCAAGGAATTTATTTATCTGCTTGAATTTATCATATTTTTTTGCATAAACAGCGCCATCCTTATTCATTACTCCAAGGCTGATTAAAAAGTCGCAGGGTTGGTTCTCTTCAATTATATATTGCTTTTTCTTATTATGCTCCGATATATCCTGCTTCTTTGCCGGTTCCTTCTCAACCACCTTTATGCTGCCCTTCTTGCTCACCATCAATTGGAAATCCGCATCCTCGGTAAAAATATTGATATTTCTGTACTCGTCGGTTATTAACTTCATAATTTCCGGTACTGCTTCATGGTATGAATAATTGTCATGAAAAACCTGCTTTTCAGTAAATTTTTCAAATTGTATGAAATTTTCATTTTTAATAGAGATAGGCCTTGCGGTTATCTTCTTATAAGGATTTTCCGACTTGTTCTTCGGTGTGGTAAATACGCCGTATATGAACTTGCTTTCGGCGATGCTCTCTTCTATTATTTCTTGTATGTTCAATGTAATACCTCTTTCCAATCTAAGGGAGCAGCGAGCTGCTCCCTTTACAAACATAGCGCAGTCTCATTCACCAATGTATTTGCTCCCTCAGGTCGCATACATTGGGAATGTGTTGCATCTTTTACTTATAACTGCTCTTCAGCTGAACAATCCTGTTAAATACTAAATTATCCAACCTTGTGTCCGTGTCGATTATAAAGTATCCGTGTCTCAGGAACTGGAACCTGTCCCCTGTCTCATATTCTTTGATTGAAGGCTCCAGCTTACAGTTTTTCAGTACTATCTTTGAATTCGGATTGAGCTTTTCCAGGAAATTGGTCTTATCGTAATCCTGGTCCTCCATCATATAATCGTATAAATTTACTTGAGCATCAACAGCGTGTTTTGCGGAAACCCAATGTATGGTACCTTTTACCTTTCTGCCGTCAAAGCCTGAGCCGCTTTTTGTTTCGGGGTCATATGTGCAGTGCACCTCTGTTATATTGCCTTCCGCATCCTTTACAAAGTCAACACACTTAACAAAGTATGCGTTTCTGAGCCTTACCTCGTTTCCGGGGAAAAGTCTGTAGTACTTCTTCGGAGGTTCCTCCATGAAGTCGTCCCTCTCTATGTACAGCTCTTTGCAGAATGGAACCATTCGTGAGCCCATTTGAGGATTATCCGGATTGTTCTCGGATTCCATATATTCTACCTGGTCCTCAGGATAGTTTGTTATAATTAACTTTATCGGATTCAGAACCGCCATTACTCTGGGTACCTTAGGGCCCAGGTCATCTCTCACTGCATACTCGAGCATTGCGATATCAACAACACTCTGTGCCTTGGAAACACCTATTGCTTCACAGAAACTCTGTATTGCCTCAGATGTATAGCCTCTTCTTCTAAGGGCGGCAACTGTAGGCATACGCGGGTCATCCCATCCGTCCACATAGCCTTCCTCAACCATTTTTTTCAGGTATCTCTTACCCATCATTGTCTTTGATAAAAACAGCTTGGCAAATTCTATCTGCTTTGTGGGAGCTGCCTTGAAATCATCAAGGTTATTGAGCACCCATTCATAAAACGGCCTGTGGTCTTCAAATTCAAGCGTACATACGGAATGTGTTATTCCCTCTATGGCGTCCTCAACAGGGTGGGCATAGTCATACATTGGATATATGCACCATTTGTCACCTGTATTGTGGTGAGTCTCATGGAGTATTCTGTAAATAACAGGGTCTCTCATATTTATGTTTCCGCTTGCCATATCTATTTTAGCTCTCAGTACCTTTTCACCGTTTGCGTAATCGCCGTTTTTCATTTTTTCGAACATTTCAAGATTTTCTTCAATGCTCCTGTTTCGGAAAGGGCTTTCTTTTCCCGGCTCCGTCAATGTTCCTCTGTACTCTCTTATTTCATCGGCAGACAGGTCATCAATATATGCCAATCCCTTTTTAATCAGCTCAACGGCATATTCATACATCTTCTCAAAATAATCAGAAGCAAAAAATATCCTTTCCTCCCAGTCCGGACAAAGCCATTTAACATCTTTTATTATTGATTCCACAAAAGACTCATCTTCTTTTGTGGGATTCGTATCGTCAAATCTCAGGTTGAATATACCGTTATTTTTCTTAGCAAGACCGTAATTCAGGCATATTGATTTAGCGTGCCCTACGTGAAGATATCCGTTGGGCTCCGGAGGAAATCTCGTCTGTACCCTGTTCCCGTATGTTCCGTTAATTAGGTCCTCATTAATTATCTTCTGAATAAAATTAACCGATTCCCTGTTTTCAGCATTATTATCGTTCATTGCTTCCTCCCTTGTTTTTATTAGTATACTACATTTCTGTAAAAAGTTGTATTATAATTTCACTTTATTATACTTAATGAAAATACTTATTTCAAGCTAAATCTCGGAAATTATTAAAGCCTTCCGTATCCGGAAGGCTCATATATTTTATATCCTACTTTATTCTATCTTCCTATTTGCTGTAATCGTAGAAGCCCTTGCCTGTTTTTCTTCCCAGCAGGTTCGCTCTCACCATTTTGCGAAGCAATGTATGCGGTCTGTATTTCGGGTCTCCGAATTCATTATACAGAACTTCCATTATTGCAAGGCATACGTCAAGGCCAATAAGATCACCTAACTCCAATGGTCCCATAGGATGGTTTGCACCAAGCTTCATAGCTGCGTCTATTTCTTCCTTTGTAGCAACTCCGTCTGCCAGTATGCCTATACCTTCGTTAACCAACGGTATAAGTATTCTGTTAACCACAAAACCAGGAGCCTCTTCAACACTTACAGGAGTTTTCCCTATTTTTTGTGACAATTCGTATATCGCCTTATGAACTTCTTCATCAGTTAGTTTTCCCTTGATTATTTCCACTAATTTCATAACAGGAACAGGATTGAAGAAGTGCATTCCTATAATCTGACCAGGTCTTTTTGACTTTGAAGCAATTTCAGTAATAGACAATGAAGATGTATTAGTTGAAAGTATTGCATCTTCCTTTGCAACAGCTTCTATTTCAGCGAAAATAGCATGCTTTGTTTCCATGTCTTCTGCTATAGCTTCAATAAATAAATCTGCTTCACCGCATCCGGAATATTCTGTTACCTTTGTGATGTTAGCAATAGTTGCATCCATTGCAGCCTGCTCTAATTTCCCTTTTGCAACTAACTTTGCAAGACCCTTGCCTATAGTATCTTCAAGTGTATCATAGGATTTTCCCGCTCTTCCCTTAACGATTACCGGATATCCTGCCTGAGCAAAGGTTTGTATAATTCCTTTTGCCATTGTTCCTGTGCCGACAACACATATTTTTTTGATTTCCATTTAAACCTCCTATTTATAGGACCATGTCCTTTTTTTGCCTACAATAATTATATCATCGCAAAATCGAATAATCAAGTCATTTGATATAATTGATAAAAATTTAACACCTGAATATTATACTAATTCGCATTAAATAAGTTCCCTTGAAGCGAATTAGTATATACTGCTTTCCTATGTTGTGGACAAATATTTGTCCGCATTTTTAAATTAAAGCAGTATTAATATATTATTTATTTTTGCCAATACTTTTAATAAAATCAAAATCTCCGGTGGTCATATGCTTAAACGCTTTCTTGTTTTTATTATAAAGCTGCTTGCTAAAATGAAGGATGACAATATCGCTGCGCTCAGTGCACAATTTTCCTTCTATATTATATTGGGGATTTTCCCTTTATTAATTCTGGCCATATCCATTCTTTGCGGTTACAGCCAATATATTTTTTATCTGCTGGATTCTGTTGAGGCAGTCCTGCCTGAAGACGTTTTTCAGATAGTATACGGCATAGTGCACAACTCCGTTGGAAATTGCAGCATGACATATTTTTCTTCAAGCCTACTTATATCCTTATGGTCAGCAACGGCAGGAAGTGCAACGATCATAAGCGGCATAAACAGAGCATACGGATTCAACATAAAAAAAAATTATTTATTTATGCGCATCGAAGGAATTATTTTTACAACAGCTATTATGCTGGCCATGCATCTTATATTTGCATCCATTGTGTGGGGAAGAGAAATAGTCCTGTTTATCCAGAAAATAAATTTATTTCAGGTCACAGATTTCTTTCTTGTACATGTGCTCAGATATGTGCTGCCGTCTTTGATTTTGCTGCTGATATTTTCCGCCGCATATAAGTTTCTGACATATGAAAAGGTAAGCTTTTCATACGTTATACCGGGAGCCGTTTTTTCATCCTGCGGATTTATAGTAGGCTCTGCAGTATATTCAAATTATATAAGCACAAAAGCAATGTATTACAGTTCCATATACGGCAACTTGTCCGGCGTGATAATCTTTCTTATATGGATATTCATTTTGTCGCTTATTTTCCTGACGGGAGCAGAAATAAACTATTTTACAGGCAGAAGAAATCTCAGGAGGTAGTTTTTAAGGATTTGAATATAAAATATCCCGATTTTTTATCAGCTATTTCGCAATTGCCAAAAAGACTCTCAAGCTTCGTCTTGGTACTTCGAGCTCCCTGCTTCTTCTGTATTACAACATAAAGAGATCCGCCCTGGCTCAAATTCTCATATGCTCCTTCATAAAATGCAAACACTACATCCTTTCCTGCACGGATAGGTGGATTTGTTACGATAATACCGTACTTGCCCTGTATATTATCAAACATGGATGAATTTATAATTTCAACTCTGTCCTGGACCTTGTTTTCCTTTGCATTCATTGCACAGAGTTCAAGTGCCCTTTCATTGACATCTGACATGGACACCTTCGATTTTTCTAAAAATTTGGCTATGCTGATTCCCATCGGACCGTAGCCGCATCCTAAATCTAAGACGCTGCCTTCAAAACCTTCATTTTCTCTTACGACTGTCTCAACCAGCAGCATGGAACCAAAGTCCATTCCATTCTTTGAAAAAACGCTGTTGCTTGTATAAAAATAAAACCTCTCCCTGCCTATGTTCCAGTCATACTTGTATATTTCCTTTTCAGTCTCGGGATTCTTGGTAAAATATTGTTCCGCCATTCATTGTTCCTCCGGATATTATGTAATACTTATTATAGCTTATTTTACCCAACAAGCAAATAAAAAATAAGATTCATACAAAGAAGAAGTCCAATAAAGACAATTTGGCAAACGCAAACCTGAATACGGAAATTATCCTATCGGTCTACATCTGAACAGATGCTCGCATAATAAAGACGGTGAAAGGAAATGGACGGCACCTTTGCTGGGTGCAGCCGCGACAAATGCGGTATAATAACCTTGTCGTGGTACCGCTTTTGCGGTTGTGCTGGGTTGTCGACTCACCTTAGCGCAGGACTGGTGTGTTCGCGCACATCAGCCTGCCATGACGTTTTTATTGTCGGAGAAACCCCGCCAGTTTTATGTAAACTCTGAAAAGAGAAAAAGTCAAGTCACAGCTTTCCGAAGTCTACGGTATAGGGATCATTTGGGAATGGAAAATCGAATACGGACAAAAGAAATAAGCGAGGTGTGGAGCGCCTCGCTTATTTCCTTTGATTTGTTTTTACTTCTCCAGTACTCTGAGCACATCGCCAGGATAGATGATAGAGAACCGGCTTTTGTTATTCAGCCGTTCCAGCTGGCTCATTGGGCAGCCCAGCTTGCGGGCGATGCTCCAGAAGCTATCGCTCTTTTGTACGGCGTAGGTGGTGTACCGCAGATTTTTCGGCACATCCGCTGTCACG
>DDNC01000020.1 GCA_002340985.1 Firmicutes bacterium UBA2530 | reverse complement strand
CATCAGAATCACGCACTCAACGTGCACGCTCCACGGGAACATATCCAGGGGCTGTACTTTTTTCAGCTCATAGCCGCCTTCTTCCAGGTGCTTTATATCCCGTGCCAGGGTGGAGGGGTTGCAGGAGACGTAGACTATTCTGTCTGGGGTCATGCGGATTATGGTGTCTATTACTTCCTTTTCACAGCCTTTTCTTGGAGGGTCTACTATTACTATGTCCGCTTTTATTCCTTGTTTGTATAGCCTTGGTACGGCTTGTTCGGCTTTTGCGGCAATGAATTCGGTGTTGGTTATGTTGTTGGTTACGGCATTTTCTCTGGCGTTTATGATTGACTGCTCTACGATTTCTATACCGTATACCTTTTTCGCGTGTTTGGCTACCATCAGGGAGATAGTGCCTATGCCGCAGTATATGTCAAAGCATGTGTCGGTTTTTTCAATATTGGCATATTCTATTGCTGTACGGTACATCTTCTCGGTCTGATGGGGATTTACCTGAAAAAATGTTTCGGGTGAAATTGTGAATACCAGATTGTCTATGGTATCTGTTATTGTACCTTCCCCGTAGAGTGTTATGCTTTTTTTGCCCATAATCAGGTTTGTTGCCTTATTGTTGATATTCTGTACTATGGTTTTGATGTTGCTGCCTGCGGCGAGTTCGTTTATCAGTTGTTTTTTATTTTTAAAGTCTTCGGTTGTTGTTACTATTATCAGCATAAGCTGATTTTCTCTGTTGTTTCTTATTACTATGTTTCTTATTATTCCACTGCCTGTTTTTTTATCGTAGGCTGGTATTGCGTATTTAGTCATAAGAGTTTTAAACAGCATTACTGCTTCATCGGCTTCCTTGGTTTGTATGAGACAGCCTTCCATGTCCACCGTGTTGTATGTTCCCTGTTCATAGGGACCTATGTGTACTTCGTTGTTTCTGCTTGTTACGGAAAATGCGGTCTTGTTTCTGTATCTAAAGGGTTCTTCCATTCCCATGGTATCGTATATTTCGGTGTGGTCTGTGTTCACACCCGCTCTTCTCAGTTCGTTGCATACACGGGTTTTCTTATAATCAAGCTGTGAGCTGTAGTCCATGTTCATGAGCTGGCAGCCCCCGCATTCACCGAAATGAGTGCATGGCGGATTTATTCTTTTTTCGGAGCTCTTTACTATTTCGATCAGTTTTCCCATGGCATAATTTTTTCGTATCTCTGTTATTTCCACACGCACAAAATCTCCCGTGACCGCTCCATGGACAAATACTACAAAATTATCCATTTTGGCCACGCCCTGAGCTTCATGGTTTAAATCTATTATTTCAACTTCAAGTATAGTTCCTGTTTTAAGCATTGCTTCTCCTTAATTTCTGCATAGCGTTATATAATCCTGATTAATAGTNNCAGCTTCATCATCCACATAAGTGATTCCATATACATGTTAATCAGTTTTTCCTGAACGATTCCGCCTGCGATTTTATCAAGCACAAGGTCGTCCCAGATAAGTAACTCGTAATTTACAACTATGTCCAAAACATATTTTATTTCGTTTTCACGTCCAAGCAGAGCATCCTTTACAGTATCCGGCAGAAATAATCCATTAACTATTTCCTCCATATCTCTGTTCATAAGCACATCTACTGAAGAGAACATTCCTGTAAGGAAATATTCAAATTGTTGGTTGCCTTTGCCTGTTTCAACCGCCATAAGTTCCATAAATTTTGCTCTTATCAGGCAGTTTTTGATTAGTTCTCTATTTTCTACAATTTGTATGTCTTTTAGCATCATGACATAAATCCATTTTTTTATCTCTATAAGCCCAAGCTGGACTAATGCCTGCTTAATATGGAGTATTTTATTCTTCGAGCCAAAAAAAGCAGAATTGGCCAATTTCAGAAGCTTATATGAAAGACCCAGATCAGTTCCTATTATTTCTGCAATTTTTTGATACTCGGGATCATCATGGTTTAACACTTCCATGATTTTAATAAGGTTTATGTTCAGGCTGTCTATCTCTTTTTCTTTTATAATAACAGGTTTGCTGAAAAAATATCCCTGGAAATAATCATATCCCATGTCGTATGCTATCTTATATTCTTCCCTTGTTTCAACCTTCTCAGCCAAAAATCTGATTTTGCTTTTATATTTTTTTATTAGTTCCCGTTGCACATCGTATTCCACCACCGGAAATTCTATTTTGATGATGTGAGCAATATCCAGAAGCGGCAGATATGATTCATTGAAAACAAAGTCGTCAAGAGCTATTATATAGCCTTTTTCTCTCAGCTTCCTGCATGCTTCAATTACATCCCCGTCAATGTCAACTCTTTCTAAAACCTCAACAACTGTTAATTCTACCGGTAAAAGAAAAGGAATTTCTTTTATCAACGTATCCTTGGAAAAATTTATAAATGCCTTGCCTCCTCCTGTGAGCTCGGGTAAATGCATTGTGAGAAAGGCGTTATTTATCAATTCTGCTGTTGTCTGATTGTCATCTATTCCCTCATAGAAATTATTCATGCTCCTTCGATAGAGCAATTCATAACCAAACACATTCATATTTCTGTCAAAGATAGGCTGACGTGCCACATAAACATCCATTATATCTTCCTCTCTTACATTCCAGCTATGCATTATAAACTGTGCAATAAATCTTATTAGCTGAGCACGATAATTTTACAATACTAAATGAAATTGGTATATTTCATCGGCTGTTTATAATATTTTTTGAAGCTGATTTATATTTTATGTGCAGCAGGTAAGCTGTACATTCTATTATCGCTTAAATTTATGCATGCGCACCTTATCAGGGCTTCTGCATTGTGTATATCATCTGTACATGATTTTACTGAATATCTCGATGATATCCGCAAGTCATCTTTATTCAGCTTTGACACAGCCCTGCTGAAATTCTCTTCAATATTTTTGCCAATGCGTCTTGCGCAATCATAATCAGTATTGCTCAAAACCGTAAGAAAAATATTTCCGGCATAAATTCCCGCCCAATGCTCACTACTTTCAAGCGAACTCGTTATTGCTTCAGCATATTCACTCAAAATTTCATCATCGCCTCCGCAATAATATTGATTATTGATTCTGTCATAAATATCAATAATGGACATAATTATGGAAAATGGCTTATTTTCAAGCTTACTGAGTCTGAAATAAACCGGCAGGTTTTTATCTATATACTGCCTGTCATACAATCCCGTGAACTCGTCCTTGTATACAATGTCCTTGTGAATGTCGGTAAACAAGCCGGATTCATCGTTCATATAAAAATTACCTGTAACGTTTTTCAAAAGCTCTATTACATATATATTTTTGCCTATGAGCTTTGGTGCTGCAAGCACTAAAAAAGTATTTTCGTTCTGCCTGTCTATTTTAAAAAACGTGTCATTATGCAGATATGCCATTGTAGAAATGCAGTTTCTGCAATGTTCGTTTTTCCCCCAGAAGTCATAGCATGTTCCTTTTATGATTTCTTCGTTATCATCAGATATTATCCATGAAATATTCCTGATAGGGTCTACAATCCTAACTATATCGTACATACTGTTTAATACAGAGAGCTTGCCTCTAAGCTGCTCGAAAATTAGAGGCATAATTTCATTTTCAATGACTTTGTCGCTCTTCTGTTCATTTCCTAAATAAGTGAGTTTTCTGAAATCGCTGGGTGTAAGTCCTGTTATTTTTCTAAATGTTGAAGCAAAATGATTTTGGTAGCTGAATCCCACCTTCGAAGCCACTTCATTGCTGCTCAGGTTTGTTTCCAGGAGCAGCCTTTTGCTGTGCTCAATCCTTATTTTGTTTATATTGTCCAGAAGGCTCATGCCTGTCTCTTTTTTAATCATATTCGAGAGATAGGAGGCGCTGAGATTTGTGTGCTCAGCCAGTACATTCAGCGTTATTTTCTCAGCATAATGTTCTTCTATATATTCAATCACAAGCCTGATGGGCTTTGAATAGGATATCTTTTTCCCTGCAGCTACTGAGCGTGTAAAGGACAGCATTGCATTTTTCATAAGTTCATAAATATCATTGATATTTTCAAGCGCTTCCGCTTTTCGTATAAATTCGTCCGCGAGATTTAATGTCTTGAAATAGGGCGCATTTGCCTCAACTGCTGCATAGCAACCCATTGAGCAAACCTTTATGCAGTTATTTTTAAGTGAACGAATAAAGTTTGAATCATGGAGTGTATCCATCGGAATGCTTCCGGCATTTATTTCATTCATAAAGGTCGACAGCGCTTCTGTGTCGCCTCTTTGGATGTTTTCCTTAATAGTCAGATAACTTGAATACGGGTTGTATGTTGTCAGGGCATCCCTGTTTACAGAACAGTTCTTTACTACATCAATTTTTTTTGCAGTGCTTACATCAGAGCCGCCTTTTAATACTTGGCGCGGTGTATCTTCGGTGAAAAATGTACTAAGCAGACCCTTGAGCACATATCCCACAGGCATTATTCTGTCATAGGAAACCACCGGTGTTCTCATAAGTATACCGCTGACAGTCTTTCTGTTTTCTGCTCTGATATTCAGATTGTCAAGCAATTTCTCCATGTCTTCCTTCCTCGGTTTGTTGATTAAGACAGGCTGTGTGACAAATGCACCCACCCAGCTGCCTTCATGACAGAGGAGAATAACATTGCTTACCAAATTCGCATCCAGAATAAAAGTATAAAATATATTTTCATCATTAGCTTCGGAATGGTACTTTTCCGCCAAAAACGAAGTAATCCTGCTCATTCCCAGGCAAATGAAATCATTGACCAGTCTCTTAGAATTTTGATGCATTATGACAGTAAGTTTTTTATCAAAAAACAAAATACCAATACCCGTTGATTTATAAAAAGTATCTATAACTTGTTGTATCTTGTCCTGTAATTTTATCATAATTTATGTACCTCGGATATGATTATATTGAAATAATTGCTAAAAGTCAATTTTGTTTGATAATGTTTAAAGATTACTGCAATTTTATTTCTATTATCTCAATTATATATCCATTCCTTTAAAATACAGACTTACTTTATTTCTTTTTCAGCCGATTATTAAGTAGCAAAATTTTTTACGCAAGAGGAGATTATATGAAAAACTATAAAATACGAAAAAAGCTGTCAGTAAGTCTTGGCTCTCTGGGAATATTAATATTGGTTATGTGCATCGTGTCATTCTATACCATAATAACCGCAAATTCAAGACTTGAGAAACTCTATTCCGATAATTTCACAGCCTCAAATACCGTTGGAAGAATGCGCGAAATATACCAGCATGAGCGCGCAGTATCAAGAGACATCGTAATAATGGATGCCGTCAGCACTGCAACCATGAACTATGTAGATGAATTAGAAAGGCTTCACAATGAAATGCTTGAGGATTTCAGCATATATGAGGGAACGGTCAATACTCAGGAAAACCAGGAGCTCCTTGATAAAATCAAGTCTCTGTATTTGGGTGATTATGAAATTTTCAAGAGTAAGCTCAAGGAATTTGCAATTCAAAAAAATTCCTCCGCAGCACTTGAGCTCCTGCTTTCTGACTCTGAAATTAACGAAAGCATGACGGATTATCTAAATCAGATAGAGGCACTCAACGCGAATTACGCAAATACAGCCATGGAGAGATCGAAGAAGGCTGCTATGGCGGCATATACAGCCGGTGGAGCATTTATTGTTTTTTCTGTATTTTGGCTATTATTTTTGGTAAGAAACTTAGATAAGATGATTGCCGGCCAGATTGAAAAGCTTGTAAAGGCAACCAATGAAATTGCAAAGGGAAATGTTGATGTTTCTGTGGAAGTTGACAGTGAGGATGAAATCGGCCAGCTGGCAAGAGATTTCAACAATATGATAGATGGCATACGCGAGCAGGTGAGAGTTGTGGAAGCCATAGAAATCGGCGATTTGACTGTTAAAAGCAGTCCTCGTTCCGACAGGGATGTCATGATGCTGTCACTCAATAAAACCTTGGCAAACTTGAATAATCTTCTCAGCGGATTTAACATTGCCGCCGAACAGGTAAATTCGGGAATTTATGAGGTAGCAAGCACAACCCAAAATATTGCTTCCGGCGCTACGGAACAGGCGGCTTCCATAGAGGAGCTGAACAGCGCAATTGCTGAAGTCCTGCAAGAGGCAAATGAAAATACCACCCATGTGGAAAAAGCGTCAGAATATGTGAATCAGGCAGATCACGGCATTAAAAAAAGCAATGAGCATATGTCGGAAATGCTTGGTGCCATGGAGAAAATTGGTGACTTCTCTGCAAAAATTTCCGGCATAACAAAAATTATAGATGATATTGCATTTCAGACTAATATACTTGCTCTGAATGCTTCCATAGAAGCGGCACGTGCCGGTGAGGCAGGCAAGGGATTTGCCGTCGTAGCGGATGAAGTACGAAACCTCGCCGTAAAATCCGGTGAGGCTGCAAGAGATACAGCTCAATTAACCTTGGATACTGTACTTGCAGTTGAAAACGGAACGAAAGTAGCTTCTGAAACTGCCAGCGTTCTTCAGGATGTTTCCCATAAAATATCGACTGTGGGTGAAATAATGTCCGAAATTGAAAATGGTTCATACAAACAGAAATCTACAATAGAGCAAATAACCTTCAATATAGAGCAAATTTCTGATGTTGTACAGAGCAACGCAGCATCGGCAGAAGAAAGCTCCGCATCAGCAGAGGAATTATCTGCACAGGCTGAACTGCTTATGGATGAAATCAGTAAATTCAAATTAGCCCAATAAAAAAACGGAGATTTAGTCTCCGTTTTTTGTTTTCAATTCTACAAAATAAACATTCTTGTGGTTGCAAATTCTTTTACGGAATTTGCTGTGTATTTTATTGTATGTGAGTCAACCTGTGTTACTCCGGGGTAGAAAGAAGCATGCTTAGCGTCTTTATGCTCCTTGTAATTGATTACAGTCTCGAATTGCTCCGGTATTTCTATTTTGCAGGCCTCGATGCGCTTCAAGCCCTTTATTACGCCTTCCTTTATCATATCGCATGCCAGGTCAGGATTAATGCTTGCTGTAGCTCCGCCTATTCCTTCCTTTACGGCCAATGTTTCAATCTGTGGAACTAATCCCTTTGCAGCCTCGCAAAGCATCTTATCTCCGCTCATGAACACAACAGGTACGCCGTAATCTGCGGCTATGTATGTATTAAATACGAATTCGGATGCCTTTTCACCATTGACAAGAATATAGTTACTTGATGTATTCATGGTATGCGCCAGAGGATTTCCGTCAGTTCCTGCGGCAGAATGATAGCCTATGAATATTGCAGCATCAAATGATTCATCCAGTCCCGCAACCATGGAGTCAGGCGTGCTGGTCCATCCGCGCATTAGCTTCACGCATCTCGGAAGCTTTTGAATATCTATGTTTCTTGCCGAGTCATGCGCATCCTTGACAAATATTTCTTTTGCCCCCATTGCAATGGCACCTTCACATGCAGCAATCGTCTCCTTTGTCATCTGCTCCGCAAACTGAGTATAATCTGAATTGCCCAGAGTTGTTTCACTCCAGGATGTGACTCCTGTAACACCTTCAATGTCCACACTTATAAATACCTTCATTTTTGCCTCCCTATATGTAATTTTATGCCGTTTATTTCAACAGCGATAATACATTGTTCACCTGCATCAGCACTCCAACCTTCAGGCATTCTTCATCAATGTCAAAGTTTTCGGTATGTATTGATGCTGTAATTCCTAATTTTTTGTTTCCGCATCCCAGGTGGAAGAACCCGCCCTTTGCAGCGTCAGCAAAATATGAAAAGTCTTCTGCTCCAAGGCTTGGGAATTCCTTAAATACCACATTTTCCCTGCCAAGAAGCATTTCGGCATTTTCCTTGATTACATCAACCACCTCGTCGTTATTTATGAGAGCCTGATATCCGTCCTCAAAATGCACTGTCCCGATTCCTCCAAAGGCCTTAGCAGTGTTCTCTGCTATTTCTCTTATTCTTTGCTTTGTATAGCTTCTTGTGGCATCATCCAGCGCTCTCAGGGTTCCTGTTATAACTACCTCATCTGCAATAACATTATCCTTGACACCTCCGGAAATCTTACCCAGAGAAACAACCACTGAATTGAGAGGTGAAGTATTTCTGCTCACAACTGTCTGAATAGCGGTGATTACATATCCCGCCATTGCAATTGCATCAATGCCTAAGTCCGGATATGCACCGTGGGCTGCTTTACCCTTCAATGTAATTACTATTGTATCCGTGGATGCATTGAGCTTTCCATATTTGAGTTCAACCATGCCCGCATCTATGTATGGCATTACATGCAGTCCCAATACATAATCAACATCAGGGTTCTTCATGCAGCCTTCTTTGACCATTCTGTCTGCTCCTCCGATTGTTTCCTCCGCAGGTTGGAAAAAAAGCTTCACGTTTCCTGCAATGGATTCCTCCGAATCCGCCAGCTCCTTAAGAACCTTGGCAGCTCCCAAGACTACGGTGGTATGTACATCATGCCCGCATGCATGCATAACTCCGTCATTTATTGAGCAGTACCCTGTACTGCTTTTTTCTTTTATGGGAAGTGCGTCAATGTCTCCCCTGAGTCCGACTGTTTTTCCCTGTCCTCTTCCCCTTATGATACCAACAACACCCGTTTCGGCACATTCATAATTTTCTATGCCCCATTGATTAAGGTATTCCTGAATTTTCTTTTGTGTCCTGAATTCTTTCTGGCTCAGCTCGGGATTTTTATGGAAATCTCTCCTGATGTCAACAATATCCTCGTAAATCTCATTAACTCTCTTTTGAATATCCATTCTGTCTCCTATAATAAATAATTTATAATTTTATAAATTTTTCCGTTCTTAATATATACCCTTGGAGTTCGTCTTGTAATCCTGCATACTATTTCATTTTTATTAGTACCCGCAAGCTGTGAAATTTCATGAATATCAGCTGTGTTTCCTGTTCCGTCTCCGTATATCACAACCTCATCTCCTACACGAGCTTCAGGTATATCTGTTAAATCGACCATGCACTGGTCCATACATATAACACCTATAATCGGTGCCTTTTTGCCGTGGATTGTGACATATCCCTTATCTCTCAGATTTCTTGGATAGCCGTCAGCATAACCGAAGGGCAGTGTCCCCACAATGCATTTCTTATCCGCCTTCCACAGATAGTCATAGCTTACGCCTTCACCCTTTTCAAGGGTCTTGATATGATATATTTTCGTTTTGAAGGTCATTGCCTGTTTAAATACAACCAAATCATCATGATAAGACTTAAGTCCGTATATTATGGCACCCGGTCTTATCATATTCAGCCTGTACTGCGGATAGTCAATTGCTGAAATGCTGTCGCATATATGCTTGTACTTGAATGATATGCCTTTTTCTTCAATTCTATTAACAGCATCTACAAATTTATTGTACTGAATATCATCTTCTTCCTGACCTGCCAGAGCAAGATGAGAAAATATACCCTCAACCTCAATGTTGCTCAAAGAAAAGATTTTGTATATTTCATCGGTGCTTTCTGGCGAATCCTTATAGCCAAGCCTGTTAAACCCCGTATCATATTTTATATGCACTTTCGGTATGACTGAGTACGCCTCGCCCAGCTCATTCAGCAGACGGGCTTGTCTTATAGAAAAAATCGTCTGCGTAATATTATTTTCTACCACGTGCTTTAGATATTCGTCGGGAGTATATCCCATAATCAGTATATCATAGCTCATGTAGTGCCTTCTTAGCTCAAGAGCCTCGGACAATGTGGCAACGGCAAGATAGTCTCCGCCGTTTTCCATAATTGTTTCGGCAATATTTACAGCACCGTGACCATATCCGTCAGCCTTTACAACTGCCGCAACGGCAACCCCTTCTCCCGCTACCTCCTTAATTTTACGCATATTGTATGCTATGTTGTCCAGATTTATTTCTGCATAGGTATCGCGAAGCAATGAATCCATACTTCCTCCAAATAAAATATTTTAATTGCTTTGTACTTCCTCATCTGCCGCCGCAGACAGGTTTATACCGTACATTCCGTACAGCAGCTCTGTTGTCTTTTCACCGTCAACTATATAAAATGATAATCCTCCCATGGTTTTAGCACCTCCCGGTAATGTTACCGTATCAAGATTTTCCATAGAGAATCCGATTGCGTCTTTTCCCAGTCCAAGTAAATCCGTAAGCGTCAAGTCTGTCTCAACATATGGATACACCGCACTTATAACACTTGGCAGCTTGAGGCTCAATGATTTCTTAATCGCAGACTTCATGAATCCCTGCTGTGCCTTTATTCGTCCAAGGTCGCCATCAGGATATCCAGCTCTGTAACGGAGAAATTCAACTGATTTATCACCGTATATAATTTTTGTCCCTGCAGGAATATTGATATACAGCGGCGGATTGTCATATGGATCAGAGTACACCATGTTAAATTTAACATCAACCTCCACGCCGCCTATTGCATCCACTGCAGCCCTTACTCCCTTATAGTCAACCTTCACATAGTTGTGTATGGGGATTCCTGTCAATTCCTCAACTGCTTCAATTAGAGCCTTCATTCCTTTTTCTTTGTTTGTTCCGTAAACAGCATTGATTTTTTGTGTATCTTCATATCTTCCATATGCTTCTCTGTAATAGTAGGTATCTCTCGGAATAGATATTATCGAGGCTTCCTTTGTTTTTCTGTCAAAGCTCGCCAGCATAATTGTGTCCGATCTTGGTCCCTCAAAGCCACCTACCAACACGTTGATGCGATTGCTCTCACGCATTGCCTTTTCCAGAGGAGTTTCTGATTCTTTGTCAATGTTGTCATCATCTTCATCGTCATCATTGCCGGGCTTTGCTTCCGCAATATTCTCCGGCGAAAAATACTTTACATATGTAAAAATTCCTGCGGTCGCAACCAATGAAAATAATATAAGTGATGTTATGAATACCTTGAAAAAATGCTTCATATATGCCGCCTTTCATTAATACAAATAATTTATTAGTTTTTTATTCCGTTTTTTCTGTTTTGTACATTCCGTTGACCATAATTTTTATAGCATCCTCATCAGGAATGAAAAAGGACAATCCCTCCAGAGGCATTTCCTCCCCCGGCAAAGTATTCATGTTGATGCTTTCTGCGGAAAATCCCGCAATCCCATCAGCCATACCAAGTATGTCCGTGATTCTTACATTTGTTTCAATATGCGAATATGCTTCGTTTATCAGAGCCGGAAGCTTTAATCCCAGCGCCTTTTTCATTGCTGATTTTATAAATTGCTGCTGAGCGTTTATTCTTCCCAAATCCTGATTGGCATATCCCTTTCGGTATCTTAAAAAATTCAATGATTGTTTTCCGTCAAGAAGCTGAGTTCCTTCCGGTATGTCTATATTCAGAGGAGGTTTATCATATGGATCGGAATATACCATATGAAAAGGTACATCCACCTCAACTCCTCCCAGAATGTCTACACATGACACAACAGCCTCATAATCCACAATAACATATTTCTCCAGAGGAATACCCAGCGATTTTTCAAGTGCCGGAACGAGATACTCTATCCCTTCTCTTGCATAGACGGAATTAATCTTTTTTTGTTCCGGGCTGTCTCCGGAATTTATCGGAAAATATGTATCCCTTGGAATTGATATCAAATCTGCCGTTTTATTTCCAATATCATAGCTTGCAACCATTATGGTATCTGTTCTTACATTTTCAAGCCCCACAATAAGCACATTAAATCTTCTGGTCTCTTTTGCCGCCCTCCCGATATCCGTACTGTAATCAAATGTGGACGATTCGTAAAATTCCAATTGCTTGTTTTTTCCCGTATCTGCAGGCACTATCGCTCCTATTACAATGTCCTTGTCAAAAAAGAGCATGTAGCCTGCGGCAGTCGAGATTAGTATCACCGATATCAATATGAAGGATGCAAAAAAAATCTTAAAAAAATGTTTCAGCATTTGTTCACCCTTTAATTTTCCCTGTTAAAATAAAATATTACCCGATAATTATATCAAAGCTTAGCAGATTTTTCAATTTATTATTAAAAATATATATATGCCGCGGCTTCATTTAAAAAAGTTAAAACATTAACAATCCGTCGATAATTCCATGTAATTTCATACGTTTTTTATTATAAAAGCTGCATTGTAAAAACATTTTCACAGCCTTTCGATTTTTCAATAACTCTTGTACACAGCCTGCTGCAAAAATGAAAATATTTTACTTTTTTCTATAAATATGTATTGCAATTTAAACAAAAAACTGTTACAATACAGGTATCTTTTTTAAATATCGGAGGGTTTTTTTAATGAAAACAGGCACAGTTAAATGGTTTGATTCTAAAAAAGGTTTTGGTTTTATTTCTTGCGATGACGGCAAAGATGTTTTTGTACATTTCTCTGCAATATCATCTGACGGCTTCAAAACTCTTGAAGAAGGTCAAAAAGTAAACTTTGAAATTGTTGACGGTCAAAAAGGACCTCAGGCAAGCAACGTTACTGTAGCGTAATTAGTTTTAAGAAATAATAATTAATATAGATATAGCATTACATATATTAATATTCGTTTCAAGGGGACGTGAGAAGAACTGCATTTGTAGTTCTTTTTCATTTCCAGGAACTATCCGAATGGAACAGACATGAAAGAACACATATGAACAACACGATTAAAATCTGAAAAACGGGGTTAGAACATACGAAAAATGACCCGAAGGTCATTTTATTTTTATATATTTATTTCTCCAATTGATCCAAAGTCGGCATTCCGCTTTGCGCTCCCAGCTTTGTAACGGAATATGCAGCTGCCCTGTTGGCGAATCTGATTGCATCCTCCAGCCCATCACCTCTTACAAGTGCCGCTGCCAGAGCTCCGCAGAATGTATCTCCGGCTCCGGTTGTATCAACCACCTCTGCCTTGTATGACGGTATAAGCTTAATATCAGTTCCGTCAAAATACTTGACTCCCTTTGAACCTAATGTGACAATAAGCTTGTTGGGATATTTTTTCATTTCTTCTTCAGTGGAATCTTTGCCAAGTATTATTTTAAGCTCATGCTCATTTGGTGTTATGTACGATGCTTTTTCTATCATTGACTTGCTCAGTTCAACGGCAGGAGCAGGATTCAGCAGAACCTTGACATTGTTCTCACTGCATAAGTCAAGTATGTACTCAACTGTTTCCAGAGGTATCTCAAGCTGCAGAAGAACTATGTCCGCTGACAGTACAACTTCTTTGTATCTGCGAACCAAATCTATGTCAACCTTGTAATTTGCACCCGGAATTACTATTATGCTGTTGTCGTTTTCAGCGACTATTATATTTGCCACACCTGTGGGAACATTGTGTACCACATCTACGCATTCGGTATTTACATTTACTGCCTTTAAGCTATCAACAGCAAAATCGCCGTTTGAGTCAAGCCCGACGCATCCCACCATGACGCTTTCAGCGCCAAGTTTTGCGGCCGCCACAGCCTGATTTGCTCCCTTGCCTCCCGGTATGAGGGAAAATGTGTTTCCAAGAACCGTCTCTCCCGCCTTTGGCCGTATATCAGAGGTAAAAACCATATCAACATTTATGGATCCTACCACAACTACCTTTCCCATATTTTCCTCCTATATGCAGAAGGAGAATCTCCTGCATGTTTTATTTATATGACTCGTCTAACTTATATAAATCTCTCAGCAGAATTTCTCTGAACTTCTCCAAATCAACTTCTGTAAGCACCATTGGATATGATTCATCGTAATTCAGCCATTCTCTCACATCACATACGGTGTTTCCTCTTCCCAGCCCTTCAGAACAGTCTACCGTAACCGGCATATGTCTGAAAGAATATAATTCAGGATAAATAAGACACATAAGCGCACACGCATCGTGAATAGGAGTGAATGTTCCATTATTGACATGATCTCCCTTGAAGTAAAAATTCAGAATTTCTCCGCACATTTTTGTAACCTTGCCTGTGCTCTTCATAAGCTCGTCGACATCTGACCTGTACAATCCTGTGGAATGTGTAACGTTCAGTCCGCTCATTACTATAGGAAGCTTGGAGTCAAATACAATCCTTGCAGCCTCCGGATCTGCCCATACATTAAATTCAGCTGTAGGAGTAGTGTTTCCTCCGATGGTTGCTCCTCCCATGATTGAAAGAAGCTCTATTTTATCCATTACCTCAGGGAATGTTTTAATCAGCAGCGCTATATTTGTCAATGGTCCGACAGGCACCAACGTCACCTTTTCCTCGGATGCCATAAGTGTATCTCTCAGGAACATAACAGCATTTTCGGAATGGAGCTTCTTCGTATGAGGAAATTCATAGTTTCCTACTCCGTTTTCACCATGGACCAGACTTGCGGGCTTCTTCTCTCTCAGCAATGGGCCTTTTGCTCCTTTGGAGATTTTTATGTCCTTGTCTAAGTATGAGGCTAATCCTATTGCATTATCCGTAACCTTTTCAATTGACTGATTTCCTGCAACAGTCGTGATACCCAGAATATTAAATTTATCTTCGTTGGCAAATGCAAAAGATAAAGCTACAACATCATCAATTCCGGGATCACAGTCAATAATTATATTTCTTTTTTTCATTTCTCCTCCGTTAATCGAAAAGCTGCGCTCCTTCCATTCTCCCGCACAGCTTATCATTTAATTCTTAATTCCTATTTTTCACTTAGTTTTTCTCTTTTTTTCATTCTTCTGTGGCTGTATATTCCTAATCCCACTATGGTTGTCACATATGGAATCATCTGTATTAGTTCATATGGCCATGACCCAAGCTGCAATATATTGGACAGCGCCGAAGCAGCACCGAACAAAAGCGATACGAGGAATGCGCCTAAGGGAGTGTTTGCTCCCATCGAGCTTGCCGCGAGACCGATAAATCCTCTTCCGGCACTCATTCCTGTTGTGAAATTTGTCATGTAGCCTCCTGAAAGGAAAAATCCTCCCATAGCTGCAAGCATACCGCTTATAACCAAGGCTATGTACTGAATTCTCTTGGAACTTATACCAACTGATTCAGCAGCGTTCTTGTTTTCTCCCACAGCTCTTACCTTAAGTCCCAGAGGTGTCTTGTACAAAAATAAATGTACGGCCACCACCATGAGCAGCGCAATATACGTAAGTATATTCTGGTTGGATATAACTGCTCCGAAGTATGGGATTTTCTCAATTACAGGTATGCTGATTCTCGGGAGCGCAACGGAACTAACAGATGAAGAAACACCTCTGTCCCCTGCAACCATAAGCAAAATCAGTATGGTGGCACCGTTGGCAATAATATTGATCGCTATTGCCGCAAGTATTGCATCCGTTTTAAATTTAAGCACAAAGAATGCAAGAAACAGTCCTATGAAGCCGCCCAATGCCACTGTAAGGAAAAATCCTGCCCATGCACTATGGAACGCTGCGGAAAACAGCACTCCGAACAATGCAGCAAACAGCATCATACCTTCGAGAGCCATGTTTGTTATTCCAGATTTTGAAGCAACTGCCGAGCCCAGCGCGGCAAACAGTATAGGTGTTGTAGCCCTCAGTGCAGCATTTAAAAATTCCGGTGAAAAAAGCGCATCAATTATCATTATTCGGCCTCCTTTATGCTGCTTAAAGTAGCCTTGGCTTCTTTAGCTATCATTTTGTGTTTATACTTACTTAAGAATTGTTCTGCAACAACTAATAAAATTATAATTCCTTGTGTTACCGTAACTATTTCTGTAGGAACATTTGTAGCTATGGACATCATGGATGCCCCTGTTCTCAGATATGCAAGGAACAATGCGGCAAACGGAACATACAGAGGGTTCTTCTTTGCCAGCGTTGTTATAATTACAGCATCCCAGCCATACCCAAGAGAAGACGTCCATGAGAAACGGCTGTACATTCCCAGCAACTCCACACCGCCGCCTATTCCAAATATAAATCCTCCCAACAGCTGTGATATCAGGGTTACTTTAAGAACATTTATTCCCGAGTATTTCGCAAACTCGGCATTTTCTCCGGTTACTCTTATTTCGTAGCCTATTTTCGTTTTATATAAAAATACATATCCTAAAATTGCAACAGCAATGGCTATAATCAATCCTATGTGAATTTTTGTACCCTTGACAATGGAAGCAAACTGAGTAGTCTTAGGTATTGCATATGATACAACCGCCCCTGCCTTAGGGTCTCTGAGAAAGTAGTTCAGAATATACGAAGCAAACAACACCACCACATAGTTCATCATAAGAGATGACACAAGCACATCCGAATCCGTCTTGATTTTCATTACCGCAGGGACGGCAGTTATCATTGCGCCGAAAAATCCTGCAGCTAAAATGCATGCCCACGGAGCCACTGCAGGAGGCAGCAATGAGTTTATTCCTATATATGTTGCTACCAGACCACCTATGTGAAATGCACCTTCACCGGCGAGATTTATCTCATTGGCGGCAAACATAATGCTTATACCAACGCCTGTGAATACCAGGGGAATCATTGCTTCAATAACATTTCCTATTCTTCTTGTACTTTTTAAAGGTCCTGTAAGAAGCTCCAAAATAGCCTTCACAGGCTCATCACTTGTTATGAAAATTATTAAGAATGATATTGCCAGGGCTATACCGATTGACATAACCGTACGCAATATGTCATATTTTTTACTGCTGTTCATACATTATTCCCTCCAATCGGTCATCCTTCTTTATTCCGAGCATGTACTTTCCAAGCTCTTCTTCCGTAAGATTTTTAACATCGCTGAACACACCTGCGAAGCTACCCTTGTACATTACAGCAAGCCTGTCACTGAGCTCGAACACTTCGTTCAAATCCGCAGATATGAGTATTACCGCACATCCCGCATCCCTGAATTCAATAATTCTCTGTCTTATGAAGGAGGCTGCACCTACGTCAATCCCTCTCGTAGGCTGATTGGCTATTATTATCTTGGGGTCTGTTGAAAATTCTCTTGCAACAACTACCTTCTGGATATTTCCTCCTGAAAGCATACCCACATTTTGCTTGTATGACTTGCATTTAACCAGGTATTCCTTAATAAGTCCGTTTACCCTGGATTCGATTTTTTTCGTTTTAAGCATCAATTTGCCCGAAAATTCAGGGCTGTCATATTGATTGGAAAGAATATTATCCATTATATTCATATTGGCCGCACATCCCAATGTCATTCTGTCCTCGGGTATGTGTGCGAGACCTAATTTTCTGATACCGTAAATACTGATGTTTCTGATATCCTTGTCAAATACCTTTATTTCACCCATGTACTTTTTCGTCAAACCTGTTATGGCCTCAATCAGATGACTTTGCCCGTTGCCCTCAACTCCGGCAATTCCGAATATTTCGCCTGCCTTTAAGTCAAATGACAGATCATCAACTCTCTTTATTCCTGTACTTCCCAGCACTGTAAGGTTTCTTACCTTCATTACTGTTTCCTTCAATGATACAGGCTTTTTATCAAAGGACAGCACAACGTCTCTTCCTACCATGAGCCTGGACATTTCGCTTGTGGATATGTCGCTTACATTGTGAGTTCCTTTGCTCTTCCCGTTGCGCATTATGGTTGCTCTGTCACATATGGATTTAATTTCGTCAAGCTTGTGGGATATGAATATAATCGTATGTCCGTCTTCCTTAAGTTTTTTCAGCTGCACAAAAAGCTCATCCGTTTCCTGAGGGGTGAGCACGGCTGTAGGCTCATCAAGTATGAGGATATCCGCTCCTCTGTAAAGAGCCTTGAGTATCTCCACCTTTTGCTTTATACCAACCGGAAGCTCTTCAACCTTTAATGTAACATCTATGTCGAAGTTGTACTTCTTGGCTATATTGTCGGATAATTCAACTGCCTTGTTCATATCTATGAATATACCGTTCTTAGGCTCCACACCCAGTACTATGTTCTCTGCCACTGTAAGTGACGGAACAAGCATGAAATGCTGATGAACCATTCCTATTCCTTTGCTTATGGCCTCCTGTGGAGACTTAAGTGTAATTTCGGTGCCGTTTAATATAATCTGTCCCTGCTCCGGTGATTCGATGCCGAACAAAACCTTCATCAGCGTACTTTTCCCTGCCCCGTTTTCTCCCAGAAGTGCATGTATTTCGCCTTTTTCAAGCTCCAACGTAACATCTTCAACAGCGACCACCCCATTGGGATAAATCTTCATTATATTTTTCATCTCAAGCACTTTATTGCTCATTGTGAATTATCCTCCGTTATTTTTTATTAATAACTAATAATCGACAGCTATGGATAACAGGCAATTATTAGCTATTAATACTAAGTTCATAAACAGTCAGGGATACCCCTGACTGTTTATTATAAATCACTATTGTACAGAATCTTTTATTGCTTTTATTTCTTCAGTGCTTTTTCCTAAAGCTGTATCAACTTTTATTTCGCCGTTAGTTATTTTCTTCTCTAACTCGTCTAACTTAGTTCTTATAGATTCAGGAAGCATTTTTTCATAGTGCTCATCCTTAACTATTTCAACTCCGCCTTCAGCAAATCCTAAGGATTCAGCTGTACCGTATGTAAGCTTTCCTTCAAGGTCCAGATTGATTGCTCTGTAAAGAGAATTTCCTACGTTCTTAAGAGCTGATGTAGGAATTACATGAGCTTTGTCAGCAAGCAATGCAGCCTGGTCTGAGTCAACGCCGAATGCATATTTCTTTGCATCAACAGCTGCTTCTATCTGTCCTAAGCCTGCAGCACCTGCAACGTTGTATCCAACATCAACTCCGCCGTTCTGATACTGAGCAAGAGCAAGGTCTTTTCCTGCTGCTGAGTCATAGAAGTTTCCTACATATGCTATAGCAACCTTTATTCCCGGCTCAACATCCTTTGCTCCCTGAATATATCCAAGAAGGAAGTCGTTGATTATAGGATTTTCCATTCCGCCAAGGAAGCCTATGTTCTTAGTTGCAGGATCGATGTTCGGAATCTCTGTGCTTGTTGTCATCATAGCCGCTGCAGCTCCTACAAGGTAGGATACTTCGTTCTGCTTGTAAAGAACGTTGTATATGTTGTTATTGTTTACTCTTTCGTCAAAATTATATGTTTCGTCGAAGAACATGAATTTCTGGTCAGGGAATTGCTCTGAAGCTTCTTCCAAAGCATCAATCATCTGCCATGTACCCATTATTATAACGTCATACTCACCTTTTTCGCAGTAATCCATTACTGTAGGTGCCCATTTCTTTTCATCTGCAGGTGTAGCTCCCATTTGTTCAACTTTAAAATCAAACTTATCTGCACCTAAATCTTTTTTCAGTTTTTCAAGTCCTATATTAGCTGAGTCAAAGAAAGATTTGTCTCCCAATGATCCGTTCAGCAGCAAAGCTGCTTTGTATGGCTTTCCTGTGCTTGGTGTTTCAGCTTTAGGTGTTTCTGTCTTCGGTGTTTCTTCCTTTGGAGTTTCCGCAGGTTTCTGTCCGCAAGCAGCTAAAGAAAATATCATCATAACTGCGAGCAACAAAGAAAGTATTTTTTTCATTTTTGAATTCCCTCCGTTTGAGCTTTTTTTATGTATCTTAAAGTATCGTCGACTAATTCCTCAAGCTTGATTTCCTCATACTCTCTCATATAGGTTATGAGTTTGTCAAATGCAGGAGAAATAAGTCGTTTTGGAATGATACGCATTCCCTCTTGAATACCCAGTACAGGCATTATCATGCCTGCATTGCAGTCTGCATCAATACCGCACATTGTAATTATGTTCAGGGTTTTTTCGTAATCTCCTTCCCCGTACATAAGCGCGATAATTTCACAGCATGCATTGGGATATGCATGAATCCAGTTATATTTTATGTATTTTTTCTCACATTCAGCCAACGCATCATGCCAGTCACCGTATTTCAGGCAGCAGTCATAAGCAAAGCTTATTACGGAATAGTATTCGCTGTCCGCAGGAATCATTGATATGGCAGATTTAACCACATCTTTTACATCACTGTTCACAAAGGCCAGTGAAGTCATTACAGCATTGAATATCTCTCCCAATATACCGTTGTTGATATGTGATACCTCTCCGTCTCTCCACGCCAAATCTGCGGCAAGTTTCGGATTTCCCGGAGCAACCATTCCGCATATTGCACCTCTCATCTGTGCACCTATCCATTCATTGAACGGATTATTCCACTTGGCGCTCTCAGGAGGCATCATTCCGGAACGTATATTTCTTATTGCAAGCTCTTCAGCGGACCAGCCCACAGGTATGAGGCCTATCCATGACAGAGCGATATCCTTGCTCGTAACATTGTATCCCTTGTCTTTAAAAGCGTCAAGGAATGCAATTTCAAATGTTATGTCATCATTATACGTATTGGGTTCCCTTACGTAGTCCTTCACGTCTCCAAATGCCTCATAGAGGTTCTTTGATGTATAGCCTTCAACCATGGTTCCCATTGCCGCTCCTATGAGCTGGGACATCCATGCAGCCTTTATCTGATCTTTGAAGGTCTCTGAATCTATATCCACATCCACTGCCTCAGGGAAAGAAACGTTTCTCTCATATTCTTCAAAGTTGTTGTAGTACTTGTATTTCCAATAATCTGATTCTTCGTTTTTCTTGGCATTTAAAAATTCATTTCTCAATTCTGCAGAAATTCTCTGAAGTTCAACCGCATTGCCTTTCTTGTGAGCCTCAAACCCTCTTTCCAGCAGTTCGTATGCGTTGTTAACAGTATATCCTCTGTTTTCAAGAGCCTGAACCGCGGCAACCATTGCAATTTCAGGTGCGCCTGACCCGGGTACATTGCTGCCCCAGTCTAACTTAAGCGCGCCGTCATAAAAATCGGCAACAGCTTTTAAACCGCTCCATCCCTGCTCTTCTCCGCTTAATACGGTTGGTTTTGCATTCGAAAACAAATCATATGCCATTTCCCATGCTTTTTTCATAATTACCTCTATGCTATCTCCAGAGCAATTTTCATCATGTCCTTGAATCCTTGTTCTCTTTGCTCTGCAGTAGTTTCTGTTTGATTTACAATGGAGTCGGATACTGTTAATATGGTGAGCGCATTCACTCCGGCTCTTGCTGCGTTGCAATACAGTGCGAATGACTCCATCTCTGCTGCCATACATCCCATCTTCGCCCATTTTTTCCAGCTGTCGGCTTCATCTCCGTAGAAAACATCCGAAGTTAAAATATTTCCCACATATGCTGTGATGCTGTTTTCATCCGCAACCTTCTTCGCATTTGACAAAAGCTCCCATGAAGCAGTTGCAGAATATGTTCCAGGAAGATTGTACTGCGAAGCGTAATTTGAATCTGTGCTTGCCCCGATTGCCAGTACTATATCATAAAGATTCAGCTTCGGATCAAATGCTCCGCAGGAACCTACTCTTATAAGATTTTTAACTCCGTACATATGTATCAATTCATAGGAATAAATTCCTATGGAAGGGCATCCCATTCCTGTTCCCATAACCGAAACCTTTTTTCCGTTATATGTTCCCGTGTAGCCGAACATATTTCTCACCGTGTTAAACTGTTCAACATCGCTTAAAAAATTTTCTGCAATAAATTTAGCTCTCAGCGGGTCTCCCGGCAATAATACGGTTTCTGCTATCTGTCCATTAATTGCACTATTGTGTGGTGTTGACATATCTTTCTCCTTTATGTGTTTTATTTTAGCATATAAAAAAGCTATACTATATTACTATTTTTTTGCGCTTTCGTCAATATCCGTTATTTTCCTGCAGATCCGCGCCCATAAAAATTATTTCTTGAATGTTCTTTTATTCCCCTTTGACCTATCTGCTCCAGGCTTTGGTCCTGGCTTTGGTCCGTGGTTTTTTACTGTGTTTCTTCCCGCCCTGCTGTCTTCACTCACCATGCGTATACCGTCAGAATTCATTGATATCATTCTTTTCTTCATGAGCCTTCCCGCAGACTTTTTAAAAGAACTCTTGCTTAATCCAAGGACGTCATTGATTTTTTCAGGGCTTGAATCATCATTCAGCGGCAAGAAGCCTTTATTTTTAAGCATTGCATTGAGAATTTTTTCTCCGTCCTTATCTATCTGCAGCTTCGGAGCATCCTTCAGGCTAAGGTCAAGCTTGCCGTCTTCCTTGATGTGGCTCACCCTTACTTCCACAACATCTCCGGAGTGCAGAGGCTTAAGAATTTCTCCCTCATGAATCAGTCCCAGATACTTTCCGTCTACGGCTACCATTGCTCCCAGACCACGCTTAAGGCTGAACACGGTTCCTTTCACAACATCGTTAACCTTGTAAGGCGAATCTGTTCCAAGAACCTTGAACATATTCATAGTCGCACAAAGGCGGTCGGATTTATCGATGTACAGTCCAACCATATATTCACCGTTAAGCTTGATTTCACCAACCTGCTCCTTAAAAGGGAGGAACAAATCTTTTTCAAGTCCCCAGCTTAAAAAAGCGCCTATTCTTGTTATCTGCACCACCTTTAAATATGCAATCTCGCCTATTACGATTCTCGGTCTCTTTGTGGTTGCAATAATTCTGTCATTTGAATCTCTGTAAACAAAAACCTTTATTTTGTCGCCCGTATTAGTATTCTCAGGCACCTGTTTCAAAGGAAGCAGCACCTTGTCTTCTCCCTTTACGTCCTCGGAACTTTTCAAGTATACTCCGAAATCAACCTTCTTTACAACTTCCAGTTCCTGCATTTCTCCTAATTTTATCATATTATCTCCTCATAATACGTTCTTACTATCTTCTTACCTTTTTCCCAACAGTCTAAACATATTTTTTTTATAATTTTCAACTCCCGGCTGTGTAAAAGGATCCACATTGTTAGTATAACCGCTTATACCGCATGTCATCATAAAAAAGTAAAAAAGCTTGCCGAGATAAAACTCGTTCATCTCAGGCACTCTGACGATTATGCCGGGAACTTCTCCCTCGCAGTGTGCCATAAACGTTCCTTCAAACGCATTTCTGTTAATATAGCTCAGCTTTTTACCTGCTACATAATTCAATCCGTCAAAATCGCCGCTGTAAAAGGGTACTTCAATATCATCACAGCTGTTTTCTATAAGGACTGTTGTTTCAAAAATTATTTTCCTTCCCTCTTGGACAAACTGACCCATGGAGTGAAGATCTGTTGTAAAGTTCAGGGAAACAGGCAGAATCCCCTTGCCTTCCTTACCCTCGCTTTCGCCGAAAAGCTGTTTCCACCACTCAGCAAATGACGTGCATGAGGGCTCGTAGCTAACAAGAATTTCAGCCTCCTTGCCTCTTCTGTTCAATATGTTCCTTGCGGCAGCATATTGACAGCATATATTCTCAAAGCTTCTATCACTGTACATTCCAACACCAGATTTAACGCCCTCAATAAAATCATCAATATTTAGGCCTGCCGCTGCCATCGGCAGCAGTCCAACGGGAGTTATTACAGAGTATCTTCCACCGATATCATCAGGTATCACAAATGTTTTGTATCCTTTTAAATCTGATACGGTCTTCAAAGCACCGCTGCTTTTATCAGTTACCACAAAAATCCTGCTGCGTGCTTCATCACCATATCTATTTTCCATCAGCTCTCTTAATATGCGAAAGGAAATTGCCGTTTCCAGAGTTGTTCCCGACTTGGATATGACTATGATGCAAATATCCTTGTTTTTTACGACCTCTGTAAGCTTCCTTAGATACCCTCCGCTTATGTTCTGTCCCGCATAATAAACCTCGGGACTGCAAAGTTCATTGTGAAAATCCCCTCTTACCGCTTCGATTGCCGCCCTTGCCCCCAGGTATGAGCCGCCTATTCCAAGTATTATGAATGCTTCGCTGTTGCTTCTTATGTATTCTCCGGCTTTTTTCATTTCTTCATATTCAGACATGTCCATATTCTCGACATAATCCATCCAGCCTGTCATTTCACTGCTTACGCCTTTTCTGTCAAGCAAAATTTCATGAGCACTCATGATTTCCGGTTCAATATCCTTCATTTCATCCATGCTGATAAAGCAGCCCTTTAAGTCCAATGCAATATCACTCATAACTTACCCCCTGGAAAATTATAATATATTTTATTCATATTATTTCCGCCATAAGTATGGCATAATCATCCTTGTGAATCTCACAGTATTCATTCAAAGAGGCTTTCAGATTTCCAAGTATATTTCCGCCTTTTTTGATTATATCAATAAGATTTTCAATACTGTACTGCCTGTTCGCATCATTTTTAGCCTCAGTTATTCCATCGGTATACAGAAAAAGTCTGTCTTCCACACTCAGGCTTAGCTTGTTGACATCATACTTCACATTGTCAAAAATATTGGCTATGGGATATCCTTTTGAGCTCAGCAGCTCAATCTTTCCTTCTTTTCTCATAATTATGGGTTCAGAGTTGTGGCCTGCATTCACATAGCTGAAATTCCGGGTTGTCTTATTATATACTCCCAAAAATAACGAGAAATATTTGTCATAATCCAAATTGAGGGAAAGAAAAGTTTTGTGCAGCTCCTTCATAATGTTGTTTAAGTTCATGTTGCCCTTGGATATTGTCCTCAGGGACTGCCTTACAAACACCGTCAGAAGAGATGCCGTCACACCATGTCCCACAACATCACATATATAAATCCCCGTATTTTCCTCATCTATTTTAAACACATCAAAAAAATCACCGCTGAGAGACTCTGAGGATTCATAAAGATAATCAATGCTCAAGCCGTTGTACATACCTTTAGGCGGGAGCATACGCATCTGCATGTTTCTTGCAAATTTAATGTCATCGCTCATTTTCTTGTTTTTCTCTTCTATTTTTTCAGCTAAGTCCCTCTCCTTGGTTATATCCCTGAACACCTCTACGGAGCACACGTTTCTGCCGCTGTTGCCTTTAAGAGGTGACGAAATTACCATAAACGTCCTGTCTCCTATTTTGGACTCCTTTTTAAGTATGGAGCCTTTTTCTATGGTTGTTTTGGAAATACAATAATCACAATTCTTATTTACACAAAAAACCTCATAGCATTTCCTGCCGACAATTTCACCTAAATCTTCTCTCATTTTCTTGTTGGCATACAATACTGTATTGTTGTTATCCACCACTCTTACCCAGTCAATCATGCCGTCAACTATTCCAAGCTGAGCCTCGTCCAGCTTTATTTTCTCCATATGCTCACTTCCTTAGGCCATATTTTTTTCCTTAGTATAATTCATCAGCAGCTTTCCGATTTTCTCCGAATTATGCCTGATATAATTATTCCTTATGTCCACGAAGTTGCTGCTTATCACCTTAATATTCATTTCCTCCAGCCTTCTGATCTGATCCCCGTCAATCATAACCTGCTTGGCACCTTTGAATTTGTAGTTTTCAATCTGGCTTTCAGAAATAAGCTGGTCATTGGCTATCACATAATCTATCATATATTTGCTGCTATGCTTTATAATAGCATTAACATGGTCATATACATTGAAATTATCAGTTTCTCCGGGCTGTGTCATCAGATTGCATATATAGAATACCGTAGCTTTAGACTGGCATATAAGCTCCGGTATTCCGTTCACAAGAATGTTTGGAATCACGCTTGTGTACAGGCTTCCCGGTCCAAGCACAATAATATCAGCCTCATTGATATCCTTTACAGTTTCCTCCATGGGCATGCATAATTCAGGAACGAGGGAAACTTTATTTATGCCGCATCCTGTAGTTCTGACATACTCAGGAATATCCTTCTCACCCAGTATACAGTCTCCGTTGTCAAGAAACGCCTGAAGCTGAGCATCCTGCAAAGTCATTGGAAGTACCTTCCCTGCAAGCCTGAATATGCTTCCTATTTCATTGAGAGCATGCTCATAGCTACCAAATATTTCATACATTGCGGCTATGAACAAATTTCCAAAGCTCTGTCCCTTTAAATATCCATCTTTGAAACGGTGCTGCATGAGCCTGATCATTGTTGGTTCAATATCAGCCAGCGCAATGATGCAGTTTCTCATATCTCCGGGAGGAAGCATGCCAAGATCCTCCCTCAGCACTCCCGAGCCCCCGCCGTTATCCGCAACCGTTACAATTGCCGAAATATCTCTGGTATAATTCTTAAGGCCTCTCAGGAGAATGGACAATCCTGTTCCTCCTCCGAAAACCACTATTTTCATGACTACCTCACTTTATTTTTCCACGTCCCTGTGGTTAAGCATCACTCTGTATTTTTCTTCCGATAAAATTTCAGCTATGCAGTTTGTAATAGCTACAGACCTGTGCTTTCCTCCGGTACATCCTATTGCAATAACCAAATTTGATTTTCCTTCCTTGATGTAATGAGGAAGAAGGAAAATAAGCATATCCTTGAGCTTGTTAATAAACATTTCCGTGGTTTCAAAGCTCATTACATATTCCCGCACATTTTCGTCATTACCCGTGAAATTTTTCAATGATTCAATATAAAACGGATTAGGAAGAAATCTTACATCAAAAACCAAATCCGCATCCTGAGGCAGACCATATTTAAAGCCAAAGGACATCACCGTTATATTTATGTTGTACGTAACATTGCCCTGTACAAATATATCCAGAATCTCTTCCTTAAGCCTGCCTAATTTCATACTTGTCGTATCAATAATGTAATCCGACTTTTCCTTGACTTCATTAAGGCGCAGCCTTTCATTGCGTATGCCGTCAACTATAGTACCCGTGGCACTTAGAGGATGGGGGCGCCTTTGTTCCTTGTATCGCTTCACCAGCTCGTCGTCCGACGCATCAAGAAACAATATGTGATACTGTATCCCCATGTTCTTCAGCTCACTGAGGCTGTTGAACAAATCCTTGAAAAAAATCCCGCCTCGTATGTCCGCAACTACCGCAACCTTGTTCACTTCTTCAGATGAGCCCTTGCACAGCTCCGCGAAATTCGGGAGGAGAGCCGGAGGCATGTTGTCCATGCAGTAATAATTAATGTCTTCCAAAATTTTAATAGCCTGGCTTTTTCCTGCTCCGGACATTCCTGTTATAATAACAAACTCCATATTCTCCTCCTTTTGTTATTTTAAATTTATTATGCGGGTTAAATCCAGCTCCGCATCAGTGGCAGCCTTCAAACCTCTGGCAAAGCTGCCGATATTGTCCTTTATGTGTGAATCGCTGTTAATTGCAAATTTTACATTGTATTTTGCGGCAATCCTGATTTCCTCAGCGTTCAGATGACTGTGGCTGTTGTTTATTTCAAGAATTGTACCTGTTTTTTCAGCAGTCATTGCAATCAAATCTATGTTGACAGGTATTTTATCACCCGGATGAGTCAATATATTTATTTTATATTTATTCATAGCATTGACCACAGCCTGTGTGTTTTTTTCTTTCATTTTTTCAAAAACAGCTGCATTCTTCCTGCCTATTCTGTTCATAACCGCAAAATTCCACGCATCTCCCACCGACGAAAACAGTGCTCCCACATGATAGCCGCAAAGTATTATGTCACAATACCTCATAACCTCATCACATATATCGGTGGTTCCTTTATAGTCAAGTATATTTGCTTCAACACCCAGAAGTATGCTTATTTCAGGGTATTTCTCCCTCATTTCAAGCACTTTGTCTTTTGCTTCTTTAATTTTGTTCCAACCTATCCCATAAAGGTAATGTGCCGGCCCATGGTCGGTCACTGCAATTTCCTCAAGTCCAATTTCCACAGCTTTCTGAACAATTTCTTCAATTGTGGACTTGCCGTGATTGCGCCTGGAATACGTGGAATGTATATGATAATCAGCCACCAGCTTCATAATAACACCTCGTTACAATTTCACTCCTACCATTTTCACTTCCGGTTCCAGAGTTATTCCGAATTTATCCTTAACAGTTCCCGTTACAATTCTCATTAATTCCAGAACATCCTCACAGCAGGCGTTGTCACAGTTTACTATAAAGCCGCTGTGTTTGTCTGAAACCATAGCGCCCTTATATCTCAAACCTTTTAATCCCGCATCCTCAATCAGCTTGGATGCATATCCGTTTTCCGGTCTCTTAAATGTACTTCCTGCACTTGGAAGATTAAGAGGCTGTTTTGATGTTCTCTTTTCATTAAGTTCCTTTATTTTAGCCGCTATTTCATCCTTGTCACCATAGGGAAGCTCAAGCTCAGCCTCAATTACAATAAGTTCAGAATCCGTGATTCTCGTATGTCTGTAGGCAAATTCCATTTCCTCATTTGAAAATTCATGCATATTGCCTTCATAATCCATACATTTCACTTTTTTCACAACCTGCTTGATTTCACCGCCATAGGCTCCTGCATTCATATATACGGCGCCGCCTAAATATCCCGGAATTCCGCTTGCAAATTCAAATCCCGCAAGTCCTTCCCTGGCAAGATATTTCGCAAGAACGGACAAAAGAGTCCCCGCTCCTGCTGTAACTTTATTTTCATTTCTGTAAAAGTAGTCGAACTTATCGCCGACCTTTACTATTGCACCTCTGAACCCTTCGTCAGAAATAAGCAGGTTTGTTCCGTTTCCTATGACAAAACAATCTGTGCCGTGCTTCTTTATAAGCTTCAGAACTGTTTTAAGGTCTTCTGTATCTTCAGGCTCCGCAAGTATGTCAGCGGGGCCTCCTATTCTAAAATAAGTGTGATTTTTCAAAGGTTCATTTCTGAGTATCCTTCCTCTCACAGAAGAAGTCATATCCTCATAAAGACTATTAATTTTTTCTTGATATTCCATTACTTCACCCCTTACAAACCATCTATCTACATTGTAGCATTACTTTGGTGTTTTTAAAAGATATATTTTTTATTTGCACCCTGAATTCCTTGAATTAACGCATAATTCACGTCCTTCTTACCTAAAATGCATTGACATCATCAAATGACAATGATAGTATACTTAATAATATTGTTAAAAAAGCTGCATAATTATTTGCACAGCAAATTCACTCGAGGAGGACTTATGAAAGAAAAAGTAATTGGACACATAGGCAATCTCACACCGGAGCTCAATCAGTTGAGTCTGGAAATCTACAACAATCCCGAGCTGGGATACGAAGAGTTTACCGCATGCAGGCTGCATACAGAGCTTTTGAAAAAATACGGATTTAATGTAACAACAAATTTTTCAGGAGTTGAAACAGGATTTAAAGCCGAGTATACAAGCGGCAAACCCGGCCTGACTGTAGCATACATGGCAGAATATGATGCATTGCCCGGTATAGGTCACGGATGCGGACATAACCTTTTAGGAACGGTAAGCACAGGGGCAGGTATAGTACTTAAGCAGATAATCGATGAATTAGGCGGTTCCGTAGTAGTTTTCGGAACACCTGCAGAAGAGACAAGCGGCGCTAAGGTTACATACGTTGAAAACCATGAGTTTGACAATGTGGATATAGCCATGATGGCACATCCCGGAAATGANNCAATTTGAATTTTTCGGAAAAACCTCCCATGCCGCAGCATCACCTGAAAAAGGAATAAATGCACTTGATACCGCAATACAGACATTTAACAGCATCAATGCGCTGAGGGAGCACGTGCGAAGCGATTCAAGAGTTCACGGCGTAATTATGGACGGTGGAAAAGCAGCAAACATTGTTCCGGATTACACTAAGTGCCAATTCTATGTCAGATCCACATCAAAAACTTACAATCTCGAGCTGCTGGAAAAGGTTAAGAACTGCGCAAGAGGCGCCGCCCTCGCAACTGGATGTGAGCTGAAAATAACCAAGTATGAATTCAATTATGACAACATGGTTACAAACCAGACTCTGTCTGATGTGTTCAGCGATAAAATTTACGAAATAGCAGGAATAAAAATGAGTGAGCCTTCTAAAAGCACAGGCTCTATCGACGCGGGACAGGTAAGCCAGGTATGCCCTGCCATTCATCCTTATTTCGACATAACAAACGATAAAGGCATTGCCGGACATACAAGAGAAATGGCAAGCAGCACATTGACCGATTATGCCAAGGAGCAAATGAAGAACACAATTGCTGCACTGGTATTAACCGCTGTTGAAGTTATGCAGAACAAAGAGCTATACGAAAAAATCAGAAACGAATTTGAAAACACAGAAAAATAATACTAATTCGCATTAA
>DDNC01000004.1 GCA_002340985.1 Firmicutes bacterium UBA2530 | reverse complement strand
AAAGTATGCGACCGGAGGGAGTTGATACTTTGGTACGCAGACTGTGTACTACATATATGTTGACAGTGAAAATGATTTCATTGTATTATTAAATCAGAAAAGCTGTGCAGTAATAATATGAGGTGGGATAAGATGGATGAAATCATGGACTTGGCAAACTACAACTATGGGCGGCGAAAGGCAGCGAAGCGAAATATTGTGTTGAAGCTTAATAAGAAAACTATTAAGAAGCAGTAGTTAAATTCCACAATTTGCGTATAAATTATGACGCAATAAGAACAGGGAGCAGCAGAGCATTAAAATAAATGGAGGTACAGCTAATGTCTAAAAAAATTTTAGTCGCATACAAATCGAAGTACGGCTCAACACGCAAGTACGCTGAATGGATTGCTTCGGCACTGAATGCAGATTTATTTGAAGCCCAAACGGTTAAAACAAAGGTTCTGAGTCAATACGATGTCGTTATATATGGTGGAGGCTTATATGCAGGCGGCATCGCAGGTGTAAAACGGATTGTTAATAACCCCTGTAAAAACCTTATTGTGTTTACTGTTGGATTGGCTGATCCCAACTCAACAGACTACAGTGCAATCGTAAATAAAAACTTTACGCCAGAACTTCTGGCAAAAACGAAATTTTTTCATCTGCGTGGAGGGATTGACTACAAGAAACTTAGCCCTGTCCATAAAGTCATGATGGCAATGATGAAAGGCATGATTCAAAGAAAACCTGAATCTGAGCGAGAAGCAGATGACATAGAATTTCTTAATACTTATAATAAAAAAGTAAATTTCGAGGATAAGCAAACCATAAATTTGGTAGTTGACTATGTGAATGGTCTATNNGGTCTATAAATTGAATAGAATAACATGTAATATTATATAATTAGAATTTGCAAAGGAGCGATACAAGTTGAGCAAATACAATTCATTATGGGATTTTGTGCAGAAAAAAGGAAGTCAATCATTCAAATTGACATTTGATGAAATCAAAGATATTGCTGGAATACCAATAGACCATTCTTTTTTGAATTATAAAAAAGAATTGATGGAGTATGGTTATCAGGTGGGCAAAATATCTATGAAAGAACAAACTGTTGTTTTCAATAAAATTGACTGATCAATTTCAGTTTTACTTACTTTGCCGGTGCGGAAGTAGCGCAGGGAACAGAAGACACCCGCTTTGTCAAATGGGAGCTTCCTGCCAGAAAATATGTTATGTGTGGATTTGAAGCAGAGAATTTTGAACAGCTTGTAACCATAGCTATCAATAAAGCCGTAAAATATAGCGGGATTTGGCTTGAAAAACACGGATTGACTATGGAGGCTTATTCTCCTGAAATGTACACAACAGCTCATCTGACGGTACATATATGGAATTGTGGATGCCGGCATCAGAAAGGTGCTAATTATTACCGACAGAGATTAGAGCAAAAAACATGACAGAAACATACAGTTTTTTATCAGTCATGAATTTTTTTATGGAAATTATATGAATTTATTGTATAATATAATGATTGAAATTTTAGCGGGAGGGAAAAATGAAAAAAGAAAGAATTGTAATAGCGCTTGGAGGAAATGCCCTTCAGGCGGACGCTAATGACTGCTCTGCCTCGTCACAGCTTCAGGTATCAAGACAAACTGCAAAATCGCTTGTGGATTTGATTGAGGAGGGTCATGAGGTGATAATTGCCCATGGCAACGGTCCGCAGGTAGGCAGGATTGTTTCTGTATATGAAAAAGTGGGGGAACCGATGCCGTTTCCTGAATGCGGAGCTATGAGCCAGGGATATATTGGGTATCATCTGCAGCAATCAATAAAGGTTGAAATGGAAAGAAGGGGAATAGATAAATCTGTTGCTTCTGTGGTTACACAGGTTGTGGTGGATAAGAATGATAAAAGCTTTGACAACCCTACGAAACCCATAGGTGCCTTCTATTCACAGGAAGCTGCTGAGGTTATGAAAAAAGAAATGGGATTTACAATGATGGAGGATGCAGGAAGAGGCTGGAGAAGAGTTGTTCCGTCACCTGAGCCCGTGGATGTGATTGAAGCCCCGTTGGTTAAAACACTTGTGCAGGCAGGTCATGTTGTAATTACCGTTGGAGGGGGAGGAATACCTGTAATAAGGAACGAAAGAGGCCTTGAAGGTGTTGCAGCAGTTATAGATAAGGATTTTGCAGCGGAAAAGATAGCTGAAATAATGGAGGCTGATTATCTGGTAATATTAACCGCAGTAGAAAAGGTATCAATAAATTTCAATAAGCCGAACCAGCAGGACTTGTCTGAAATAAGCGTTGAGGATGTGTACAAGTATATTGAAGAAGGTCATTTTGCGCCGGGCTCCATGCTTCCGAAGATTAAGGCTGCTTTGAAGTTTGTGGAATCAAAGCCGGGAAGAAATGTGCTTATTACTTCTTTGGAAAAAGTAAAGGAAGGGATAACAGGACAAACCGGTACGGTGATAGTTAATAAATATAGCGACGTGTAATTTTATGGTATATATGGAAAAGTTATTTTTGGAATTGCAATGATTAAAATTGATTTTTATCCGTACGTATGTTAGAGTGAAAACAAAAAGAAGTGCACAGAGTGTTGCTTCATATCTGAAGATGGTGGAAAATGGAACATATCTCGATTAATGAAATAAAGGATAAATTAGATTTTTTTCATAGAATGTATGACTCGGTCCGATTGGTGGACCCTATCGACAAGAAGGTAATAGATTACAGGGATTCTTCTCTGGAGGAAACTAAGGAAATTTGTTATAATTACTGGAGCAACGGAAAAATCTGCGACAATTGCATATCAGTTAGGGCGTATAGGGAGGGCAAGAGCTTCTTCAAGCTTGAAAGGGCAAAGGAGTCTGTCATGCTTGTAAGCGCAGTTACCGTTGATAATGCCAACAGACCCGTTGTTCTGGAATTGATGAAAAACACCACAGACAGCATGCTTGTGGGAGAGGGAAATTACAACGACGGAAAAATGCTGAACCGTTTTGTACGGGAGATTAATGATATTATTGTCAGAGATTCTCTGACATCTCTTTACAACCGCCGCTTTGTGGACGAAAGGCTTCCTATAGATGTTATAAATGCTGATTTAAAAAATCAGCCATTGTCAGTGTGCTTTATAGATATGGATAACTTTAAAACCTTAAATGATCTTTACGGTCATGATATGGGAGACCGGGCAATAAAATCTGCAGCCGATGTCATAACAAAGCACATACGTTCTGAGCGTGATTGGGCGGCAAGATACGGAGGAGACGAGTTTCTTCTATGCCTGAATAACGCAAATGAGGAGCAGGCACATGCAATAGCAAGTCGTATACAAGACAGCATTGAAAAAATACCATCAAGGCTGCAGGTGGAAAATGTGCACATTTCTATATCCTTCGGCATTGAGACAATGAAGGATGTGCCAAGAACAGCCGAGGAACTTATATGTCTTGCGGACAGGAAGATGTACAAGGCAAAGAGCGAAAGGCAGCTATAGAAAAAGAGTATAAGAAAGGGCTTCTGACGCACGATGCGTAAGGAGCCCTTGATAATTTAATTATTTTCCTGCCAAAGCGTTTTTAACAGCTTCTTTAATAGCGTTGCTTGTTACAGTTGCACCTGAAACACTATCAACATCTGCGGAATCAGCTTTTTCTATTGCAGCTGGTAATTCTTCAAGAGCTTTTGAGCCTATTCCCTGAGTTTCGCTTGCGCCTTCTGCTTTAACTTCTGTTATGTCGTTTCCGTTTACTGTTAAAGTAACAGTAACATCTCCGCCAAAGCCTTTAGCTGTACCTGTCAATGTTTTTGTTTCTCCAGCGTTTCCGCCTGCCGGTTTTTCACTTGAGCAGCCTACAAAGCTGAACAGCACTAATGATAAAACTAAAAGTAAAGATAATTTTTTCATTTTTTCCTCCAAATTTTTTTAATACCTAAAAATTATACCATTTCTAGACAAAAAATGAAAGTGTAAAATTATTAAGAATTACTTAAGAATTCAGAGCCTATTTATTTACAATATTGATAGGATTACCGTCCAAGAACCGGGTTAGGTTTTCCAATGTCAACTCCATAAGCCTGCGCCTTGCCTCAATAGGTGCCCATGCGATGTGAGGTGTGATGATGATATTCTTTGCCTTTAGAAGAGGGTTATCAGCTGAAATCGGCTCCGATGAAACTACATCGCAGGCAGCAGCAGCAACCTTTCCGCTGTTTAATGCGTCTTTAAGGTCATCTTCAACAATGAGAGGACCTCTTGAAGTATTTAAAATTATTACACCGTCCTTCATTTCAGATATGCTGCTCTTGTTAATTATGCCCCACGTTTCGGGTGTGAGAGGGCAGTGCAGGGAAATTACGTCTGATTCCTTCAGCAATGTCTTTAAATCCGTAAATATGCAGTCATCAGATTCAAGAGAAGGATCGGGGTGCCCTGCCACGGCTAAAACTTTCATGCCGAGAGCGCGTGCTATTTGACCTGTTTTCCTGCCGATTCTTCCAAAGCCTATTATACCCATTGTCTTGCAGCTGAGTTCAATCAAGGGATGGTTCCAGAATGTCCAGTCCTTACTTGATGACCACTCTCCGTTTTTGACAGCTTGACTGTGCTCGCCTGCATGATGGCATATTTCCAGCAGCAGAGCTATTGTAAATTGCGCAACCGCATCAGTGCCATATGTGGGAATATTTGTAACAATTATGTTTCGCGCTCTTGCGGCATCCGTATCCACTATGTTGTAGCCTGTGGCAAGAACACCTATGTACTTTATGCTTCTGCATTTATCCATGGTTTCTCTTGTTACGGGAGCCTTGTTTGTCAGGACTATTTCCGCATCTCCAATTCTCTCGGCAGTAAGCTCGACAGGAGTCCGGTCATAAATAACAACATCCCCCAATTTCTTAAGCCCGTCCCAGGATAAGTCACCAGGGTTGGTAGTGTATCCGTCTAAAACTACTATTTTCATATGCGCCTCCCATTATATATATAAAAATGATATAACATCTGTGAAAATATGACAAGTGTTTCTTGATTTATTTGCCCAGTAGTGCATTTATATTTGCAATTGATTGTTTTTATGGTAAAATATACAAATATTAGATAGACGGAGGATACAATGAAAAATAAATTAAAGGAAAAATTATTGGGGGGTGGCACTGCATTAGGGACATTCATGATGACAAGCAGTCTTGACACGGCAGAAATTCTGTCATATACGGGCGTTGACTGCATAATGATTGACGGAGAGCACGGAGCAATGAGCATGGAAACTGCAGGCAAAATGGTGGCAGTGGTAAGGAATTCCAAGGCTGCGCCGCTGCTCAGGATAGCCCTCAATGACATGGCACTTGCCAAAACGGGCATGGACACAGGCGCAGAAGGGTTGATGATACCTATGATAAATACAAAAGAAGAAGCAGAAAGAGCGGTGAGTTACTGCAAGTATCCGCCAGATGGAGTCAGAGGGATGGGACCGGGAAGAGCGGTGCTGTTTGGAGCTCCCGCAGAAGAAGTAAAGGACTATTATGTAAAGGCAAACGACGAGGTTATGGTTATTCTCCAGATAGAGCATCGTGACGCGGTTGAAAATATAGATGAGATTTTATCGGTTCCGGGAATTGATATTGCATTTGTCGGACCGTTTGACATGAGCGCCTCCATGGGTCTTACAGGCCAGATTAATCATCCGGATGTTCAGGAAAGCTGCCGCAAGGTTGTATCTGCATGTAAAAAGCACGGAGTTATTCCGGGAATTATGACATGGTCAGGTGGAATGGACCAGCATCTTGAAATGGGCTTTAAATTCCTCATAGCCGGAATTGACGGACAGATACTGTACAACGGCATGAAGAGGCTGGTAAATGAATACGAATCAAAAATATAGAAATTATTTTTCGTGATATTAACTGTGATAATATAGTTATGCAAGTGTTTCTTGTTTGCAAGTACTCTTTTTTATTATATTATGTTATAATGGTTATAAATTACAATTCAGAGGTAAAAATTGAAAGTGAATACAAGTAAAAGGGTTAATGGAGCCGAGGTTATTATAAGAAGATTGGTGCCTTTGGTTATAATCATACTGGTATTGGTTGCATCCAAACATTTCATATTGCAGCATCATATAGGCAGCAGCTATGAGATGACAGAACAAATAAATACTTTCAGCAGACAAAGGACACTGGGTCAGAAAATCACAAACGGTGCATATGAAATATACGAATATGAAAACAGCGGCATAATAAGATTTTATCTGAAGGAGCTTAAAGATGCATCTGAGGATTTGGACAGAGAATTTATAAATATTGAAAATATAAGGTTCCAGAAACATGCTACAGATAATGCCGAAATCGAGGATATCCTCAATGACCTGAAAACAAGTCATATTTCTGTTATTTCCGCCTTGGATGATTTGGTTTTTACAGCCGAAAATGATATTTACAACAGAAATGCCGTTATGGAAAAGGCTTCCGTTCTGGAGAATATGGGGCTGGAGTATTTAGAGGGCATTGACAGGCTCACACGTATGTATGAAAAATGTGCCGTCGAAAATATCCGATACCTGGCGAGAATAGAAAAAGCAACGTATTATTCTATCCTTTTGTTCATTTTATTTGCGGTTGTGTTTATATTGACTCCGTCAATCAATATTATTTCTAAAGGATTTATTGAAATCGAAGAAAGCAACGACAATCTTATGAAGCTGTTTAAAATTGTACACGGTGCAATATTTCTCGTTGATCTGAATACCATGCAGATTATACTTATGAACAAACAGGCTGAAGAGCTCATTGATGCAGAGAATAAAGGAGAAATTTATTTCAACCATTATTTCTGGTTCATGTCTCATGAATATGACGTTATGGAAACAATTACAGGAAGCGATCAGTATGAGAGCAAAGATATGGAAATAATGTTGAACGGAAATAAAATGTATGCTGCCGTAACTTCTGCAAAGACATCCTTCAACAACAGGCAGGCAGTATTGATAGGCCTTTTTGACATATCCGAGCAGAAACAGGCCGAGCAGGTTTTCAGAAGTCTTGCAATAACTGACAAGCTCACGGGACTTTACAACAGGTATTATTTTGAAAAAAGAGCTGCTGACGAAATAGCTTTGTCTGACAAATACAATGAGCCATTGTCCATGCTGATGCTTGATTTAGATCATTTTAAAAACGTAAATGATATGTACGGGCACCAAATGGGGGATGATGTGCTGCAAAAAACGGCTGCCATAATAAAGGGAGCCACAAGAAAATCGGACTATGTGTTCAGGGTGGGCGGCGAAGAATTTGTAGTACTGATGCCGAATACAAATGTTGACTCGGCAGATGTTGTTGCAGAAAAGATAAGGAAAGCACTTGAAAAAAATATTCATCCGGTGGCAGGTAAAATAACCGCAAGCCTCGGTGTTGCGGAAAGGAACAAGGATGAGCACCTGCAGGACTGGTACAGGAGAGTTGACAAGGCACTGTATTGCGCAAAGGAAGGCGGCAGAAACTGTGTTGTAAACTTTGAAGATAACAGTAATATTGCGTCGGTTCACATCGAGTGGAACAAAGAGTGGGAATGTGGAAACAAAGTAATTGACAAACAGCATATGGATCTTATTGAATATGGCAACACTCTGATTTTTATGAGTTTGTCCGGCTATGATTACGACACGGTGCTCAAACAGCTTGACAATCTCCTGAACCATATAGCAGAGCACTTCGAATATGAGGAGAAGGTGCTTGAAGAGGTTGGGTATCCCGAGAGGGAAGAGCATAAAAAAATACATGCAACACTTGTAGATAATGCGTTTAATTTGAGAAAATCATTTATTGAAGGAAGCATAAACAAGACATCATTTGTTTCATTCCTGGTAAATGATGTTGTATCTGGACATATGATTGACGAGGATACCAAGTTTTTCTCGTATACCAATCTCGACTCCAAAGTCTGAGAGGCAAATTAATACTAATGATAAATGTGGGGAGATATGAAAACAAAAATATATATTGCAAAAAAAATACCATCACACGTGGAGGAATACATAGGTAAGTACTGTGATTATGAGAAATATGAGGGCGAAGATGCAGCGGGATATGAAGAGCTTTTAAGCAAGCTTCATGATAAGGAAGGCGTAATGCTTTCCGGAACAAAAGTAGATAAGAATTTGTTGGAGTGCGCACCTCTTTTGAAGGTAGTCAGCAATATATCTGTGGGATATAATAATTTTGATATTGGGGCAATGAAAGAAAAGGGCGTAATGGGAACAAATACTCCGGGGGTCTTAAACGATACTGTTGCTGATTTAATATTTGCGCTTATTCTTTCAGCGGCAAGAAAGATTGTTGAAATGGATAGTTATGTAAGGGAGGGTAAATGGATTTCCACAGATGCTGAGAAAATGTTCGGAAAGGACGTTCATCACTCCACCCTGGGCATAATAGGTATGGGTAGAATAGGGCAGGATGTTGCCAAAAGGGCGCGCTTCGGGTTTGATATGGACGTTTTGTATTACAACAGGAAAAGGAAGGCGGAGGTCGAAGAAAAGCTTGGCGTGAAATACGCCGATTTAAATACACTTTTGAGACAAAGTGACTTTGTTCTCGTGATGACTTCCCTGACAGATGAAACATATCATATGATTGATGAGGAGCAGTTTAACCTTATGAAGAGAGATGCAATATTCATCAATGTTTCCAGAGGAGCTACGGTTAACGAAAAAGCTCTTATAAAGGCTCTTGAAGAAAAGAAAATTTCAGGCGCCGGTCTTGACGTTTACGAAAAGGAACCCATTGACATGGACAATCCTCTCATAAAAATGCCAAATGTGGTACTGACACCTCATATAGGTTCAGCAACGAAAAAAACAAGAAACGACATGGCGATGCTGGCAGCCCAGAACCTGGTAAAGGCGCTTTGTGGCGAAATACCTCCGAACATTGTTCCTGAGCTGAAAGCATAGCGCACAAAAAAATTACATAAAATTTCAAATTATAGTTAAAACAAAACAGGTAATAATAATTATAGAAAGTTTATTAAATTTAATTAAACTTCAAAACTATAACTATAAGAAATTATATGGAAGGTAAGGTGCGAAAATGGAAAATCATAATCCAGGTGTAAAATGTGTTGTTAATACCTGTCATTATTATGCAACGGGAGATCACTGCAGCGCTCAGAAAATAGAAGTTCAGCATAAAAATGCAAAGAGTTCGTCTGAAACAGACTGTGCTACTTTTAAGCCATGTAATCACAGCAGCATGTCATAAATACAAAAAAGCAACTATTTAAGCAAGGAGAATGCCAGACAAAATAATTTGTCTGGCATTTTCTTTTACTGCGTTTAGGACAAAAAACCGTAGAACTTGAAAGTTCTACGGCCAATTTTTAAAACCGAAAACATCCTTATGGAAGCAGCCTATTATATTAATCTCTTCGACATTTCCTGATGCAGTGTTCTTCGCATCTTGTTACACAATTGTCTTCTTCCTCTAAAGCGTCTTCAAGCAGTTCAATCAAGCATTCAAAAACACAATTACAGTCGCATCTTCTTCCGCCTTCGCCCTGCACATTGTCACGGCAGTTGCCAGGTCTGTTGTTCCAGCAGTTGCAGTTGTTCCAGCAGTTACAGTTATTCCAACAATTGCAGTTATTCCAGCAGTTGCAGTTGTTGGTACAGTTATTGTTGTTGTCCTCTTCTACAGCATCTTCCAATAAATCATACAGACAATCATAAACACAATCACAGTCACATCTTCTTCCGCCCTGATTTCCGGTTTCCGGACGATTAGGTCTTCTGCAGTTTGATTCTGCTACATTATTTGATCCGCAATACATAATAACACCTTTTCTTGTAAATTTTTTTAAAGGTCAAGCCTAATAATATAATATTCTGCATCAATCAAAGTGTTACAACATTAAAAAAAAATCCGTACAAACCTTAAAGGTTTATACGGACATTATGTGAGCAATATTTAAGATTTTTTGAGATTCTCTGATTGTGCTATGAGCATTCCCAAAAGCATTAAGGCACAGCCAGCATATCCCTTTACAGGAAGTATTTCCTCAAGCATAATTGCTCCGCCTATGGCAGCAAATACAGATTCCATGCTCAGTGCTATTGCTGCATGTGAAGGCTTTGCACCCTTTTGTCCCACCGCCTGAAGCGTATATGCAACTCCTGCGGACATAACCCCACCGTAAAAAATCGGAACAAGAGCAGCTGACAATCCGATCATAGTTATATCCTCATATATGAGCGCAACTACCATGCTTAGTACCGAACATGTGGCAAATTGAATGCTGGAAAGTTTAATTGCATCAACATTTTTCACAAATCTTCCTATGAGCTGAATGTGAATTGCCCAGAAAAACGCTCCTATTACTTCAAGGAAATCTCCGAATTCTATTGTGAAGCTCTCATTTATGCTTAGGAGATAAAGACCAACAACAGCTATTACGGCACCTATCCATGTAGTAACATGTGTTTTTTGCTTTAAGAATATGCCGAGAACAGGTACCAATACAATGTACAGGCTAGTTATGAAGCCCGCTTTAGCCGCTGTTGTATATATTAGTCCGTACTGCTGAAGAGATGCCGCTATAAACAATACACTCCCAGCAAGTATCCCTGATTTAACGGTTGTTTTTAAATCGGCTTCCTCAAAGTCGCCATCTTGAGGATTTTTATTTCTGCTGAAAAAATAAATTACGGGCAGCAAAGAAATACTTCCCAGAGCGAATCGCACACCGTTAAATGTGAATGCTCCAACATACTGCACACCCACCCTTTGGGCAACAAACGCAAGTCCCCATATGGCTGCCGTCAAAAGCAGTATGAGCACTGATTTTACTTCTCTTGTTTTCATTTTAATTCTCCCATGTAAATATAATAATTATGATTTCACTATATCTATTTTAGCATAAGAATGAAAATTTTTAAACAGGCAATATTGGCACATAGATGGGTGTAGGGTTATTTTTTAGCTTTCAGATACTTTCTAAGTTTTTTTATTGCATGCTGCTTTCTTCCCCCTGCAGTGCTGTAGGGAATGTTGAGAAGCTTAGATATTTCGTGTAGGGGAATGAGCTCATAATAGTACAGATAAATAATTTCACGATCATATGCGGTAAGCCTGTCTATATTTTTGCGCAGCTCGTCCGCACTTTCTTCTGAAATTATTTTATCCAGTGCACACTGAGAATTGTCCGATTCGTGGATTAGATATTCAGAAAAAAACTCATCGTTGGAAAGGCTTATTTCTTTTCTGGACTTCTTTGAGCTCCTGTATTGATTTTTATAGAAAAATATAATTTTAATTTTTATATAATGCAGAAAGTGAACATTCTGCTCAGGATCGTATTCATCCAGAGACCTTAAAACAAATTCATATCCCTCCTGTGCAAGATCCTCGGTGATTGGATCCGAAGGCTCCCAGTAAAGGTAAATATTCTTATATATTAAAGGACTTATTGTTTCAAGCAAAATTTCTTGACATTTCTTGTCCCCATTTAGCGACATCTGAATAATATAATTAATATCAGAGATCATGGCAATTCCTCCTTGTTTTTGTTTAATTATAATTATGAAGCTTGAAATTGTAAAAATAGGAAAGCACATGGATTGCGCAGTGACTCCGATAGATTTCAGGAAAAAATATTATGCCGGAATTTCAATGTAATTTTCGGCAAAAGGGTTTGTATAATATGAAAAATAATTTAAAATTCAACGAAATTGAGGCTATGCTACCTGTTTATGTAAAAGACAGGGGAAACTGTACTGAAATAGTTACTGCGGAGGCCTCTTTTATAGAAAGTGCAACTGTTGAGACCTGTAAAAAAAGGATGGCGGATTACTACAATATAAGCCTTTACCATAACAGGATAAATTATGGAAACGAGCTCGGTATAACAAACAGGGTACCGGTTGTAATAAATGAAACCAGGGTATTTATTTATGTGAACTTCAGAAAGCCTTTATTTAAGCACGATGCTGCTTACGGATATGTGGATTTAAGCGCTGTGAAGCAGATTTATAATGAGAGTGGCAGGGCTTCGATACTGATGAATTCGGGACAAATCATTCAGACCAGACAAAGCCTTAAATCTCTCAAGAAAAGTATACTTCACGGAAAACTTGCAAGAGGCATTTACATGGAAAAGCATAAACTGTAAGTGCATTGCCGGGCGGCGGTCAGTATTGACTCAGCCCGGCATATTTATGACATTTTATTCATATCTGCACAAGCCATTCATATACTTTAAATATAAAGATTGAAGCTTCACACGGGGGGATTTTATGGATGAAAAAATATTGCAGAGCTTAGTGCTTGAAAACAGAGGAGTTCTAAATGTCACAGGTGTGGAAAATGTGGATAGTTTCAATGACGAAACAGTTGTTTTGATAACAAGCAATGGAAGACTGGATATAAAGGGAGAAAATTTAAGCATTAGCAAGCTGAATGTAGAAGAAGGAAAATTAGTTGTAAAAGGAACTATAAACTCTCTCGTGTATTCGGAGCATGGAGGAACAAGAGAAAAAACAAGCCTTATGAAAAAATTGTTTAAGTAGGGTACTATGGATTATTTACCTTACTCTCAAGAATACATGCTTGCGGTATCGGTTATGGGGGGGATGCTCCTCGGTTTCATGTGGGACATATACAGATTCTTCAGGCATTATGTGAAATTGCGCAGATTAGGCACTGCAATAGGTGATGTTGTTTATTGGGTAATAAGTATTTACATAGGGGTCGAGCTCATATTCGATTTAAGCTACGGCAGCGTGAGATTTTTTATTCTTATGGGATTTATGGCGGGAGCGCTGTTATATTTTTACGGTATAAGCCGATATATATTAAGAGCTATGATTTATACTGCAGATGCAGTTATTAAAGCTGTAAAAAAAGTCATCAGAGTGCTTATAGGACCATTCAGGTACATTGTTAAGCAGATGAAGATATTTTTGGCCCCCTTCAGGCAAAGATACGAAAAAGCTAAAAATAAAGCGAAAAAAAAATACAAGTTTTTCAAATTCAGAGTTAAAAAGGTTTTAAAAAACCGCAAGAGGGTATATAATGAAAGAAATAATGTCCGTAAGAGGAACAGGCGTCGGACAAAACAAAAGAAGAAGAAAGGAGCAAAGCAACTTGAACGAAGAACAAAAAATAATAGCCTTGAAGAAAAAAATAAACAACGATGATTTCAGAAGACAGGAAAAAGAAATAAAAGAGCTAAGAAGACAGCAGAAATTCCAGCAGAAGTTCGAGGCGGCTGCTCCAAAAAAGAAAAAAAGAAAATTCAATGTCATTAATTTCCTGTTTTCAGTTTTTGTTTTATATTTTGCATACACCGCATTTAATCAATACCAGATGCTTAACGATCTTAACAAGTCAATAGAGCAGAAAAATGCGGAGAAGGCCGAGGTTGCAAAGAAGGCAGGAGAGCTCAAGGAAGATGTGGAGAAGATGAATGATGAGGAAGCACTTATGGAGCTTATAGAAAAAATAGCCCGGGACCAGTATAAAATGGTTAAGCCAAATGAAATCATATACATAGATAAAAATAAAAATGACAACAAGCTTATTCAGGGAATAGGTTCAAAAGAAGATTTGGAAAACTAAAATAATACACAAAGTTTGACAGCATTTTACAATCAGTTTCTGCTACCATATATGTGAAGGGGTGGAAATTATGATTGGTAAAACAAATGAGAAAAAATACGATTTAAGCATTTTCAGTGAAATTTTTAAAAAGGAGCTCAGGCACATTAGAGAAAACTGGCTGGTTTTTGCGGTGTGCTTTTTTATTGCCAGGCAAAATATAATCGATGAAATATTTCCCTTTGCAATTGTAATACTGTGTTCGTACTGCTACGCAGTGGGGCCTTCGGCAGCCATGCTGGCAGCGGTGGTCGCTGCGGTGCTCACAGTCCAGCTTAATTTTGTGTATGTAATAATGCTGATTGCCGTCTACGCTTATTTTTTGAATTTCAAAGAAGAGAAAAAATCAATTCTCGTTGTGGCAGGATATGCGTCGGTTGTTCTACTGATTTCAAAATTAACCATACTTCTGACAGACGGATTCAATATTAATGGATTGATGCTCATAGTATTTGAAACAATATTTGTTTTCAGCGCAACAGTTCTGGCAAATGAGGGGGTAAAAAGAATAAGGCTCATAAAATCCGGTGTAAAAAAAGGAAGCGTACACCGAGCTAAGAGAGAAAAACGGAAAACCATGAGCGAAGAAGCAGCCATTGCGGGACAATCCTCCATAAAAAAGCCGGAGGAAAGGCAAATAAAAAATATCGATGATTACAGAAAAGCAAAATATTTAAACATCTTTACAGACAAGGCGAAGCTCAAAATCAAGGAGCAGCTTCTGTGGCAGAATATGCAGGTTAAATTCTTTGAGGTTTTGTCACCGGACAAGGATTCAACCGTTCTCAGCGTTACGGTCAAAACAGAGAGAACCTGTGACGAGGCGAAGAGAGCTGTGGAGCTAATTGTGCGTAATGTATGCGGTGTAAGGCTTAAATGCACCGATTGGGTTATCCCTTCACAAAATTATTATGTCCTGAAATTCAAGAGCATAAAAAGAGTAAAGATAAGGACATACAGTGCCACAGCGGTAAAGGATGGAAGCGAGGTTTCCGGAGACAGCTTCGCACATGCGGGAAGAGCCGACAGATATTATACCGTGCTATGCGATGGTACGGGTTCAGGAGAAGAGGCATATAACGAGAGCACCGGGGCTGTAGATCTTCTTTCAAAGTTTTTATACACTGACTTTTCGGAGGAGCAGATATTAAGGACACTGAATTCTATACTGATGATTAAACTTGGAGATGAGCGATTTGTCACGGTGGATTTCAGCATAATAGATTATAGCTCGAGAGAAATGAGACTTTACAAAGCAGGCGCAGCACCAACCTATATAATCAGCGGAAGGGCTGTGGATAAAATATCGGGAAGAGGCCTGCCGATGGGTATAGTAGATAATTTTGAATACAGCTCATTTAAAAAGAAAATAGAAATTGGAGATATCGTAATAATGGTTTCCGACGGAATAACCGATTCAATAACATTTGACGAAAAAAAATCGTTGGACAGATATCTTGAAACACTTACCGGAAAGGACCCTCAGGCAATAGCCAATTCAATACTGAGCTATGCTCTACGTGGACAGGACAAAGTCATGGACNNTTAGGATAGAGGAAAAATATAAAATCAAAAGGCACCTTAGGGTGCTTTTAATTTGAATAGGATTAATATAAAAAAGGTGTTTTAATTTTCCTGTTTCGTGGTATAATTTATATCGTGCAATAAACAGAGGAAGTTATGAATAATTTAATTAAACAAAACATTTTTAATAAAAATTTAATAAAAACCGGGGATAATATACTTATAGGGCTGTCAGGAGGCCCTGATTCGGTTTTTTTGTTTCACAACCTGAGAGAATTAAAGGAAATATTAAGTTTTAATTTGTATGCTTCTCATATAAATCATATGTACCGCGGAGAGGATGCACTGCACGATGAGAAGTTTGTGAGTGAGCTCTGCGAAAAATACGGCATAAGGCTCTTTGTGAAAAGGAAGCACGCCGGTGATTATGCACGAGAGCTGAAGGTTACGGAAGAGGAAGCAGGCAGAATACTCCGATACGGTTTTTTTAGAGATAACCTTAAAGAAATCGGAGGAGGAAGGCTGACAGTTGCTCACAACCTGAACGACCAGGCGGAAACAGTCCTCCAGAGAATAATCAGAGGCACCGGAATAGACGGTTTGAGTGCAATGTCCTTTGAGCGGGACTACGTAATAAGACCTATGCTCAATGTAACAAAAAAAGAGATTCTTGAATACCTCCATGAAAATAATTATGAATATTGCACCGATAAAACAAATTTGCACGATATTTACGGAAGGAACAAAATAAGGCTTAATCTTATTCCGTATCTTGAAAAAAATTTCAATCCGGGTATACAGGAAACGCTGTACAGAATGTCCGAGTCCATGTACAGAGACAAAAAGATAATAGAAAAGTATGTGGAGCTTAAATTTAATGATGTGCTTGTAAAAAAGGAAAAAGAGCGAGTCGTACTGGATCTGGGTGTACTTAGGGATATGGAGCAAGGTGAGGCCGGAAGAGTTGTAAGGCGTGCCGTGGAGGAACTGAAGGGCAATACGGTAAACGTTGAAATGAAGCACATAGATTATACCGTGGACTTTATGCGAACAGGCAGCACCGGGAAAAAAATTGATTTATCCCAGGGATTTACTGCTGAAATCAGCTACGGTAATTTTATAATTAATAAAATTGTTGAAAATATTCCAAATTTTCAATATAATATTATACTGAACCATTCTTTGTCTATTCCGGAGGTCGGAAAGATGCTAACATGTAGGATTTTGGACATTTTGGAATACAAGGGTGATGATGACATGAGCATAAGCCTGGATTACGGGCTTGTAAAAGGAAACTTGGTTGTGAGAAACAGGCGTCCCGGTGATTCTATGATACCCTGCGGCATGGTGGGAAGAAAAAAAATAAAGGACATTTTCATTGACATGAAAGTTCCCGCCGAAGAAAGAGAAAGCAGAATTATAATCGCCGACGACGATAATATATTATGGCTTGAAGGCTTCAGGATTCACAACAGCTATAAAGTGTCAGATTCAACAAAAAAAATATTAAACATTACTTGGAGGAGCAGCATTGATGAATAAAGATATAAGGGAAATACTAATTTCAGAGGAAGCTCTAAAGGCGAAAATTGCAGAGCTTGGCGCAAAAATAACTGAGGATTACAAAGATAAGGATTTGCTTCTTGTATGTGTTCTCAAGGGAGCTGTAATATTTGTAAGCGACCTCATGAGAAATATAGATCTTCCGCTGGATATTGATTTTATGGCAATATCAAGCTATGGCTCTGAAACAAAATCCTCGGGAGTCGTGAGGATACTGAAGGATTTAAACACGGGCATAGAAGGAAAACATGTACTCATAGTTGAAGATATCATAGATTCCGGACTGACATTGTCATACCTTGTGGATAACCTGAGGTCAAGAGGACCTGAATCAGTAGAAATCTGTACAATTCTTGACAAGCCTGAGAGAAGGTCAATTGATCTCGACATCAAATACACCGGATTCCAGGTGCCTGATGAATTTGTTGTTGGTTACGGCCTTGACTATGCGGAAAAATATAGAAATCTGCCATATATAGCAGTGCTGAAAGAGGAAGTTTATCAATAATCAATTGCAAGGCACTGAATTTTGTGCTACAATTTTAATTAGTCTTATATCAGACAAAAGGAGGCTTTAATTGAAAGGATTTATGAGAAGCATCGCTATGTATCTGCTTATATTTGTGGTAATCATAATGCTGGTTCAGGGAATGGTTGAACCGAAGTCAGATTCACAAAACATCAGCTACAGCGAGCTTATAGTTCAAATAGAAAGCAACAATGTAAAATCCATATCTTTTACGGAAAACGAAGTAAAAGGTGTATACAAGGATGATGCTACATTTACATCCTACATTCCTACTATAATTATTCTCTCTTCAAATTTTTATGACAAGTATCTTGCGGAAAAGGTTGAATCCGGCGGAATAGAAGTAATAGGCAAGCCTGTTCCAGCTACACCGCTGTGGGTTTCAGCACTTCCGACAGTTGGTATGCTGATTCTCCTGGGAGTTTTATGGTATGTGTTCATGAAGCAGTCTCAGGGCGGAGGAACAGGCAAAGCAATGTCCTTCGGAAAAAGCAGGGCAAGGATGGTCAAGGAAGAAGACCCGAACAAGAAGATTACATTTGCAGATGTTGCGGGACTTGACGAGGAGAAGGAGGAACTAAGCGAAATAGTTGATTTTCTGAGAAATCCAGCTAAATTTGTTAAGCTTGGGGCAAGAATACCAAAGGGAGTTTTGCTTGTGGGCCCTCCCGGAACGGGAAAGACATATTTGTCAAAATCAGTGTCAGGTGAAGCAGGCGTGCCGTTTTTTAGTATAAGCGGTTCTGACTTCGTTGAAATGTTTGTTGGTGTTGGTGCTTCCCGAGTTAGGGATTTATTCGACCAAGCAAAGAAAAATGCTCCATGTATAATATTCATAGATGAAATAGATGCTGTTGGAAGAAAAAGAGGCGCAGGTCTCGGAGGTGGCAACGACGAGAGAGAGCAGACCCTGAACCAGCTTCTTGTGGAAATGGACGGATTCTCCGGCAACGAAGGCATTATCATAATTGCTGCAACAAACAGACCTGACATACTTGACCCGGCGCTCATGAGACCGGGAAGATTTGACAGGCAGGTTCATGTTGGACTTCCGGATGTTAAGGCAAGAGAAGAAATATTAAAAATTCACGTAAGAAAGAAACCTCTGGCGGACGATGTTGAGCTTTCCATAGTTGCTAAGAGAACTCCGGGATTTACACCGGCCGATTTGGAAAATGCA
>DDNC01000009.1 GCA_002340985.1 Firmicutes bacterium UBA2530 | reverse complement strand
AACAGAAAAGGAGCTTCTCGGGATATATAATTCAAGAAATTACGACTCCATGGCGAGTTAGATAATAACAGGAGAGCATATATGAACAATATTGAAAAAATCGAATTTGAAAACAAGGATAAATTTTATAATTATCTTAATATGAAGCTCACGGGGCTCATATGTGAGGAACCGGACTGGCTTGCAAATCTTGCCAATGCCTCCGCCGTTCTTTGGCTGCTGGTGGAGGATATTAACTGGGCGGGGTTTTATCTTTATAAAAACGGAGAGCTTGTTTTGGGACCGTTCCAGGGAAAGCCTGCATGCACCCATATCGGTATTGGAAAGGGCGTGTGCGGAACTGCTGCGGAATTGAAGCAAACACAGCTGGTGAAAAATGTGCACGAATTTCCCGGACATATCGCCTGTGACTCAGCTTCAAACTCTGAAATTGTGGTACCTGTTATAAAGAACGATAGGCTGATAGGAGTTCTGGATATAGATAGTCCTGTGCTGGGCAGATTTGATGAAACAGATAGAAAGCATCTGGAGAAATTCGTGTCAATTATTGAAAAATACGTTAACTTCCCTGAAAGTTTCATATAGAGAACTGAACAATTACCACCCCTTTTCATATAATGAAGTGAAAAGGGGTGAATTTATGAATAATGCAACGGGGAATTTCTACAATAATTATCCGTATATTCCATATCCAAGGCTTAACGGATATATGGACTACAACAGCAGGGTGTATGGACAGAAAAATAATTGTTATTGTGAGAAATCCTTTTTAAGGATACTTAATTCATGTGCCGATACCGCACTTGATGTCCACGTTAATGAAGTAGTGATGGCGGAAAATTTGAAGGAAGGTGAGTTTACACGGTATGCACAGGTCTCACCTAAACAGTATGAAATAAAAATATTTAATTCTGATGAGCCGAAAGAGCTGATTTTTGAATCGAGCATTGATATCAGCCGCAATATGACATATACCGGTGTAATAGCCGAGGACGACAGTGATCCGGCAGACATAAGTGTTTTAATGATACCTGAAGCAAAGGAAAATTACATGACAGGCAAAATGTCATCCATCAGGTTTGCAAATCTTGCATTCGGAGCACCGGACCTTGAGCTGGCTGCGGATGACGGCACCGTGTTGTTTGCTGGAATAAAATACAGTGATGTTTCGGGCAATGTTGCTATTCCATCAGGACTGTATAATCTTACGCTGAGAGAAAAGGGAAGTAAAAAAGAGGTTAAGGCTATGGACGTGGACTTTGCTCCGGGTATGCATTATACGATGTTTGCATCAGGAAAGTATGGAGAGGACATAAATGTGGAAATAATAATACCCGAGGATGGAGTCAATTATCTGGGGCTGTGCTAAAACATACAAAAAACATACAAAAACAAGCTGAGGCTTGTTTTTTGTTGTTACAGCTCAAGTACTGTGGTATAATTTGCTTAATTACTAATTTGAGGTGAAAAATGAAGACTATCGGAATTATAGGGGGAATGGGGCCTCTTGCTACAGTTGATTTATATCGCAGGATAGTTTTGAGGACTAAGGCGGCAAAGGACCAGGAGCACTTACATGTTTTAATCGACAGCAACACAAATATACCGGACAGGACAAAAGCAATAATAGCTGGAGGAGAGGACCCTGTTCCACAGCTTGTGAAATCGGCGGAGATTCTCAAGCAGAGTGGTTCGGATTTTTTAATCATGCCGTGCAACACGGCTCATTATTTTATTGATGATGTAAAGGCAAAAGTTGAAATACCATTTGTAAATATGCTTTCTGAAACAGTGAAATATACATATAACAAATATGGCAAGGATACGGTTGTGGGAATAATGGCAACAGATGGAACCATAAAATCAAAACTGTATGAAAGATATTATTCCGAAGCGGGAATTAAGACTGTAATACCTGATAAAACACAGGAAAAAATAATGAAATTCATATATGATATCATAAAGAGCGGGAAGTATGACGAAGGAACTGACCTTATGTTTGAATGTGTGGAAGAACTGAAGTCCATGGGAGCCGATACATTCCTGTTGGGTTGTACAGAGCTTTCATCCGCACAGTATCTTTATAAGTTCGAGGGACCTTTTATCAACCCTATGGAAATATTGACCGAAGCATCGATAATATATGCCGGCGGAGAATTGAACTGACAAAATTGGAGGAATTATGAGAGAGTTAACATCAAAGCAGGCTGATCTGATGCTTTTTATGGTTGCCTTTTTTTGGGGAACCGGTTTTACGGTAACAAAATACGCACTTGATATATTTACGGCTACACAGCTGCTTTTTCTTAAATTTATAGTTGCAGCGGCAGTATTGATGGTTGTATTTTGGAAGAAGATGAAGACTGCCGTTAAGGCGGATTACAAGGCAGGAATAATAATGGGAGTGTTGCTTGCTGTGGGATATGTTTTTCAGACAGTGGGAATGGAAGGGACAACCTCTGGTAACGCAGCGTTCCTGACAGGCTCAAATGTTGTCATGGTTCCGTTTTTCTACTGGATGGCAACAAAAATAAAGCCTAAGAAGGACAACACCATTGCAGCAATAATGATGTTTGCGGGCATATTGCTGCTGACTGTGGATTTTAAAAATTTTGGTAAGTTTAATTACTGGGATTTGATTACATTTATGTGTGCAATTTTATTTGCGTGGCAGGTGGTTGCAACTGGAATATTTGCAGCTGACAAGGACCCGGTCATCATAGCGACCGTCCAGATTCTGACTTGCACAGTGATATTTTTAGTGATGGTGGTTATAGAGGGAAAGAGTATGCATTTTAATGCAGGCGGAACGGTAAGCATACTTTATCTTGGATTGATAAATACCATGCTTTGCTTTCTGATGCAGACAACAGGGCAAAAATACACTTCTGCCACCCATGCGGCGATTATTTTGAGCCTTGAAGCGGTAATAGGAAGCATTTTGGGAGTGATTTTTCTTAAGGAGAAGTATTCATTCATGACAATATTAGGATTTGCCATCATATTTTTAGCTGTACTGACAGCCGAGGGAGGCCTAAGCCTGCTCAGGCGGAAAAAAATATAAAAATATGAAATTGATTCTTGAAAATGCCGAACAATTGTTATATAATTAATAAAAAATATTCGTGCGGAGCATTTATGAAAAAATATAAAAGAAACCAGAGAATCGGCGCCTTAATGAAAATTTTCGCGGAAAAGCCAAACTACATCTTTTCCTACAACTATTTTTCGGAAATTTTTAATGCGGCAAAATCCACAATCAGTGAGGATGTTGCAATTGTAAAGCAGCTGGTCGCCGAGCTTGAGTACGGCAAAATAGAAACAATATCCGGTGCGGCAGGAGGTGCCGTTTTTATTCCTGCTCTCGGAACAGAAGAAAAAAGGAATATACTGAATGAGCTGTGTGATCTTTTTTCCAATAAAAGCAGAATACTTCCCGGAGGATTTATATATGTTACGGACATATTTAATAACCCAAGTATTATTACAAATATTGCAAGAGTAATATCATCGGAATTTTCAAATAAAAAAATTGACTGCATTATAACCGTGGAAACCAAGGGGATACCGGTTGCTATTTTAACCGGTCAGAAACTGAATGTTCCTGTGGCTGTTATCAGAAGGAACAACAAGGTTACGGAAGGAACTACCGTTAATATTAATTACGTATCAGGCTCCTCCAACAGCATACAGACAATGTCTCTGTCAAGAAGGTCTCTGAAGGAGAATTCCCGTGTTTTAATAATTGATGACTTCATGAAGGGCGGAGGTACATGCAAAGGTATGGCCGACATGATGAGGGAATTCAATGCAGAGGTTGTGGGAACAGCTGTTGTTATCGAAACAAAGGAGCCGGAAAAGAAGCTTGTGGATGATTACACATCACTTCTTATATTGAATAAGGTTATGGAAAAGGATGGAATCATTGATATACAGCCTAATTTTAAATTGCTAAAATAAAATTAGGCTTTTTTTACAAAAAATGAAAATGTTTTTTGCATTTTTTGCTAAGATGTAGTATAATAAGAAAAAGTGGACATAATCTTTTGGGGGAAGGTGGTGACAACATGAGAATATCGGACGTCAGAGTAAGAAAAATTAATTCGGAAGGTAAGATGAAGGCAATCGTTTCCGTAACATTTGATGATTGCTTCGTGGTTCATGACATTAAGATTATTGAAGGACAAGAAGGCTTGTTTATTGCTATGCCCAGCAGAAAGATGCCAGATGGAGAGTTTAAGGATATAGCGCATCCTATAAATTCTGAAACAAGAAACCTTGTCGCGGAAGCTGTTTTTAAGGCTTATGAAGAAAAGCGCTTAGAAGAAGATGAAACTGAAGAAGCAGCTCTTCTGTAGCGCCATGACTGATGATTTTACAATCAACAGTATCCGGGTCTTGTCAAAAGACCCTTTTATTATGGAAATTAAAATTTTTTGACTTAATATAGCATATGTAATATAATAGTTCAGTATTACAATTTAAGGAGAAACAATATGAATATGTCAATTATTTTAGCGGCCGGTGAAGGAACAAGAATGAAGTCAGACACTCCTAAAACTTTGCATAAGGTATGTGGCAAGGAAATGATAAGATATGTCATTGAAGCAGCACAAAATTCAGGAATACAAAAAAACATTGTGGTTCTTGGACATGGAAAGGACAAAGTGGGACATAATATCAGTGATATGGATGTAATTGTGGTTGAACAGCCCACAGGAGAAGGCGCTCCTTACGGAACAGGCTACGCAGTCATGTCGGCTCAGGAATATATTGATGACAGCGATACTGCTGTGATTCTGGTTGGAGACGGACCTCTCATAAGGAAAGAAACCCTTGAAAAATTCATTGAACACCATGAAGAAAACAAATATGCGGCATCAGTTATGACCGCGTATCTTGATAATCCCAAGGGCTACGGAAGAATTGTGAGAAATGACGATTCATCCATTATGAATATAGTTGAGGAAAAGGATGCATCCGAGGAAGTAAGAAAATTATGTGAGATAAACACCGGAATTTACTGCTTCAGCGGAAAAATGCTGAAATATGCATTAAAAAACATTGATACAAACAATTCACAAGGGGAATACTACCTTACAGACACGATTAAGGTTTTAAATATTGAAGGTCATAAAATAGGCGGCTGGGTACTGGAGGATGCCACAGATATAAAGGCTGTGAACGACCGTGTGCAGCTTGCCGAGGTAACAGAAATAATGAGGGACAGGATAAATAAAAGGCTCATGGTTTCAGGAGTTACCATAATTGACCCACAGCGTACATACATTGAGGATTCCGTGGTGATAGGAAGGGATTCAGTTATATATCCCGGCACATTCATTGAGGGAAAAACCGTAATAGGTGAATGCTGCGTTATAGGACCGGATGCGAGAATTGTGGATTCCACCGTTTCCGGCAATGTTTCAATTGAAATGTCCAAGGTTGTGGAATCATTTATAGACGAAGGAACCACAGTTGGACCATTCGCGTATCTGAGACCAAAGTCAAGTGTGGGCAAAAACGTGAAAATCGGTGACTTTGTGGAAATTAAAAAATCTACAATAGGGGATAATTCTAAGGTGTCTCACCTGGCGTACGTGGGAGATGCTGAAGTTGGAAAAGACGTAAATATAGGCTGCGGCGTAGTATTTGTGAATTATGACGGAAAAAATAAGCACAAAACAGTAATAGGAGATGGTGCATTCGTAGGCAGCAACTCAAACCTTGTTGCACCTGTCAATATACAGAAGGACAGCTATGTAGCATGCGGCTCGACGATTACGGATACTGTGGAAGAGGGAGATCTTGCCATTGCACGCGCGCGTCAGGTTAATAAAAAGGGTTACGGAAGAAACAGATATTAAGAGGTAAATATGTATATAATTGCAGGACTTGGCAATCCCGGCAGGGAATATGCGGGCACAAGGCACAATGTAGGCTTTGATACACTGGATATGCTGGCGGAAAAGTACAAGGTACAGCTGAACAAGCTTAAATTCAACTCCGTGTATGGGGAGACAACCGTAAACGGAGAAAAGGTCATGCTTGTAAAGCCTGTTACGTATATGAACAGAAGCGGTGTTGCCATTGGTGAAATAATTAAGTTTTACAAGATTCCGGAAGAAAATCTCATAGTGATATACGATGATATTGACATACCTGTGGGAACGCTGAGGATAAGACCTCACGGCAGCTCCGGAACACACAACGGTATGAAATCCATAATACAACATGTAGGGAACAATTTCCCAAGGATAAGAATAGGTATAGGAAGAAACGCGGATATGGATTTGGCTGACTATGTATTGCAGAAATTCGGCGCAGATGACAGGGTAAAATTGCTGCCTGTAATGGAAAAGGCCGGGTCAGCGGCCATTGAAATAATAGAAAAAGACATTGACAGCGCAATGCAGAAGTACAATATTAAAACGCCGTAGAAAGGTTTCTATGAACAAAATTTTGTTTGAACAGCTTCAGAAGACAGATAAATTTAATCGGGTTGTGGAAAATCACAGGATGAAGAAACGCCAGCTTATTCAAGGACTGAATGAGGAAAGTATGGCGTATTTTGTGTGCAATTTATTGGATTCTACTTCAGGTAAAATCCTGCTTGTTACAAGCAGTGAAGCTAAATCGAGAAAGTATGAAGAGGAAATAAAGGCCTTTACAGACAATGCGGGAAGGCTGCAGCCAAAGGAATTTCTGCTCTACAACGTGGATGCTCTCAGCAAGGACGTGGAGTACAGGCGTGCGGATATTCTTGATAAAATCATTAATTCCAAAACAATTGCGATAACTGCTTCGGTTAATTCTCTTTTAACGAGAGTTATGCCTAAAGCTAGATTTAAGGATTCTGTAATAGAATTAAAATATGGAAATATTTATGATTTGAATGAGCTCAGGAGCAATCTTGTGAAGCTCAAATATGAACGTGTGGACGCAATAGAGGGCGTGGGTCAGTTTTCGGTCAGAGGAGGAATCGTAGATATATTTTCCCCGTCTGAGAGCAATCCCGTAAGAGTTGAATTTTTTGATGACGAGGTAGATTCAATCAGGACCATTGATTTAAAAACACAGCGTTCGGTCAAAAACTTAAAATCTGTCAGGATAATTCCCTGCAGCGACTTGATGTTCCAAAGGGATGAAATCAAAAGGATATTATCCGAGATAGACAAGGACTATCAGTTCAGGCTGGACAGGATAAAGGACCTGCACGGCGACAAAGCCGCAGAAAAAAAACTTAAGGCACTTTATTCAAACTACAAAGATAAGCTCACCGGTGGCATTGGCATAGAAAACGCAGACCTTCTGGTTCCTTTCATCAAAGACGGCTTTGTGAGTGTAATTGATTACTTCGGTGATGATCTCATCCTGATACTTGATGAACCTGAAAGAATTTTCGAGGAGCTTAAAAACCTCGGGGAAAGTTTCGAGCTTAAGTATACAGAGCTGTTTGAAAAGGGAGAAATATTTGCAAAACAGAGCGGAGTATACATCGGTCAGCAGGACTTGAGGTCTGATATATCAGACCGTGGATTTATATCTGTAAATGGCAAGGAAAAGATTTTTCAAACCGATGATTCAGTTTCACTGATGTTCAAGGAAGCAACCTCCTACTACGGGAAGATGGAAGACCTGTCAAAGGATTTAAACAGGCTGAAATACAAGGGCTACAAGGTTGCAATAGTGCTTTCAGGCAACGAGGGTTGTCTCAAGCTTCACAATATACTGAATGATTACGAATGCTCCACTGTTTTAGCAAAGGACACAAGCTTTGAGGCATCCAGCGGACAAGTCGTTATCATGCCTGGACAGCTTAAAAAAGGATTTGAGTATTATGACAACAAGCTCCTTGTCCTCACTGAAAATGAGGTTTTCGGCAGCATTAGAAAAAAAGCTCACAAGACGAAAAAGCAAAAAGGCTCTAAAATTGAAATTTTTACAGACCTCAAAGTAGGCGACTACGTGGTGCATGAGCATCACGGTATAGGCCAGTATGTGGGGATTGAAAAAATACAGGTAATGAATATACAGAAGGACTATCTGTGTATTAAATACAAGGGCGAGGATAAGCTTTATGTTCCTGTGGATCAGATGTCTCTCATCCAAAAGTACATCGGCGCCGATTCAGAAAAGCCGAAGCTCAATAAAATGGGAGGCATTGAATGGGTTAAGGCCAAGGAACGCTCAAAGGCTGCCATAGAAAATATGGCGGGAGAGCTGGTTAAGCTATATGCTCAGAGAAAGGTTGTTAAGGGCTATGCCTTTTCTTCAGATACAGAGTGGCAGAGAGAGTTTGAATACAAGTTTCCGTTTCAGGAAACTGATGATCAGCTCCGGTGCATAAAAGAAATCAAGAAGGACATGGAAAGGCCGGCCATCATGGACAGACTGCTGTGCGGAGACGTTGGCTTCGGAAAAACGGAGGTTGCCATGAGAGCTGCATTCAAGGCTGTCATGGATTCAAAGCAGGTTGCTATACTTGTGCCTACAACCATTTTGGCGCAGCAGCACTATGCAAATATTATAGACAGATTCAGGGGATACCCCATAAGGATTGAAATGCTGTCAAGGTTCAGAACACCATACCAGCAGGCTAAAATAATAAACGACCTTAATAAGGGATTGATTGACATTGTAGTGGGAACACACAAGCTTTTGTCAAAAGAACTGAAATACAAGGACTTGGGACTTCTCATAATAGATGAGGAGCAAAGGTTTGGGGTTAAGCATAAAGAACTTATAAAGCAGCTCAAAACAAATATAGACGTCTTGACCCTTTCAGCAACGCCTATTCCAAGGACTCTTCATATGTCCATGGTGGGTGTGAGAGATATGAGCATCATATCTGAGCCTCCGGGAGACAGACTGCCTGTTCAGACATACGTAATCGAGTACAATGACGGAATAGTCAGGGATGCAATAGAGAAGGAAATGTCCAGAGGCGGACAGGTATACTATGTTCATAACCGTGTAATTGATATTGACAGCGCAGCATCCAAGCTGCAGAAACTGGTACCTGATGCCAGAATAGCTGTCGCCCACGGACAGATGAATGAGAGGCACCTGGAAAACATAATGCTTGAGTTTGTAAACAAGGAATATGACATACTCATGTGCACCACTATCATTGAAACGGGTATGGATATTCCAAATGCCAACACGCTGATTATTGACAATGCAGACCATCTTGGTCTTTCGCAGCTTTACCAGCTGAGGGGCCGAATAGGAAGGTCCAATAAAATTTCATTTGCATATCTGACATATGAAAAAGATAAAATGCTTTCCGAAGTGGCAGACAAAAGGCTAAAGGCAATTAAGGAATTCACTGAATTCGGTTCCGGATTTAAAATTGCCATGAGGGATCTTGAAATAAGGGGCTGCGGTAATATATTGGGTGCAGAGCAGCATGGGCACATGCTTGCAATAGGCTACGATTTGTATGTGAAATTTCTGGATAGGGCTGTCAAGGAGCTTCAGGGCAGCATAACCGAGGATGATGACATTGAAACATCCGTTGACCTTAGTGTTGACGGCTACATCCCTTCATCATATATAGAAAATGAAGAACAAAAGATTGAAATATACAANNACAAAAAAATCGCAGCTACTTCAAGTAAGGATGACATATATGATATAACGGAGGAAATTATAGACAGATTCGGGAATCCGCCGAAGCAGGTTGACAACCTTCTTAAAATATCTTATATTAAATCTCTATGCAAGAAGCTGAAGGTGAAATCCATCACTCAGGCAGGGATTATGGTGAATATAGAGTTGTATTCTGTAAACCACCTGAATCAGGACATAATTGGGTTCTTAATTGAAAATTACAATGCAAAAATTAAATTTGATGTTTCAAAAGAGCCTGTTATTAAATATAGATTAGATTCTGCAGAACAAGTGAAGATTCTGGAGGAGCTTGAAAAATTCTTTGAAAAATTAAATAATTATAAGGCGGGCTCAAAAGAAGCGGCCAAGGAGGAAAATAATGATTAAAGCTAAAAGAACACTTGCGTTGGCACTTGCTCTCTGCATGACACTTATTTCTGCAGCATGTGAGAAAAAAACAGAAACAGTAGGAGAGGGCGTAAAGGCTAAGGTTAACGATACAGAAATATCACAGCAGGAATATGATGAGCATCTTGCTGTTTATAAAAAAATGGTTGAAACACAGTATGGCGCTGATGCATGGAACCAGGAAATTTCACCCGGACAAACTCTCGGCGGATACTACGAAAGCACATTGCTTGACCAGCTGATAATGGATATACTTATGACGGATGCGGCAGCTAAGGCAGGCATCACCATGTCTGACGAAGAGCTCAATGAAGAATTGACTAATTTTAAGGCATATTTGTCTACAGATGAGCAGTACAAGAGCTTTTTGGAAGGCTATGGAATGTCAGAGGAATATCTTAAGAAATCACTGAAAAACGAATATCTCATAAATCATTACCTTTCTGTGAAAATAGAGAACCTTCAGCCTACTGATGAAGAGCTGAAAACTCTTTTCAATGATATAAAAATGAATGAGCAGGTCAGAGCAAGCCACATACTTGTGGAAACAGAAGAAGAAGCAAAGAGCATTATTGACAGGGTGAAAAAAGGTGAGAGCTTTGAAGAGTTGGCAAAGGAGCTGTCTGTTGATAAAACAAGCGGAGCAAACGGCGGAGACTTAGATTATTTCAAATACACAGATATGGTTCAGCCATTTTCACAGGCGGCTTTTGCCATGAATGTGGGAGAAATAAGCGAGCCTGTAAAATCTGAATTCGGATATCATGTAATTAAAGTTACGGATAAAAAGGTTGACAGCGAAATTACTCCGGAATCAAATAAAATGGACTTAACGGAGCTCTATAAATCCAAGGAATATGAGAAGCTTATGGAAACGTTAAAAGATGAAGCAAAAATTATTAAAAATTAAAAAATGTTATATGTTGTAAAAAGTTGTTGCTATTTATAAAAAGTTCCATTATAATATGTATGATATTTCCAATAAATCTGTAAACTATTCAGGATAAAATCTATTAAAGTGCAAATAATAGAAAATATTAAAAGAAATGTCATATAAATAAAAATATGCAATTGGAGGCACAAAAGTATGAAAGCAACTGGAATTGTCAGAAGAATTGACGATTTGGGAAGAGTGGTTATTCCTAAGGAAATTAGAAGAACGCTGAGAATCAGGGAAGGAGATCCCTTAGAAATATTTACTGACAGGGAAGGAGAAATAATCCTTAAAAAATATTCACCAATAGGTGAGTTGACTGAGTTCGCAGGAGAATATGTTGAATCCTTGTTTGAAACAACAAGACATATAGCAATAATAACGGATCGTGACGGAGTAATAGCGGTATCAGGAAGCTCAAAAAAGGATTACACCGAAAAGAGATTGAGCCCTGAGCTTGAAAAGATAATTGACAGCAGAGAAATTTATATGACAAATTCTAATGCTAAGCCAATTAGAATTACAGCAAATGAGTTTAACCCAGATAATTATACAAGTCAGGTTATAGCTCCGATATTAGTTCACGGTGACCCCATAGGAGCAGTAATGCTTCTGTCAAAGGAAAAAGCAGCCAAAATGACTGAAATAGAAGAGAAACTCATTAAGACTGCATGCATATTCTTATCAAGACAGATGGAAAGTTAATAGTAATGTAAGCTAACCCCGTTTTCGGGGTTTTTTTTGATTTTTTTTAAACAGATGATGGGCAACAGCAGAATGCATCGTGATAACGTTTTGACTTTATGAAATAATTGGCGTATAATTATATAATACTAATCCTCATTAAAAAGTTCTATTAAAGAGGATTAGTATATACTGCTTTCCACTGTTATGGGCAATTATTTGCCCATGTTTTTAAAATAGGAGCAGTATAAATCCTATATTGCAGGAGGCACAAATATGAACATAAGATTTTTAGGAGCCGTGAAAGGTGTAACCGGTTCAAGTCATTTAATAGCATACAAGGACAAAAAGATACTTCTTGACTGTGGAATGTACCAGGGCAGGGATGAGGACCTGAATTTAGATGAATTTGAGGTAAATCCGACAGAAATTGATTACCTGTTGCTTAGCCACAGCCACATAGATCATACCGGAAGAATTCCGTTATTGGTTAAAAAGGGCTTCAAGGGCGAAATATATTGCTCAAAGCCTACATATGATTTGTGTGAAATAATGCTTATAGATTCAGCCCACATTCAGGAAACAGAAGCCGAGTGGAAGAGCAAAAAAGCTCTGCGTCAGGGAAAAAAGGCTGTTGAGCCAATGTATACCCAAAAAGATGCGGCAGACAGCTTTCAGTATTTCAAGCCGGTTCAATACAGCCAGATTATAACCATTGAAGAAGGTCTCACTATAAGATTTAATGATGCGGGGCACATACTTGGCTCATCTATCATAGAAATGTGGTTTGAAGAAGGAGGAGAAAGTGTTAAGCTTGTTTATTCCGGTGATTTGGGAATGCATGACAAGCCTCTTTTAAACGATCCATCGCTCATAGAAAAAACGGATTATGTAATTATGGAAGCAACCTATGGCAACAGGGTTCATGATAATATAGAGCAGAGAACCGAGGAGCTCATAAATATAATTTTAAAAACAGCAAAGAGAGGCGGAAGCGTAATTATTCCTTCATTTGCAGAAGGAAGAACTCAAGAACTCATTTATGAGCTTAACAAGTACTATGACAGCCATCTGGACAAAATGGGAACGAAAGAAAACGAGCTGAAAAAAATACCGGTTTATGTTGACAGTCCTCTTGCTGCCAAGGCTACAGAGGTCTTCAGAAAAAATGCAGGCGTATTTGACAGTGAAGCCAGAAGCTTCATTATGTCAGGTGACGACCCATTAGATTTTGAAAACCTGCATTTTACACACAGTGCAGAAGAATCAAAGGCACTGAACTTGTCAACGGAACCAAAAATCATTATCTCCGCCAGCGGTATGTGTGAGGCAGGAAGGATAAAGCACCATCTGAAGCATAACCTGTGGAGAAAGGAAGCAAGCATTGTATTTGTAGGATATCAGGCAGAGGGCACGCTTGGCAGAAGAATAATGGATGGAGAAAAGGTTGTTAAGGTTCTTGGAGAAACCATCAATGTCAAAGCAGAGGTGTACAATGTTGAAGGATTTTCAGGTCATGCTGATAAGCCCACGCTGTTAAACTGGCTGAGGGGATTCAAGGAAAAGCCAAAGACAGTCTTCATAGTGCACGGTGAAGAGGAGTCAAAACGCAGCTTTGCTGAGGATGTTAAAAAAGACCTTGGTATAAACTGCATCATTCCTGAATACAATGTTGCTTATGAAATAAAGAATTATGAGGCGGTTGAGCAAATACATGTTGAGCAGGTAAAGGATGTAAAATCTGAACACACAAGAGGTGCAGTGAATGAAAAGCTGCTGAAGGACCTTGCTGTAGAAATTCAGGAGCTCAGGAAGACATTTGATGTTGCGGCAAAAAGAGCTGAAAAGTATCTTGAAGAAAATATTGATATTGAGAATTACAAAAAAATGAATAATTCCATCATTGATTTGGAAAACGAAATAATCAATCTCACAATGCTTACAAACAAATAACGGCATCAGGAGAGTGAAATGAAAACACTGGCCATAGTCAGCTATACCATCGAGTCGGTAAACAGCTATTACAATCAAATAAGAAGCTTGCTTTCCGACAGAATACACATACAGAGATATTGCCTTGAGGATATAAAAAATCTGAAGGAAAAGAAAATTTCCGCAGATGTTCTTTTGATACCTTCGTACCACCTTTTAAAAAAGATTAAGGGCTGTGTAAGCAGGAATACGGAGCTGTTGTTTGCAAGCAGGACACTTTCTAAAGCAGGAATGGACAAAATAAACAGCATTAAAAAGGGTTCAAGGGTGGTACTCATAGATGAAAGTCCTGAAATGGCAGAGCAGATTATTTCGATAATTTATCAGCTTGGAGCGAGGCATATTGAGTTAAGCTCCTATTGGTCCGACGTAAGCACAAAGGATGATGAATGCATTTTTATTGTGCTGGGACAGTCTGATTATGTTCCGGCACATGCAGGTGAAATAATCAATGTGGGAAACAGCCTTTTAGACATAAATTCGATTATCGATGTGGGAATGAAGTTCGATTTGCTTTCAGTTCTGGACAAGCAGGACGTTGTGAGGAGCTATACGGAAATTGAAACTGCCAATTTTGGTCTGCTGAAGATATTGGGGCTCACAAACAGCCGTGAGAGTCAGCTGGACATATTGCTTCAAACTATCAATGCGGGAGTTATCGGTGTGGATAACGGCGGCGAGATATTTTTGTACAATGAAAATGCAAGGGATATAATAAAGAAGGAAAACGAAAGCGTCCTCAACATGAATGTGTTGGAGTTGCTTCCGGAAATCCCTTTTGCTTATACACTGCAGAATTTTATGCCGGTTGAGGAAAAGATAATAAAAATAAACGGATATGATGTGGTTGCATCGGTGAGCCCGCTGCTGCACTCAAAGAAAAGGTACGGCGCGGTTGCAATTCTGAGGAAATATTCAGACCTTGAAAAAACAGAATACACTCTGAGGAAAAAGCTCATAGGAAAAGGCCATTCCGCAAAATATAATTTCAATGACATTTTTGGGAAAAGCAGCACAATAATTGAGTGTAAGAATATTGCCAGAAGAATGTCCGGCTCAAATTCATCCATATTAATAACAGGCGAGACAGGTACCGGCAAGGAATTGTTTGCTCAGGCTATACACAACAGCTCACTGAGAAGCAGCTTCCAGTTTGTTGCAGTAAACTGCGGTGCATTTCCCGAAAGTCTTCTGGAAAGCGAGCTCTTCGGATATGAAGAAGGAGCGTTTACGGGAGCCAGAAAGGGAGGAAAGCCCGGATTGTTCGAACTTGCCCACAACGGTACACTGTTTCTGGATGAAATTACAGAAATGCCTATGAGCCTGCAGGTAAAGCTGCTCAGAGTCCTGCAGGAGAGAGAGGTCGTAAGGCTGGGCGGAGACAGAATAATCGATGTGGACATACGGATAATAGCAGCCACTAATAAAAATGTAAAAGAAATGGTAGAAAAGGGTGAATTCAGGGAAGACCTGTTTTACAGGCTAAATGTTCTTCCGCTGAAAATACCTCCGCTGAGAGACAGGAAGGCTGATATCATAGGCTTGATAGATTATATTAAAAAAACATTTGGCAGCGAATTCATTCTGACGGACAGAGCAAAAGACGCTCTTATGAACTACAGCTGGAAGGGAAATGTGCGGGAGTTGAGGAACTGCGTCGAATACCTGGTGAATCTGGGGCTGAAAGAAATAGACCAAAAGGACCTCCCTATTGACTTTGGCAATGAGAGGGAAATGGAAGAAAGAGCACATTTAAATCTCAATGAACAGAAAATAATTGATGAGTTGATACATGATGCAGGAAGCAATCTGAAAAAATACATTTTTGTTCTGGAGGAACTCAGAGCCGCATATAATAGCAACCGCAGATTAGGGCGCAGGAGCATCTGCGAAAGGGCAAAAGCACAAAATATTTTTATAAGTGAGCAGGAAGCAAGGACAATATTAATAAATTTTGAGAAATATGATATTGTAGATATACACAAAGGTAGAGGCGGCAGTGTAATCACGGATTTTGGGTTTAAGGCATTAAATTATTTGCCAAAGGGTTAAAAGGTATGCGTAGATATACCTTTTAACCCTTTAATTTATTACGGATAAATTGAAGCTGCACCCAAACATATGGAATTCCATAGTATTATTTCATTATCATTTTTTGCGTCTGCCTATGGCATAGTTTATGCATATAGATTATCAGGAATCTATGACATTTTCAACGGGAGTCATCCCGAAAGCATCACTGATTGGGATGATGTAAATAATGTTATCAAGGAGGCAGGATTTGAAAAAGTTATTGACAGGCAACGAAGCAATTGCCAGAGGAGCATATGAGGCCGGTGTTCATTATGCGGCAGCATATCCGGGCACGCCAAGTACGGAAATATTAGAAAATATCTCGCTATATGAGGAAATTACAGCAGAATGGGCACCGAATGAAAAGGTATCGGTTGAATCTGCAGTGGGAGCATCCCAGGCCGGAGCAAGATCTCTTACGGCAATGAAACATGTTGGTCTCAATGTTGCTGCGGACCCATTTTTTACGGTGGGATACACCGGAGTAAATGGAGGAATGGTTCTTATAAGCGCAGACGACCCGGGACTTCACTCTTCTCAGAACGAGCAGGATAACAGATATTACGCAAGAATGGCAAAGGTTGCAATGGTGGAGCCAAGTGACAGCCAGGAATGCAAGGACATTGTTAAACAAGCCTTGGAAATAAGCGAGGAATATGATACATTAGTTATGATAAGAATGACCACAAGGCTGTGCCACAGCAAATCAATCGTGGAAACAGGAGAACGCACAGAGGTTCCCATAAAACCATATGTGAAAAATCAGCAGAAATATCTCATAGCCCCTGAAGTTGCGAAACAGCTGCATATTGTAACTGAAGAAAGACTTAAAAAGCTTGAAAGATTTTCAAATGAAACTGACCTGAATCATATTGAGTGGAATGATAAAAAGATTGGCGTAATTTCAGCCGGAGTTGCATATCAATATGCCAGAGAAGTGTTTGGCGATACGGCATCCTATTTAAAAATAGGTTTTACATTCCCCCTTCCGATGGAAAAAATCAAGCATTTTGCAGAGCAGGTGGAAACGCTTTATGTGGTTGAAGAGCTTGAACCATTCATGGAGGAACAGATCAGAGCTGCCGGAATCAAGTGTATAGGAAAAGACAAATTGCCCAACACATGGGAATTAAATCCTGATATTGTTGAAAAATCATTGTTTGGAACTGAAAGGCCAATCATTGATTACGACAGGAGTGTTGCCGTTAAGAGACCGCCTACATTATGCGCGGGATGTCCTCACAGAGCATTCTATTATGAGCTGTCCAAGAAGAAAAATGTAATGATTACAGGAGATATAGGATGCTATACTCTTGGTGGAGCGGCTCCTCTGAATGCTATGGATACTGTAATCTGTATGGGTGCCAGCATAAGCTCGGCTCACGGAGCTAAAAAGATGTTCGAAAGAAATAATGACGATAAGCGTCTTGTTGCAACTATAGGTGACTCAACATTCTTCCATTCTGGAATGACAAGTCTGCTGGACGTTATTTACAATAAATCAAATACAATAACCTGCATTCTTGATAACAGAATCACTGCCATGACAGGACATCAGCAAAATCAAGGAACAGGATATACTCTTCAAGGTGATGAAGCGAATATTACTGATATAGGAGAGGTTGTAAAGGCTTTGGGTGTTAAAAATATCAGGACTGTGAATCCTCTGGACAATGCAGCCATGAAGGATGCGTTCAACTGGGCATTTGAGCTTCAGGAGCCATCGGTTATAATTTCAAGATATCCTTGTGCCCTTAAGAAATATTCAAAGCAGGATATAGATGAATTCGGGCCAATTGAAGGCTACTGTGTTGTTGACGAAGATACATGCATAGGCTGCAAGAAGTGTGTGGGAACAGGATGCCCGGCAATACATTTCAAAAAGGAAGTAAAAAAATCCTCCGTAAACAAAGTTCAGTGCGTGGGATGTAAATTGTGCATGCAGGTATGTCCTGTAAAAGCTATCAGTAAGGCGGGTGAACAATAATGAATAAAAATATTTTATTGGTTGGAGTCGGAGGACAGGGTACAATACTCGTGAGCAAAATATTATCAACCGGTCTTATGGATGCCGGCTATGACGTTAAAATGTCTGAAATACACGGGATGGCTCAAAGGGGAGGCAGTGTATCAACTCAGGTAAGATATGGCGAAAAGGTTTATTCACCAATAATAGGTCTTGGATCCGCAGATATATTGGTGTCTTTTGAAACAATGGAAACTCTGAGATGGCTGGAATATCTCAAGCCTGACGGGGTGGTTGTAATAAATGACTATCGTATACCATCAGCTCCCATACTTTCAGGCAAGGCAGATTACCCCGAGGGTATAATAGAAATGATAAGTGAAAAGGCAGATACAAAGGTTGTGAATGCCGCTGAAACAGCTGAACAACTGGGAAGTATACGTGCAATGAACGTAGTGCTTTTAGGAGCCCTGGTAAAATCAATGGAGCTTACAGATATTGATTGGGAAAAAGCAATACGAGATTGTGTTAAGGAAGAATTTGCAGATATAAATATACGTGCACTGAAGGCCGGAATAGACAGCGTGTCCTTTGCCGAAGCACTGTAAAATTAAACGATGTGAGGAAAAGCATGAGCTATAAAATATTGGCAATAAATCCGGGCTCAACTTCTACAAAAATTTCATTGTATGAAGATGAAAGGGAACTTTTTACTAAAAAATTGGAGCACCCCCTTGAATTGATTGATAAGTTCGATAATGTTGAGGATCAGCTGCACATGAGGAAGGAGCTGGTTGTGGAATTTCTGAAGGAGCAGGATATTGACATAAGAAATTTGTCTGCCGTTGTTGCAAGAGGCGGAATGCTTCCACCTGTAAAAACCGGAGCCTATACAATCAACGACCTCATGATAGACAGGGTGACAAAGCGTCCTGTAATGGAGCATGCGTCCAACCTTGCTGCGCCCATTGCTTATGATATTGCAAGGGAAGCGGGAATTCCATCCTACATATATGACTGCGTAATGGCTGATGAGCTCACCGACATGGCGCGCATATCCGGAATGCCCGAGCTGCCGAGAACAAGCGCCAGCCATGTGCTGAACACAAGAGCAATGGCTATAAAGGCTGCGAAGGAATCTGGCAGAAAGTACGAGGATATGAATATAATCGTAGCTCATTTAGGTGGAGGAATATCTATCAACATACATGAAAATGGAAGAATAACCGATTTGGTATCGGATGATGAAGGACCGTTTTCACCTGAAAGGGCAGGAAGGGTTCCGTGCAGGGAGCTGATAAACCTGTGTTACTCGGGAAAATATGATAAAAAGACCATGCAGAGAAAGCTGAGAGGAAATGGTGGTCTGAGAGCTTATTTAAACACAATCGATGCCAGAGAAGTGGAAGAAATGATTTCTGAAGGCAGCCAGGAAGCTAAACTGGTGTATGAGGCCATGGCATACCAGATAGCCAAGGGAATCGGAGAGCTGGCAACAGTTGCAGATGGAAACATAGACGTTATAGTCCTCACCGGAGGCATAGCATATTCTGCAATGCTGACGGGCTGGATTTCAAAAAGAGTAAACTTCATAGCTCCCGTTGAAATTTTAGCCGGTGAAAACGAAATGGAAGCACTTGCCTTCGGGGCATTGAGGGTGTTGAAAGGCGAGGAAGCTGCAAGAGAATACACTGAATAACGTTCAAAATAAAAAAACCATACACCAACTTAAATCAATGATGTATGGTTTTTATTTTCATCATAATTAGGCAATAATACTGTTTTTAGTATAATACTGTCTTTAGTATAATATTTTTCACACGCATGAATATATTTAACTGTTTTCAAGAAAAAGGAAAAAGTGTATAATCATTCTGAGGTGTAAGATAAATGATAAAATTAATCAGTTTCATTAAGAATAAATTGCTTGGCAAGCATCTGGAATTTCGCGTCCGCCTGTTCAATGTGCTGGCGATGGCAGGAACACTTATTAGCTTTTCCGTATGTATGACCGGTATTGTCAATCATGCCGGAAGCATGAACATTGTAATAAACGGAGTTTCAACGGTACTATCGTTTTCGCTCCTGTACTACTCTTACATCAGCGGCAGGTACCAGTTTTGTTACATGGTTACGATTATCGGCATTTTCCTCGTTCTATTTCCCGTGTTATTTTTTTCAGCAGGTGGATATCTTAGTGGCATGCCTTCGTTTTTTATATTTGCGGTATTGTTTACTGTCTTCATGCTGGAAGGAAAAAAAGCGTTCATTATGTCGGCACTTGAACTAATTACATATGTTGTGATTTGCCTGATTGCTAAAGAATACCCTCAAACTGTGAATTGGTTTAATAACGACGCTAAAGTTTTAATTGACGTAATTATTGCATTTGTATTGGTGAGTGTGTCTTTAGGTATATGTATGGCAATCCATTTTCGCATGTACAACCAACAGCAAAAGGATTTGCGTGAAGCCAGTGAGGCGAAAAGCCGTTTTCTTGCCAATATGAGCCATGAAATCAGGACACCTATCAATGTCATACTGGGTATGAATGAGGTTATACTAAGGGAGAGTGATTCCGAACGAATTAAAGGCTACAGTCTTAACGTGAGAAGCGCAGGGCGTATGTTGATGACACTTATCAACAATATATTGGATTTATCTACTATTGAAAAGGGCAGGTTGGAAATAAAGGAAGAACATTATGAAGTTGCCGTACTGATAGACGCCTTATCTGTTATCGGAGAGGAATACGCCAAAAAGCATGGCTTGCATTTTACGACGGCAGCCGATGAAAATATTCCCCGTATGTTGAGCGGCGACGATACACACATACGTCAGATCATTTCAAATTTTTTAGGTAATTCAGCTAAATATACAGAGCATGGAAGTATTAGACTTTCATTTTCAGTGAGTCAAACTGATGATGAGGAGGAAGTTATACTTTGCATTGCTGTGACTGATACTGGGATAGGTATAAAACAAGAAAATATGCCACATATATTTGATGCCTTCATGCGGCTTGATACGCAGACAAACCAATATATAGAGGGCAGTGGACTGGGGCTTGCCATCGCCAAGGAGTATGCGGACAAAATGGGCGGTCACATTGAGGTGGAGAGCGAATCGGGAAAGGGCAGTACATTTATTTTAAAGGTTCCGCAAAAAGTAATTGACAGCATGCCCCTAGGTATATGCGAGCAGGGTATTCAGCCGGAGTGTAAGGCTCAGGAGAATGATAATTTTGTTTCTCCTGCTTGTCATCTTCTGATTGTGGATGATAACCGAGATAACATTTATGTCATAAAAGCGATGCTGTCAAGGACACTGATGGGGATAGACACAGCCATTAACGGAGCTGAATGCATAGAAGCTGCTAAGAAGCGGCGTTACGACGCAATACTGATGGACTACATGATGCCCGGCATGGACGGTGTGGAAACCTTTAAACGTCTGAAGGAGCTTCCCGGGTTTGACACGCCGGTTATCGTGCTGACTGCTAATGTGGTGGCAGGGGTACGTAGTAATCTTCTTGAAGCTGGGTTTAGCCATTATCTTTCTAAGCCTGTTATGTGGAAGGACTTGGAGGCTGCCTTACTTGATGTGCTGCCCAAGAACTGTGTTGCGGTAAGTCCTGAAAAGGCGTGTGTAAAGTTGCATGCGGTCGAAAAAAATACTCTGTCTTTGGAGCTCGCCCATTGCGGTATAGTGCTGGATGATGGGCTTCGGTATGTAGGCGGTGATATTGTTCAGTATAGAAAATCTGCATCGTTCTTTTCAGATGCTTATGATACTACGGCTACTGCAATACGAGAACTTGCCGGAAAAAATGACTGGCAGGGGATGAAATTTCTCGTCCATTCACTTAAAGGAAATGCTTGCAATCTCGGTGCTAATGTGCTATCCGAAACCGCTGCGAAATTGGAAAAATTGTGTGCTTCCGGTGACGGACCATATATTGTTGCTATGTTGCCTGTGCTTTATCATGAATGGGAACGGGCAAAGGAAGGATTGGATGCTTTTGCTGCAAGCTTGGATGCAATGCTGCCGGAGCGTGAAAGAGAGACCTTCTCCATGATTAATCTTGATGAACTGCTGAAAATGCTGGAGGTCAATAAATATCAAAATGCTATGGATGCACTTGACAGTTTGATTGAAGAGGGAGGCTCTTTGGAGAAAATAGAGAGCTTGCGTGAAATCAGACAATATACTGATGCAATGAATTTCCGAGAAGCAGAGCGACTGTTGAGCATTTTAATAGAAGGTGAGGATGCGGGATATGGAAGCTATGGAAGCTAAATATATGGTTTTGCTCGTGGATGATGATCCTACGTTTTTGAAAACTGCCGGCAGTGTCCTGCATGGGCATTATGAGGTAAGCCTTGCAAACTCTGGGAGGGAAGCCCTCGAGCTTGCAGGTGCAGGCTATGTGCCGGATATTATCCTTTTAGACATTGATATGCCCGGCATGGATGGCTATGAAACGCTTGCGGCGTTACGGGATATTGAGGATATACGAGATGTTCCTATTGTGTTTCTCACTGCTCTTTCTATGCCGGAATCAGAGCTGAAAGGAATTGAGCTTGGTGCGATGGATTACATTACAAAACCCTTCGTGAGAGAGCTTTTTTTAGCACGTGTTAAATTGCATTTAGAAAACGGCAGGAGGCTGCGTCAGCTCTCCATGATGGAGAAAAGCAAGCGTGAGTCAGTGATTGATGAAGTAAAATTTGAGAAGACTGCCGCAGATTTAAGCGATACGGAGAGAAAGGTACTGCGCTTGATAGCTCTCGGATATACCAACAGAGAAATTTGTGAAACGCTGCATTATTCCTACGATTATATCAAAAGGGTTGTCAGCGTTATTTACGAAAAAAAGTTCGTATGCAAAAGAAGCGAGCTGAAAAAATTATTGATGTAGTAACAAGACGATAAGAGCCTGAGCAGAGAGCTATTCTGTTCAGGCTCTTTTTTGTGCAAAAGGTCACTTTCAGTGACCTCCTTTTTGTTGTTTGTTTTGATATAATTTCCATAAGATATAAGCTTTGCCATTTTATAAATGTGGGTTACTAAGAAACAGATTTTCGAAATGAGTAAAAGAGGTGATCAAAATAGTCCTGCTATCTAACCATAATTTTATCTATGGAACAGTAACGCTGAAGGATATGTGGCTTGATGTAGCCCGCGAAGAAATGGAATTGTTGTTTTTGTACATGGACAGATATCAGCAGACTGTTCGCTATGAGGGTGTATACTATTCCGAATTTACGCCAAATGACAAGGGATTGTACATCAGCATGGCTGAGGAGATGGATGTGAAGGAGCTGCTTGAACCGCGTTTTCACAAATCATTGTATCGTTTTCTCTATTCTCACAAGGGTGAAAAGCGGTTATTAGAGGAGCTTAAATCACATGGGGCGAAACTCTACGTCAATTACGGCAAAACGAACGATTATATGGTTATCGCACGTACAGTGACGGTTAAGCAAAATTAATTAGGTACAAAAAGAAAGGATGGTTGTTATGAAAATTAGTAAAAAATTTTTTAGAGGTATTGGTGCAGCCTTGATGTTGTTAATGTGCATCACCGTTATACAAGTTCCTGCTTTTGCTGATGACTATGACGGAAAAAGTGCAGAGGAGCTGTGGGCAGAATTCCAAAAAAAATTGGATCAACAAAGAGAGCAGGAATACGAAAGATTGAAAGAATATGAGGAAGAGCTGCGTAGACAAAAAGCTCAGGAAGACGAAGAATATAAGAAGATGTTGGAAGAAAGCGAAGGAGAGGAAGAGGAATGGGAGAAAGAACAGGCTGACCGAGACGAACAATTCAAGAAGGCGTTAGAAAAACAACAAGCTGAGCTGATGAAAGAATGGGATGATTGGGCGGCTGAACAAGATGAATACTGGAAATGGTACGAAAGTCTCCCGTATGATGAGCAAATGAGATTATTGAAGCAGGATTGGGAGATTCATGATATGTCAGGTGAGCGGGAAAAGGCAAGGAAGGCTGCAGAGGAAGCAAAGAAAGCAGCATTGCCCATAACACTAAAGGTCAACGGAACAGAGATTAAAACAGATAGCTCGCCTGTTATCGAAAACGGCAGGACATTAGCGCCGGCACGGGCAATTGTAGAAGCATTGGGGTATCTCGTGGCATGGGATTCTGAAACTAAAACCATGGATGTGCACAGTTACTATACAGAGGCCTTGGTTATATCAATGAAAGAAGGTTCCAATGTTGCCAAAGTTGCTGTAGGCACCGGCGCCAACTCGATTATGGATGACCGTATACTTGATGTCCCTGCAAAAATAATAAATGGCAGAATCATGGTTCCTGTGCGCTTCATTGCAGAATCATTAGGCTGTACGGTAAGCTGGGATGCGGATACCAAGACCATAAGCATCACTCAAGCAGAGGGATAATTTTAGGAGGTAGAGTATGTTTATAATTATTTTGGCAGCAGGAATAGGCCTTATTTCAGTGGGTCTTTTTTTCCACAGGAGGCAAAAAAAATTGGAGAGTTCTTGTACGATGCGGACAGAAGGCATGGTTATCCGGCTTGACAGGCAGGAGAGGACCTATTCCGAAAAGGACGATGATGGAAATACAAGAGAACGAAAAAGTGTAACCTACCATCCCGTTTTCAATTATGAGGTAGGTGGCAGGAAAATTGAAAAAACTGCTGCAGCAGGGAGCGGTCGACCCGAATTTACAGAGGGGCAGAGTGTAACAGTTATGTATGATCCTCAAAATCCGGAGCAATATTACGTGACAGAAGATAAAACAGGGAGCCGGTTTGGCATCTACTTTATGATTTTTGGTGCAATTGTGTTCATAATGGGGATTGTTGCGATGCTTTTACCCAATGGCTCCTTAGTTGTAAGTTAATTGATAGTTTCTCAATGGCTGAAGATTCCGAGATAATAGATTGGTTAATGGAGGAAACAATTTAATGAAAAAGAAAATATTCATATTATTTTTATCTTTTTGTGTACTTTTATTCGGATGTAACAAGGCTGTAGACAATCAAACAAATACTTCGGATGGCAATACGGATACTATATCACAAAAAGGTGTAAAAGAGGCAGTACTTTATACAAACATGACAACCGGTAGTGTAGAGCCGGAAATCAAGGAGCATCCATTTGAATATTCCGGTGAGCTTACAGCAGAGGTACTTGCAGATGGGCTTTCAAAGCTAACTGGGTTAGATTTTAAAATTGCAGCTAAAGATGTTGACGATGGGCTTACCATTGATTGGGCGAAGGACTCTACATTGGTTGCAAACCTTGGAGATCGTCAGCAAAAGGAAGAATTTCATTTTTCAGATGCAGATTCCATGCGCTGGTTCATGATGGATAGCCTTTGGCTGACACTGACCCAAAATTTAAATAAGGAAAACTTCTATTATACCATGGATGGTGGCTACTATTTGACATTTGAAGAACTATACCCCGTGAATACATTTCCGGCGGAGCAGCAGTATATGGGTAGTGCGTTTTACTTTGGGCATGCGAACGGTAAGGGTGATTTGGGAGACGACGAAGATTATTCGGAAGATGGCAGGGGTGACTTGATACCGATGAACGATGTAGATGCTATGGAATTAGTGCGGCAATCAATGAACGAAGAAGACCGAGATACGCTGGCGCTGGTTGGAGGAGGCGAGGATACGGTTAAAGGTGAACATGCCATTATCATCATAGCAGGGGAAAAATCTGCCGATGGAAAAAAATTCAAAGAATTACGAAAATATGCGGTTACCGACAGTGGTGGTGTATATTGTGCAGATACAGTGGATGGCTCGGATTGGACGCAGGTATATCAAGACCCCGGTCCAGGTGACCCCGGAGATACAAATCAGCCTGAGTGGTGGGGGGTATACAAAAGCGATGAGTTAGGTTTTTCGGTTGAAATAAACGAGTTTTCCGTAACACCTGAAGGAATGGATTTTAAGTTTGTGATTTATTTATTGCGAAATGGCAGTCAAGTTTTAGCCGGAAGTGCAATTGTCAGTGAAGAGGATGAGCATTTGGCAATTTGTGACGATTTTGGCGGAATGGGCTTCTATTTATATGATGATTTCAGCGCTATTGACATTACTACTTCAGAAAGCTCGGAATGGGCACATATGAGAGGGACATATACAAAAATTGAGTAAAGGAGATGCTAATATGCGGAAAAAATCTACTGGTACACCTGCAATTCTATGTATCGTAATTAGTATGGTTGCATTGGTGATTTGGTTTTTTGTTGTTATTTTTGCATTTTTGTTTGGAGGAAGTCCGGCTCCGGGTTATGAGCGTTCATTTCCAAGTTTGTATATATGCATTGTTGCATTGGGATTTTTGGGAGCAGCGCTTGCGCTTGCAGTAGGCATAAGGGGATTAAAAAGAAAAGCGGTAGGGAAATTATTACCCATTTTCGTCACCGTGCTTGGAGTAATAGGGAGTGCACCATTTTTTGCGATGGACTTGGCAGAGATGGGTCTAATTACACTGATGGTGGGTATTTCGTCATCACTTTTATCTATAATAGTATCTCAAAAACAAGACTCCGAAAAGGAATTTTAGACAGGAGGTTTCTATGCCTGTAGGGAGTGTGGCTGTTTTATCAGTAATTTTTTTAGTCTGCGGAGTCGTATTACTTCGCGGTGGAATGAAGACAGCAAAGCAAGTTTGGAAGTTTTCAGGCATCATACTTCTATTGCTTTGCGTATTATGTATTTTATATATTGCTTCCGCCTTGCTTTTATTAGGCCATATAAATTAGGGAGGACGAAATGAAAAAAGGAAAAATATTAAAAAAAATAGTGTCAATTGTATGTGCTGTTGTTATGCTGATGGGGCTTGCCGCCTGCGGAGAAAAGAGGGTGAACCTGAGTAAAAATATGCTTGTAGCTAATCAATCTGATGTAACTGTCAATTCCATTAACTTGGATGTTGTAGACGGTTCATTGGAAAGTCCAATAAAGCTATTGGATAGTCCGCTGACACCGGGAGAAGCGAGAGCTATCACATTTTCCGTACCTGAAAAGCAGGCGAAAAGCGGTGAGTGGAAGGTTTGGTGTGAAACAGTGGATGGCGAGTCCAGTAATCCGTTTGAATTCGGAGAATTTAATCCCCACGGCGAGGGCTCTGATATCTCCTGCTTTGGCGTGTCTTGGAACGAAGACCGCGGGAGTTACATTGTAACGATTTACAATAGCGGAAGTGAGGCTAACGAGGGAATCTATGAACCATGCGAAGAATTGGCTGATACCGGCACGGCTGATTCTGATTCTGAATACACATCTACCGCTGCTGATAGGGACAGCGAGGACTTTGATTGGGATATTGCCATGCTTGAGGACAATAAAGACATAAACTTTCTGAATGAAGACAAAAGCTTGTTACTGCATTTCTTTGAAGGAAATATTGTATTTGTAGATGATAAAGGGATTGGCAGCTACGAATACGATATTAATGAAAAGACTATCATAATAGAAAAAGACGAAGACAATGCCTTGGACCCGCCGGTTCAGTTGCTGACGGTTCTGGACTTATGCACACTTGAAGACGAACAAGGTAATACCTACAGAATCGAAGACAGCGAGGGGGAGGAGCTTGTTATGAACTGGCCTTACTATAGAGATGCAGATGGCGAGGCAGAAGGTATATCTCTCCGAGCAGATGGCAGTGTTGAAGTTGGAAATGATGACGGTGACAGGGAGACGGGTATATATAAGGTTGAAGACAACGTGCTGACCTTGAACTTTGATGGATATGATCCGGTGGAGTTTAAAATCTACAACAAGCGCATCCTGATACAGGATGACGATACTGTTTTCTTCCGCTTGTATCCTTGACACAAAGGGGTATGTAAATGAATCTTATAAAAAAAATTTTAGGTTTTGACAGCCAATATTCTTGGATGAAGTGGCTGAAAATATCTTTTGCTGCAGTAGCTCTTATAGTGACATTGTTTTTTTGGGGTAATTTTGGATTCCTCATAATTGAAGGAGGACTTATTGGCATAATTATTGGGCTTGTTATATTTGTTGTGATGTTCGTGCCCATAGCGGCAATCATGCTGGGTATTTCTGCGATAGTGGGCGGAGTGCTCAGCGGCAGGAAGCAGTATAAAAGCTTTAAGGAGACCGCAGCTGAAGGCTCTGCTGAAATGATGGATTTAGAGAAGCTGCGTATGAAATCCCAGGTTCTGGACTTCGCTTTTATTTTGACAATACCTATCCTTATTATTGTAGGATATTTCCTGTTATCTAACATACTGGATTCCATGTATGATAATTTCGGGGAGAATGGCATTGAGGCGGCAGTGTATGGCTACATTATTTTAGCCGTAGTTATACTGACTGTTTTCTGGATAAAAAAAGCGCCTGTTAAAGCACGTTACAAGAGTGCCTTCAAGGAAGGTGTGGTAACTAAGGGGTTGGATTCAGTCTTTAAAAATATGGACTTCAGGCCAAAGGAAACGCTAAATGAGGATATTGTAAAATCAGCAGCTCTTTTTCCTAACTATGACGTTTACAGCGGCAACGATTATCTTGCGGCGGAATATAATGGACATCGCTTCGTACAGTCTGATATCAATTTGCAGCAAAGACGCGAAGAAAGGTATTGGGATGATGGAAAATTGAAGACACGGATAGTGTATGATACCATTTTCTGCGGTAGATTCATGGTTTTCGACTATGATGCTATATCAGACGAACCTGTTGCTGTATACGACCGTCAAGGAAGCAAGGCAAAAGATACAGAAACAGTTAAAACTGAGTTGGATGCATTCAATCAAAGATTTTATATTACTGCTGCCAACCCTATGGATGCTTTGCGTATACTGACACCGCAAGTCTTGGAAGGAATAGTCTTGGCTTCGGGCAAGTTAGGCTATCCTATGTACCTCTCATTTAGAGAGGATAAGCTTTTTGTGGCACTTGCCAGCGGCGATGCCTTTGAAGCAGCAGGTGGTGATACAACCATTGCGGAGCAGCGGCGTCGAGTAACTGATGATATCAATGCAATGCTTGAACTTATTGATACATTATATCTTAAAAACTAATTACAAGGAGGAGGAACTAAATAAATGGAACCTGTAACAATTATCTTAATTGTGACTATTGTAGTTGCAATTGCTATTATAGCATGGGCAATATGTACATCGAACCGCTTCAAAGTCTTGCTTGTTAAAATCACAGAGGCTAACTCAGGTATAGATGTGGCATTGACAAAGCGTTATGACACCCTTACAAAGCTGATGGACGTAGTAAAAGCATACACCAAACATGAAACAGAGCTTTTCGAGAAGGTCATAAAGCTGCGTTCAAACATGAGCATGGCAGAAAAAAATGAGGCAAACTACCTCATGGACGAGGCTGTAAAAAAAATCAACGTAGTTGCGGAGAATTACCCGGAGCTTCGCTCCTCCGAAAACTACAAGCAGCTTCAGGATGCCATAGTGGATGCAGAGGATCATCTGCAGGCATCAAGGCGTGTTTACAACATGAACGTATCTTCTTTTAATCAAGCAATAGCTGTTTTTCCGGCCAGTATAATAGCAGGCAGGGCAAGCTACAGTCCAAAGGAATTCTTCGAGGCAGAGAGCATAAAGCGCGAGGATGTAAGGATAAACTTGTGATTAAATTAATAAAAAAAGAGGGGGTTTTACTTTGAAACAAACATGGAAACGAATAGGAAGTATGGTGCTTACGGTATGCATGATAATTACCATGATGCCGAGTGTGGCGTTCTCCGAAGTAAATAATTACGCGGCTTCTTTGGGTGAGGTTGGAACTACCGTCACTAATAATTTTGCATTACCTGTAACAGGCGATGTGCTTGGGATTGCAGAAGGTACGTTGGAGGATGGCGTAAAAGTTATAGACCTTGGGGATTATGATGCTCTTGCGAGTGGTACACGTATACCTATAACTATCAACAGACCTAATGGTAGCGAGGCTAAGTATCCGGTTTCTGCAGCGGTTCAGTCTAATAACGGAAGCAATGATAAGGGATGGATACAGATATTTGACTCTGAAACTGGAATAGAAGAGATCGACTCAATTAAGTTTTTACCAAATGAGACGAGCAAAACACTTTACATCGGAGAAGTGCATGATAGTGTGCAAGAAACCCGTAGTAGAGGTACATTCAGCTCCTATATTTATTTCGAAGAGTTTGACAGAACTACACTTGACACTCCACTGATAAGGTTAACGACAACAACATCAACGAGCATTGAAGCGAGTATTCTGCCGTCTGTTGTATCTGCAGCGGTGTTTTCTATCTTTAATAATAAAATAGGCGAGAGCAAGGTTCTCAAGGTAGATTTTTTAGGTGATAATCCTTCGGGTGGTACACAAAATCCTGGGTTTTGTGAGGTTACAGGCGATTTGACCTTGAAATTAATTGGGGGTACGACGGAAACACTGGAATTAAAGCCTACCGAGACAGTCGGCTCAATATTGAAAACCGTGACATTTATAATACCTCCTGATAAGTCGAATGGCGGGGAATGGAAAGTAGACAGCATAACAGGGATAAAGAATGCAGCTGACGGCATACAGATGTATCTTGAAAGTGACAAAATTAATGAGCCATACAACACTGCATTTAAGTATGACAATATACCAGTGTTCAATCCTGTTATTGTGACTCCCGATAAGATTACCTATAAAGGACTTGAAACCATAACTGTATCCGTACCTGTTCAAAACTATGATATTATAAAGTTGGACGCTGAATTTGATAGATATTGGAAAGATGAATTCTATCTATCATACGACGGTGGAAAGGATGTTAATATCCCTGTCAGTTGGAATGATACTACAAAGAGCATAGAAGCAACATTCGCACTAACTGATAACCTTACCACCGGTGCAATGAAGAGAGCTGTGGAGGTTCGCCGCAGGTTTGGTGAATTAGAAAGATGGTGGGGAGTTTACGGAGCTTATAAAATAATCACCATATCTAATACAACAGAAGGCTTTAACCCAATAAAGAGCGTTGCTGTTACCGGTATGCCAACTTCTAATATTATAATCGGAAAAGGGTATCCATTGGGAGTTAATATATACCCAACAAATGCCACATATAAGGGATATAAATGGACTGTCGACTCTGGAAATGCGGAAATAACCGCCGACAACAAGCTGGTGTTTAAAGACTATGGAAAGGCGATGATTACACTAAAATTTGATGAAGAAGCATATCGCAAAGATAACAGCCTTCCGGCAAGCCCTGCAGGCCTTGTAAAATCATACTCATTCGATATCGTAGATCCGTCAGCATCTAAGATAACTCTGAAATTAAAAGACGGATATAGAGCTGAAGAGATATCCTCACAACAAGGAGATGGACCCGGCGAATTTTATGGCATCAGTGAGAGTGAAATTTCAAAGCTTAGTGATAACAACGCAATAGGAGCATATCTACGAAAAATGTTGTTCCCAAAGATACTAACGGTATCTGCTCCAAATGAATGGGGTAAAATAAAGGTTGATGGCAATGATATTGAAAATGCTAATGTAAATGATGGGGAACACACACTCTCTTGGGAGAATGTCAGCACCACAAAAAAAATCAGCTTCAAAGAGGATGATATTTCAGGAAAGGTCTACGCCTTTAAGCTTGAAAAAGGACTACGCTCTGCTCCGGTCAGTATCAAGTATACAAATGGAAAAGATAAGACTGTAGAAAAAGAAGTAGGGTCGCCTTATGATTTGCTTGATAATTTGTTTGTGCTCATATATGAACCTGAAGGGATAAAAGGCAATGTAAGGATATCTCAACAATACGAAAATCAGGGCATATTCCGTTTTGCTACAGCAACACCTACTACAATGGGTAAGGATCCAAAATATCTTAATAAGCCATCTGTGATAGTTACTCGACCAGATGATGGACGTATATTAGTTCATTATTGGGATATACCATTTACTTATAACACAGTTATGATGTCCGATTATAATCCGACTGTAGAGTTTTCTAATGCAGGCTCTACTGTGCCAAGTACAGTCAGATACTGTTTGATAGATAAAGCAGGAAGCATTATTCCCGGTACAAATGGCAAGGCTTCTCCTACACCTGATAGTGGAAGCTTTGGTATTCCTTTAAATAAATTATATGAGAACCTATACATGTATCAAGATTTGAAGCTCTTAGTTGAGTATGAATACTTACTTAGAGGAGAAACTCTAACTCAGCTTGAATATTATGGTTTAGATACACTTTCACAAAGCTTAAAAAATGGAAGTAAAATCGGCTACTTCATCAGCTTATCAAGCAATCTCCAGAAGGTAATAGTGCCTAATCCGGATGGAGAAATGCAAGAATTCAAAGCACCGACATCTAATATTATTTCGATAAATACTCGGGATGGCATAAATGTGCTATTAGCAACAGGAAATCGCAGGGTTGACTTTGCTTCTTTACGGATTACGAATATGAAACGTGTAGAGGGCACAGCCGGTAATCCGGGGCATTGGGAGCCTGTTGGCACTACCACATCCGATATGGTCGGTATAGACGAAAAAGCAAATTGGCAAGAATTTACTCCAAACAGATATACCATCTTGCGTTTTAAACCGACAAATGTACAGATAACGCCTGGAAATGTAGCTAAGATTGACATACACACCTTCTTAAATGACGGCTTCAATGATGTGAAAAATTTATGCTGGGTCAGGATGGAATCTATGGACGATGTGCAGCAAATTAAGAAGATAGAAGATATCCTAAATGCACAGAAATTCTTCCACGATGATCAGATGTATCTAAAAGTAGGTGATGCGAAGATAGAGAAAAATACTGCTGCTGTGAATAGTGAAAAGAATACTACTGTCTTTGATAGTAAGATAGCAAAAGCATTCGACAAAATTACAACCCCATTAGCTATCCCGTCACAAAACCCATTCACATTTGAAGTTAGAAAAAATGGAGACGAATATGTAGTACGTGGCTATGCAAATGCTGATATCATGAACAAAGCAGGTTGGGTGCACCTCAAGGATAGATGGGAGGGTGATAACTTTAGCAATTTGTTTGCTCAAACGAAAAGGGATGTAAAAAATCCGTATAGCACTTCTGATTGGCCTGGCATAAGGGGTTATATAGAAGGAAAGGCAACTGTTTCTCCTAATGGCGATATTCGATTTACCTTCCATGAAGGCAGCATTAACGTCCAAACTTACTTTAAGTATGTACCGGAGGATTTGTTTGACTTAGATTATTATTGCAAGTGGGGAATAGCCTTTGATGTCTTGGCACAGAGTAGATTTGAAATAGTAGCTCCGGAAGGTGGCGGCAATCCGGCACATCCACTTAATTTCAATTTGAGAGAAAACACTTATGCGGAAATTAAAGTGATAACCGGTCACAATGGTTTAAATATTGACATTGGAGTATATGCTGTAAAGGCAGGACTACATGGCGGAATAGAAGCAGATTTTAGGGAATATTCCACCTATCGACCATATGCTGCGGTTGATAAGCAAATAGAAAGAAATATAATATTCTGGACATCAGGTGATTTATGGAGGAGCAGCTACAGTCGTTTAGTCGGTATAGATGATGGAATGATTGATACCGAAGAAAGTGCATTTAAGCTATGGTATACGAAGTATAGGAGTGGAGGGGAAAGCTATAACGGATTTTATAGGTTCGACGAAAATTATAGTGGAGGCAGTAGTACTGCGTCTAATGTTTTAGCTGCTTCTAAGGCAACTTATGACTATAGTAATGGTGAGATGCTTGTTGCTTCAACGAACTCGTTTGGTGACAATGTTCCAGCTGCACCACGAAAAGAGGCTGCAAGCACAGACGGACTCAATGAAGTTGAGATTTGGATGGCATATGACAATAATAGTCCTAACGTAGATTTTTCTGAGAACTGGCTTATGTTTGAACTGAATAAAGAAACTGAAGGCATGCTATATGCACCACTTTCCGGTGATAGAATCGATGACTACTTTGTTGAAATGGATGATGTTGGAAACAGCATAGTAGCAGCTATATTGAAAAGCGGTAAAATCGAAATTGTCAGAATTTCAAATAGTGGCGATGTAACAATTATTCAAAACAATCTTCCTATAGCCAATAGAGCCAGCCTAATCTATAGCGGCAGCACATACACGCTTGCATGCTTAGGCAAAGATGATAGAAATTTTGCTGAAGCGGGACGAATTAAGCTTTCCTTTCATGAAATAAATACAGAAGGCTTTGTAACGGGCACAGTGTTCTCTGGCGTACCCGAAAATATAAGTGGAGATTTTAGACTCTTCCGTGACAAGTCAAACCCGGGAGTTTCTGCATTAGTATGGTCAGGCAACAGGAAGGTAGATGATGAGAAATCTGAATCAGTACTTTATGCTTCTCGCATATCTGCTGTGAGTGGTAATACTGCATTTGTTTCAGCACCTATTGTAGCGGCAGTGGCGGAGTTTCGTGAACCATCCGCGAATGGTGATGTTGACGTGTACGTTCATTCATATGACGTAGATATGAATGGAAATGACCTAAGTATAAATACTGTATTTAGAGAATTTGTATTTGGTAAGTCGAATGTTGAAGTGAAAAGAAAAGAGTATTTAGTTGGAACGGCAGCAGAATTCACTAATGAAATAGAAACCACTTCGTGCGTAAACGACATTACAAAGCTTACACCGGATGTCAAGACCACTCTCGACATCAAGGTTAAAAACAAAGGCTTTGAATCCATCAAAAGTATTACAGTAGACATTGATGGAGAGAGTACAACTATCGAAGGGGATGCTACAAACCAATGGAGCATTCTTCCGAATTTTGAAGCCGTGATTTCAGCAACTTTTACCCCTGAGCGTAATTTGCCGGAGAAAATATACTACACTGTAACCGCAACTTTTAAAGACAACAGTACAGCAAACAGCACAGATACCATCGACCTCCGTCATACCGATATCGCTGCAGAGATATTATCGTCCACTAAGGAAAATGATGTTCTTGATATCAAGACTATGATATCAAACAATACACCATTTTCACTTTCGGGCAGAAAAATCTCTGTCGGAATCTATGAGGATTCCTTCGGCAAGACGCCGGGTACCATAAATGTGTTTGATGGAGGAACATTTGAAGAGGGAAAACTCAGTAAATCAGTATTAGTAGAGTTTGAGCTAACCAATACGAAGAATTTACCACAGAAGCTATATCTGGTAGCCAAAGTGTACGATTCTTCTGATGAAGAAATACCTGACTATGACAATACAAACAACATCTTGACAGTAAATAACATTGTGATTGGATCGGCAGGCGGTGGCGATAAACCAAGTGGTGGTGGAGATTCTAAGCCGAAACCGGAAACAAAGCCGGAAGCTAAGATAGAATCTAAATTCGTTGTACCACCGAACATACCTGCTGTGAATTTTTTAGACGTTTTGCCAAGTGCATGGTATGCAGGAGCAGTGGAGTATGTTCAGACGCGTGGTTTGATGACCGGAACCGGTGATGGCAAGTTCAGCCCAGATGCGACAGCAACAAGAGCTATGCTTTGGACGGTGTTATATCGTTTGGCAGGCAGCCCTGCACAAAATACTACAAGCACAAACTGGTACGCTGCAGCACAGGAATGGGCAAAGGTTAATGATATTTCCGACGGACTGAATCCGGATGACTCAATTACAAGAGAACAACTTGTAACATTACTGTATCGCTTTGCACAAAAGAAAGGTCTCGATGTCTCTAAAGCAGGTGACCTCTCCGGCTTTGCAGATGCAGAAGATGTATCACCTTGGGCAACCAAAGCCATAGAATGGGCGGTTGACAATGGAATCATCTCCGGTAAGGGCAATGGTATCCTCGACTCCAAGGGTACAGCAACTCGTGCAGAAATTGCAGTGATTCTCATGAGGTTCATAGAACAAAATTAAAACATTAATCATGACCACCAATTAGCCGGTGGTCATGATTTTTATTAACACGATGTCGTGTCCTGATATTTTTATTTATTTTTTCTGTGAAATCATATACAATATAAATAAATTTGTACGTTGGGGGAATAAGATGAAATTAGACCATTTTGTTATAAATGTCGATAAAAACTATCAAGCAGATGAAACAATTATTAATTACATCAGATCAAAGGGGTTCCCATATGAACCAAAATGGGGAAAGGGCACTGCCGGATTTAAGGTTTCAAATTTGTGGATAGGGAATGAATACTTTGAAATGGTACACATTATGAAGCCGGATGGCGGTGGATGGGTTGAGGAGTGGACAAGGAAATATAATCAGGGACACAGAGGAGTGATTTGCCTGATGCTGGATGTTGGAAAAATAGATGAAATCCATGACTCGTTAAACAGAAAGGGAATAGATGTAACTCAGCCGGAATGGCTGGAGTTCAAGTGGTTCTTTAATCTGCTGACACGCAGAATGCCATGGAGAAACTGCTATGCTCCTTTTTTTGAAGGTGTTCCCATGCAAATCGGATTTCAGGAAATGAAGGATGAGAAATCAAGAGATTATATGAATCAGTATATGGTTCCGAACTCAAAGGATAATGGAATTATGGGGATAAGCAGGGTGGTTGTTAAGGGGCAATTTACTGAAAATGATCTTGCCATGATTTCAACTATTTTTGGAGAGTTAGCTCATAAGAACGAATCCACAATAAAAGTAGTATTGCCATCGACCCAGATTATAGAATTTGTAAGTGATACATATTATCAAACAGAAATTTATACCGATTCAAGCAGGGGAGATTTTATTGAAATAGAAAATGTATGTGTAAATTGCTAATTAAGAGCTTAGTAACAGGAGGATATAATGAAAGTTGGAGAAGTATGCTTACTGACAAGTGATGTTGTACGTTTGTCAAGCTTTTGACCCTCCGACCATGAGGCCTTGGGGAGCAAAAAATATGAGTTTTTTAGATCCTGATAATAATTTGATTGTTTTTAGGTGTTTCCCTGAATAGTAGGTCGTGTGTATTACTAAAATATATACGCCTGTTTTAACAATTTGCTTTGAAAGAGGTGACAATAATAGCTAAACATGAATTCGGAAGATGTTAAAAAAATCAAATAAACAGAGGCAGTAGGCTTACAGATTATATCTCGGCATGACCTGCAAGCCTGTGGTTATGTTATTTTCGCAAAATCTTATCCATAGTTTTTCCCTTTGCCAATTCGTCGATTAGCTTATCTAAATAGCGAATTTCCCGCATAGTTGGTTCTTCAATATCTTCAATTCGGACACCGCATATAACACCTTTGATTAATGCCCGTGAAGGATTCAGCTGCGTAGCATCCGCAAAGAAGGTCTCAAAATCCGTCTGGTTTTTTAAGTGAGCTTCTAATTGTTCCTGGCTATATCCTGTAAGCCAACGGATAATTTCATCAACTTCCGTTTTTGTACGTCCTTTTTTCTCCGCCTTGGTAACATAATGAGGGTAGACACTGGCGACACTCATTTTATAGATATTATGCTTGTTCATAATGCATCCTCGCTTATATGGTTTTCTTTATTGTATCATTAAATATAGTATTTGTCTTTTATAATTAAGTCCCCTTCCATATTTGTTTTAATTGAATGCAATGCAAAATAATGGTATAATTTAGTGTGTTTAAATGATGAAGTATTTTGAGGTTAGTAAAGATGAAGCTTATTACAGCGCAAAGAATAATGGTACAAGAGGGGGGGAACTAATTTCTATTTGAAAATATAAGAGTGATAAATAATATTATGAAAAGAGAAAATACGATGAAAATAGATAAAACAAAACATAGGATAAAATATGCGGTGGTATTTATATTGCTGGTATTGGTCGAAATTTTTATTGCGTTATATATACAGGATGAATTTATCCGGCCATATGTAGGAGATATATTGGTTGTTGGTGTAATTTATTGCGCAATAAAGGTAGTCTTTCCTGGCAAAATTACTTTGCTGCCGCTTTGGATATTTTTATTTGCGGTATTTGTTGAATTTCTGCAATATATTGAATTAGTAAATATTTTAGGACTGCATGAAAATAAATTTTGGAGAGTTATAATGGGCTCGGTTTTTGACTGGAAAGACATTATATGCTATGGAACGGGCTGCATATTATTGGCGGTGTATGAAAAGGCGAAAGGTGTAACCGGCTGATTTTGCAATTGAAGTTGCAAAAGAATTGGAGTTATTTGACTTGTCAGAGTTGTACAGATTATTTGTATTTTATGGAGGAATTACTTAATGAAAAAAATATTAAAATCCTTTACCCTTTGGTTTGTTATATTAGCTGTATTTGAAATATACATGCACCAAATAGGACAGGATTCAAAGAGTATTGTTTTGATTTATCTAAATCCGCTCTTAAGAATGATATCTCGTTCTGATGTAGCAAGTGCCTTTATGAATTCAGGAATGAAAGTATCTTCCAGAACAATCATTGGATATACTTCAATATATTGGTACATCGGTTCAGTCTTAACTTTTATTATTTATGGTTTAATTTTAGATGGATTTAGATATCTTTTAAGACGTATTCGCAATAGCACAAAACAAGCATGATCACAAGCTTACAGCTTCCAATTTGTAAACCAATCCCCATTGCTTACATTTAAAGATAACCATGTAGCTATGCTCTGACCTTGAGAATAATAATAAAGGTAATATAATATGTACTCATATTTATTAATGCTAAGATTATTAACAAAACTAAGAAAGAGGAACTCATGAAACAGATTGCAANNACAGATGTGGATGTGGTGGTCTATGGTCACTCCCACAAATATTCTGCGGAAATTATTAAGGGAGTACTGTTTCTCAATCCCGGCAGCTGCGGTAAACGGCGTTTTAATTTAGAACTCACAATGTGCCGCATAACTGCGGACGCAGGGCACTACCAGTACGAAAAAGTCACGATTCCATATGACATCTCAAAAGGTTGATTATAATACTTTTACTCTTGGGAGTAATATTAATTTTCAAGAAAGTCACTGTTTTACAAATGATTTTGACTTTCCGTTAGGGCTATAGGGTAAAATATAACAGGACAAACAGAAGAGGAATAGGGGAAGACTTAATGATGAAAATGATAGGGTATTTGAGAGCGAAAGGCTACTCAAAAACATCTTTTGCAGTTCAAAAAGACAACTATGCTGTTAAAATGTATCAGAAGGTAGGATTTGAAATAAGTGCTGAAAATGAGCAAGAATATATCATGATTTGCAACCTTAATAATTGAACAAAAAACAGTATATTCTGTTGAAGGAAAGGAGCAACATTTTGAATCAATTGAGGACTTTATGTGTGATGGGCACATTTGACGATGAAACGAACCAAGAGGTATACAAAATTAAAGAAAAATTGAAAGAACAAGGTATTTCTGTTGATGATGGATATGAACCTCATATAACGTTTGGAATTTATACAGGGGTGGATGAAGAAAGTCTGATAAGATGGGTTGGCAATGTGTCAAAACAGCACAAAAGAATTCAGATATGCTTTAATCATTTTGGATTTTTTCCGGATGCACGCCTGTGTTTTTTGGCACCCTCTTCCAGTTATGGCTTGTTGGAGCTCCATTCAGTCATACATGAAAAATATGACAGTTGCTGTATGGACAAGGGGTGTCTATATTCACTGGAACAAAAAAACTGGACTCCGCACATGACAATTGCTTTGGTGAATCAGGGGCAGGAGGAAAGTGTTCTTTCAATTCTCTGGGAAAGTTTCTCGCCATTTATGGCAGAGCTCACCCGATTAAAAATAACCTCTTCTGATACAAGCGATGATATAGGCGTGTTTGAGCTGTAGGCATTTTTGAATATAGGTATTGAACCGGTTGCTTCGCTTGAATCGCATCCTATAATTTAACCATAGGTATTTCACGTGATGTGCACTTGGCTTATTGGTGGCATAATCATGGAAGCTGCAAAGAAGAAAAAGAGAATTTACGGGTCAACGAATATAACAAAAGTTTAAAGAACATAAATAAGGAAAAGGAAGGATGAAAGCGATGGTACGAGAAATATTGAAACTCGGAAATCCGCAGCTTTATGAAATTAGTGAAGAAATAACAAAAGATGACCTTGTTTTTTTGCCTGAGTGGGTAAAGGATTTGCATGATACCCTCATGGATTACAGGAAAAGGTACGGAGCAGGCCGGGCGGTTGCCGCACCTCAGATAGGAATCAAAAAACGGCTGCTGTACATGTTTACGGATAAATCCTATGTTTTTATAAATCCTGTGATGAATTTTTCCGATAATGAAAAATATACGCTGATGGACGATTGCATGTCCTTTCCCGGCCTGCTGGTTAAAGTAGAGCGTTATAAACGTGGGGACATTTTTTATCTTGATGAGAATTTTAAACAGCAAAAGATGCATCTGGAGGGTGACCTCTCGGAGCTACTGCAGCATGAGTATGACCATTTGGATGGTATTTTGGCCACTATGCGTGCGGTTGATAATAAGTCGTTTTATTTTGAGCAAATGAAGCGGGAGCTTTGATATGTCACCGACAATTTGCGGAGGATGCAGCAATTGATAATCAAGGAGCAAGTATGGTTTATTTAAATAATTTTACATTCCCAAGCAGGGACAGGGAATTTCATTTTTTCCTGGATATAAAAAGAACATGCTACGATTCCTTTTATCCATTTGGAATATTGTCCGAACACGGCTTTGAAAGAGTTGATTTTGAGCCGATTACAATTTTCTACGGAGGAAATGGTTCGGGGAAGACAACGGCATTAAATGTTATAGCAGAAAAAATACAAGCAAAACGTGATTCTGCCTACAATAAATCTAATTTCTTTGCTGATTATGTCAATATGTGCAGTATGGAAAGTGAAATCAGCCTGACAAAAGCTAATATCATAACCAGTGATGATGTATTTGACTATCTTTTGAATATTCGCTACATCAATGATGGTGTCGACCGAAGAAGAGAAGAAATTTTCGATGAATATTTAAGTCTGAAGTATTCTGAATTTCAGTTTAAATCAATAGATGATTATGAGTATCTGAAAAGAGTGAACAGTTCAAGAAGCAAGACGCAGTCTCGCTTTGTCAGGAGCGAACTGATGAACAACGTTCGAGGATATTCTAATGGAGAGAGCGCTTTTAAATTTTTTATCGAAAAAATCAGAGGAGATGGACTTTATTTGCTGGATGAGCCTGAAAACAGTCTTTCACCTAAACTCCAGCTGAAATTAAAGGAATTTCTTGAAGACCTGGCACGGTTTTCAGGATGCCAGTTTATTATATCCACGCATTCGCCATTTCTACTTTCAATGAAGGGAGCCAAGATTTATGACCTTGATGAAAATCCGGTAGATATAAAGCCTTGGACAGAACTGGAAAACATACGCATACTGTATGGGCTTTTGAAGGAATTTGAGGATGTAATGATTGACTAAATTGGTCAATAAGGCTCAGGTTATACTTGAAGAAGAAAGGGAGGAAAATAAAAATGGTACATTTAATATATTGTGATAATACAGGGAAAAAGGGTGAACGAGTTTTAGATAAAATTTTAGCTGGAACTAAGACAATGGTAGTAAGGGGAGCAGCCGGCCGCAAGATACCTCACAGCAGAGTGTTTGAAGGAGAGACTGTCTATTTTATGGAAAAAGGAGCATTGAGTATTTCTGCCTTTGCAACAGTGAAGGCTGTTCAAAATTACGTGAAACTGACTGAGAATGAGATTATAAAGACACTAAATGACAATCAGGACAAGTTAAATTTGACTGAGAAACAAAAAGAGCGCTGGCACAAGAAATGCTTATGTCTGGTTGAATTTGGGTATGTTCAGCAAATCGAGCCGCCGCTTGCATTTGACCATCAGGGAAATATGGACGATTGGCTGATTATTGATAAAATTGAAGATGTAGTAGTAGGAACGAGCATCCCTTACAACTATGAAAAATCTAAGTTTTAGAGAGAAGCGGCAAGCTGCGAGCTATTGGAGAAAGCAAACACTGCTATTATGATTCTAATAAAAAGCGTCTGATTTCTCTAAAAAAGGTTCTGCCGGAATTGTATGATTTGTTTGCCGAGTTTTGTGCGGCTGAACAATACTAAGCTAATCAATAAATGTGAGTTTGTTGTACATATTATTTATATAATATTCTGGCTAAAAAGGAGAATTTGCTAAATGAAAAAAATATTGAGCCTTATTTTTTCTGTGGTTTTATGTGTTACACTTACCGCTTGCAACAAGCATGCATTAAATATAAATGATAATAGTGATAAGTCTCCTTCTCCTGCCTCACCAACGGCTCCGGAAACGGCCATAGACACACCGACAGAGCCTGATAAACCTGTCGATAATCTTGATGATATGTATACTGCATATATTGCTGCCCTCGAAAACCTAATACAAAATCATATACTTCCAGATGGCACTGACGGAGGGATACAATATGGCGACATGTATACAAACAAATTCGATGTTTGCGATGTGGATAACGACGGGAGAGAAGAACTGCTCCTGTTTTACACCACTACATCTGAAGGCGGCTGGGCAGGATTTGTACTTGGTTACGACGCAGAGACAAAAAAACTGCAGACGAAACTTCGTGAATCCACTCTGCTGACGTTTTATGATAACGGAATCATCAGGGCGAAATGGGGTAGCAATCAGAGACTTGGCGGTGACTTTTGGCCATATAGCCTATATCAATACGTGCCAGATTTGGACAGCTATGTATTTGTTGGCATGGTGGATGCATGGGATAAAAACTACCTGGGAGGAGACGATCATAAAAATGAGTTTCCAAGTGATATAGATAAAAGCGGGACGGGGTTTGTTTACTATATCATGAAAGATAGAGAATATGACAATTCTCACCCAGTAGATGCATCCGAATACGATGAGTGGCTCAACGCGTACATTGGAAATGCTTCAGAAATTCAAATCAAGTATATGGATTTGACGGAAGAAAATATCTCGCAGATAGGTTTTGTGCAGGAGGTTACTAAACGAGGTCTAAAATTAAAAAAATATTAAGACAAGAATTTTATTTGGAATTGGGATCGCACTGTCTATTACGAGCATATATTACAAAACTGTAAATTCCAAATTTTATAAGCAAAAAATCCGCCACAAAAGTGACGGAAATGTAAAATCTCATGATTTTCTATACTTACTATACCACAAAATGGGATAAATTTCAAGCCTTGTGTTTAATGAATTTTGGGTGTATTAAGTATATAGGAGGTGTTATACAATGGAACAAAAGAGTATGACAGCACTTGTTAGTGCATTCTCAAGAGCATATCATGCCGAAAACAACGAAGTCAAAATTTTTGATGATCGTGTTGCGAGGCTACTCTTGTCGGATAAAGAATTCAGGCAAATATCAAAAAGCATGGCGGATGGTATTGGTTTTTTCAACCCATCCTTTGCTGGCACACCAGAGGAAGCCCTTAGATGGATTGTAGACAATCAATTATCTCCACCGCCACTTGGCAGAGCAGCATTTGCTGAAAAGGCTCTCGAAACAGCCGTATCTATTGGAACAACACAGTATTTGATTATGGGCGCAGGGTATGATACATTTGCTTATCGGCAGCCCGATTGGGCGGAAATACTACAAATTTTCGAGGTAGACCATTCTACTACTGGAAATGATAAGAAGATACGTCTTGATGTTGGGAAAATTGCTATACCAGAAAATGTCCATTACGTTGCAACTGATTTCACGGAGGAACAATGGTGGAACACATTAACTGAGAATATTGCATTCAATAGCGATAAAAATAGCTTTTGTAGTATTCTGGGAGTAGCATACTATCTTTCAAAACAAGCATTTGAAAAACTTCTCTCTGCACTCAGCTCACTTTTATCTAAGGGAAGTTCTGTCATTTTTGATTATCCCGATGAAAATAGTTATACGGACAAGGCAGGTGAACGCGCAAAAAAACAGGCTATGTTAGCCGGAGCTGCAAACGAAAAAATGCTTGCAAGCTATTCTTACGAAGAAATCGAAAAAATTCTTTCTGATTATGGCTTCTTGATTTATGAGCACTTAACACCATTAGAAATGACAGGGCGATATTTTAATGTCTATAATGATGCGAATCCATCCCATCCCATTACTGGGTTTGATAATGTGAATTACTGCCTCGCGATACGAAAATGAGCATAACAGAGAGACAAACCGGAATTTATATATGAGGTTATTTGTATTTTAAAAGGGGGAAATTGCTTTTCGTGCGGATATATAAAAAGGAGTTTAATGAGGTAATTATGATAATTCGAGAGTATAAACCGATTGACTGCGCTATTATGGCAGGGCTATTTTATGATACTGTGCACACAATCAATGTAAAGGACTACACGAATGAGCAGATTAATGCGTGGGCTACGGGAAATGTTGATTTGGAATCATGGAATTGTTCATTTTTGACCAACAATACTTTAATTGCAGAAATAGACGGGAAAGTTGTCGGCTTTGCTGATATGGATAAGAAAGGTTATCTCGATCGGCTTTATGTTCATAGGGATTTTCAGCGCAAGGGTATTGCTTCAGCTTTGGTAGATGAATTAGAACGGCTTGCACGAGAAGATGGTTTACTTAACTTTGAAACATATGCATCAATTACTGCCAAACCCTTTTTTGAAAAACAAGGGTATGTGGTTGAAGCAGAAAATAAGGCTATAAGAAATGGTATTACTTTGGTGAACTATAAAATGGTTAAGCATTGTTAAATTCCAATTCACTATTCTTTTACTAGGAGTATTAGCCTATGACAGATGAAATATTATTGAGAGTTTCCATTTATGTGGGACAATTTTCTTGGGATGGCAAGGTTAATCGACAAAAGGCAAAGAATGATTGTTTCCCGATTTATCCATATGGGACAAGAAACATGCCCATCCACTTGATTCATAATAAAATTAATTAGATTAGAATTTGAGGAGGAGAAATTTTGAATATACAACTTGTTTATGAATCCCCAACAGCACAAGACTATGTGAGTCTTCGGTTGCGTTCTGGGATGGGAAATAAAGACTTGAAGAGAAGTCAGATTGCCTTGGAGAACTCCTTGTTTGCTGTATCTATATATGATGAAAAAAAGTTGGTTGGGTTTGGCAGGGTAGTTGGCGACGGCGGTATAACCTATGTTGTGAGCGATATTATGGTAGACGAAGAATATCGACGAAGGGGTTTTGCGGAACGGATTATGGAAGCAATAGATAATTACTTTGAAAAGAATACACATGAGGATAGCTATATTTGTTTAATAGCAAATCGACCTGCAGATTTGCTTTATAATAAACATAAATTCAGGTATTTACCGGAGGACAGGTGCGGGATGCTGCGTAATCAGTCACAAGTTAAGGGAGAGAATAATGAAAAATGAAGAAATGGTATGTTATTGTTCAAAGGTTACGAAGGCTAAAATATTAGATGCGTTAGATAATGGTGCAAAGTCGTTAAACGATGTCAGGAAGATGACGGGTGCCTGTACTTTAGGAAAATGCAAAGAGCTAAGTCCAATAGGAAAGTGTTGCTCTCCGGAAATTATTGATATTATTGAGCAATATCACGATGGCAGCAAAGATAATAAATGAGATAAAAAGCTATTTATGGTCTTTTATCGCTATATATAACACATTGACATTAATCCGTGCATATACTATAATAATATAACTCTTTGCACGAAATTACGTCCGGAGTTTTGCGGACGATTAATCAATAGTACAAACTGAGCAGGCGATAAACCTCATTGGGGGTTATGGGGCTGGGCCGCATTGCGGCAGCAGATGGTATTTTTACGCATCTGTGGGACGGTAGTATGTTCCACAGATGCGTTTTATATTACGTGGAAAATGATTACGCGTGCCTTAGGTTATTAATTAAAACGGAGGTAATGCTTATGAAAATGACCAATGAGCAAATTGCAATACGAGTATCTCGTAACAGCATTATAGGAAATGTAATATTGTCAGGCTTTAAAATGTTCGCCGGAATATTTGCGCAGTCTTCAGCGATGGTTTCAGATGCGGTACATTCACTTTCTGATGTTTTCAGTACTGTTATTGTAATTGTGGGGGTAAAGCTGGCGAATCAGGAATCTGACAAGGAGCATCCATATGGACATGAACGATTTGAGTGTGTAGCTGCCATTATTTTAGCTGTTATTTTGTTTGCGACAGGTATAGGAATTGGCTATTCTGGTGTGCATAAGGCAGTTGCCGGCACTGATGGAGAGATTGTCACACCTGGAAGGCTTGCTCTGGTAGCGGCAATTGTTTCGATTATCGTAAAGGAATCAATGTACTGGTATACATGTATAGCTGCAAAGAAAATTGATTCGAGCGCATTAATGGCTGATGCTTGGCACCATCGTTCGGATGCTTTTTCGTCTATAGGTAGTTTTATCGGCATATTTGGAGCACGGCTGGGGTTTCCTGTTTTGGACCCGGCAGCATGTTTCGTGATTTGTTTATTTATTTTAAAAGCTGCAGTTGATATTTTTCGGGACGCTATTAGAAAAATGACTGATAGTGCATGTGATGATGAAATCGTTGATGAGATGCGCAGAATTATTCTTGCACAAGAATCGGTTGAGGGAATTGATCAGTTAAAAACTCGTATGTTTGGGGATAAAATTTATGTGGATGTAGAAATACGGTCGGATGGTTTGAGCACACTGATAAAATCACATGATACAGCTCACCGGATACACGATGCAATTGAAGAGAGATTTATCAATGTTAAGCATTGCATGGTACACGTAAATCCGAGCATTACAGATTCGGAAGCATAATAACAATAAATAAGAGAGCGAGGTAGTTCTCTTCAATCAACCGCGAGGAGACAATAAAATAATCAGAAAATACGAAATATGCAAAAGCGCAACAATGCAATGTTCGTATTAATACGAATGAAAATAAATAATCATTTTAAAAATATCACATATTCTATTGACATGCAATTTTATATTTGCTATCATATGCTTGTCTACTTAATAACTAAAAAGAGGATGGCTATTATGAACTTTGAAGTTAGAAGAGTTTATGTGGAAAAGAAACAGGAATATAACACAGAAGCTTTAAACCTGAAAAATGAATTTGCCGAAAATTTGCAGCTTCATAATTTGAAAAATGTTCGTGTATTAAACAGGTATGATGTTTCAAAAATCAGTGAAGAAGATTTCAAAAAGGCAGTTGAAACGGTGTTTTCGGAACCTAACCAGGATTATATTCATGAGAATATAAGCACGGAGGGCAATGTTTTTGCCGTGGAATTCTTGCCGGGGCAGTATGACCAGAGGGCTGATTCAGCGGCGCAATGCATTCAGATAGTTACCGGAAAAGAAAAGCCTGTTGTAAAATATGCGAAGGTTATTGTGCTTGAAGGTGAGCTGTCAAATGAAGAGTCAGAAAAAATTAAGAAATATTATATAAATCCTGNNAAATCCTGTGGATTCGAGGGAAGCAGGGCTGTCGGTGCCTGCAGACCTGGATGAGTTGTACCCAGAAGCCGTACAGGTGGATATTGTGAGAAATTTCATATACAAATCTGATAAAGAATTGGAGGAGTTCCGAATTGAAAGGGGCCTTGCCATGAGTTTTGAGGATTTGTTTTTTTGTCAGGAATATTTCAAAAACACAGAAAAGAGAAACCCCACCATTACTGAAATAAAGGTTATTGACACATATTGGTCGGATCACTGCAGACATACGACATTTTCCACAATAATTGAAAATGTTGAATTTGAACAAGGTAAAACAACGGATGCAATTAAGGATACATATGAACAATATTTAAAATCAAGAGAATACATATATGAAGATGGATTAAGAGATGTGACGCTCATGGACCTTGCTACAATAGGAGCAAAGGAGCTGAGAAAACGAGGACTTCTTGATGACCTTGAAATATCGGATGAAATAAATGCGTGCAGTATTGTAGTGGATGTTGATGTGGACGGAAAAAATCAGGAATGGCTTTTGATGTTCAAAAATGAAACTCACAACCATCCAACGGAAATAGAGCCCTTTGGCGGTGCGGCAACTTGTTTAGGAGGAGCCATAAGGGATCCTCTTTCGGGTCGTTCCTACGTATATCAGGCAATGCGCATATCAGGAAGCGGAAATCCAAACCAATCCATAAAGGATACGCTGCCGGGCAAGCTGCCACAGAGGAAAATATCCAAGGAGGCAGCGGCAGGCTACAGCTCCTACGGCAATCAGGTGGGGCTTGCAACGGGCTATGTAAATGAAATATATCATCCGGGCTATGTAGCCAAGAGGATGGAGGTTGGTGCGGTAATTGCGGCGGCACCTAAGATAAGCGTAAAAAGAGAACAGCCCGAAAAGGGAGATGCAATAATTCTTCTTGGAGGCAGGACGGGCAGAGACGGCCTGGGAGGAGCAACAGGCTCGTCGAAGGAGCATACGGAGGAATCCATACTTCTCTGCGGTTCAGAGGTGCAAAAGGGAAATGCACCGACTGAGAGAAAAATTCAAAGACTGTTCAGAAATCCGGAGGTCAGCAGCATTATAAAAAGATGCAACGATTTTGGTGCGGGAGGAGTTTCCGTTGCCATAGGAGAGCTGGCAGAGGGACTGAATATCAATCTTGACCTTGTTCCAAAGAAATATGAAGGTCTCGACGGCACTGAGCTTGCCATTTCGGAATCACAGGAAAGAATGGCCGTTGTTATAAGGAAAGAGGATATTGAGAAATTCAATAATTTTGCTGAGGAAGAAAATCTGGAATCAACTCTGGTTGCCGAGGTCACGGATGACAGAAGGTTGGTGATGACGTGGAGAGGAACAGAAATTTTAAATATCAGCAGAGATTTTTTAGATACAAACGGTGTGAAACAGAAAGTAAACGCATATATAAAGGAACCTGAAAAGGTATCGGCAGAATTAAACATAATAAGTGAGGACATTAAAGAATCGTGGCTTGGATGTATGAGAGATCTAAACGTAGCAAGCCAGAAAGGCATGATTGAGAGATTTGATTCCACTGTGGGTGCCGGAACAGTGCTTATGCCCTTTGGAGGAAGGACACAGCTTACGCCAACTGAGGGAATGGCGGCAAAAATTCCCGTTCTTGACGGCTCAACGGATACCTGCTCACTGATGGCTTATGGATTTGACCCGTATCTCACAAAGGAAAGCCCATACCACGGTGCAATGTATGCAGTTCTTCATTCTGTTGCAAAGATTGTTGCAATGGGCGGAGATTACAAAAGAATCAGGCTTACATTTCAGGAATATTTTGAAAAGCTTAACAAAGAACCTGTGAGATGGGGCAAGCCTCTAAGCGCGCTGCTTGGGGCGTTCAAAGTTCAGCATGAGCTTAAAATTCCAGCTATAGGCGGCAAGGACAGTATGTCCGGAACATTTAAGGGTATGGATGTGCCCCCAACGCTCATAAGCTTTGCAGTTACCACAGAAAATGTAAATAATATTTTGTCTCCTGATCTTAAAAAATCAGGAAGTAAAATAGTTGTTGTAAGAATTAAAAGGGATGAAAACAATGTGCCGGATTTTGAGGATGCCGCGGAGAAATATTCCGCAATCCACGAGGCTGTTGAGACAGGCAAGATATTGAGCGCACATACTGTGGGATACGGAGGAATTGCGGCAGCTCTGGGAAAAATGACTCTTGGAAACGGTGTTGGAATTGAAATCGGCGTGGAAGGTACAGAAGCGGAGCTGTTTAAATCAAGCTATGGGGATATAATTCTTGAAGTTGAAAATGACGTTGAAATGGACTGGTCTGTGGATATAGGCATAACAACCGGAGAAGACAGAATACAGATATGCGGCGTAAAAGACCGGAAAGATTATGGAAGCATAAGCCTGAAGGAAATCAGAAATGCGTGGCTTGAGCCACTTGGTGGAATTTACCCAATAAAGAAGGACTCAGATTCGGAAAGAAAAATTGAAGTAAATTATATATTGGGGGGGACAAGGCATGTGCCATCCATAAATATAGCCAAGCCAAGGGTTTTTATACCTGTTTTTCTAGGAACAAACTGTGAATATGATACAAAGAGAGCCTTTGAAAGAGCGGGAGCAGAAACAGATTTGTTTGTATTTAAAAATTTAAGCTCTGCAAATATTAGAGAATCAATTAAAGAAATGAACAGGCGCATAAGTAGTTCCCAAATACTTGCATTTCCCGGAGGTTTCTCGGCGGGAGATGAACCTGAGGGCTCGGGCAAATTCATTGCTGCAGTGTTCCGAAATCAGCTTCTTAAGGATTCGATTACAGATTTGCTTGAAAACAGGGATGGTCTCATAATAGGAATATGCAACGGTTTCCAGGCACTAATAAAACTTGGACTTGTAACCTTTGGAGAAATAGTTGAAATGAAGGAAGACTACCCAACGCTCACATACAACAAAATCGGACGGCATGTATCAACCTTTGTAAGGACAAAGGTTGTGAACAATACGTCTCCGTGGCTGAGCATGTGCAATGTAGGAGATGTGCACAGTCTCCCTGTTTCTCACGGTGAAGGAAGATTTGTTGCAAGTGAAGAGTGGCTCAAGAGGCTGAAGCAGGCAGGACAGATTGTTACACAATATGTGGATGAGAATAATAATCCTTCATATGACGGAACATATAATGTAAACGGCTCCGTTGAAGCAATAGAAGGAATAACAAGCCCAGACGGAAGAGTATTCGGAAAAATGGCTCACTCCGAGCGTCTGGACAGAGATTTGTACAAAAACATTCCGGGAAACAAGAATCAGCTGATTTTTGAATCCGGCGTTAAATATTTTAAATAATGATATGGAGGAAGCATGAAGGTTGCAATAATTATGGGAAGTGATTCGGATTTCCCAATAGTGGAAAAGGGCTACAACATATTGAAAGAATTCGGGGTAGATGTAACAGTGAGAGTTATTTCTGCCCACCGAACTCCGGATGAGGCCATGGGTTTTGCAAAAAATGCCGAGGCTGAGGGTTATGAATTAATTATAGGAGCANNAAGGCTGCCCATTTGCCGGGTGTGCTGGCAGGATGTACACCATTGCCTGTTATAGGACTGCCAATAAAGTCCTCTGAGCTTGACGGAATGGATGCGCTTCTGGCAATAGTTCAGATGCCTCCTGGAGTGCCGGTTGCAACAGTTGCCATAAACGGAGCAGACAATGCCGCGCTTCTGGCAATTCAGATTTTGTCTGTGAAATATGAAGAACTGAGAGAAAAGTTTAAAAATTTTAAGAAGCAGATGGCCGAAAAAGTTTATGAAAAAGATAAAAAATTAAATGATAAATTAAAAAATATTTAAGCGGAGGATGAAAATGGAAAAATTAGAAATGGTTTATGAAGGAAAAGCTAAAAAGGTTTATAAAACTGATAATTTAAAGCAATATATAGTTGAATACAAGGATGATGCAACTGCATTCAACGGAGAGAAAAAAGGAACAATCACCGGAAAGGGCGTTGTAAACAATAAAATGTCTGCAGCACTGTTTGCCCTTCTTGAAAAAGAAGGTGTCCCAACTCATCAGCTTGAACTTTTAAATGACAGGGAATCTCTTGTGAAGGCAGTGAAAATTCTTCCTTTGGAGGTCATAGTAAGAAATGTGGCAGCAGGCTCATTAGCACAAAGACTGGGACTTGAGGAAGGAGTTCCAATGAAGGAGACAGTTCTGGAGTTTTCATATAAAAATGACGCTCTTGGAGATCCAATGATTAATGATTACCACATCAGGGCAATGGAATTTGCCACGGAAGAACAGCTTGATGCCGTGAAGGCATATGCCATCAAGGTAAACGAGGTGCTGAAGAACTTCTTTCTGGAAATAAACATTAAATTAATAGATTTCAAGCTTGAATTTGGTGTTTACGAGGGAAAAGTAATACTTGCAGACGAAATTTCTCCGGATACATGCAGGCTGTGGGATGCGGAAACAAACAAGAAGCTTGATAAGGACAGGTTCAGAAGAGACATGGGTGGAGTGGAAGAGGTTTACCAGGAAGTTCTGTCAAGAATCAGCAGCAAACAAAATTAATTACCGGGAGATATTATGTATTTTGAACTAACAGATGACAAGCTTCACGAAGAATGCGGTGTTGTTGGTGTATATACTGAAAATCCGGATATAGTGTCACAGCTGATTTATTACGGATTATTTGCACTGCAGCACAGGGGACAGGAAAGTGCGGGGATTGCGGTTCAGACAGAGAATAAAATGGAATACCACAAGGATATGGGACTGGTGGCGGATGTTATATCTCAGGACGTTGTTGACAGAATGTCCGGCAAGCTTGCAATCGGACATGTGAGATATTCAACAACAGGTGAGAGTGAAAAGCAGAATGCACAGCCTTTGGTTGTAAGATACAGAGAGGGATCTATTGCCCTTGCCCATAACGGAAATCTGGTAAATGCGGATTCAATGAGAAACATACTTGAAGATAACGGAGTAATATTCCAGACGTCCACTGATTCAGAGGTGGTTGCTAACATGGTAGCGAGACATTACAAGGGCGGCATAGTAAAATCCATAAAAAATGTTATGGAAATCGTAAAGGGAGCCTATGCCTTTGTGTTCATGACGGAAAAGGAGCTTATAGGCGTACGTGATTCTTATGGGTTAAGGCCTCTTTGCCTTGGAAAGAGGCAGGACGGCTACTTGCTGGCGTCTGAGAGTTGTGCCATAAGTGCCATGGGAGGAGAATTTATAAGAGATATTGAGCCCGGGGAAATAGTGGTTATAAATGAAAACGGTGTGGAAAGCATAAAAAGCAGCAAATATGCTCAGAAAAAGCTGTGTATTTTTGAACACGTGTATTTTGCAAGGCCTGACAGCAACCTGGACGGTGTGAACGTATATGGAGCAAGGTATAATTCGGGAAGGATTCTTGCACATGAAGCACCGGTGAAGGCTGATTTGGTTTTTTCCGTTCCCGATTCGGGAACTCCAGCGGCTATGGGCTATGCTGCAGAGCTTGGAATTCCATTTGGCCTTGGACTCATTAAAAACAGATATGCGAAGCGCACATTCATTGAGCCTAAGCAAGAGCTGAGAGAGCAGGGAGTTAAAACAAAGCTGAGCGTACTCAAGGAACTGGTAAAGGATAAAATCGTGGTCATGATTGACGATAGCATCGTGAGAGGAACCACCACAAAACAGATTGTCAGAATGGTGAAGGAAGCCGGAGCAAAAGAGGTGCATGTAAGGGTGGCGTCGCCTCCCGTAACACATTCATGCTTCTTCGGAATCAACACTCCCGATAAAACTAAATTAATAGGAGCAAATAAGACAGTTGAAGAAATAAAGGAATTTATCAGTGCAGACAGCATTTATTATCTGAGCCTTGAGGGGCTTGTGAAGGCAACATGCTCTGAAAACAGCTTCTGTCTTGCATGCTTCAACGGCGATTACCCAATGGAAGTTCCCAATCAGGAGGTATAGAATGTCTGAAAATTTAACATACAAGGATTCCGGTGTGGATATCCATGCCGGCTACGAAACAGTTAGACTGATTAAAGATCATGTTAAAAAAACATATACCAAGGGAGTTTTGTCCGATATCGGAGGCTTCGGAGGAATGTTTCAAATCAATAAAGACGACTATGAAGAGCCTGTTCTTGTTTCCGGAACAGACGGAGTGGGAACAAAGCTCATGATTGCATTTAAAACAGGAATACATGGCACAATAGGCGAAGATGCCGTTGCCATGTGTGTGAATGACGTTATCTGCCAGGGAGCAAAGCCTTTGTTTTTCCTTGATTACATTGCGACGGGAAAATTAGAGCCTGAAAAAGCTGCGGAAATAGTGAAGGGCGTTGCGAACGGGTGCATAAAGGCAGGAGCTGCTCTCATAGGGGGAGAAACTGCGGAAATGCCAGGCTTATATGGTGAAGGTGAATATGATATAGCAGGCTTCTGCGTAGGTATAGTGGACAAGAAAAAAATTATTGACGGCTCTAAAATAACTGATGGGGACGTGCTTATAGGAATTCCGTCAAGCGGAGTTCATTCAAACGGCTATTCCCTTGTAAGAAAGGTATTTTTTGATCACAGCAATTACAGCACAGACGAATATATAGATGAGCTGGGAAGCACTCTGGGAGAGGCGCTCATGGTTCCCACGAGAATATATGCCACACTTATTTCGGATTTAATTTCTAAATTTGAAATAAAGGGCATGGCAAATATAACAGGGGGCGGATTCTATGAAAATATACCGAGAATTTTCCCCGAGGGCATAACAGCGGACATAAATGGTGACGCTATTGCTGTACTGCCCATATTCAAACTCATCCAGAGGGAAGGCAACATACAAGATGATGAAATGTATTCCACATTCAACATGGGCATAGGTATAGTTCTTGCTGTTGACGCCGGAAATGCTCAGGAAATTATGGAATATATGAAGAGCCTGGGTGAAAAACCGGTTGTCATGGGAAGAACAGTAAGGCGAGAAGGCGGGCTTAAAATATGCCGAGGTTAAAAATAGGTGTATTGGTATCAGGCTCGGGAACAAATTTACAATCGCTGATAGACAGCATAAAGAGCGGTGAAATAAACGGAGAAATCGCTGTTGTTATTTCCGACAAGGAGGATGCCTACGGTTTGGAAAGAGCACGAGCAAACGGCATCAGTACCGTATTTGTAAATGCTAAGCAGTATAAAAATCGGACTGCCTTTAATGGAGAAATAGTAAGTGTGCTTAAAAAGCACGGTGTTGTCTTGGTGGTACTTGCGGGATATTTAAAAATACTTTCGCCTGAATTCATAGGTGAATACAGAAATAAAATAATCAACATACATCCGTCATTGATACCATCATTTTGTGGAAAGGGCTATTACGGCCTGAGGGTTCACGAGGCAGTAATAAAATACGGAGCCAAAATAACAGGTGCGACAGTGCATTTTGTGGATGAGGAGGCAGATGCAGGACCGATAATACTGCAGGATGCTGTTGAGGTATACTGGGACGACACGCCGGAGGTATTGCAGCAAAGAGTGCTGAAGGTAGAGCATAGACTTCTGCCTGCTGCAGTCAAATATTATTGTGAAGGAAGAATAGAAACTGAGGGAAGAAAAGTTAAAATAAGGGAGGATAGTTGAATAAATGAGAGCCTTAATAAGCGTATCTGATAAAACAGGAATTGTAGAATTTGCCAAGGAGCTTCAGGAGCTGGGAGTTGAAATAATTTCAACTGGAGGAACACACAAGGCACTGAGTGATGCCGGAATAAAGGTAATCGGTATTTCAGAGATTACCGGATTTCCCGAGTGTCTGGACGGAAGGGTAAAAACTCTGCACCCCAAAATTCATGCCGGGCTTCTGGCAGTGCGGTCTAATCCGGAGCATATGAACAGCCTGAGGAAGCTCAATGTTGAAACCATTGATATTGTAGCTGTGAATTTATATCCATTCAAGCAGACTATTCTTAAAGAAAATGTTTCAAGGCAGGAAGCAATTGAAAATATAGATATAGGAGGGCCAACAATGCTGCGCTCCGCCGCAAAGAATTATCAGGATGTTGCCGTAGTAGTTGACCCTGCTGATTATGACAGAATAATTGAGGAGTTGAAAGCATGCAATGAAGTGTATCCTGATACTAAGCTGTATCTGTGCTCAAAGGTGTTTGAGCATACTGCTCACTATGATGCACTTATAGCCTCTTATATTAAAAAAGAGAGGGGAGACCTAAGCTTACCGGAAACAATTACCCTTACCTATGAAAAGGTACAGGATATGCGCTACGGAGAAAACCCTCATCAAAGAGCAGCATTTTACAAGGAAGTTACAGGCGGGAAGGGAATGCTTTCATCTGCGGTACAGCTCCACGGAAAGGAGCTTTCGTTCAATAATATAAATGATACAAACGGAGCTCTTGAACTGCTGAAGGAATTTGAAGAGCCTGCCGTTGTAGCATGCAAGCATTCAAATCCATGCGGTGTAGGCATTGGCGAAAATACTTACGACTCATTCATGAAGGCATACAGAGCAGATCCAACATCCATATTCGGAGGAATTGTGGTGTTTAACAGGGAAATTGACGAGAAGACAGCTGAGGAAATAAATAATATTTTCCTTGAAATAGTTGTGGCGCCTTCATATTCCCAAGACGCTCTGAGCATACTTAAGTCCAAGAAAAATATAAGGCTTCTGCTCTTGAAAGACATTGAAAAGAAGCAGGATGAAAATGCTTACGACATTAAAAAGGTAGCAGGTGGAATACTTGTTCAGACCATAGATTCAAAGCTTTTACCGGATGATGTCTTACTGAAGACCGTAACAAAAAAACAACCTTCTGAGCATGAAATGAAGGATTTGATAATTGCGTGGAAAATTGTGAAGCATACGAAATCAAATGCCATAACAATAGTTAAAGACGGGCAGTCTGTGGGAATAGGGCCGGGACAGGTTAACCGCATATGGGCATGCAGGCAGGCAATAGAGCATGGTGTGGAATTTTTAGGTAAGGAAAGCTTAAAAGGAGCGGTACTTGCTTCTGATGCGTTTTTCCCGTTTCCAGACTGTGTGCAGGAAGCTGTAAGAGCCGGAATAACAGCAATAATCCAGCCGGGAGGATCCTTGAATGACGGTGCTTCAATAGAAGAATGCGATAAACACAATATGTCAATGATATTTACAGACATGAGACATTTCAAACATTAGGAGGCACTATGAAAATTTTGGTGGTTGGAGGCGGAGCCAGAGAGCACGCTATTTGCTGGAAGTTAAAGCAAAGCTCCATGGTGGATAAAATTTATTGTGCTCCGGGCAACGGCGGTATTTTACAGGTTGCTGAATGTATAAATATTGGTGTTGATAATCTTGAGGGCTTGGCTGAATTTGCTGTTTCAGAAAATATAAATCTGACTGTTATAGGGCCGGAGGTTCCTTTGGTCATGGGACTTACGGATATACTCGAAGAAAAGGGAATAAAAACATTCGGGCCTTGCAGCAAGGGAGCACGTCTGGAAGGAAGTAAGTCATATTCCAAGGAATTCATGCAAAAATACGGCATTCCTTCGGCAATGTACCGTTCTTGTACAAGTCTGGAGGAAGCAAAGGCTGCACTGAATAATTTCACTGTGCCCCTTGTGGTCAAGGCTGACGGACTGGCGGCGGGCAAGGGAGTTATCATTTGCCAGACAAAAGAAGAAGCTGAAAAAGCAATAGACGGCATAATGAATGACAGGCAGTTCGGCGATGCAGGCGATACTGTTGTAATTGAAGAGTTTCTTGAGGGTATTGAGGCATCACTTCTTTGCTTTGTGGACGGAAAAACTATTATTCCAATGGAAAGTGCAAGGGACTACAAAAGAGCACGGGACAACGACAGGGGCCTTAACACCGGAGGAATGGGATGCTTTTCTCCCAACAGCATATACACGGATGAACTCAGAAAATATATCAGTGAAAATATACTTAAAACAACATTGAAGGGGCTTAAGACAGAGAATATTGATTTCAGGGGAGTGCTGTTCATCGGGCTGATGGTCAGGGGCAACAAAGCAAAAGTATTGGAATACAACACCCGATTTGGAGATCCTGAAACAGAGGTTGTGCTTCCACGGCTGGAATCAGATTTGGCACATATTATGCTCAAATGTACGGAAGGCAGCCTAAAGGAAGAGGACTTGCAGTGGAAGGAAGAAAAATGCGTTACGGTTGTTCTTACATCGGGAGGATATCCCGAGTACTATGAAAAAGGCAAGGAAATAGCAGGATTAGACAACCTCGATGATGATGTAATAGTGTTCCACGGAGGAACAAGAGCTGAGAGTGGAAAAATAATTACTGACGGCGGCAGAGTTCTTGCAGTTACGGCAATGGGTAAAACAACAGAGGAAGCAAGAGAAAAGGTCTATAAAAATATTCCGAAAATTCATTTTGAAAAAATGGAGTACAGGACAGATATAGCGAAATAAATTAATCATGGCGAGCGCCCGGATGAATATATTAATAATATATAATAGCCGAGGAGGTCGCCATGTTTATATATGTTGTACAAAATGGGGATGTTTTATGGGAAATAGCCGATAAATTCAATTCCGATGTCAATAAAATAGTTGAAGCAAACGGATTGCCGGATCCGAACACGCTTTTGGTGGGGCAGTCACTCCTGATACCTGAAGAACCAGCTACTCACACTGTGAAACCGGGAGACAGCGCATGGAAAATAGCCCAGAGCCATGGAGTGTCGGTGCAGGATTTGTTGTGGGAAAATAGAATTCTCAATCCCGAAAACCTGTATGTAGGTCAGGTTCTGAGAATCCCCGAGAAGTCGAGACCTGAAATTGAAGTCAACGCATTTACATACATGCTGGGACAGGATGCGGTGCCCATTGTTAATGAGGTGGGAGATGAACTTACATACCTGACTCCATTCGCATACATTGTGCAGGAGGACGGCAGCCTGACTCCCATAGACGATGATGCAGCCATTGGTGAGGCCATAGCTCATGGTATTGTTCCTATGATGTCAATTGTTAATTTCACTACAAATATTCCCGGAGAAGACATTGCACATAAGGTTCTTAACAATCCTGATGCAGTTGCCAATCTTCAGAGCAATGTAATAAATACAATGAAGGACAAGGGCTACAGAGGCCTGAACATTGATTTTGAATATGTGCTTCCAGAGGATAGGGAGGCATACAACAACTTTCTTGAAAGCACTGTAAACAAACTTCATGAAGAAGGATTTTTCGTTTCCACATCTCTGGCACCCAAGTCGAGCCCAGATCAGAGAGGATTGCTGTATGAGGCTCACGACTACCCGTTTCACGGGAAGGTTGCTGATTTTGTTGTTCTTATGACATATGAATGGGGCTGGAGGGGCGGACAGCCAAGAGCCATTTCTCCTGTAAATGAAATGAGAAAGGTTCTTGATTATGCTGTTACGGTTATACCCAGGGACAAAATACTGATGGGGTTTCAGATATATGCCAGAGACTGGACTCTGCCATTTCAACCGGGACAGAATGCCGAAACCATAAGCGTGGAAGAGGCAATGGAACGGGCATATGCACACAATGCCCAGATACAGTATGATTATGTGGCCCAATCTCCGTTTTTCCGATACAGTGATGAGAATGGCAATGCACATGAGGTTTGGTTTGAGGATGCAAGAAGCGCACAGGCAAAGTTCGATTTGGTCAAAGAATATGGACTGAGGGGGTTAAGCTACTGGGGTCTGGGATACCCTTTTACCCAGAACTGGACGCTGCTCGCGGATACATTTGATATAGCTAAACTGTAGAGCAAACCTGATTGCTTATAAATTTTCCCTATATCTTTTTATTAATTGTGATATAATTATTTCAAACTGTGTTTAAGAGTTATTTCTATTTTGAATCTACAAGAGGAAATTACGATACAAAGGGTTGATGAAATAGCAGTAAATCTATTATTTGCTATAATATTTCAACTGAATAAGATAAGGAGGCACAAATGATAGAAGATTCTGAGCTGTTGAGATTTGTTACAGACCATTTAGAAGAGGGCATAATTCTTGTGGATGACGAAAAGAGAATTTCCCTGTTTAATGAAAAAGCAAAAAGAATAACAGGAATTATTTTTGACAGATATGCTTTTCATGAAGGCGGAAAGGTATTAAAGGATGATATTGTAATAATTGCAGATATGGGGATAGGAAATGATGACGGTAATTTATCGCCTGAAGATTTAAAAAAAATCAATATTACAAATAAAGACATACAGTCAAAAGATTGTTTAATTGCTATAGGAGTTTTTGAAAACAACAAAATAAAACCTGTATACAAATATATTAGGGGAACAAATTTGAATCAAGATTTTTCTTTGGATACAAACTATTTAGGTTTTAGTATACAGATCAATGTTGATGTTACAAAAAAGAACATTCAAATTAAAGTCAATGAAAATACCTTTTGTGTTACATTTTTTGAATGTTTTGGGCATATGGTTATTATTGACGGAAAAACAGGTAAGATAAAATTTTTTCAAGAAAAAGGATATACGATAAAAAAAGAATCTATAAAAGAAATTTTAAGCGGCAAGGTATATCTTTCAAAAGGAGATAATAGAGAGTCAATTCAAGTTTTTGGGAAAAAAATAGAGGACATATTTGAAAAAGGAAAGCTGTTGCAGTACTTGGAAGAAGTTTTGTCCGGTCAAAAAAATGAAATCGGCAATGATTTTTGTGAAATCAATAAAAGATTAGTCTTGTGTTCAATAAAAGCAATTCAAGAAAAAGATAAAATAGTGGGCGCTATGATAAGAATACAAGATGCCTCTGAACTTGAAAAATTATTAGATGATAGAAATCAAATACTGATGGAAATAGAAAAAAGTTACGCAAACCGTACTATTTCTTATGGTTATATATCTGAAAATTTCTTTCAAGAGTTTGTGGGAAACAGCCATTCGATTAACCAGCTGAAGTATTTGGCGCATAAGGCATCAAACACCAAATTCAATGTAATTATCACAGGTGAAAGCGGAACAGGCAAATCATTGATAGCCAGACTCATTCATGAAAAAAACAACAAACATTCTCCATTTGTGGAGGTCAACTGCAATGCAATAGCTCCAACACTTTTTGAAAGTGAATTGTTTGGATATGTGGGAGGTGCTTTTACCGGAGCGTTGTCCTCAGGGCGCTCCGGTTTTTTTGAAAATGCAAACGGAGGTACGATCTTTTTAGATGAAATAGGTGATTTGCCGTTGGAAATACAGGTGAAACTCCTTCATGTACTACAAAACAAAATAATTTACAGGGTTGGTTCGTCTAAGCCCATACCAATAGATGTAAGAGTTATTGCAGCAACAAATAAAAAACTTGAAGAAGAAGTGCTAAATGGGACTTTCAGACAGGACTTATATTATAGAATAAATGTTTTTCCAATACATATGCCTCCGCTTAGAGAACATAAATCTGATTTATATACATTGATTAATAGAATTTTAAATAAAATTTGCACAAGATATGACATAGAACTCAAACAATTTTCAGGAGAAGCTTTAGATAAATTGATTAGATATGATTGGCCCGGAAATGTTCGTGAATTAGAGAATGTGATTGAACGTGCCGTAACTTTATGTGATACAAATTGGATATACCCTGAGCATATTAATATAAAAGAATTTGTAGCAAAGGGAAATTCTATGAGAGAACAAATAGAGGAAGCTGAAAAGAGAATAATAAAGGATGCCCTTATTATAGCAAACGGTAATAAAGCAAAGGCTATGCAGGACCTGGATGTATCAAAATCAGTTTTTTATGAAAAACTTAAAAAATATTTTATACAAAGTTAGAAGATAGTTTTTAAATAACATAAACACATTGTAAATCATATTATTATTTTCCTGAAAATAGTACTAATTGTCCTGTATTAAGAAAAGCGCGTGTTTATAGAAAAAAATAAGTGTAATATTACAGATATTTCGTAACTTATTATTGGCATGATGTTTGCAATGTAGAATAAAAAAACTAAAAAGGAAGAGGCATATGAATATAATAGATTTTCACTGTGATACTTTGTTGAACTTTTATAGGGATAAAAATATGGAATTGCGGGATAATCCCAGCCATATAAGTATTAAAAAGATGCAAGAGGGAGGAGCATTAGCGCAGTTTTTTGCCATCTATATTTCAAGGAATGAAATGAAGACAATGGATCCATATGATATATTTCACGAAGTTTACTTGGTTTATAAAAGAGAATTGGAAAAAAATAACGCCACCATAAGACCTGTTTATAATTGGAAAGATTTTGAGAAAAATAGGGCAGAGGGTAAAATTTCTTCAATTTTAGCTGTCGAAGACGGGGTGATGCTTGGCGATAAAATTGAACGATTAAATGAAATATACAATATGGGTGTAAGGCTCATAACTCTCACATGGAATTATGAAAATTCCATAGGCTTTCCCTGCAGCAAGGATGAAAAACTACATATGTTAGGACTTAAACCGTTTGGGTTAGAAGTGGTTTGTGAAATGAATAAGCTTGGAATGATTGTTGATGTGTCCCATTTGTCAGAGGGTGGTTTTTTCGATGTTGCCGAGCATTCTAAGAAGCCATTTGTCGCTTCCCACTCATGTGCAAGAGCATTGAGCGGTCACCAAAGAAATTTGACGGACAAGCAACTTAAGGTTTTAGGTGAAAAGGGTGGAGTAGTGGGAGTGAACTTTTGCGCAGAGTTTTTAAGAGAAGGCTCAACCTACTCCAGAGTTGATGATATTGTGCTGCATACAGTCTACATGGCTGACAAAGCAGGAATAGAAAGTATAGCGCTTGGCTCAGATTTTGATGGAATAGATGATGAATTAGAAATAAAAGACTATTCGGGATATCCCATTCTTATAAATGCTTTAGAAAAACATTTCAAAAGCGATGAGATAGATAAAATTTGCCATCTCAACGCTATGAGAATAATAGAGGAATGCATATCTTAAGCAATATTCAACGTTAAGATATGAGACAGAAGAATATACAATAAACAGCAAGGGATGGTTTAAGCCATCCCTTGCTGTTTATTGCATTACCTGTTTTTAATTATTGCGAAAATCAAAGCTAACGCCTGAGTAAGATATGCCAGTGTGAAAAGAGCGAGACATGAATACAGAACAGAAAAGATTTTTTTGTACTTGCCATGACCCGGAAGTATGGTAAACTTCTTTTCTAATAAAATATCTTTTGATTTTAATATTTTGTAAAATCCATCAACACCCACAGGTGAAACAACACCTAATCGAAAGAACGGAAGAAAGAAGCAAGGTTTTTTTTGAGGGCTGGTGTAAAGCGAAATCCCTCTTTTCCCTAAAACAGCTTTTTGAATATCTTTAAGCTCAACTTTATTTTTTCTTCTCAAGATTTTGTTAGTGTAAACAATATTATTTTCATCATATTCGGCAATAAAATACTTATGCCCAAAGAAAAAGAAAATAGTTATCAATAAATATACAAAGTGAATAAACAATGCAACCCTTAAATTATAAGTGGTTGGATAGTTGTTAATATTAAAAAAAATCACTTCAATAAATACAATAGACCTTGCAATAAGCAGTAAAGCAAGAGTAATCAAAAAAACCTGTTTAGACATTGAGGTATAGTAGTACTTAATTTTTTCCATAAATATAAACTTTCCTTTCGCAACACTCAGGCACAAAAAATGTAATGAAAATTATTGCTTAAGTGTAAATCATCAATTAAATCAATTTTATAGATATACCGTTGAAAAGTAAAGAGCGAATTTTAAAAGTTTTTCCTGAATCAAGGAAATGGGGTTCTGTAATTAGAACGTATTATTGCATGCACAATCAAAGTGTTTTATTATAATAAATAATTTGTTTGAAATATGAGGTGATTTTTATAATGCTAATCAAAAAAAACAGTGTAGAAATTTGGCATATAAATTGCTATAAATAAGAAAACAACAAAACAAAGGAGAAAAATGGAATGATACATTTTATTTGGGTTGGCTTAGTTGCCATAGCAGTTGTTGCCGGAATATTTACAGGCAATATTGTTGCAGTACAGGATGCTTTATTTAATTTTGCAGGTATTGCAGTAGACATTGTAATAGGTTTAGTGGGAGTCATGGTTTTTTTTACAGGATTTATGGCTTTGATGGAAAAAGCAGGCTTGTGTGAAAAACTAGGAAAATTTATAGGACCGGTAATGAGAGTTTTATTCCCTGATGTACCGGCAGAGCATCCTGCAATGAGTTCTATGGCTTTGTATTTTGCAGCAAATATCTTAGGTATTGGTAATGCTGCGACACCTTTTGGATTAAAGGCCATGGCAGATTTACAAACACTTAACAAAACAAAAAATATTGCAACAGATGCACAGTGTATGCTTCTTGCTATCAGTACAACTTCAATCACATTGATACCTGTAACAGTATTAGCGCTTCGTTCAGCTATACAAGTAGAGGGAAGCACTGAAATAGTTGGACCGGTTATTTTGGCAACAACCATATCAACTGTAGTTGGAATAGGAGCAACACTTTTATTAAATAAAACAAAAAAATACAATCTTGAAAACATCATTGCAAGAGAAATAGCGGCAGGAACGTTGGAAATTAACGAAGACTACGTTGGTAAAGATCCAATAAAGGTCCAAAAGATTTAATTAAGGGAGGAAAATTTGATGACTTATGTATTAAATATTATTTCAATGTATGCTATACCATTAGTATTATTATTTATTCCGGTTTACGCACTTATTAAGGGAGTTAAGGTATATTCTGTTTTTACAGAAGGAGCGAAAGACGGTTTGAAAGTATCTGTTACAATCGTTCCATACTTGGTTTGTATGCTTTGTGCAATTGGAATGTTCCGCGCATCAGGAGCAATGGATTGGTTAGTAAAGTTAATTAATCCTATTACTGAACTAATTGGTTTGCCGGGAGAGGTATTGCCAATGGGAATTATGCGTTCATTCTCCGGCGGTGGGGCAGAGGGCATGATGAGTGAACTTTTAGCAACATACGGAACTCAAAGTCAGATAGGAAGAATTGCGTCTGTTGCACTTGGATCAACAGAAACAACATTTTATGTAATTGCAGTATATTTTGGATGCGTTGGCATAACAAATGTAAGACATTCAGTTATTGCAGGATTGTTAGGAGATTTAGCATCACTTATAGCTGCTACAGTTATAGTTAATGCTATGTGGTTTTAGATTTACATTGCAGACAATTTTAGAAAAAATAATATTGTAATTGCTATAATAATGTATATTATATAGTTATGTGAAAACAAAAACTTCATTTAAATTAATATTGACAAGCCTTTTTAGCTGTGCTAATATCAAGCTAAGGGGAGCTTAATGAATTAGGCTGAGATAGAACTACTCCAATGTTCAAAACCCTAAAACAGAAAAACTGTTTGGAACCTGATCCAGGTAATGCTGGCGGAGGGATTGTACATATTGCAAGGATGTAGCTTTATGAGCTTTTGTACCCCTCCGTAACCGGAGGGGTTTTTGTATGCAGTGATTCCTAAAGTATACAACGGAGTGAGCTGATACTTTGGTGAATGATACTGCGAATATAGTTGGCGAAATATACTATTAAAGGAGGCTTTTTATGAAAGCAAGTGTAGCTATTCAAGTTTTACCACATGTTCAATCAGACCAGGAGGTTATACGCATTGTTGACGAGGTTATCGCTTATATTAGAAGTACAGGGTTGAGTTACTATGTAGGCCCCAGTGAGACCTCCATTGAAGGAGAATACGATGAGTTGATGGATATAATTAAAAACTGTCAGCTTATTGCGGTAAAGGCAGGAGCGCCAAAGGTATCCTCTTATGTAAAAATCAGTTTTGCTCCGAATGGTGGTGTGCTGACGATTGACCAGAAAGTTACAAAGCACCATCAATAAAATATCGCCTGTTCTGGCAATAGCAGCCATATTGATTTTATGGCAGTCCTTGTCATCTGCAGGCATTGTACCTAAGTACATGCTGCCATCTCCACTTGATGTTGTCTCGGCATTTATTAAGGATTTTCCGCTATTAATGATGCATGCTGAGACAACACTGACAGAAGCTTTTTTAGGGATGGCAGCGGGAACGGCACTGGGATTTGTGATTGCAGTGCTGATGGACAGGTTTCATCTTTTTTATAAATCTGTATATCCCATAATCGTATTGACGCAGACAGTGCCCACAGTTGCAATAGCACCTCTTCTGGTTTTGTGGATGGGATACGGTATATTGCCGAAAATAACATTGATTGTTATAATTACATTTTTTCCCGTTACAGTGAGCCTTCTTGAGGGCTTCCGCTCGGCTGACCCGGATGCGTTGAATTTATTGAAGGCAATGGGAGCAAACAGGCTTCAATGCTTTACACATATTAAGCTGCCAAGCGCTTTAGGGCAGTTTTTCTCAGGTATGAAAATATCAGCGTCCTATTCGGTGGTGGGCGCTGTGGTGTCCGAATGGCTGGGAGGCTTTGCGGGTCTGGGAGTTTATATGACGAGAGTACGAAAGTCATATTCTTTTGACAAAATGTTCGCGGTAATATTTTTCATTTCTCTCATAAGCCTGATGTTAATGCTTTTGGTGTCGTATGTGAGGAAAGCTGTAATGCCATGGGAGAAAACAGAAAAAGGACAGAATTGAATATAAAGTACGGAAAGGAAAAATAAATGAAAAACAGAAAGAAAATTTTATTAATAATATCAATTTTAATTTTATCGTTGTTTACGCTTGCTGCCTGCAATGCAGGAGATGCTGCGAAAACAGACAAGACAAAGCTCAGAATAGTGCTGGACTGGACGCCAAATACTAACCACACAGGATTATATGTTGCACAGGCAAAGGGATTCTTCGCTGAACAAGGACTTGAAGTGGATATACTGCAGCCACCTGAGGACGGAGCAGTACCGCTGGTTGGAGGCGGAGGTGCTGAATTCGGAATAAGCTTCCAGGATACATTAGCTCCAAACAACGCATCAGAAAATCCATTGCCTGTTACTGCTGTAGCATCTGTAGTACAGCACAACACTTCAGGTATAGTATCATTGAAGAAAAGTGGTATAGATTCTCCTTCAAAAATGACGGGACATACATATGCCACATGGGATATGCCTATAGAGCAGGCTATAATCAAAAAAGTCGTAACCGATGACGGCGGAAAGTTCGAGGACATTAATATGGTTCCAAGTACTGTTGCTGATATTGTTACAGCCCTGCAGACCGATATAGATGCAGTGTGGGTGTTCTATGCATGGGATGGGATTGCGGTAAAAGTAAAGGGTCTGGAAACAAATTATTTTAACTTTGCTGATTATGGAAAAGAGCTTGATTACTACAGCCCCGTTATAATAGTTAACAACGAATATGCGGATAAGAATCCGGAAATTGTTAAAAAGGCATTAGCGGCAATAAAAAAAGGATATGAGTATGCAATAGAAAACCCTGAGGCTGCAGCCGAGATTTTATTGGAATCCGCACCCGAGCTTAATGGTGAAATAGTTAAAGAAAGCCAGAAATGGCTGGCAGGACAATATATTGCAGATGCCGAAACATGGGGGTATATAGACTCTGAAAGATGGGACGGATTCTATGGATGGCTATATGAAAATAATTTAGTGGAAAATGAAATCCCCAGGGGAGCAGGCTATACCAATGAATATCTCCCTAAATAAGATTTCAACAAGAGGTAATAATGGAAAGACTGACTGCAAACAACATAACTGTAAGCTACAAGGGATGTAAAATAATAGATGATATTTCGGTAGAATTGAATAAGGGAGAGATAGTCAGTATTTTAGGAGTGAGCGGCGTGGGAAAAACAACATTGTTCAATGCAATAGCAGGTCTGATAAAGACGGATGATGGTACTATAATGCTTGACGGAAGCAATATAACCGGTACAACGGGAAATGTAAGCTACATGCTGCAGAAGGACTTGCTCCTGCCTTATAAAACGATAATCGACAATGTGTCTCTGCCATTGGTCATAAGAGGCGAGAAAAAAACCAGGGCAAGAGATATTGCTTCCGGGCATTTCCATGAATTCGGGCTGGAGGGAACTCAGGACAAATATCCCAATCAATTATCAGGAGGAATGAGACAGAGAGCTGCTTTGCTTCGCACATATCTGTTTTCTGACAAGGTCGCACTGCTTGATGAACCGTTTAGCGCTCTGGACAGCATAACCAAAAGCAGTATGCATCAGTGGTATCTCAGGGTAATGGAGCAGATAAAGCTGTCTACATTTCTTATAACACATGACATAGATGAAGCCATTCTGCTGTCCGACAGAATATATATTATGGCAGGCACACCTGGTAAAATAACTGAGGAAATAACAATAGTAAATCCTGAACCCAGAAATGAAGATTTTGCAGTAAGTGAAAGGTTTATGGAATACAAGAAGTATATTTTAGAGAAGTTGAAAGGGTAGGTGATAAAATGGCTATTTTTGATAATTTTGCTGCAGATTATGATTCGTGGTACACAGATAAAAAGGGAAACTTCGTTGATATGGTTGAAACAGATTTGGCATTTAAGATGACAGATATTAAAAAAGGAATGAAAATACTTGATGTGGGCTGCGGAACCGGTAACTTCAGCATAAAGCTTGCAGGCAGGGGTTGCAGTGTAACCGGTGTTGATATTTCCAATGAGATGCTCAATATAGCAAGAAAGAAAGCTTCAGGAATGAATTTTGATATTGAATTTATCAATGTGGATTTAAACAATCTGCCATTTGAGGATGATACATTTGATGCTGTTATCTCAATGACAGCCTTTGAATTCGTGGAAGATGCTCAGAAAGCACTGAATGAGTTACTCAGGGTGGTTAAAAAAGACGGAAGAGTATTAATCGGTACAATTGCCGGAGGAAGCAGCTGGAGCGAACTGTATCTTTCAGAGCCGTTCCGTGAAAATTCGGTATTTAAGTATGCTAAGTTCAGGACAATAGATGAAATCAGACAATGGAACAAGGAAAAACTTGAAAACTCAGGAGAGTGTCTGTTTGTTCCCCCACTTGCAAATGACGATGATTTTAATTATGAAAACGAAAATGATTTATCTAAAACATCCGTAGGAGGCTTCGTATGTGCAGTATGGAAAAAATAGCATCTTGTCAGCTTGCGTTCACTCCCATAGTCAGTGAAGACTATATAGCCGATGTGAACAGAGTCCTTGAAATTATAAGTAATTCGGGTCTTGAAAATGAGGTAGGCGTTCTTTCTACATTCGTAAGAGGGGAAAAAAACAGAGTGCTGAAATTAATTGCTGATATATACGAAGAGATGGATGGTATAACAAATTTTTCAATGGATATAAAAATATCCAATATATGCGGCTGCGGAAAATAAATCCCGCAGCCACCATTGAAGACTGCCCGTTAATGTTATAGGGCAGTTTTTTTATTTAATGCCGGCAATCTTACAATATTTATCAATGGAACAAGGTATAGGTAGACAGCATAGAGAATGCTTGTAGGAGCTGCTGACAATGTTGCAAGGGGAACAGCTATTGCAATGCTCCAGGGGAAAAGCTCCGGGGTCATTACTGCAGTGTTTTCCAAATCAATTGCAAGGTCTTCATCAGTGAGACCTTTTTCCTTGTACAGTTTGTTCATGAGCTGATGGGTAAGCAATATGGGCAGTGTCTGGTTGCAGCAGAAGGCAGACATTACAAGTGAAGTAAAGGCTGTTGTAAGATACAGTCCTGCCTTATAGCTCATTTTTTTCAATATCTCCTGAATTTCGTTAAGCATTCCGGTTTCTTCGAAAATCCCCGAAAATGATGAAGCAGTCATAATTATAAGGGAAACACCGAACATCGAAAGCAGGCCTCCGCCGGATATGATTCCCGAAAGCATGTTGTCAGATTGCATCTGAAAACCGAATATCATTGTGTACAATACATCCTTTAGCTTCATCTTCTGAATAAGGAGGCATATGAAAAATGCAGCTGCTATACTGAAGGACATGGAAATTTTCACGTTTTTCCTGAGAAGTGCAAGAGCAAAGATAATTAAAGCAGGAAGTACGGTGACATAGCTTAAATTAAAATGAGCCTCAATTTCATTGAGCAGGGTCCTGTCTGTTATTGAAATAGGGTTATTTTTAGACAGATAAATATAAAATATAACAGTTGCTGCAAAAGGAACGACTCCCGTTATCATCATTCTTTTAACATTGCCATACAAGTCTGTTCCTGTTACAGTTGCCACGAGATTGGCGCTTGAAGAAGTTGGAGAGCACCTGTCTCCGAAAAATGCACCTGATATAATTGCGCCCGCTGCAGCGTTTATATTGACGCCGCCGCCTCTGGCGAGGACTATGAGTACAACTCCTATGGTGCCTACAGTTCCAAAGCTTGTACCGAGAGCAAATGAAACAGTACACGAAATGAGAAATGCAAACAAAATAAAGTAGTTGGGATTCATAATGAGGGTCCCGTAATAAACAAAGAAAGAAATTGTTCCGCTTGCCCGCCAAATTCCGGTAATAATTCCTATGAGTGCAAAAATGGGGATTAGCGTAAAGGATTTTTTCACACCTCTAAGGAGCATCAGCACAACGGATTTTATTCCATATCCTCTGTGCAATGCAGTAATGGAGAAAGAAACTGTACCTATTGCCAATGCAGCTAAAACAGATATGTTTCTTGAAAGACAAAATATAAGCGAAAATAAAAAAAATAAAACAGATATCAGAAAGTCCATGTAAGCTCCTTTTATATAAACTAATATTATTATATAGCTTTATAAGGAAAAAACAAGACCCCGTCCAGCACAACGGGGTCTTATTTCATACTTTATATTAGGAGATTAATCCGGTAATAGTAATTTCGTTTTAATTGGATTTCCTGCCGTCAGAATCCCTGTTGAGAGAGCAGCAGTCCAAAGGTTTGCCTTTAAAAGTTTCTTGATTTGATTTAGCTAAATTATCGAGGAATCTTTTTATCCATTTAATCATAGCAATACCTCAAATGATATTTTCTATATTATAGTTTGCAGATATGAAGATTTTATGAAGAAAATATATGTTTTTTTGAAAATAAATCTTCACACTTTCTTCACAGAAATAAATTAAAATAATTGAAATATAAAAAAGAGGTGAGTGCATGAGCTGCTGTGGAGGAATTGCTGTTTTTGCACGGCTGATTTATTAAATAATATATGGAAGGTAAAGCATGAGTACTAAAAAGGAAAGAATAAGGGTTTATGATATGACCTGTACATCCTGTGAAGCCAGGGTTGAAAGAGCTCTGCTTAATACGGAGGGTGTTATAACCGTTAAAGCAAGCTTCAGCGGGCAATATTCGGAAGTAGAATATGATGATGAAATATGCGGCAGGAATAAAATAAAGGAAACAATCAGAAATGCGGGATACAGCACGGAAAAATCCGGTGATTATAAGTTTTTCGGGTTTATTATTATTGTGGCTGTTGTTATTTTCTTAGGCTTTAATACCGCGGGATTTGATATGGAGGAAATGCTCTCCGGTGCATCCTATGTGGTATTGTTCATAGCTGGTATACTTACATCTGTTCATTGTGTAGGCATGTGCGGAGGAATAATGCTGTCGCAGACTGTTTCAACAGGAGGCAGTACGAAGTTTGATTCCTTAAAGCCTTCTATTGCCTACAATGCAGGCAGGGTCATATCCTATACAGTTCTCGGCGGGATAATAGGAGCGGTGGGATCAGTGGTTTCCCTTTCGTTTCAGTCAAAGGCAGCCGTACAGATAGCAGCTGGATTGTTTATGATTATGATGGGACTCAACATGTCGGGCTTCAGCATATTCAGAAAGCTTCAGATACGAATGCCAAAATCTTTCTGCAGTCTTAAAAACAAATCATCATCACCGTTTTTGGTGGGATTGCTTAACGGATTCATGCCCTGCGGGCCTTTACAGACCATGCAGATATTTGCATTAGGAACCGGAAGTCCGGTTAAAGGAGCTTTGTCAATGCTTGCATTTTCTCTTGGTACGGTGCCGTTGATGCTTGCTTTCGGTATTCTGTCAGGGTTGCTCAGCAAGGGATATACGAAAAAAATACTTAAGCTAAGCGGAGTTATGATAATCGTACTGGGAATCATAATGGGAAACAGGGGACTTTCAATTTTAGGAATAAATCTTAATCCGATGACGGCACTGGCCTTAAGCAGAACGGACGCGGACGGTAATAGTGTTAATGAAAATGTTGCAAAGGCAGAAATAAAAGATGGAGTACAGATAATAAACATGACGGTGAGCAATAGAGGCTTTACTCCAAATGCATTCTACGTCCAGAAAGATATTCCTGTTAAATGGATTATTGACGGCAAGGAAATAAACTCGTGCAACAACGCAATAATAATACCTTCCTTGAAAAAGGAGATAAAGGTAAACAGATGCGAAAATATTTTAGAATTCACGCCCGCCGATAAAGATATGAACTTTAGCTGCTGGATGGGTATGATAGGCGGAGTAATCAAGGTGGTCGATAAGCTGGATTCTGTGGATATTTCTGTATCTGACCCAACACTTCCGGCACCATCGACGGGTGGAAGCTGCTGTGCAGGTCAGGCAGATCAGGGAATCTCAGGTGCAGGGCCAAGCATTTATGGGGACGATATCTCCAAGGTTCCGACAGAAAAACTGATAGGCAAGACAAATAACAATAGGATTACCGTAAGGGGACTGGGATATGAATTGCAGCCACTTGTTTCGGTTGTGAGCAGCAGCGAAGCGACCGTAATTAAATTTGATTTTGCATATTTTGACAATGCAGAGGGCAGCTATGCTATAGTAGACGGAAATACCGGAGAGCCTGTTATGGTGTTTGACGCTGAGAGTGGTGACAATGAAGTTGAGTTCAAGCCCGGAGGATCAGAGCTTTACGGTATAGCAAAGGGAAATGTGCTGCTGGGTATAATCACCGCTGTTGATGATGTGGAAAATGTGAATTTGGAGATTATAAGAGAAAAAATAATAGCTAAATAATTATAGGAGGAAGATGGCGCATCTTCCTCAGGCTGCTGAAAAAGCCCGTATGCTGCATTGCCATTCTTCCGGAGCCTTGCAGGACAAACTTTTTCAACAGCCTTTCTTTTTCTATTCATACAGTTGACAATACAATTCATACAATTTATATTATAATTATTATGAATAATGGAGTTACCATGAAAAATATTTTAATTATAGAAGATGATGAAAGAGTTTCAGAGGTAATAAAGGCATATCTGACAAGAGAGGGATACAATGTTTTTTTAACATCTCACGGTATGAGAGGAATTGAGATTGCTGAGGAGAATGATATTAATTTAGTCATCCTCGACCTTATGCTGCCTGATATAGGCGGCGAAGAGGTGTGCAAAGAAATAAGAAAGAGCTCGGACGTGTATATATTCATGCTGACGGCTAAGGGCTCTCTGTCTGATAAAATAGAAGGATTGAACATGGGAGCCGACGAATACCTTGTTAAACCATTCAGCCCCAGAGAGCTTACCGCAAGAGTCAATGCTCTGTTCAGGAGGATTGGAAAGGACAGCGGCAGTATGGAATCAATATATGATGATGGTAATCTGGAAATTAACTACAGCAGACGCACCGTTAAAGTAAAGGGGGAGGAAGTTCCCTTTACACCTAATGAATTCAACATTTTATACACATTGGCATCAAACAGGGGAATTGCTCTTTCCAGGGAGCAGCTGATTGATAAAATATTTGGATTTGATTTCACGGGCTATGATAGAACCGTGGACGTTCATATTAAAAATATACGTAAAAAAATTGAAGAGGACACCAGGAACCCCAAGTATATAATAACTGTGACCAAGGTGGGGTATAAATTCGGCGGGGAGAACTGATGAATACAATACGGAAGAAAATAAGCATGCTGCTCATAGCCTGCTCTTTAGCTGCCATTCTGCTTATAATGCTGTTTGTTAATTTTACAATCAACAATATTTTTGAAGAATATATGACGGATGTCCAGAATAAAAGATATGAAAAAATTGTTGGCTATCTGGAGGGAAAATACGAGCAAGACGGCAGATGGAATGAAAATTCAGGTATCGAGCTGATGCATGATGCATACATGAGCAATTATAACCTTACGCTGTACGATAAAAATGATGTTCCTGTGTGGGGGATGAATCCTATGGACATCAGAAACAAAATACATCTTGAAAATATGAAGGTGCAGGACAACGGTGTATATTCCGCAAAGAGATTTGAGCTGAAGCATGAGGATGAAATCGTGGGATATGTGGAAGTAGGGCAATACGCTCCTCTTTTAATGACAGAAGAGGATATTCTTTTTAAGTCCTCAATTAATAAAAGCATTGCTGTCAGCGGGGTAATTACACTTCTGATTATTATCGCCGCCAGCCTTTATCTGTCAAAACAGTTTTCCGCTCCCATAAAAGAGGTGTCAAATATGTCCGTGAACTTGTCTAAGGGAGAATTCAAAGAGAAGCTGAACACAAAGACAAATATTGAAGAAATAGTAAAGTTAAAGGACAGCATTAACAGCCTGGCTGAAAAGCTCAATAATCAGGATATGCTTCGCAGAAGGCTAATATCTGATATGAACCATGAAATTAGGACGCCTTTGAATGTTCTTCAAAATAATTTTGAAGCCATGATTGACGGGGTGTTTCCTGTGACACAGGAGGGATTAGTAAGGCTGAATGATGAAATAATACGTTTTGGGAAGCTTCTGAATAATCTCGAAAAGCTCAAGGAATTTGAGACTGAAAGCCTGAAGCTGAACTTTAAGTCCATAAACCTTCTGAATATGCTGAAGGATTTATATAATGATTTTGTGGTAGAGGCAAGAGTAAAAGACATATCTCTGAAATTTGTAAAAGGAGAGGGAAGCGAATTTTTCATACTGGGAGATGCCGACAAGCTTAAGCAGGTGTTTATTAACATAGTTGATAATGCGCTGAAGTTTACAGAGAAAAAGGGAGAGGTTTCCATTTATATACATGGTGACAACGGAAAAATATATGTGGAAGTAAAAGATAACGGCATCGGCATTAAAGAAGAGGATATTTTGTTCATATATGAACATCTGTACAGAGGAGACAAAAGTAGGCACGAGGTAGAAGGCAGCGGTATAGGACTTACTATTGCGAAAAATATACTTAACCTGCATTCAGCATCTATAGATGTGAAATCTGAAGAAGGAAAAGGAACAAAATTCATAATAACTTTCAATGAATTACAAAATTAACTTGAAAAAAGCAGAATTGTGGTTTAAAATTAAACAAAATGGAATGATAATAAACCACATAAAGTATTAGCATTACAAAACTATTCAAAAATGGAACGATATCATTCCGTTTTTGAATAGTTTATTTTTTTGTTTTTAAAAATGTATTGAAATTCAGCTGAATTTTAGATTTTTATATTGGCACGTTTAATGCATTTGTCAAAGAGAGGAGCAATTATGAGGGAGAGAAAAATTAAACTTACGGCTGTGGAGGACAGACCGCATATAACATATGAAGCATTGTCTGTGCTGCATAAATATGATGTGGGATTAATCTGGATGGAGGTGTATGCATTTGTCGCCTACATAAAATTAATGCCTGTAGAAGACGAAGTATGGGAAAAAATCAAGAAAGAGCTTAAGGAGCTGAAAGGGTGGGCAACTTTAGAGGAGGTGGAGCTGTTTCCTTTTGAAGAAAAGGATACGGAAATGAAAAATGTCCTTGATGTTATTCCGCACGGAGTTACTCTCTTAGGCAAAAACGGGGATATTAAATATTTCAACAATTATGCCGCTGACAGAATATTCAGCACAGGTGGCAAGAACATAACAGGAATAAGCATAAATAAATACCTTGACTGCAGCAGTATGATGGCATCACTGAAAAGAAGCAAAATAAAAAAATCAATCATCAAAGAAAAAATGGTTCTGGGAAACCAGATGTATGAAGTTAATCTTCAGTCTGTTGCCAATGAAGAGGGTGTTCTAAGCAGCTATCTCTTATCATTTTACGATATTGATGCAAACGTTTATAACAGGTACGACAATCCTATAACATTCAGCGACATAATTGCCGAGAGCAGCAAGATGCTGGAAGCTATCAGTCAGGGAAAGCTTTATTCCAAATCTGACTCTTCAGTTCTCATAACAGGAGAAAGCGGCACGGGAAAAGAGCTTTTTGCAAGGGCTATACACAACGAGAGCAAAAGAAAAATGAAGCCCTTTGTTGCAATAAATTGTGCGGCAATTCCGGACCAGCTTCTTGAAAGCGAGCTTTTCGGATATGAAGGAGGAGCATTTACAGGAGGAAGGAAAGAAGGCAAGGCAGGTATCTTTGAAATTGCAAATGGAGGAACGGTATTTCTTGATGAAATCGGAGATATGGCTCCACATCTTCAAGCAAAGCTCCTTAGGGTGCTGCAGGAGAAAAGGGTGCGAAGAGTGGGAGGAACAGATGAGATAAATGTTGATGTTAGACTCATATCCGCCACGAATCAGAATATGGACGAAATGGTGAAGAATAGAGAATTCCGCATTGAGCTGTTGTTCAGAATCAATATTTTCAGCATACATATTCCGGCTCTTCGGGAAAGGAAGGAGGATATACCGGTATTGTATGAATATTTCGTAGGAATCCATGCTAAAAGATACAGCAAGGAAATTGACGGCATAGACAGGGAGGCAATGAAAAAGCTCATAGGCTACAATTGGCCCGGCAACGTCAGAGAGTTTCAGAATGTTCTTGAAAGAGCAGTGGCTCTTTCAACGGCAAAGTACATTGTACCTAAGGATATATTCCTGAATTATGATATAGTTCCGCATGAAAATTCAGATATAAATTCTCTGAAGGATTACCTTGAATCTCTGGAAAAAAAGAAAATTATAGAAGGTCTCAGGCAGAGCAGGAGCATAAGAGAGGCGGCAAAAAACCTCAATGTAACACACACACTTTTAATAAACAGGATGAAAAAATATGGAATTGATATAAAGCAAATAGCAAATTATTAAAAAAGGAGTACTTATTATATATGGATAACGAAAACATGAACGAAATGAAATTCGCAACAAAGGCTGTGCATGGAGGCTACAGAAAAAATGAATACGGTGCCCTGGCAACGCCTATTTACCAGACGTCCACATTTATATTTGATTCCGCTGAGCAGGGCGGAAGAAGATTTGCTCTGGAAGAAGAAGGATATATATACACAAGGCTCGGAAACCCCACATGTACGCAGGTTGAGGATAAGCTTGCATGTCTGGAAAATGCCGAGGCTGCAGTTTCTATGTCTTCCGGAATGGGAGCTATAACATCAGTCATATGGGTTGCGGTAAACAGCGGAGACCATATTGTTGCCGCAAAGACTCTCTATGGCTGCACATTTGCATTTTTAACTCATGGTTTATCGAGATTTGGTGTTGAAACAACATTTGTGGATACATCGGACCCTGAAAATGTAAGAAAGGCAATGAGACCAAACACAAAGGTTGTTTATCTGGAAAGCCCCGCGAATCCCAATATGCTTATTTCAGATATAGGGGAAATTTCACAGATAGCCCATGAAAGGTCAGGATGCATAGTTGTGGTTGACAATACCTACTGCACTCCTTACATTCAGAGACCCATAGAGTTTGGTGCAGATGTGGTGGTGCATTCCGCAACGAAGTATTTAAATGGACACGGTGATGTCATTGCAGGTTTTGCAGCAGGGAAGAGAGATTTCATAAACAAGGTGAGATTAGTAGGAATCAAGGATATGACGGGCTCCGTGCTAAGCCCATTTGATGCATATCTAATTAACAGGGGAATGAAGACTCTTGAAATAAGAATGGAGAAGCATTGTGCCAATGCACAAAAAGTGGCGGAGTTTCTTGAGGGGCATCCGGCTGTAGAAGGTGTTGCATATCCGGGATTGAACAGCTTTCCTCAAAAGGAGCTCGCAGAAAGGCAGATGAAGCTGCCTGGAGCAATGATAGCCTTTGAGGTAAAGGGAGGACTGGAAAGCGGAAGAAAGCTGATGAATACACTGAAGCTCTGTACACTTGCAGTAAGTTTGGGTGATACCGAAACACTTATACAGCACCCCGCCTCCATGACTCATTCACCCTATACACCTGAGGAAAGAGCGATTGCAGGAATTTCCGAGGGACTGGTAAGACTTTCGGTGGGGCTTGAAGACTCGGAGGACATAATAAATGATTTGAAGCAGGCTCTTGATAAATTGATTTAAATAAATGTTCCTCGGTTTCAACAACAGATTGAAACCGAGTTTTTTTTAATTTATATGTTATGCTGTGGATGAAGCAATGAGAAGAAAGAATAAATTATCCGTAAAAAGTGTGGATGATATATACTTCCAAGGTAGACAGTCTAATTAATTAAAAATTAGATTATTTACTTGGAGGTATTTTTTTTATTAGATTGACAATTCTCGTAATTATCCTTAATATTAAATATATGGGATATTTCTCCGAGCTTGTTAATCTAAGGCTATGCTATGAATAACAAGACGACAGGGTCCGGACGGAAACATTTGGGCCTCCCGTTTGGAAAGGAGGACTTGATGGCTGTTCTCTTTTCTTATGACCTGCCTGTTGGCCGGTTGGACGCAGATTCACAACTATGGTGAGACTGCGATATTTTACTGAGAGAGGAGTTTTTTTTATGAACACAAAAATGAAAAGTTTGTTGATTTTAATGCTTTCTGTTGTGATGATTTTATCACTGGCAGCATGTCAACAAAAACCGGCGGAAAAGCCCGTAGAAACACCTGCCGAAAAGCCTGCGGAGGAAGCGCAGAAGCCTGAAGAAAAACCTCAGGAGGAAAGAAGCATAATATTGGCAACCACAACAAGCACAGAAGATTCGGGCTTGCTTGATTACCTGCTTCCGATTTTTAAAGAAAAGACCGGAATAACGGTAAACGTTGTAGCCAAGGGTACGGGTGCAGCGCTTGAGCTTGCTAAAAACGGAGATGCGGATGGCGTCCTGGTACATGCAAAGGCTCAGGAAGAGCAGTTCGTGGCTGATGGATTCGCAAAGGAAAGATTTGATGTTATGTACAATGACTTCATAATAGTGGGACCTGCAAAGGACCCTGCCGGATTAGCCGCAAAAGCACCAAATGACCCCATAGAGGCGTTCAGACTAATGGCTGAAAACAAGGCCGTATTCATTTCAAGAGGAGATGAATCAGGCACTCACACAAAGGAAAAATCATACTGGAAGGAAGCCGGAATAACTCCTGAGGGCGAATGGTATGTTGAGGCAGGAGCAGGTATGGGAGCAGTGCTGCAGATGGCCGAAGAAAAGGAAGGCTACACTCTGTCAGACAGAGCTACATATTTGTCTATGAAGGACAAGCTGGACCTTGTAATTGTTACTGAGAAGAATGATAAAATGTACAACCAATACGGTGTAATGATGGTAAATCCTGAAAAATACCCTATAAAGGAAGCTGAGGTTCAGGAGTTCATGGATTGGATATTGTCTGCTGAGGGTCAGGGACATATAGCTGAATTCGGTGTTAAAGAATTCGGACAACCTTTATTTGTGCCAAATGCGAAAAAATAAGGTGGAGTATGTTTGAATTTATTAAAGATTTCTTTGCATCATACAGCGATATTTTTCCTGTAATAATGCTTTCTCTGAGGGTGTCGGTTACATCTGCACTGATTGCGTCGGTATTCGGACTTGCCTTGGGTATAATTGTTGCTTTAAATGAATTCAAATTTAAAAATCAGCTCATGAGGGTGGTTAACACCCTTATGAGTCTGCCTCCGGTGTTGATGGGACTTTTAGTATATATGCTGATTTCAAGGAAAGGACCGTTCGGAAGCTACGGAATTCTTTTTACTCCTGCGGCAATGATAATATCTCAGTCACTTCTTGTACTGCCTATAATTTTCGCCCTTACTGCCTCATCCGTTGCTGATGCCGCCAAGGATATAGAGCTTACATGTATAACTCTCGGAGCAAATAAAAGAGACACTGTAATCACAATTATCAGCGAGTGCAGGATGCAGCTTCTGTCTGTTGTAACCGCAGGCTTCGGAAGAGCAATTTCAGAGGTTGGCGCAGTTATGATGGTGGGGGGAAATATAAGAGGTAAGACAAGGGTGATGACAACTTATATTGCGCTTGAAACAGGCAAGGGCAATTTCAATGAAGCTGTATTTATCGGAATAGTTCTTCTGCTAATATCCTTCATAATCAATTCTGCTTTATACAGAATTCAAAGGAGGGAATAATATTGATAATTACATTGGAAAATGCGTTCAAGGATTATGGAAGCACCCGTGTGCTAAATGTGGAAAAACTTGAATTCAATAAAGGAATATATGTAGTATTAGGCTCAAACGGAAGCGGGAAAAGCACAATGCTCAGCTGTGTTTCCGGAATAAACAACCTCAGCGGCGGGAGCATCAGGTATGACGGGAAGGGTTTTGACGTCATGGTGAGGAATTCAATTTCCATGCTTGTTCAAAAACCTTATTTGTTCCGTAAGACATCCTATGACAACATAGCAAGCGGATTGAAGTTTAAAAGGATGGATAGGGGTGAAATAAGCACGAGGGTAGAAAAATATCTTCATTATTTTGATGTTGAGAGTTTATTGGAGAAAAAATCAAGCTGGCTTTCGGGTGGAGAAAGGGCGAAGATTGCTCTGCTCAGGACAGCGGTTCTTGAAACGGAGGTTACATTACTGGACGAACCAACTGCCGGAATGGATATGGAGAGTTCCATAAAGGCGGAAAAGCTCATAGAGGACATGTCATCCGGCGGAAGGACGGTAATAATAGTTACACATGATATTTATCAGGCAAAAAGAATTGCCGATTATGTACTTTTCATGGATAAGGGAAAGATAATAGAAGAGGGGCGTTCAGATGATGTTCTCAGCAATCCGAAAAACCCTCTAATAAAACAAATATTGAACATATAAGTATAACTTGAAAATTTTTTTCATTCAAGTTATACTTTTGTATATATGGACTATTCAGAGACGTTTTTTTTGAAAAAGCCAATTAAAAATAATGCAATTTAAACGGAGGCCCCTATGATAAGAACCGGAATTTTAACAATAAGTGACAAAGGCTCAAGAGGAGAAAGAATCGACGGAACAGGACCCGCAATACAGGAGGCACTGAATGCGGATACCTATCATGTTGATTATTATAAAATAATACCGGATGAAATGGATTTAATATGTCAGGAGCTTATTTACATGTGTGACGAGCTGAACCTGGACCTGATACTTACTAATGGCGGAACAGGATTTTCAAAGAGAGACGTTACACCCGAGGCAACAATGAAGGTTGTTAAGAGACCAACACCGGGCATACCTGAAGCCATGAGACAGATGTCTCTTTCCATAACACCGAAGGCAATGCTTTCAAGAGCAACGGCGGGCATAAGGGATAACACATTGATTATAAATCTTCCTGGAAGTCCCAAGGGCGCAGTAGAAAATCTTAACTTCGTACTGCCAGCGCTTCCTCATGGCATTGAAATATTACAGGGCACAGGAGGAGAATGTGCCAGATAAGGAGCAGCTATGGATATGTTTAACGTGCTGACTGTGAAAGACACTTCAAAATTAATAGATGAAAACTTCAGCTTTGCAATAGAAAGCGAAAAAGTTACTTTGCCCCATGCAACGGGAAGAATATTGAAAAATGACATAATTGCAGATGAGAATGTTCCCGGATTCAGAAGGTCCACGGTTGACGGCTATGCGGTGAATTCCAGAGATTTATTCGGAGCAAGTGAATCGATTCAGTCTATTCTTGACTTAAAGGGCGAAATATTGATGGGACAGGAAGCTTTGGGGATAATTTCAGTTCCAGGGCAGTGCTACTATGTGCCTACGGGCGGTATGCTTCCCGGAGGGTCTGATTCCGTAGTTATGATTGAATACTCGGAAAAATTGGACGACACCACCATATTGGTTTCAAAGTCCCCCTCGCCGGGAGAAAATGTGGTTGAAGTCGGTGAAGATATAAGAAAAGGTGAGGTTGTAATAAAAAAAGGAACCCGTCTGAGGGCATATGAGATAGGGGTGCTTTCAAGCCTCGGGTTTTATGAGGTGGATGTTTGTAAAAAGCCCCGGATAGGAATAATTTCTACCGGCGACGAGGTGGTGCATCCATCTGAAAATATATCTCAGGGACAAATACGAGACATAAATACTTATCTGCTTAACTCCCTGGCGGAAGAAAACGGGTGTGTACCGGTTGCTTACGGGCTGGTAAGGGATGAATATGAGATTCTTAAGAGTATCGTTGAAAAGGCTGTGAATGAATGTGATATCGTCCTGATTTCTGGAGGAAGCTCCGTTGGAAAAAGGGACAACACTCCAAAGGTGATTAATGATTTGGAGAACGGAGAGCTTTTGGTTCACGGAATATCTGTGAAGCCTGGAAAGCCTACAATTATCGGTAAAGCAAAGGAAAAAATTATATTCGGCCTCCCCGGACACCCACTGGCATGTTCGGTGATTTTTCAGATAATGGTTAAGTATTATATAGAAAGACTTACGGGACACAAAGAAACTTCCTATCCCATAAGCTGCAGGTTTAAAATAAATTACCACAAGGCGAAGGGAAGGGAAGAATTTCTTCCGGTTAAAATTGAGGATAGGGGAACAGAGCTTATAGCTTCTCCGGTATTCGGAAAATCGGGACTTATTACAAGCTTTTCCAAGGCGTGGGGCTATATAAGAATAGGAAGAAACGAAGAAGGTATCAGAGAAGGTCAGATTGTAAGCGTGTATAAATTTTAGGAGATGTGAAATGCAGAACGTATATCTTTCTAATTTTGAATTAGATGAAGCTTTAAAAATTTATATGGATAAATTAGGTGCTCTGAACAATGAAACAGAGATTGTAGATACGTGGGACGCAAGAGGCAGAGTAACCGCAAATGCAGTGTTTGCGGTTTTGTCATCACCTCATTACAATTCATCCGCAATGGATGGCATAGCCTGCAAAAGCGAAAAAACTTTTGGTGCTTCCGAAAGAAATCATGTGGTGCTCACAGAGGGCACAGATTACATGGTGGTTGATACAGGCGACCCCATACTCAAGGATTTCGACTGTGTGATAATGGTTGAAGATTTAATAAATATAAATGAAAAACAGGTTGAGATATACCAAAGTGCCGTGCCGTGGCAGAACATCAGGCCACTGGGTGAGGATATAGTTGAAAACCAGCTAATAGTTCCCTCCAGGCATCAAATAAGGCCTGTTGACATAGGAGCCCTCATAGCAGGAGGAATCAACAGTGTAGAGGTTTATAAAAAACCAAGAATTGGCATCATACCCACTGGCACCGAAATAGTTGAGCCTGGAACCGAACTGAAGATAGGGGACATAATAGACTTTAACTCAAGAACATTTGCGGCACAGGTAAGCGAGTGGGGAGGAGAAGCCAGGAGGTACGGAATAGTAAGGGATGATTTTGAACTCATTAAGCAGGCTGTTTCAAAGGCAAACGAGGAAAATGACATAGTTTTAATTAATGCCGGCTCCTCCGCAGGGCGTGAGGATTATACATCATCTGCTGTCAGCGAATTAGGTGAGCTTGTGATTCACGGGGTGGCTATAAAGCCAGGAAAACCCGTAATGATGGGAATTATAAATGGAAAACCCGTTATAGGAATTCCGGGATTTCCGGTGTCCGCATATTTTGTCATGGAAGAAATAGTGAAGCCTGTAATTTATGGATTTCAGGGTCTTGAAACGGAAGCTGACAAAATGGTGGATGCGGTGCTGACGAGAAGATGCATGTCGTCGCTTAAATATCACGAATTTGTAAGGGTGAAGTTAGGCTATATAGCAGGCAGATTTGTGGCTACACCTCTTGCAAGAGGTGCGGGCGCCACAATGTCACTGGTAAATGCCGATGGTGTGCTGGAAATAGACCAGAGCATCGAGGGTATAGAAGCAGGTACTGTTGTAAAGGTCAAGCTCCTGAGCTCAGAGGATAAAGTTAAAAACACATTGGTGTGCATAGGCAGCCATGACCCAATAATTGATATAGCGGCAGATTTGCTGCACAGAAAAAACAAAAAATATTTCCTTTCTTCGTCAAACGTGGGCAGCACCGGAGGCCTCATGGCGCTTAAAACCGGTGAAACTCACATGGCTCCCACACATCTGCTGGATATGGACAGCGGTATTTACAACACCTCGTATCTGAAGAAATATGTTCCTCACAAAAAAATAGTACTGATAAAATGTGTGGGGAGAATTCAGGGCTTCATGGTGAGGAAAGGAAATCCTAAGAACATCGGAAAATTTGAGGACCTTCAAAGGGAAGGCGTTAAATTCGTAAACAGGCAGAGGGGCTCGGGAACAAGGCTGCTTTTAGATTATAACCTGAATAAATCAGGTATTTCACCGGATAGCATAAACGGATATTACAGGGAAGAATTCACTCACCTTGCGGTGGCGGCAGCGGTGGAAGCGGGAGACGCTGATGCAGGTCTGGGTGTTTATTCTGCGGCTGCACTGATGGGGCTTGACTTCATACCTGTAAGCAGCGAGGAATATGATCTGGCAATACCGGAGGAATACATGTCACTGGATATTGTAAAGGAATTCATCGAAATAATTAACTCCGAAGAATTTAGAAAAAAGCTTGACGAACTCGGCGGATATGACTATTCTAATACTGGAACAATTATTACACAAGGAGCAGAACATGCTTGATAAAAAAGGAAGAAATATTGACTACTTAAGGGTGTCGCTTACCGACAGATGCAACCTAAGATGCATTTACTGCATGCCCGAAGGCGGGGTAGAAAAGAAATGCCACGAAGACATACTGCGTTTTGAAGAGGTTGAGAAAATAATCACAGCTTGCGGTGCTCTTGGTATTAAAAAGGTCAGATTTACCGGAGGGGAACCTCTCGTTCTTAAGGGACTAGACAAGCTTATCAGCCATGCTGCTTCCATGCCGGGAGTGGAGGACATATCTCTGACAACAAACGGAATATTGCTTGCAGATATGGCGGAGGATTTGAAAAGAGCGGGATTGAACCGCGTAAACATAAGCCTTGATACGCTTAGAGCGGACAGATTCAAAGAAATAACAAGATTAGGTGATATAAACAAGGTATTTGAAGCGATTGAAAAATGTATCAGCCTTGGTATGGTTCCCATAAAGATAAACGCAGTCTTGATGAATGGTGTAAATGATGATGAAATCGGAGATTTCATAAAGCTTACACTGGATGCTCCCGTACAGGTGCGGTTCATAGAGCTCATGCCCATCGGTGAAGGCATGAAGTATTTTGATAAATGCAGCATGAAGGTGGAGGAAATACTTGAAAGATTTCCCGAGCTGGTTCCTGTACAGAGTGATAATGGAGTTGCATCAGTGTACAAGATGCCCGGAGCAGTGGGAACAGTAGGACTTATAAGTCCTGTAAGCTGCAAATTCTGCGGCGACTGCAACAGGATAAGGCTTACTTCCACAGGTGCAATAAAGCCATGTCTTCACTCTGCAGAGGAAATAAATATTAAGCCATATATAGATGACCAGCAAAAATTAATTGAAGTTATAAAAAGTGCCGTATATAATAAACCAGAGGAGCATCACTTGGATACAGACAAGAAAAGCGAAACTGACAGAATGATGTTTCAAATAGGAGGATAGCGTGGATTTAACTCATATTAACGAACAGGGAAGAGCAAAGATGGTTGACGTGAGCGGCAAGGATGAAACCCTGAGAGAGGCAGTTGCCTGCGGAAATGTATATATGAAAAGAGAAACACTTGATAGAATTCACCAGGGAACAATAAAAAAAGGTGATGTGCTGGCTGTTGCGCAGGTAGCGGGTGTAATGGCTGCAAAGAAAACCTCCGATATTATACCAATGTGTCATCCCATAATGATTTCAGGCTGCGACATAAGCTTTTCGCTTGATTTTGACAGAAACAGGGTAGAAATAACGGCAACAGTAAGGAATACAGGTCAGACGGGTGTTGAAATGGAAGCACTCACGGCAGTATCGGCAGCTGGGCTCACAATTTACGACATGTGCAAGGCAATCGACAGAGAAATGATAGTGTCCGACGTGATGCTTATGAAAAAGTCCGGAGGAAAATCAGGAGATTTTGTAAGAGAACATAAATAAAAATTATAAATTAACGGAGAATAAAGATGGCGAAAGTATTGGCTGTAAACATAAGTGAAAAAAAAGGAGTTCCAAAGGAGCCTGTAGATAAGGGATATTTCGAAATTAATCACGGACTTGTGGGAGATGCTCATGCGGGAAACTGGCACAGACAGGTAAGCCTTTTGGGACAGGAAAGCATTGATAAAATAAACGATGGTGGAAAAAACGGATTATGTGTGGGAAAATTTGCAGAAAACCTCACAACAGAAGGTGTGGTGCTGTATGAGCTGCCCATCGGCACAAAGCTGAAAATCGGTGAAACCGAAATGGAAGTAACACAGATAGGCAAAGAATGCCACTTAGGCTGCGCAATCAGAGAATTAGTGGGTGACTGCGTAATGCCGAGAGAAGGTATTTTTACAAAGGTTTTAAAACCGGGCTGGATTAAACCGGGAGACGAAATCGAAATTATAAAATAAATCCACAAAGCAAATGCATAAATACGCCGCAATAAACCACAATATATCTGAGGTGATATTATGGCAAAGGCAGGAATGAGAAGACCAGACCCAAAGGATGCCCACGGAACAGAAAGTAACAAGAAGCAGCATTTCAAGAAAAACGAAGTTCCTCCGGTTCCTGAAATTCAGGGGAAGGCTAAATATGGACATGAGAAGGCGAAGCAAATAATTATTAATGCTATTCACCATAAGGAATTAGAATAGTACCAATGGTTAATGAAGGAGGAATATAATGAAAGCTATAGTTGACAGAGATGCGTGCATCAGCTGCGGACTGTGCGAATCGGTCTGTCCTGATGTGTTCGAATTAGATGATGAGGGAATTTCCGTGGTTATACAGGACCCTGTTGATGAAGAAAACGAAGATTGCGCAAGAGAAGCAGAGGACGGATGTCCCACTGACGCAATTCATTTAGAAGATTAATATATGTTGCATCAATCTGAGACCTTCTTTCCCGAAGGTCTTTTGTAAAGGTGGGGATATGAATGAAGTACTTAATAGGAATAGATGCCGGGGGCACCAAGTCCGAGCTTGTTGCTTACGATTTAAGCGGCAGCATTGTGTTTGAAAAAATAGGCGGAGCGGGCAATCCTGCCGTAAATCTGGAAAATACCGTGAATAATATTATTTCTTTGATAGGCGACTGCACAGAAGAGCTGGGAAAAGAAGAATGCCTGCTTATTTCCATAGGAATGGCTTCTGTAGAGACCGGAAACTATGCCGAACTAATAAAGAAATATGTTGAAGGTGCTTTTGGAATAGAAACTGTGGTGCTGAACGACGCTGAAATGGCGTGCATGGCATATTTCGGAAGTGATGACGGAATACTTGCCATTGCTGGGACAGGCTCTTCATGCTATGTTCAGAAAAATGGGAAGGGTAAAATGGTCGGAGGCTGGGGACATATTTTAGGTGATGAAGGAAGCGGATACCACATAGTTATGGAAGCCTTCAAAAACATAGTTTATAGAATAGACAGGAATATGGAGTTTGATGATTTAAGCGAAAAACTCCTTAAGAAAATAGGCGGTTCCTCTCGCTCAGAAATAATGGAATTTATTTATGGCAATGAAAAAAGTGCTATAGCTGCGCTGTTTCCGATTATTGCCCGAGGGGCTGCAGATGGTGACTTGCATTCTGCCGCGATTTTGGATAAGGAGGGAAAAGAGCTTGCGGAGCTTACGCTTACTGCCTACGGTAAAAAAGGGTTCAGCGGTCATGTTACCGTGGGAATTAAGGGTGGAGTGTTTCACAACAGCGCGCTCCTAAAACAGACATACATAAATGAGCTTGAAAAACATCTGAAAAGCTTTAACATAATCGAAGAAAATATTTCCGCAACGAAAGCGGTTCTGTATCTGAATAGCAGAAAATAAAAAAAAGGGCGCAACATTCAGTGTTAATTAAATGTTGCACCCTTTAATATCAATCATCTCCGAAAAAATTTCCTATTCCTATACTTCCAAGCAGACTTCCTTCACCCTTGCTGGATGCTCCGGGATTGGCCTTTTTGCTTGCGGAGAATATTCTGTCTGCCATTCTGCTGAAAGGCAGAGATTGAAGCCATACTGTTCCCGGACCTCTCAATGTAGCAAGGAACAGCCCTTCTCCTCCGAACAATGCACTTTTCACATTGCCCACAAATTGTACGTCGTAGTCAACTCCTGAAGTAAAAGCAACAAGGCAGCCTGTATCCAGCTTGAGCATCTCTCCGTGAGTCAGCTCTTTCTTGATAATGGTACCTCCCGCATTTAAAAATGCCAGACCGTCTCCTCTCAATTTCTGCATTATAAAGCCTTCACCGCCGAAAAGTCCCACGCCTATTTTTTTCTGAAAAGCAATGCTTATTTCAATGCCTTTGGCAGAGCATAGGTACGAATCTCTCTGACAAACCAGCTCTCCGCCATACTCCATCAATTCAACAGGAATAATTTTGCCGGGATATGGTGCAGCAAAGGCCAATGATTTTTTACCGGAACCTTTGTTTGTAAATGCTGATGTAAACAAATTTTCTCCTGAAAGAACGCGCTTGCCTGCTGACGCCAACATTCCCTTTAAACCTTTTGAAGTATCCTTTCCGCTTCCGTCCCCAAATACAGTATCCATCTCTATGCTTGAATCCATGTACATCATTGCGCCCGGCTCTGCAACTATGGTTTCACCGTAATCCAATGAAATTTCAACAAACTGTATGTCATCACCAAAAATTTGATAATCTATCTGATGAGCTTTTTCCATATTCCCTCCTGAAAATTTATTTTCATTCTTTAAATTGAGATTACCAAAAAGAGTAGTTCAATGCAACATATTTTTTGTATTGTAACACTTGTAATATTATGATTTTATTAATATAATTAGTAAGATAGAGGTGAATTATGATTTATTTAGATTATGCAGCAAATACGCCTGCAGACGAGCAGGTTATAAATACATTCGGCAGTGTTTCAAGAGAGTTTACGGCGAATCCCAATTCTGTCCATTTTCTGGGCAAGATGGCGGCGGAGCGGTTGAAAGAAAGCACCTTGAAGGTTGCCGATATATTGGGAGTTTCTGAAAATGAGGTAATATTTACCTCCGGAGCAAGCGAAGCCAATAATACCGCAATAAAAGGGGTGGCTGCTCATTACAGGAAATATGGCAAACACATTATAACGACATTTTTGGAGCATTCCTCTGTGAACGGCGCTGTGAGCTACTTGCAGAACAACGGCTATGAGGTTGAATACGCGGAAATTTCACCGGAAGGCATAGTTGACATAGAAAGTCTGAAAAAAATGATTAGAGTTGATACGATTCTTGTTTCCGTATGCTATGTGGACAGCGAGGTTGGGCTTGAACAGCCCATAGACGAAATAGGCAGAATATTGAAGGAATATCCTCATTGCTGCTTCCATGTGGATGCTACGCAGGCGGTGGGGAAAATACCTGTGTCCTTTAATAATGTGGATCTTGCCACACTTACACCACATAAGTTTTACGGTCTTAACGGCTGCGGCATATTGATAAAAAAAGAAAAAATAATGCTTGAGCCTCTCATACACGGAGGAATAAGCACCACGGCATACAGGAGTGGAACTCCTGCACTTGGAATGATAGCCGCCGCTGAAAAGGCTCTTGATCTGGCATGCAGCAATTCAGAAGAAAGGCTCATATATGTTAAGCAGCTTAATGACATGCTGAAGAATGGACTGAAAAAATATAAAAGCGTAATGATAAACAGCAATGATAATTCAATTCCGTTTATTTTAAACATAAGTATAGATAAAGTAAATACGGAAAAATTCAGGGAAGCTCTGGAGGAATATAATATATGCGTTTCCACCAAGTCGGCATGCTGCGCGCCGAATACTGCATCAAGGCCGGTGTATGCACTGACAGGGGACAGAAAGAGGGCGCTTTCCACGCTGAGGATAAGCCTAAGCCATCTTACAAGTGAAGAGGAAATAGATTTATTTTTAGATGCATTTGATGAATGTTATAAAAAATTTGTAAAGTAGGTTATTATGGAAAAGTACGAAGAGGTTGAAAGAAGTATCGTAAAAAAGTTCAGAAAACACATATGGTCGAGATTTATATCTGCCGTAAAGGAATATGAGCTCATTAAGGACGGAGACAGAATAGCAGTGTGTATTTCAGGAGGAAAAGACTCGATGCTCATGGCAAAATGCATGCAGCAGCTTCAAAAATACAGTGAAATAAAATTTGAGACCGAATATGTGGTCATGGATCCAGGCTACAATGAAATAAACAGGCAGCTTATATTGGAAAATGCTGAGCTTTTAAATATTCCAGTTAAAATTTTCAATACTAAGATATATGATATTGTTGCAAATGTAGATGAAACACCCTGCTATCTGTGTGCGAGAATGAGAAGAGGATATTTGTACAGATATGCGATGGAGCTAGGCTGCAACAAAATAGCGTTGGGTCATCACTTTGACGATGTAATTGAAACGGTGCTCATGAGCACGCTGTATGCCGCAGAATTCAAAACAATGATGCCAAAGCTTAAAAGCACTAATCATGCAGGCATGGAATTAATCCGACCTATGTACAAGGTTCGCGAGGAGGATATAATTTCATGGGCAAGATACAACGAACTGCAGTTTATAAGATGCGCCTGCCGCCTGACGGAAAACTGTGTTCTGGGAGATGACGGAATAGGTTCAAAACGCCAGGAAATCAAGGCTCTAATTAAAAAGCTCAGACAAGTAAATTCTCATATAGACACAAATATTTTCAGAAGCATCCATAACGTAAATCTCAATACAGTTATCGGGTATAAAAAGGACGGCAAGCTTCACGGCTTTTTGGACGATTACGAAAATTCTGGGAGTTTGGGCGGCTCAGATGAAAATTGATTATAGATAAGGAATGACAAATGAAAAAATATAATACTCTGTTATTTGACTTGGATGATACTATTTTAGATTTCAAAAAGGGTGAGAAAATAGCACTCACCGCACTGCTTGAAGAAATGAAGACAGAAAATATCAATGATGCAATAGAAGATTACATCGTTATAAACAAGGGGCTGTGGCGTGAACTGGAAAAGGGAAATGTGGATCGTGAATATGTTCTAAATAACAGATTTTCCATGCTGTTTAAAAAATATAACAGAGATTTGGACGGCATAGAGGTTGAGAACAGGTTCAGGTATTATCTGAATATGCAGCACGAATTTGTGGAAGGCGCCGAAGAGCTTTTGGAGAAATTAAGCGGTGAGTACAAAATATATATCGTTACAAACGGGGTTTCTCACACTCAGTACAAAAGAATCAAGGATGCGAATCTTGAAAGGTTTTTCACGGAGATATTTGTATCAGAGGATATAGGTTACCAGAAGCCGTCAAAAAAGTATTTTGAAAAGGTTGCAGGGAGAATAGAAGGATTTGAGCCTGAAAGAACACTGATAGTTGGAGATTCACTCACGGCAGATATAGCAGGAGGAATGGAATTCGGAATTGATACCTGCTGGCTTAACGAAAGTTCTGTTCCAAACACAACAGATATAAGTCCCAACTATGAGATAAAAAAAATAAGTGATTTGTATGATATATTAAATTCATGATTTTGGAGGGAAAATTGAATATTCAGAATATAAGGAAAATCGGTGTTGCAGGAGGCGGAATAATGGGGTCCGGTATTGCCCAGACCTTAGCGCAATATGGATACAAGGTCGTTGTGACAGATATTGACGAGAAATATCTGGAGAATACAAGAAGAATAATCAACATAAATCAGAAGACGATGATTGACGAAGGACTCCTTACCGCAGAACTGGCTGAGGAAACACTGAAAAATATTTCATATTCCACTGACAAAAGTGTTTTCAGAGATGCGGATATGATAGTTGAAGCAATAATTGAAAAAATAGAAATAAAGCAGGACTTCTGGCAGGAAGTTGAAGGAATTGCAGGGGATAACTGTATATTTGCGACAAATACATCTGGATTGAGCATCAACAGCATATGCAGCAAGGTATTAAATAAAAAAAGATTTATAGGAATGCACTGGTGGAACCCTTCGCACATTATTCCGCTGATTGAGCTCATAAAGGCTGAAGATACTTCCAATGAAACAGTAGCTGTACTCGAGGAGCTGGTTGCCGCAATCGGAAAGGAATCCGTAGTGGTTCTGAAGGATGTAAGTGGTTTCATAGGCAACAGAATACAGTTCGCAGTATACAGAGAAGCGCTGAAAATTGTTGAGGAAGGTATTGCAACAGTCGAAGATGTTGACAAGGCTATGAAGTATGGCCCTGGATTCAGATATCCTGTGTTAGGTCCTTTTGAAACAGCTGATTTAGGCGGGCTTGATACATTTTATTACATTTCGTCATATCTGTTTAGCGAACTCAGTGCTGAGAAGGAACCTACACGACTTCAGCGGGAACTGATGGAAGAAAACAATCTTGGAGTTAAAACAGGGAAGGGCTGGTATGATTATTCCAATGGCAAAGGTGAAGAAGCTATGGCAAAAAGAGACAAAAACTTCTATAAAATGCTGAAAAATATTAAATAGTGAAAAATTTATGCTTTACATATAAGTTTAAAAGGTGTATTCTAATATTAGAAATCAAATAATATCTACTTGATAACTATCTTGTTAGGTGAGGTTACTACGTGGAAATACGCTACTGCCCAGAAATGTCTAGAGACACCAATGGGTCAGCAGATATGGTCGAATTAAGGCTTTATTTAATGTAGCTGGTTTTTCCTAAGCCACGCAGAGCTAAAGCTCAACGGTGAGAGCTGGTTTTTTACATGCGTATAATCTCCTTGCCTTGAGTAGGGAGATTTATTTGTTTTATTTATTTTTGAAAGGATGGTGACGGTTATGGACTCTGGTCCCATACCCAATTACGAAATTAATATTAGAGCCGTAGCTGTTATCACGGCAGTACGGCTCCCATAAGGAGGTACTGATAATGGAAAGAAGAATAGTAGATTTAATCAATGAAAACAAAGTTCAGGATATAAGGAATGAGCTGCTTGAGCTGAATATCGTGGACATTGCCAATGTACTGGAAGAGGTTGACAAACATCAGCTTGTAATGATTTTCAGAATTTTACCGAAGGATGTTGCATCAGGCGTTTTTGCATATATCCCGGTTGAACTACAGCAGCATCTGGTCGAATCAATAACCGACAAAGAAGTTAAAGGCATAATAGACGAACTGTTTTTGGACGATGCCGTTGACTTTATTGAGGAGATGCCTGCCAATATTGTTAAAAAGGTTTTGAAAAACACAGATGAGGAACTCAGAAAACTTATTAACCAGCTTTTGAATTATCCTGATTATTCAGCAGGAAGTATAATGACTGTTGAATACGTGGATCTTAAGAAAGAAATGACAGTAAAAGAGGCTATCGGACACATAAAAAAAACAGGCGTTGATAAAGAAACAATAAATACGTGCTATGTAATAGGCAAAAATAGGACGCTTGAGGGCGTAGTATCAATAAGAAAGCTGATTCTAAGCAACGACGACCAAATTATTAAGGACATTCTGAATGATGATGTAATATCGATAAAAACGACGGATGACCAGGAAAACACCGCTCAGCTATTTAAAAAATATGACTTGACCGCAATGCCGGTTGTTGACAATGAAAACAGGCTTGTGGGAATAATAACGGTGGATGACATAGTTGACATCATCGAGCAGGAAAATACAGAGGATCTTCAGAAGATGGCAGCTATGCAGCCTTCAGAGGAAGAATATTTAAAGACCGGAGTATTTGAGCTTGCCAAGCATAGAATAACATGGCTGCTCATACTGATGCTCTCAGCAACATTTACAGGTAATATCATAAAAAGATTTGAGGATGTACTTCAATCGGTTGTGGTGCTCACGGCATTTATTCCAATGCTCATGGACACCGGAGGAAATGCCGGTTCACAATCATCCACACTTATAATCAGAGGATTAGCTCTTGGTGAAATAAGCATGAGTGATGCTTTAAAAGTATTTTGGAAAGAGCTCAGAGTAAGTGTGGTTGTGGGTTTGGTTCTTGCTTTTGTAAACTTCCTGAGAATTTTTTATCTGGAAGGTGTGGGGGCGATGGTCTCATTGACAGTATGTATTACACTTTTCATGACTGTTGTTCTTGCAAAGGTGGTGGGAGGGCTGCTTCCTATAGTTGCTAAAAGCGTAAAGCTTGATCCTGCCATAATGGCAAGCCCACTAATAACAACAATTGTTGACGCTTTTTCATTAATTATTTATTTCAAAACGGCTCATATGCTTATTGGCATATGATGCTGTATTCCCAGTGGCAGAGATATTGACTGCATATAATTAGTGATATGAAGACTGCTGAAAATGCAGTCTTTATTTTCTAATGAGATGTAGGATAAAAATTTTGTTTGACATTAGAGCTTAAATGTGCTAACATTTTATTCGACAAAAATCTTTAAACTCGGTACAGAGATGCCGGCAAGATTATAATATTCATGGTCAGTTTTGATATGTAAATCTTGCGGTCAGCAGGATTTTTTTTTGCCGCTCAAGGCAACAGACCGCCCATGAAACAAGCATTTCATATTGAGTTTTCTGCGCCATTTGTTAAAAAATAAAATGCGAAGGAGATAATTATGGCAAAGAAAATTAATCAACACATTGACACAGACTATTCATTGGAGAAGGTTCCGCAAAATGCACGAAAAGGTTTTTGGCCTATGTTTTTCATAATGCTCGGATTTACATTCTTCTCAGCCAGCATGAGTGTTGGCGCAAAATTAGGGAATAATCTAAACTTTACAGATTTTATTTGGTCGGTAATGATTGGTGGAATCATTTTGGCTGTATATACAGGTGTGCTTGCATATATTGGCAGCGATACAGGCTTAAGCCTTGATTTGCTCGCACAGCGTTCATTCGGCAAATACGGCTCTTATATGCCGTCCGCGCTTATAAGCTTTACACAGCTTGGATGGTTCGGCGTAGGAGTTGCAATGTTTGCCATTCCTGCTTCAGAGCTTTTGTCAATAAATCCGATTATTTTGGTAATAATTGCAGGTATGTGCATGACTTCATCTGCTTATTTCGGAATAAAAGGCCTTGAAATAATAAGCTACATAGCTGTTCCTCTCATTGCTGTTCTCGGAATATACTCAATGGTTACAGCAACTGCAACAGGAGGCGGAGTGACGGCTGTGTTTTCAAAAGGAAACGGCTCCATGTCTGTTTTCACAGGTGCCGGCATGGTAGTTGGTTCATTCATAAGCGGCGGTACATCAACACCTAATTTCATACGTTTTGCAAAATCAAATAAAACAGCAGTAATCACTACTGTTATAGCATTCTTCCTTGGAAACACACTCATGTTTGCTTTTGGAGCTGTGGGCGGAGCATTCACAGGAAAGGATGATATATTCTATGTACTTATCGCTCAAGGGCTTGCTATACCGGCACTGTTGGTTCTTGGCGCAAATATCTGGACCACAAACGACAATGCACTTTATACATCTGGCCTTGGTCTTTCCAATATCACAAAGTTTAAAAAACGCCCGATGGTGCTGATAGCAGGTATAATCGGTACGGCTGCAGCAATCTGGCTTTACAACAATTTTGTTGGGTGGTTATCATTCCTGAATGCTACACTGCCTCCAATCGGTGCAATCATTGCTCTTGACTTCTATATACACAGAGAAAGCTACAGCAAGGAATCAGCTGTAGAACGAAAATTCAACTTAGGCGCCTTAGCAGGTGTAGTGGCGGGGGCATTGGCAGGAAACTTCGTTCCATTCGGCATTGCTGCAATCAACGCCATGGTAGTAGCCGGTGTGTGTTTCTTGCTCTCGGAGTTAATAATGCAAAAACAATTGAAAAAAATAACTATTGAAGGATAATAAGATGCTGATAAAAAACGTATATATTGAAAATTCGCAGGAGCTGTCTCACATCCGTATTACGGACGGTGTATTTGACGAAATTTCGGGAAATCTTTCAGCTCAGCCCGGTGAAGAAATCATTGATATGGGAGGCAAGCTGGCACTTCCTCCGTTTATAGAATCGCATGTGCATCTGGATACGTGCCTGACAGCGGGAGACCCTGTATGGAATCTTTCGGGAACATTGTTTGAAGGGATTGAATGCTGGAGCAAGCGCAAGGATAAGCTGTCCAAATCAGATGTAAAGGAACGTGTGAACAGGGCTGTACGCATGCAAGCAGCAAATGGAATTCAGTATGTGCGTACCCATGTGGATGTCACAGACCCAAAGCTCACAGCCATGGAGGCCATGCTGGAGCTGCGCGATGAACTTAAGGATTCCATGACAATACAGGTGGTTGCATTCCCACAGGAGGGAATACTCAGCTATCCCAACGGCAAGGAGCTTATGGAAAATGCTGTTCGCATGGGAGCTGATGCTGTGGGTGCAATCCCGCACTTTGAATTCACAAGGGAATACAGTGTTGATTCACTTAATTTTGCAATGGAGCTTGCAGCTAAATACAACAAGTTGGTGGATGTGCACTGTGATGAAATAGATGATGAGGCATCCAGAGGCCTTGAAACACTGGCAGCCCGCGCATATGAGATGCAGATGTTTGACCGCGTAACAGCAAGCCACACAACAGCTATGCATTCGTACAACAATGCATATGTTGTGCGCCTTATGCGACTTTTAAAAATGAGCCGCATAAATTTTGTTTCCAATCCCCTTGTGAATACTCATCTGCAGGGACGCATGGATACGTATCCGAAGCGCCGAGGAGTTACCCGTGTTAAGGAGCTGCAGGCGGAGGGAATAAATGTTTCCTTCGGACATGACGATATCTTCGACCCATGGTATCCGTTAGGAAACGGAAATATGCGTGATGTAGTGTTCATGGGGCTTCACGTGTGCCAAATGATGGGATATGAAGATATAATGAATTCATACAAATTCATTTCAACGAATGCCGCAAAGACTTTGTATCTGGGAGACTCCTACGGTATAAAGGCGGGTAATCCCGCAAGCTTTGTCGTATTGGACGCAAAAAATTATTACGATGCCCTGAATTACAACTCTCCTGTATTGTGTTCATACAATAAAGGCCGTCTTGTTGCCAAGGCGGCAGCAGGAACAAAGGATGTTTTGTTTTAAGATAATAAAAGCCTGCCGTTTGCGGCAGGCTTTTTATAAGGCATTTATGTATAACATTAGCACAATTGCTGAGGTTAAATTAAATATGCGCAAATGTCTAAAATCACATTTCCATTTTCATCGGGTTCGGTGAAACGGGGGCAATTGTACCGCTCAAAAAACCATCCATTCTCAGAAAAATTCCATCCTTTTTCGGAAAAAGCAGCCATGGACATATCTGAGGCTTCCATGCTGTATAGTTCACCTGACTGATCGTTGCCGTAAATCCAGCAGACTCCCACATCCCCGGCAGGAATTTCAACCTCATCAAATCCGGACGGAACTTTGGTGTCAGGGGCGAGAAATGCACCAATCCAGTATTCAAAGCCGCTGTCAGTCATTCGCATAGCCCCAAGGTAGTCATCGCTTACCCCCGGGATGTTGCCGCACTGATTAAGAATATCGAACCATCCTTCTCTAAACCACTGCTGCCAGTAATCCGCAAATGTACCATTTTCGTTTCGGTCCTCATTGGTGTAGCGCTTGCCTATAAGTTTTACCGACGGCATACTTTCTTTGTAAACCTTAACAATTTCCATAATGACCTCCATATAATATTTTTAGCTGCTGTTAACGAAAATACTCGATGATATAGCAATTATTAACTTATTGTACTATAGAAATCAAATTTTAGCAGCAACTTTTTTCTGACACAAGCTGCAGAATAGCAAAAATATCAGAGGTATCAATTTGATAGCCATCTGCTTGGCAGCATAATGGTAATCATAAGCAGTTTATTGCATACGCAAGGTTGATTTTTCACATTCTCCATTTGGAGCAACAGAATTTCATTGTCGCTGGCCATATTGCTTACTCAAGATAACTCACTATTCATATAATCTTCAAGATTGTATTAAGAGTGAGTTATTTTAATTTGCCATAAAATTATTTAATTTGGCTTATTATGTTATTTAACTTTTTACATATAGATTTGTTACTACAACTACATGAATCAAATTTAAATGTATTTTTGCTTTTACGTCCACAATTTAAATTTAATAAAAGAGTAACTAAATTACAGGTTATACAAATATTGAAGCTATTTAATTCATGGAAGTTACAACATTCTTTATAAATAAATTTATTTAGTTCTTTAGAATTATTTTTAATTAATTTTGATAGTTCAAATTCACCTTTAAATGATGCTGATTGAAGTTCTTTAATATGATCAAGTATGGAGTCAATTTCACATGTGCTAAAACCAACTGTATTTAATAAGGATAATATTTCACTAAGTTTATATTCAAGAATTCGTTTTTTATCGCATATTACATCTATAAAACTAGTTATTAAGCTATCCAGTTCTGAAATTTCTTCTTCATTTAAACACATCTTTAATGCATGGCTTATTTTTACACTTTCACCGAAAATTAATTCGGCAAGTCCTTTTTCCTCTTTAAAAATAGAATTAATTAGATTTTTAATTGTGCATAGCATTTCTTTTTTAACTTTTATAAAGATATCAAATTCTGAACCTTTAATGAATTTAATAAGACTAATAACTGTTCGTAATTTTCTTAAAAGTATCATGTTTTTTTCAACTATTAATTTCATCAGTGTTACTACGAGGTTATTGACTTGTTTGATATCATCAAAAGTACAATAAGAAGCAATATTTGTTACACCTTTCCCTAATTTATCTATTAAATACCCTAACGAAGATTCTTCTGCCCCTATACTTTCTAAAACAGAATTTAAATTGCTTAGAAGTTCAAATTGTTCATTGTAATCTAAACAGCCAATTCCTTCCTTTTGTATAAAGTTAAGAGTTTCTCTTAATTTATTCTCTAAAATATTGTTTTTTTGGATTAAGGTTTTCAAAGTTCGTATTATACTTTGAATAACGTCAATAAAATCACAGATAGTAATGCAAGGATTTATTGCATTACATAACAAGTTTGCTTGAGCTTCAAGTAATGATGCAAGAGCACACTCTTCATTGGCTACTGAATCGACAATAGAAACAGCATTACTTGGTATTCCTTCAATAGTAAAATTCTTATTCTTATCATTATTATTATAATTTATATTTGACATAGTTATAATCACATTCCTTTATGTTTTGTTACATTTCATAAAAAATCAATAGCCTGTATTATATTTTATACAGGCTGTCATAATATGTTACATTATATTTTATTAGTAAGTATAAGGCTCATGAATCTGAGCCTTTTATAATACATTATAGTGATAGAATGAAATTAATAACTTCTAAATTCTTTTGTTGTAATATCATGTTCTTTAATGTGATTGATTCTAGTAAAGTTGTAGCACTGTCGTTTACAGCAACTAAGTTTCCAATGTTACTAGGTGTAATTCCGGCGACAGCGTTAATTTTTAATGCTTCCGTACCGATAAGTGTGGCAAGTGCAAATTCCTCATTTGCAATTGATTGTTGAAGATTAGATAATGTTATAGCGAATACTGCCAATTGTGCAGGAGTAAAGCCTAATGCAAGTAATGCAAGTATATCTTCAAGTTTAGCTTCTAAAATCATATTTTTTTGAACTACTATATCTATAACTGATGTGATGGTAGTATTGAATGCTAATAAGTCAGGTATCCCAGCTGCGGTAGTAGTTAAAGCTACTGCTCTATTTAATTTAGCTGCTTCACCTTCTATTAAGACAGCAAGTCCATTTTCTTCAACAACTATTGAAGTTATTAGACTATTTATTGCAGCTATTGTTGCTGCTACCTGTGCTGTGGTTGGAGTTGGGAAAGCAGCTGAATTATTAACTATAAATCTAACAAGTCTTCTTAATTTACTTAAGAGCACAAGATTTTTTTCTGTTATTACTCGCATAAGTGATATTACAATTTGGTCAACAGACTGTAATTGTGCTAAGGTAAGACCTGGGGCTAACAGCCTGACTGCATTTCCTAATGCTCTAATTAAATTACCTAAAGCATTTTCTTCGTTTGCTATTCTGCCAAGAATTGCTATTAAATTATCTACAAAGGCTGGAGTAATTGTAAAGTTTTCGCTGTCAATATAGTTTAAGGTTTCTGTTAACTTTGCTTCTAAAACTGTATTTTTCAGCAATACGGTTTTCATTGTCCGTGTAATGCTTTCAGTCAAATTAGTAAAATTAGCAAAAGTCAAAGTAGCGCCAGTTAATAAAGATAATTTATCTGCTTCTTCTTGTATTAAAGCTGCGAGTGCATTTTCTTCTGCAGCAACTGAACCTACTATATTAAATGCAGCAGCTGCATTTAAGCCTAGGGTTTGTTGAATGTCAATGTCATTTTTTATATTATCATCTTTTATACTTTCACTATTTATATTAAATATATTTGCCATGATTTCTCACGTTCCTTTATTAATATTTTACAGGTAAATAATAGCCTGTACGACGTCATAATATTCCAAGGCCTTTTATGTGTTCCATGTTCTTTATGTTAAAAGTCCCCTTCTTTAATAATTTAAAAAGACGACCGGGCAAGAATTCCCTACGAGGGGCAATGAAGATTTGTCTGATGAAGAAAAAAATGAGCTATATAAAACAATCATTGATAAAATAGTATGGATTAGAGATAATAACGATATATCTATACAGATTTAAATGAGAGGAGCGTGATAATATGATTACTAATGAGATACCCAACAGACTAATAAATGAAAAATCTCCGTATCTTTTGCAGCATGCATACAATCCTGTGGATTGGTTTCCATGGTGTGAAGAGGCCTTTGCTAAGGCTAAAACAGAAAATAAACCTATATTTTTGTCTATTGGGTATAGCTGAGGTCTTTTAAAACACATGTCACTGGTGCCATGTCATGGAGGATGAATCCTTTGTGGATGCGGAGGTTGCGGGAATATTGAACGAGAATTTCGTTGCCGTAAAGGTGGACAGAGAGGAAAGACCGGATATTGATGCTGTGTATATGAATGTCACTCAAAGAATGACGGGAGGAGGCGGCTGGCCTATGACCGTTATAATGACGCCGGAGCAAAAGCCATTTTTTGCGGGAACTTACATTCCTAAGAAACAAAGATACGGAAGTACCGGATTGATTGAGCTGCTGAACATAGTTGTTGATAAATGGGGAAAGAACAAGGAAGAGTTGATAAGGTCAAGCAACAGGATAACCGATGCGGTAATTGCTGTTGAAGGAAATAAGATATCTGATATTAAGCTTTCAAAAAAGGTGCTGCGTGAGGCGAGAGATACATTACTTTCTAACTTTGACAGAAAGTACGGCGGATTTGGAAGAAGTCCTAAATTTCCCCAGCCTTCCGGTTTGCTGTTTTTACTGAATTATTATTGTGCCGAAGATGACGAAGAGTCTTTGAAAGCTGTTGAAAAAACATTGGAGAGTATGTTCAGAGGAGGAATATTCGACCATGTGGGAGGAGGATTTTCACGATATTCCACTGATGAAAAATGGCTTGCTCCACATTTTGAAAAAATGTTATATGACAATGCTCTTCTCCTGTATACATATATTTATGCTTACCAGATAACGAAGAAGGAGCTGTATAAAAATATAGCCGAGAAAATTTTTGATTATATCTTGAGAGAAATGACAGATAAAGAGGGCGGGTTTTATTCGGCGCAGGATGCGGACAGTGAGGGAGAAGAAGGGAAGTATTATGTTTTTACGTCCGGTGAAATAGTTAATGTTCTTGGAAAAAAAGACGGAGAATATTTCATTCAATATTACGAGTTAACAGAAAGAGGTAACTTCGAGGGCAAAAACATTCCTAATTTAATAGATAACTATGATTATTATCTCAGGGATGAAAGAATAGAGGAAATAAATAAAAAGCTTTATGAATACAGGCTGAAGAGAACTGTTCTTCATAAGGATGATAAAGTATTGACTTCGTGGAATGGAATGATGATTGCTGCTCTTGCCAAGGCTTACCAGGTTACCTGCGATGAGAAATATTTAAAGGCAGCGGAAAAGGCGGTTGATTTCATTGAAAAGCACTTAACTGACGGAGATTTAATGAAAGTAATGTATCGAGAAGGTTTATCCATGGGGGTTGGAACTCTTGATGACTATGCTATGTATATATGGGGACTTACGGAAATGTATGAGGCGAATTTTAACGTTAATCATCTGAAAAGAGCTTTGGAATTAAATGAAAAAATGATAGAGCTGTTCAAGGATGATGCCGGCGGATTTTTCATGAAAAGCAAAATAGGAGAACAGCTTATTTACAATCCGAAGGAAACATATGATGGTGCAACACCTTCCGGTAATTCCGTTGCTGCATTGAATATTTTCAGGCTGGCAAGGCTTACGGGAAAGGCTGATATTGAAGAGTCTGCTGCTTTGCATATGCAATATCTGTCAAACAATATGTCAGATTATCCGGCAGGTTATACATTTGCATTGCTTTCGGCATTTTTCGAGATTTATCAATCCAAAGAAATTGTGTGTCTGGCTGAGAATGATGACGATTTAAAAAGACTGAAAAGCATTTTAAATGAAAATATTATGATAAATAATACTGTGGCAGCTGTAAAATATACCTCGTTGGAGGAAATGGAAGGGACAATTGATTATATAGGTGACTATAAATTAGTTGACGGGAAAACAACATTCTATGTGTGCAGAAATAAGAACTGCTCGCTGCCATTTAATGATTTCAATAAACTTAAGGAAGAGATCAGTATGTAAAAAAGGACCTTTGCTTTATGCAAAGGTCCTTTGAATTAAACGTTGAATCTGAAGAGAACAATATCTCCGTCTTCCATTACATATTCTTTTCCTTCAAGGCGCATAAGGCCTTTTTCCTTTGCGGCCTGCATTGTTCCGCATTCGGAGGCATCCTTGTAGGATGTTACCTCGGCGCGGATGAAGCCTCTCTCAATATCGGAGTGAATTTTTCCTGCGGCCTGAGGTGCTTTTGTTCCTTTAATAATTGTCCACGCTCTTGATTCCATAGGGCCTGTGGTAAAGAAGCTTATGAGACCTAAAAGTTTGTAGCTTGACCTTATGAGCTTATCAAGACCTGATTCCTCAAGGCCCAGCTCCAGAAGAAACTCTTTCTTTTCTTCATCTTCAAGAACAGAAACTTCTTCTTCAATTTTTCCGCAAACGACTATAACTTCGGAATTATCCTGAGCAGCATGCTTTTCAACTTCTTTAACATAATTGTTTGTTGAGGGATCTGCAATGTAATTTTCGTCAACATTTGCAGCATACAGTACGGGCTTTGCCGTAATCAGGTTAAATGTCTTCAGAAGCTTCAACTCTTCTTCTGTATAATCAAGGAATCTTGCCTGTTTTTCATTTTCCAGTGCAGCTACTATTTTCTGAACTAATTCCAGTTCAGGCTGGAGGGATTTATCATTTTTAACTATTTTAGTGAGTCTTTCCATTCTCTTGCTCATAACTTCAAGGTCTGCAAGAACAAGCTCCAGCTCGATTATTTCTATATCTCTTTTAGGATCAACAGTGCTTTCAACGTGTATTACATTTTCATCGTCGAAGCATCTCACTACATGTACAACTGCTTCAACCTCTCTTATATGGGACAGGAATTTATTTCCTAAACCCTCGCCCTTGCTGGCTCCCTTTACCAGGCCGGCAATGTCAAAAAATTCTATCACTGCAGGAACTGTCTTTCCTGAATTGCTCATTTTAGTTAAAAAATCTAATCTTTTATCTGGAACCTCCACAACACCTATGTTAGGCTCAATTGTGCAAAACGGATAATTTGCGGATTCTGCCCCCGCTGAAGTTATTGCATTGAACAATGTGCTTTTGCCTACGTTTGGAAGTCCTACTATACCTAATTTCATAAAACGTGTTACCGTCCTTTCATTTCTTACATACCAATATTGTCAAGCTATTATATAACATACAAAATTAAACTTCAATATATTTAGTCCATAAAAGTGTGCATAATTTTTGAAGCTCATGTCATATATGAAAATATAATGAATAACATGGTATATATAATACATTATAGGGGGAAGAAATATATATGAACGATAAACAGATGCAGTCAAATTACATAAGGATAGTTGGTAGAATATACGGTAATCTGAGTTTCAGTCACGAAGTGTTCGGGGAAAAATTTTACGAGTTTTTTCTTGAAGTTCCAAGATTGAGTGACACCAAGGATTTGCTGCCTGTTATAATATCCGAAAGGTTAATTAACGATATTGATATGAGCATTGGAAATTATATTGTCATTGACGGTCAATTCAGGTCGTACAACAGATATGAGGATACCTGCAACAAGCTTCTTCTCAGAGTATTTGTCAGAGATATAATCGTGCCTGAGCCCGAGGAGCTTGAAGAAATCAAGAAGCATCCCAACGAAGTTTTTCTCAACGGCTATCTCTGCAAGGAAACAAAATTCAGAACAACACCATTTGGCAGAGAAATTACAGACATGCTTATCGCCGTAAACAGATCCTATAATAAATCCGATTACATACCTTGTATTGCATGGGGGAGGAATGCAAGGTACTGTGAAAAGCTGGAAGTCGGTGACCATGTGAAGCTGTGGGGAAGAATACAAAGCAGGAAGTACCAGAAAAAGAACGAAAATGAAAGCTATGAAACCAAGACAGCTTACGAGGTATCCGTGACGAAGCTTGAGCACATAAAGACAGAAAACAATAGAAAAAGGGAAGATGAAGAGTTCGAGGAATAATTCTATATAATAAAATTGAAACCGTGAAGGTTTCTTTTTTGCTTCCTAAGGAATTAAAATTGCTCTATATTATAACCATTGTGCATGGATTTAATCAAAAAATTGGTCATTGACAGTTGTAATAAGATGATATTTATATAGATAATTTTATTGCTTTGACAATATGATTGAGTTAAACTGTAACTAGAATATAAAATTGGAGTGGTATTGTTTGAATTTGCAAGGCAATGTTATAATAAATGTTTATTCTATAGCTATTCTTATAATTATCGGCTTCCATTCCTTTAAAGATGATGAAAAGGGATCATGCCGATATAAACTTTATTTCATGATGTTACAAGTTACTATATTGATGCTCATTGTTGATATATTTAGTAGATTTGATGGAATGTCAAATACGCTTTATCCGATTTTTAATTATATTGGCAATTTATTAATATTTATATTGAATCCAATTTTGCCATCTCTTTGGTTATTATATGTTCATTATCAGGTTTTTCCAGAAGATAAAAAAACTAAACTTATTTATCTGCTTTTGACTATCAATATCATAAATATTGCTATGGTTGTATTGACGCAATTTTTTGGGTGGTATTATTATATAGATTCTCAGAATATCTACCATAGGGGTCATCTTTTTTATATATCTTGTTCTTTCACTGTTGTTTTAATTATTTCAGCATTTGCTACTATTGTAATAAATCGAAATATAATAGCTAAAAAATATTATTATTCTCTTGTTTTTTTTGCAATTCCTCCATTTATAGGTGTAATTCTGCAGATAGTTATTTATGGAATATCAATTATGTTAAATAGTGTAGTTCTGTCATTATTGATTGTATTCTTAAATATTCAAAATCATAGCATGTACATTGACTATTTAACCGGGGTCAATAATCGCAGGAAGCTGGATGAATATATGGAAAAAAAGATTCTTTCCAGCACTAAATACAAAACCTTTTCAGCTATTATGATAGATTTGAATAATTTTAAATGTATAAATGATAATTTTGGTCATGATATGGGAGATGTTGCATTACAGATATCCGCTAAAATATTGAATAGTTGTGTAAGGTCTAATGATTTTATTGCTAGGTATGGTGGAGATGAATTTTATATTGTACTTGAAACATACAATATAAATGATTTAGAGATAATTGTTGATAGAATAAAAACAGCTGTTGAAATATTCAATGAATCCAGTAATCAACCTTATGGTCTTGGATTTAGTATGGGCTATGCAGTATATGATTACAATACACATATGACAGTAGAAGAATTTCAGAAATATATTGATGTGTTAATGTATGGAAACAAACAATCAGATATTAAACAACGGATAAAAACCGGGAACAGCTTGACAAATTCTGCTGTAAATATGTAAAATGATAAAACAGCAGTTAAAAAAAGCAGTTACTTATGTGCTGCGAGTACAACAGAGAAAGTGTAGCATCCTGTGGTTTGGATTATATGCTGCATAATAACTAAAAGTAAAGGAAGACGAAATGATTTTAGTATTGGCTGAAAAACCTTCCGTGGGGAAGGATATAGGAAAAGTTTTAAAGTGCAATAAAAATGAAAATGGATATGTAGAGGGGAAGGAATATATTGTAACTTGGGCTCTTGGTCATCTTGTGACCCTTGCTGATCCTGAAAGCTACGATTCAAGGTATGCTAAGTGGGAGTTAGAGGATCTCCCCATAATACCGAAATCCATGAAGACAGAAGTCATAAAAAAAACAGGTAAGCAGTTCGGTGTTGTAAAAAGCCTTATTCAGCGGAAGGATGTTACGGAAATAGTAATAGCAACAGACGCGGGAAGAGAAGGCGAGCTGGTTGCAAGATGGATAATTGAAAAAGCAGATGTTAAAAAGCCCATAAAAAGATTGTGGATTTCTTCTGTTACGGNNATACGGATAAAGCTATTACCGAAGGATTTAAAAACCTTAAGGATGGTAAGCTCTACGAAAATCTCTATAAATCGGCTGTGGCACGTTCGGAGGCAGACTGGATTGTTGGAATAAATGCCACGAGGGCACTGACATCGAAATATAACGCACAGCTATCATGCGGAAGAGTTCAGACACCAACGGTTGCAATGATTGCTGCACTTGAAGATGAAATACGAGGCTTCAAGCCTGTTAAATATTACGGTATTGAATTAAATGCCCAGAGCTGCAGATTCGTGTGGCAGGATAAAAACAGTGATGGAAGAACCTTTGATAAGGAAAAATGTGATAATATAATAAGGCGCATCCAATCTAAAAAATTAACAGTGGCGGATGTTTCAAGAAGCAAGGCGCAAACTCTTGCTCCGGCGTTGTATGATTTGACTGAGCTTCAGAGGGATGCAAGCAACATATATGGCTTTTCCGCTAAGGAGACGCTATCAATTATGCAGACTCTTTACGAACGCCACAAGGTGCTCACATATCCAAGAACGGATTCAAGATACCTGTCTGATGATATTGTGGAAACATTAAGAGACAGGGTAAGAGCGTGCAGCGTAGGCCCATATTCAAAAATCGGTTTTCGTATAAGCTCAAATCCTATAAAGGGCAACAAGAATTTTGTGAATAATGACAGGGTATCCGACCATCACGCAATAATTCCCACGGAGCAGCCTGTATTTTTAAAGGACTTTACAGATAGGGAAAGAAAAATCTACGACTTAGTTGTGAAGAGATTCCTTGCAGTTCTGTCAAAACCCTTTGAATTTGAGAAGGTATCCGTAAAGGGAACAGTGGATGATGAGGTTTTCACATTCAGGGGAAGAGTAACGCTGTCCATGGGATGGAAGGAAGTTTACGGCGATTATGAGGATGAAGAAGAGCTTGAAGAATATGCCGAAAATGACTTCAGCGCTTTGAAGAAGGATGCACAGCTCAGCATTTCATCAGTAAAAAGAACCGAAGGGGAAACAAAGCCTCCTGCCAGATTTACGGAAGCGTCTCTTTTATCTGCCATGGAAAATCCTGTGAGATTTATGAAAAATGCAGATAAGGATTTAAAGAAAACCATAGGAGAAACCGGAGGGCTTGGAACGGTTGCTACAAGGGCAGATATAATAGATAAACTTTTCAACAGCTTTGTGATTGAGAAAAAGGGGAGGGACATATATACCACATCAAAGGGCAGACAGCTTCTTGAGCTGGCTCCGGAGGACCTGAAATCGCCTGTTCTGACAGCTCAATGGGAGCAGCACCTCAATGACATAGCAAAAGGTCGGTTGAATAAGGAAAGCTTTCTAAACGACATGATTGAATATACCAGGACAGTTATCAGAGAAATTAAAACAAGTGATAAGAAATACGTACATGACAATGAAACAAGAACAAAATGCCCTGAATGCGGAAGCTACCTCCTGGAGGTAAACGGTAAAAAGGGAACTATGCTTGTATGTCAGAACAGAGAATGCGGCTACAGAAAGGGAATAGCTCAGGCAACAAATGCAAGATGCCCCGAATGTCACAAGAAACTGGAACTTAAAGGAGAGGGCGAAGGCAAAATATTCGTATGCAAGTGCGGATACAGGGAGAAGCTTTCAGCCTTTAGCAAAAGAAAAGAAAATGAAAAAACCGCAATATCGGGCAAGGAAGCTGCAAAGTATCTGGCAAAGCAGAGCAAGAAACAGGATGAAGGGCTGAATACTGCCTTGGCAGACGCATTATCAAAGCTTAAACTTTAAAATAGGAGGAAACTATGCATTTTATAATTTTGGCAGTTGTGCTTATAGCGATTATGTTTTACAAAATAAAAAGGCAGGTTAGTGAAATCAATCATCTGAACGATTTGCTTTATATAAAAAAGCAGCCGAACAGCTATGTGATGGAAATGGACAGAATATTGTCTTCAAAGCAGACAGAAAAAAACACTGTAATAAATACTATTCAACGAACAACGGGTCTGCTGTATGCAGGGCGATTTGATGAAGTTATAGAGGACCTGCGAAGGTACAAAAGTGCGCCTAAAAATTGGCTGCCGGTTTACTATCAAAATCTGATTTTGGCATTGTATTTTAAGAAGGATAAAAATAAGGCCAATGAGGAACTTAAAAATGCAAGAGCGATATTTGAAGAATTCAAGAAAAATGAATATTATAAGGAATTCATAGAGATTGTTTATTCGGTGTCTGATTTCTACAACGGAAAAGGATCAAAAAGCTATTATTCGGAGCTTTCCGATAATGGTGCCAATGATTACAGAAAAGCTCTTGGATATTATTTCTTGGGTATGATGAATAAAAGAGAAAAGAATCTACAGGAAGCAGAGGCAAATTTCAGTAAGGCTGCTGAATTGGGCAGAGGAAGCTTTATTGAGGAATTTTCCACACAGAATTAAGGCAAAAGGTTAAATTAATAATTATAATTTGGAAGGATGCTATGAATATTACGGAAAGAAAAAATCAAATAATACTTCATGATGTGAAAGACTTCAATTTGACGCATATTTTTGACTGCGGTCAGTGTTTCCGGTGGAATAAGGAGGAAGATGGTTCATATACAGGAGTGGTCGGCAGGAATGTCATAAATGTTGTGCAGGAAGGTACGGATGTTACATTCAACAATATAGGAATAGACGATTACGAAAAAATAATAATGGACTATTTTGATTTCAATACAGATTATTCTGAAATAAAAAAAGCTGTCAATACGGATGACATTATGGCAGAAGCCATAAAATTCGGTGAAGGAATCAGAATTTTAAATCAGGATGAATGGGAAACAATGATTTCATTCATGATTTCTGCCAACAACAGAATTCCTATGATAAAGAAGGTAATAGAGAATTTAAGCAAATCATTCGGTGACCATATCTGCAGCTACAGAGGAAGGGAATATTACAGCTTTCCGACCCCTCAGCAGCTTTCGGAGACACCTGTTGAGAAAATTCAGGAATGCAAGGCAGGCTTCCGCTCTCCGAGGATAAGAGATGCAGCTTCAAGATTTCTGACTGAACGAGATATTGTTTACAATATAAAGAAGACAAGCTATGACGAAGGACTGACATATCTGAAAACCTACGCCGGAATAGGGGACAAGGTTGCCAACTGCATACTTCTGTTTTCAATGAAGCAATTTGACACATTCCCCGTTGATGTATGGGTGAGAAGGGTTATGCAGACACTGTATGTGGACAAGGATACAAAAGATGCTGATATAAGAAAATTCGCTGAAAATAAATTTGGGAAGCTGTCAGGCTATGCACAGCAATATTTATTTTATTATGCCAGGGAGAACGGCATAGGCAAGTAATACTGCAAAAAAATTTCGAATCCGCTCATAAAGATATTGACAAGAAACCATGAATTGAATATAATATTAATGTTGCCGGGGTGTAGCGAAGCTTGGTATCGCGCATGGTTCGGGACCATGAGGCCGAAGGTTCAAATCCTTTCACTCCGACTCATTAAAAGAGCAGCTTAGGCTGCTCTTTTTGTATGCAGACAACCTTGGTGAGTGAGACTGTGATTGTACGAAAAATAAATTAATACATTTTTATACATTTGCTGGATATTATTAATTTTATGTGATATAATGTTATATCATATGCAAGGAGGTTGTAATGTCCGAGGAGAAATATAGCGGAAACGAAGTGCTGCTGCTTTCAGGCGTGGGGACAATGGAAGCAGAGATAATAATTTCAAAACTTAAGTCATACGGAATACCTGTGCTGAAGAAATCAAAAGGAATCGGAGGTCTTATGGAGATTTATACCGGAGTGAACTCATACGGCTCAGATATATATGTCCCGGAGGATGCGCTTGAATTGGCACATGAGCTTCTTGGGCATGCAGGGGATGATGAGACCATTGAATAACTTAGACGGAAAAATACCTGCATTGCTGATGTCTGTGTTTCTTATGGCTTTTCTTATATGGCAGAACAACGATGTTGTTGTAACGAAATATGAATATGTGGGAAAAAGATTGCCTAAAGGTTTTAATGGTTTAAAGATTCTGCATATTTCGGATTTGCACAATAAGAATTTTGGTGGAAGGATTTTTGATAAAATCAAAGATATAAATCCTGATATCATTGTAATTACCGGTGATTTAATAGACCGCAGAAGAACAAATATATCGGTTGCGGCAGAGCTTGTAAAGAATATGGCTAAGACGGCTCCTGTTTATTATGCGTCAGGCAATCATGAGCAGCTTTCAGGGCGATACTCTGAGATAAGGGATACTCTGATTGGATTAAATGTTAACGTTTTAGATAATTCGTGTATTTTATTAAATAAAAACGGAGATGTAATATCCGTAAGCGGTATTATTGACCCCTCAGTAAATTTCGGCAACAAGAACTATAATCCTAAAAGAAACATAGTATATGTAAAAAGCAGTATAAATGAAGCCGTGGAGGATAAAAAACTGTTTAACATCCTTCTTTCTCACAGACCTGAATATTTTGACGTATATGAAGAAGAAGAGGTGGATTTGGTATTCAGCGGCCATGCCCATGGCGGGCAGATAAGAATTCCGTTTTTGGGAGGAATACTTTCACCGGACCAGGGCTTTTTTCCTGAGTATTCGGAGGGAATGCACAGCCTGGGCGAGACAACGATGGTTGTCAGCAGAGGATTGGGTAACAGTCTTTTTCCGTTCCGCGTTTTTAACCGCCCGGAGTTGGTTGTTGTTACATTGAAATCAGAATAGTATTTTTGTTTGATGAATATTTTGGCGGTATAATCCGGAGAACTTACGTTTGACATGGAATTCGTATTGCCTGAAGATAAACTAAAGAAAAATTGTTAATACAAGGAGAAAACTTATGAAACCATCAATTAATTCAAACATTTCATTAATAGGAGTTGCTATTGACCTTGGAGCAGGCACACCGGGTGTAAGCCTCGGACCGGCAGCTATACGCTATGCAGGAGTTGTGGAAAGACTCACAAGGATAGGATATGGAGTAAAGGATGAGGGAGATATAGTTGCAAACAGACCGTTAAGTCCTTTGACCGACGGTATAAAGCTGAGATATCTGGATGAGGTCGCCAGAGTAAATACAGAATTGTGCAGCAAAGTTTCAGATGCCATGAGTGACGGAAGATTTCCGTTGGTGCTTGGGGGAGATCACAGCATTGCAATAGGAACAATCGCCGGCGTTTTACAGCACAAGAAAAACCTTGGAGTAATATGGTTTGATGCTCACGGGGACATAAATACTGAAGAAACATCACCTTCAGGCAATATACACGGCATGCCTATGGCGGTCAGCCTCGGATACGGTCATGACCGTCTCACATCAATCGGCGGCAAGGATGCAAAGCTAAAAGCCGAAAATATTGTTTATATAGGATGCAGAGATCTTGACCAGGGCGAGAGAAAGGTATTGAAAGAGCTTGGAATAACTGTGTTCACAATGCATGAAATAGACCGCTACGGTATGACTGAAGTTATAGAAAGAGCAATAAAGATTGCGGGAGAAGGCACTGATGGCATCCATGTAAGCTTCGACGTAGACAGCTTGGACCCTGCATATATTAAAGGTACAGGAACAAGAGTACCGGGAGGGATCACATATAGAGAGGGACATCTTGCACTTGAGATGATAGCATTGTCGGAAAAGGTTGTAAGCGCTGAGTTTGTTGAGGTAAATCCTATTATAGATATAAAGAATGAATCTGCAAAAACAGCAGTGGCTTTAATGGGCTCATTGCTGGGAGAATGGCTTATTTAAAAATTTATCCGCATCCTGAAAGGGGTGTGGATTTTTTTACAACAAATTTGGGTCATTGTTTATTTCATTATCTGTGACCTTCTGGGTTGTATAATAAAATGAAAATTCTCATCATCGGTATCCAGAGGTTTTAAAGTTACATTAAGATTTGTTGTGATATTTTGGTAGATCTCTGTATACAAAACATACGCGTTGTAATGGCCCGGATGATATACGGTTATGAAATAGAAATCCCTGTTGATGGGCATAAGTTCATTAAGTATGGGCAATTCAACGACGGGTGTTTTTCCATCTTTATCTGTAAACAGCTGATGAAGCAAAGTGCCTTCTCCCGTATCTGAATAATATCCCGAGACAGTGACCCTTGAAACTTTTACGATTGCATTTGATAAAGGTTCGGGGTGTCCTTCACCGAATACATTTACTATAAGTTTTCCTTTAGCTTCTTCATTTGTGTCCTGAATACACGGCTTTTTACGGAGCGTGTTTTTGGCGCAATAAGGTTTTATTGAAATCATCATTTAAACACCTCAATAGCTAATTATAGCTCATTATATGCACAAATTATTAAAAGGCTATAATTTATTAATTTGAGGCGGCAATGTAAAATATAATATATTATTGACTATTTCCACAAATTAGAGTAATATCTTCTTACAAATTTTTACGGGAGACGGTTATGGATGGTAAAAAGGTTAGAGAAGTGCGCAAGCTTAAAGGGATGACTATAGAAGAACTTTCTTATAAATCAGGCTTTACCTCAAGCTACATATCACAGGTAGAAAGGAATTTGATTGAACCGTCATTGACTGCACTGGGTAAAATTTGCAAGGGTTTGAATATTTCGCCATATTATTTTTTTGATGACGGAAGTAATGTTGTTGTCACAAAAAAGGAGGACAGGCAAAAATTAACAATGCCCGGAAAAGATAATGAGTACGAATATTTGGTTCCTATAAGCGAAGAATATAAAAGTAAGGTGAAAATGCGAATATACAAATATATTCTTAATCCGGGAACATGGGACAGCGATAAATTTTCCATAATAGATTCTGATAAATGTGTAATAATAACAAAAGGAAAATTAATAGTTAATTTTGCTGAATACAATGAAATAATTGAGGAAGGTGACAGTATTTATATATGCTCTAATGTTCCTCACAAATTGTTTAATCCTTCGGACGAGAAAGTTGAAATGATATGTGTCGTTTCATCCGGAGAATATTGAAGATTGCATAAAAGAGGAGAAACATGGAAAAGAAATTTGAAGAAATCAAAGAAGAATTTATGAATGCGAGCCTGGATGAAAAAATAAAAATATATACCCATGCTCAAGGTCTTACTGTAGAGCAGTTTAAAGAGCTACTTGCATATTTCCCTATAAAGCATCTCGATAAGCTTGAGGAAGCAGTAAACGGTATTTAAAGGTATAAAATCACCTCTGTTGGAAATAATTTCATTGAGGTGATTTTTTTATGATTGAAAACAACAAAGATATTAAAAAGAAATTTATATCTGAGGATTTGGGAACGAGAAATTATTACGGATACAGGACGGATCTGGTATTGTCCAAAATAATGTTGAGCTTATTAACCTTTCTTGCAGTCTTTATTTTTACCGATGATATGATGTTTTCTGCTCTGATTGCGGCTGAGATATTTTTTGTTTATACTCTGATAAATAAATATAGTGTTGAAAAAAAGAATAGAAACGGTAAAGAAAAACTGATATCACGGATGAAAAAAGAGCATTTTAAAGCTAGGTTAGACGAAATGAATACGGATGCTTTTGAAATGCTTGTAGGTTTTCTGCTTGAAAAAAAGGGATGTAGAGGTATAGTCAAAAAAGGAAAAAGGATGTTTCTTGCGGAAAGAGATGGAATTATTGAATGCATAAAGATATACAAACTTTATGATAACATGGAGCTTGAAAAGACAGATATAAGAAGCTTGGTTGTTTTTATGCGGCAAAATAGCATAAGAACAGCACATATTGTGTCAACTGCTCCCTTGAGCAAGGAGGCTTTAGAATTTTTAGAGAAATATAAGGAAAAGATAAATACAGAAATTATCGGTATGGAGGAATTATTCCATATGGCTGAAGAATACGGCATACTTCCCGGAAATAAGTATTTTTACAATAAAATCAGTGAAAGCAAATATATGAAAAAAAAGAAAGTGCATCTGAAGAAGAACGTATTTGATAATAAAAAGACATTTGTGTATGTTGCATCGGCCATATTCTTCTATGTTACTTCTACATTGATGCCGGGTAATTATCTTGCAAGATATGTATCTCTTTACTTTATATTGCTGACGTGCATCAGCTGCTTGTATTTCCTGTGGGAGAGATATGTTTCCAGCAGCTTGAAAAATTAACCTTAATATTCTAAAAAAATGAATTTAACCATTGATTAAATTTCTCATGTATATTATAATTTTTTTGAAATATAAAATACGGAGGAAAATAAATAATGAACTTTCAATGTACAGTTGGTTTATCAAACAAACATGTTCACTTAAGCAAGGAGCATATTAATATATTATTCGGTGAAGGACATGAGCTTACACCTTTTAAAGACTTAAGCCAGCCCGGTCAGTATGCCTGTGAAGAAAAGGTAGATATGGTCGGACCAAAAAGAACTATCCCTGGAGTTAGAATTTTAGGACCTGCAAGAAAGGAATCACAGGTTGAAATTGCTCTTTCCGACGGCTTTACACTGGGTCTTAAGGAAGTGCCTGTAAGAGATTCAGGAAACCTTGAGGGAACCCCGGGAATCAAGCTTGTGGGACCATGTGGAGAGGTTGAATTGTCAAGAGGAGTTATTGCTGCAGCAAGACACATTCATATGCATACTTCAGATGCTGAAAAGTACGGACTGAAGGACAAACAGCTCGTTAAGGTTAAGGTTGGAGGACCGAGAGGATTAATATTCGAAAATGTATTGATCAGAGCACGTGAAACATTTGCATTGGATATGCACCTGGATGTTGAAGAAGGAAATGCTGCTGGATTAGCAAACGGTGATGTTGTAGAGGTTATTACAGAGTAATTTACAATAAAAAGCAGAAGCGTAAGCTTCTGTTTTTATGTAGTGGAATACGGAGGGAAAATGGATTTTTTGCCAATAAACACAGATGATATGAAAAAAAGAGGGTGGGAACAATGTGATTTTATTTTTGTCACAGGAGATGCCTATGTAGACCATTCTTCTTTTGGAGCGGCTATTTTATCAAGACTTCTGGAACGATACGGGTATAAGGTTGGCATTATTGCACAGCCGGACTGGAAGAATATCAATTCATTCAAAAAACTGGGAGAGCCGCGGTTGGGGTTCCTGGTGAATTCAGGTAATATTGATTCAATGGTAAATCATTATACTACGTCCAAGAAAAAAAGAAACACAGACGCATATTCACCGGGAGGCAAAGCAAACATGCGACCCGACAGAGCGGTCAGTGTATATTCCAACCGCATAAGAGAGGCCTATAGGAACTCACCTGTTATTATAGGCGGAATTGAAGCAAGCCTGAGGCGTTTAAGCCACTACGACTATTGGAGCGACAGTGTAAAAAGATCCGTATTAATGGATTCGGGTGCAGATTTATTGGTTTACGGCATGGGAGAAAAAGCAATTATTCAGATTGCCGAGGCTCTTGAATCAGGCATACCCGTCAATGAGATTACTTTTGTCAACGGAACCGTATACAAGACAAAGGACAGAGGAAGACCATATGACCCCATATTCCTTCCTGCCTATAATGAAGTTGCTTCGTCAAAGAAAAAATATGCGGAAAGCTTTAAAATACAATATGAAAATACAGATTCCATAATCGGAAAAACATTGGTGGAACAGTATGATACAGTGTTTGTTGTTCAGAATCCTCCTATGGAACCTTTGACAATGCAGGAGCTTGATGACATATATGATTTGGACTACATGATGGATTATCATCCTGTATACAAAAGCTCCGGAGGAATCCCTGCATTAAATGAAATAAAATTCAGCATAACAAGTGTGAGAGGCTGCTTCGGCGGCTGTAATTTCTGTGCTCTGACTTACCATCAGGGAAGAGTTGTCCAGGGCAGGAGCCATGAGTCCATTCTTAGAGAAGTTGATGGAATGAAAAAGGATAAAGAGTTTAAAGGATATATACATGATGTGGGAGGGCCTACTGCAAATTTCAGGTTCAGGGCATGCAGCAAACAGGAAAAGCATGGCGTGTGCAAGGACAGAGAGTGCATGACGCCGTCAAAATGCAGGAATCTTCAGATTGACCACAGTGATTACATTGAGCTTCTCAGAAAAATAAGGAAAGTTGAAGGGGTTAAAAAGGTCTTTGTTCGTTCCGGAATAAGATACGACTATGCAATATATGACAGCAGTGATGAATTCATAAATGAATTATGCCGCCATCATGTCAGCGGCCAGCTCAGGACAGCTCCTGAGCATGTATCGGAACATGTATTAAAATTAATGGGCAAGCCTTCAATAAGCACATATGATCAATTTGTAAAGAAATTTTATGATGTTAACAAAAAAATAAACAAAGAGCAATATATTGTGCCATACTTCATTTCTTCTCATCCGGGCTCAAGGCTGAAGGATGCCATAGAGCTTGCGGAATATATAAGGGATATGGGTCATATACCGGAACAGGTTCAGGATTTTTATCCCACGCCGGGGACATTGTCTACCTGCATGTATTATACGGGGGTTAATCCTTTGACGGGAGAGGAAGTCTATGTTCCCAAAAGCAGTGAAGAAAAAAGAATGCAAAGAGCGCTTCTTCAATATAATAAAAAAGAAAACTATGACATAGTATTAAAAGCGCTGGAAAAAGAAAACAGGTATGACCTGGTGGGATATAGTCCAAAATGTCTTATAAAACCAAGAAAATTTTAAAGTTTCATTCATTAATTTTAAGTGTTTTTTAATAATTAACTTATTGCAAAATCTTTCATAGTAAGTTAATATTAAATATGAAATATAAAAATAGAGGTACTAAATGAACAGAAAAATCAGACGCAGAAGAAAAAGAATAAGGTTGCTGTCCATAGGCTTGCTGATTATCGCATGTATTTTCGCGGCTTCCTTAGCTGCCGGAAAAATAGGCGGTAATGATAACGGACCTGGTGATATTATCGGAACAGATAAGGAACAGGGTAAAAATACGGAATCCCCTAAGCCCGGTGAACCGAAAAAACCTGAAATTAAAGAAGATATAACTGTGAATTTAAAGGCCACCGGAGATATTATGTTTCATCCCTCACAGCTTGACGGAGCATATGACCCGGCAACAAAGACATATGATTTCAGGAACAGCTTCAAGGCAGTTAAGGAATTGTTTCTGAATGCTGATATAGCAATAGGCAATTTTGAAGGAACAACAGCAGGCAACAGCGTTTATGCATACCAGGGATATCCGTTGTTCAACGCTCCCGATGAGGTCCTTGATGCAATCAAGGAAGCGGGATTTGATGTTTTATCAACTGTAAACAATCACTGTCTTGATACAAGGAAGGCAGGAGTTATCAGGACAATCGAACAGATAAAAGCAAGAGGCATGGATACGGTTGGAACATATGTGAGCAAGCCTGAAACAAGGGTTCTCATGAAGGATGTAAAGGGAATAAAGATTGCATTTTTAGCCTACACGGAAATGGTAAACGGACTTGAATCCACCATGAAACCTGAAGATCTTAATTCAATGATAAATATTGTAAATGAAGAAAAAATATTTGAAGATATTGCTTATGCAAAGGAAAAAAATGCCGATATAATAATTGCAAGCATGCATTGGGGCGATGAGTATGCCAGAGTGCAGGCAGGCAGACAGGAAGTGCTGGCAGATAAATTGCTTTCTGCAGGAGTTGATATAATTTTGGGAAGCCATCCGCACGTGATACAGCCGGCACAAAGGCTGGAATACGACGGAAAAACTAAGTATGTGATATACTCTATGGGGAACTTCATATCGAACCAGAGAATAGAAACTCTGGTACCTTACGGAATCGGAGAGGAAATTTCCAAGTATACGGAGGATGGAGTAATAGTTGATATCAATATTGAGAAAAACGGTGAAACAGGAGAGGTAACAATAAAAGATGTAGGATACATACCTCTTTGGGTATACAAGGGAACAACAGCGAACGGAAACACCGAGCATGTTGTGTATCCCATAATGGAATATATTGAAAGCAGTGACATAAACGACAAGGCAAAAGCAAGAATGCGGAGATCATTAAACGATACTGCAATGCAGATGAAAGTATTGCAGGGGAGTTCGACAGAGTAATCAGAAATAAAATCGGGGATGTGGCGGTATGGAACAGGTTAAATTAATTTTTGCGAATATTGGAATAAACAGCATAGTGGACATAGGAATTGTATACTATGTGCTATATCACGGATACTTACTTATTCGTGACATGAGGGCAAAACAGCTTGTTAAGGGTATTGTACTTTTAATTGCGCTTATTCCAATATCAGATTTATTTGAACTTCATATGGTGAAATATATTTTGAATCATACATTTCAGGTAGGAGTCATAGCCCTGGTGGTTGTATTTCAGCCTGAAATCAGAAGAGCGCTGGAGTACATAGGAAGAACCTCGTTCTCACTGTCAAATCTTGAGAAAAATGCTCAGACATCCGCACAAGTTATAAAAGAAATTGTTTCGGCAACATCGTCCCTGGCAAGGCAGAAAATAGGTGCATTGATTATATTTGAACAAAAAATAGGACTCACTGATATTTCTGAGAGCGGGACAAAGCTTAATGCAAATATTTCAAGTGGGTTGCTGATAAATATATTTATTCCCAATACTCCGCTGCACGACGGTGCTGTAATAATTAAAGACTATACAATAATGGCGGCAGGATGCTTCCTGCCATTGACTGAAAACAACCTTCTCTCAAAGGATATAGGGACAAGACACAGAGCTGCAATAGGAATGACGGAAAAATCTGATGCCGTTGCCCTGATTGTATCCGAGGAAACCGGATATATCTCATATGCTGTTGAGGGAAGACTTTACCGAAATGTTCAGATAGAGGAGCTTGAATACCTTCTGTCCGGAATTTATATGGATAACGACAAGGTAAATTTGTTTGATAAATGGAGAAGCAGAAATGAAGATAAAAAACGATAAAATATTAGTGCAGGCGGCCTGTATTGTAGTTTCTGTAGCATTTTGGGTATTTGTGATGTTCCAGCCTGACTTGATGAAAAGCGAAACAATTGCGAATATTCCTGTTACCATAAGAAATCTCAGCGCTCTGGAAAATGCAAATCTTATTCTGATGAATTCAGATAAAGATCACTTTACGGTAAATGTCAAGGTTCAAGGTACTATTGCACAAATAAGCAAGCTGAGCAAAGGCGATTTTTCAGCATATATAGATGTACTTGGATTTTCAGAGGGAATAACAAATGCTAAAGTAGAGGTGTCCGGTCCGAGCAGCGTTTCAATTGTAAGCAGCAGCCCATACCAGATAGCATGCAACGTTGAGGGTATAATATCAAAGGTAATGGATGTGGATATCCAATATGAAGGGAATCAAGCAACCAGCTACTACAGGGCTCTTCCTCTGTCAAATCCGTCTTCGGTTAAAATTACGGGACCGAGAAGTATTGTTAATGCGGCCGCCAAGGCAGTGGCTACAGTCAATATAAGTGAAGCAGCAGACACTGTAGTAAAGACTGTTCCTGTAAGGGTATATGACGGTACAGATGCGGAGATATTCATGTCTGTTCCCATTGACAATGTGGAGGTTACTGTGCCTGTATATCCAACAAAGTATGTGGAGATTATTCCTGATGTGACAGGTGTGCCCGAGGAAGGCTACCAGCTTTCTGATGTGACAGTAAAGCCGGATAAGGTGAGAATAGCTGCGAGAAAGGACATATTGGATACAGTTAAGGAATTGAAACTTGGTCAGCTGGATATTTCAGGAGCATTCAACAACATACTTTCTCCAAGAGAAATTTTGGGGACAGATGGATTGATAATTTTAGATCTAAAAACTGATCCAGTGGTAAATGCAGTTGTTGAAAAAATCACGGATAAAGAGTTTATATTTAAGGCGTCGGAAATCAGATTCGATAATTTGAAGGATGGACTGAAGGTCATAGTGTCAGAGCCTGAAACTGAAGTTTCAGTAATTGTAACCGGAGGTGCCGGTGTTATAAATAAGCTTGCCAAGGGTGATCTGATTCTCAGCTCTGATGTAACGGGAGCGGATATAGGAGTGCATGATTTTAAAATACAGTGTGTTACTGACGCAAAGCTGAACAACATAGCTATGACACATGAAAATATAAGAGTTGAAATAACAGAAGCGTCAGAAGATGGCGCTGCAACTGACGAAGTGCAGGAATAAAGATGAAAAACATGAATATTGAAATGAATACGATGGATTATCAGGGAATGCTGGAGGCTGTGCTGCTGGCAACGCAGGATGCAATAAGCGTTGTAAACGAAAAGGGCGAGCATGTACTTGTAAATCCGGCGTATACAAAGATAACAGGCCTCGAATATGAGGAAGTAATAGGCAAAAATGCCCTCTATGACATTGAAGAGGGAGAAAGCCTTCATCTTAAGGTTCTTTCAACAAAAAAACCGGTTGAAAATACAAAGCTTAAAATACGCCCCAGCGGTAAAACGGTTGTGGCCCAGGCCGCACCCATAATTGTGAACGGCGTTTTTAAGGGAAGTGTTGCTGTTCTTCACGATATGTCGGGAATAAAGGACCTGACCGACAAGCTGAATAAAGCGGAAAAAAAGTTGAGAGAGCTTACTTATAAATACAAGCCTGAGGACATAATAGGCAAGTCCGAAGTGATAGCAGAAGTCCGTAAAATGATTGAAAAGGCAGCAAAGGTCCCAGCAACAGTGCTTTTAAAGGGCGAAAGCGGAACAGGAAAAGAGCTGTTTGCCAATTCAATACATGCTCAAAGCAAGAGGAGTGAAAATAATTTCATAAGAGTAAACTGCGCGGCTCTTTCGGATTCACTGCTGGAGAGCGAGCTTTTCGGGTATGAAGAAGGATCATTTACGGGAGCGCTGAAGGGCGGCAGGAAGGGATTGTTTGAAGAAGCTGACAAGGGAACAATATTCCTTGATGAAATATCTGAAATAAGCATGAATACTCAGGCGAAGCTTCTCAGGGTCCTGCAGGAAAAGGAAATAATGAGAGTCGGAAGCAATTATTCTATTCCTGTAGACGTAAGAATTATAACCGCAACCAACATTGATTTAATAAAAGCAGTAAGGGAAGGCAGGTTTAGGGAGGATTTGTTTTACAGGCTCAACATACTTCCCATAATGATTCCTCCTTTGAGAGAGAGAAAGGAAGACATACCCCTGCTCATAAAAAATTTCATAGCTAAATTCAATGATGAGTATGGAAGGCATATATTGAATATATCCGATGATGCTATAAATAAGCTCATTGATTATGAATGGCCGGGGAATGTAAGGGAGCTGGAAAATATAATAGGGCGCTCAATAATAAACATGAATATAAATGAGCGTGTGATTCAGGCAGAGCATCTTCCTCAGCTTCTGGTGGGAAAGAAAAATTCAAACGGAATGGAAGCAAGAGTTCAAGAAGGAGAACTTGTAACTTTGAGTGATGTAGTTGATAGAGCTGAAACCGACTATATTAAAAATGTATATGCCAGGCTGAATAAAAATAAGACTGAAACTGCAAAGGTGCTGGGTATATCACTCAGATCTCTGTATTATAAGATGGAAAAATATAAAATAAATTAATGTGCAATAATTTGCAAAAAAGTTTTCTTTGCAAATTATTGCATGCAAGAAAATGCGATGAAAGAAAACTAATTAAATCAATAATAAGGTAAATGACATCTGGACTTTGAAATATCAAGGCCTGGATTTTTTTATTGCGTGCAGCCTCAGCTGGCACGAAAATTGCTCATATTAATATGAGGTGAGAATGTGAAAAAATTTGAAGAAATAATAGAATACGCTCGGGAACGAGCAGGAGCGGAAGGGCCTAAGAAAATTGCAGTTGCGGTTGCACAGGATGAAGATGTGCTGAAAGCTGTGAAAGAAGCTGTAAATGAAAACATATGTGTACCTGTTCTTGTAGGTGACAGAGAAAAAATAACAGACATATGCGGTGAAATACAGTTTGACATAAGCGACATTGAAATAATTGACGAAAAGGATGGAACAGAAGCCTGCAAGAAAGCAGTATCTCTTGTAAGCAGCAAAAAAGCTGATATCGTCATGAAGGGTTTAATAGACACCTCAATTATTTTAAAGGCTGTTCTGGACAAGGGAATAGGTCTGAGGACAGGCAATGTATTGAGCCATGCGGCTGTTTTTTCTGTTGACACATATCACAAATTCTTCATAGTTACGGATGCTGCCATGAGCATAGCACCTGATGCCGATGAAAAAAGACAGATAATTGAGAATTCCGTAGTACTCAGCCGTGCGTTGGGAGCAGAGATTCCAAAGGTTGCTGTAATTTGTGCAAAGGAAAAAGTAAATCCCAAGATGCAGGCAACGCTGGATGCACAGGAGCTGGTGCAAATGCAGCAGGATGGAAGGATTTCAGGCTGTATAGTTGAAGGACCATATGCTCTGGACAATGCAATTTCCAGAGAAGCAGCAAAAATTAAAGGAATTGAAGGAGAAGCTGCAGGCGATGCGGACATACTGCTTATGCCAAATATCGAAGCAGGAAATGTTCTGTACAAGGCGCTTACATATCTTGCTAACGCTGATAACGCAGGAATAATTCTTGGAGCAAAGGCGCCTATAGTGTTGACATCAAGGGCAGACTCAGATAAAGCCAAGCTAAATTCAATTGCTTTGGCAGTATTAGTTTCAGCATTCAGTATTTAGCATTTATAAGGAGAATAAAATGAGACAATTAATTATTAATCCGGGAAGCACATCCACTAAAATTGCTGTTTTTGAGGATGAAAGACCTGTTTTTGAAACTACCCTCAGGCATTCAAACGAGGAACTGGCGAAATTTTCAAGGGTTGCTGAACAGTTTGAGTTCAGAAAAGAATTAATTATCCAAGCCCTGAAGGAAAATAATATAGCTCTCCAATCACTGGATTCTGCGGTGGGAAGGGGGGGGCTCTTAAAACCCATTGAGGGCGGCACCTACGCAGTCAATGATATATTGGTGGAGGATCTAAAAACCAATACAATAGGAGAGCATGCATCTAATCTTGGAGGGCTGATAGCCCGGTCCATAGGTGATGAAGCAGGAATACCTTCGTTTATTGTAGACCCTGTTGTTGTGGATGAGCTTGAAGATGTTGCAAGAATAAGTGGCCATCCTAATTTTAAGAGAATAAGCATCTGGCATGCATTGAATCAAAAAGCGGTTGCAAGAAGAGCTGCTGCTGAAAAATTTGGCAAGAAATACGAGGATATGAATTTCATCGTTGCGCATTTGGGCGGCGGAATATCCGTAGGAGCACATAAAAAGGGAAGAACAATAGACGTTAATAATGCGCTGAACGGTGAAGGTCCTTTTTCACCGGAGCGTTCAGGCTCTCTTCCGGCACAGCAGCTGGTGAAAATATGCTTCAGCGGTGACTACACAGAAGCTGAAATCAACAAAATGATAGTTGGCAAAGGCGGACTCAGTGCACATCTCGGAACAAACAGTGCCAAGGATGTAAGCGAAAGAGCGCAAAGCGGTGATGATAATGCAGATCTCATATATAGAGCAATGGCATACCAGGTTGCTAAGGCAATAGGAGAATATGCCGCTGTACTTGACGGAGATGTTGATGCCATACTCATAACAGGCGGAATAGCATATGATAAAAAGTTTATTGAAATGATAGAGAAAAAGGTTAAATTTATTGCTGATGTAATAGCTTTTCCGGGAGAAGACGAGCTTCTGGCACTGGCGCAAGGAGGCCTGAGGGTTCTGAGAGGGGAAGAGCAGGCAAGGGAATATAAATAGCNNACCGAAGGGAGTGATAGTATGCTTGATAAAAGACTGGTAATTGTTATTGGACATTATGGAAGCGGCAAGACAGAGTTTTCTGTAAACTATGCTGTTAAGATGAAAGAGATTTTTGAAAATGTGAATATCGCCGATTTGGATATTGTAAATCCGTATTTCAGGTCCAGAGAAAAAAGGGATTTTTTTGAGAAAATCGGAATAAAGGTATTTGATTCAAGCATTAAGAATACAGCTGTTGATATTCCGGCACTTCCTGCACAGCTTATGGGAGTAATATTAAATCCTAATGAAAAATCCGTTCTTGACGTAGGCGGAGATCCGGTTGGCGCCAGAGTGCTGGCAAGATACTCTGAGCAAATAAAAAANNAAAATGTTGAATATGATATGTTTTTCGTAATAAACGGAAACAGACCTGAGACGAATACTACCGAAGGTGTCCTGAAATACCTCAGGATGATAGAGTCTACATCAAGGCTTAAGGTAACCGGACTCATAAACAACACACACATGCTTAAGGATACAACTGCGGAAGATGTTGAATTCGGCCACGAGCTGACTAAAAAGGTATCATGGGAAACAGATATTCCTATAAGATATGAAGCCGTGATAAAAGAAACGGCAGGAAAAATAAAAAGTGAAGAAATATTAGAAAAGTTGTTCCCCATAAATCTTTATATGAGGGAAGAATGGATGAGTTAAAAATGGAGGTATTATAATGGCAAAGGGTAAGGTTACATTTAACGAAGATGCATGCAAGGGCTGTGAGCTGTGTGTGTCTGTATGTCCGGTAAAAATAATCGAGTTGAACAAAGAAAAAATCAACGGCAAGGGATATTGTCCGGCTCATGTAATCGAACAAGAAAAATGTATTGCCTGCGGAAGCTGCGCAATTATGTGTCCCGATTCTGTAATTACTGTAGAAAGATTATAATGGAGGTAGGTTAATTATGGCTAAGGTATTGATGAAAGGTAATGAAGCTGTTGGAGCTGCCGCAATTAAGGCAGGATGTAAATATTTTTTCGGTTATCCAATAACCCCATCCAGTGAAATTCCTGAATATATGTCAAAAGCATTGCCCGAGGCAGGCGGAGTGTTTTTACAAGCGGAAAGTGAAGTCGCTGCAATTAATATGGTTTACGGAGCAGGCGGAGCAGGAGCAAGATGCATGACTGCATCCTCAAGCCCGGGAATTTCACTGAAGCAGGAAGGTATAACATATGCTGCAGGAGCAGAGATTCCATGTGTTATTGTCAACATGATGCGAGGGGGCCCCGGATTGGGAAGTATCCAGCCGGGACAGGCAGATTATTACCAGTCAACAAGAGGCGGCGGTAACGGAGACTACAGAACTTTGTGTTATGCCCCTGCAAGCATACAGGAAATAGTTGACTATGTTATATTAGCTTTTGACAAAGCAGATTATTACAGAAATCCGGTTCTTATAGCAGCTGACGGTATGATAGGTCAGATGATGGAAGCTGTTGAATTTAAGGAATCCGCACATACAGATTTACCTCCTAAAGATTGGGCTACCGTAGGAACAGGGGGAAAAAGAAAACCCAACATTATAAACTCAGTGTATCTGGAAGCCGAAACACTTCAGGCACACAACAAGAACTTAGAGAATAAGTTCAAAATGATGGAAGAAAAAGAAGTTCTTTATGAAGCATTTGGACTGGAAGATGCAGAGGTTGTGCTGGTGGCATACGGAACAACTTCAAGAATAGTGAAGACTGCCATTAAGCAGGCTGAGAAAAAAGGAATAAAGGTTGGTATGGTAAGACCTATTACTATATGGCCGTTCCCATATGATGTATTCAAAACAATAGGCAGCAGCGCAAAGGGTGTGCTTGCAGTTGAAATGAGCCAGGGACAGATAATGGATGATGTTAAAATTGCCGTTGAGGGAAGACAGCCTGTATATTTTAATGGTACACAGGGCGGTATGGTTCCTACACCGGCAAGCATACTGGCAGATATTGAAAAAATTGCGGGAGGTACAAAATAATGACAATTGTATATGAAAAATCAAAAGGGTTAACCGATACACCTTTTCATTATTGTCCGGGCTGCACTCACGGAGTTATACACAAACTGGTAGCTGAGTCATTGGTTGAGCTTGGAGTTTTAGAGGATACAATAGGGGTTGCACCGGTAGGATGCTCGGTTCTGGCATATAACTATTTCAACTGTGATATGCAGGAGGCTGCTCACGGAAGAGCTCCGGCAGTTGCAACGGGAATAAAAAGAGTACACCCCGACAAGGTTGTGTTTGCATACCAGGGAGACGGAGACCTTGCTTCAATAGGTACAGCAGAGGTTGTTCATGCAGCTCACAGAGGTGAAAAAATAACTACCATATTTGTAAACAACGCAATATATGGTATGACAGGCGGACAAATGGCTCCAACAACATTGGTTGGACAAAAAACTACCACATCACCGATGGGAAGAGACGAAGCCCTCAGCGGCAAGCCTATAAGAATGGCTGAACTGCTGGCTACAATAGACGGAGCTAAGTTTGTTGAAAGAGTTTCAGTTGATACTCCGGCAAATATCAGAAAGGCTAAAAAGGCAATAAAAAAAGCTTTTGAATGTCAGTTAAAGGGAGAAGGATTCGCCATAGTAGAGGTGCTGTCAACATGCCCTACAAACTGGGGATTGACTCCCGTAAGTGCATTGGAATGGCTGAGAGATAATATGATTCCATATTATCCGTTAGGAAATTTCAGAGATTTTGAGGAGGGTAAATAACATGGAAGAAAAAGTAATAATGGCCGGTTTTGGAGGCCAGGGTATTATGGCTATCGGAAAGTTATTGGCATATGCGGGAATGCTTGAAGAAAAGCAAGTCACATGGATGCCTTCTTACGGACCTGAAATGAGAGGCGGAACAGCAAACTGTGCAGTTGTGGTATCTGATGACTCTGTAGGCTCACCGCTTATTTCCAAAGATGGAACGGCAGCAATAGCTATGAACTTACCTTCAATGATAAAATTTGAAAAAGAGCTGGTTCCAGGCGGAAAACTAATCATCAATAAATCTCTTATAGATGTTAAGCCAACAAGAAGTGATCTGGATGTGTACTATGTTTCTGCAAATGAGCTGGCACTGGAGTTAGGAAACGGCAAGGTTGCAAATATGGTAATGCTCGGTGCATATATAGAACTGACAAAGGTTGTTGAGGTTGAATCTATTCTTAAAGCATTTTTAAAGGTGTTCGGTGAAAACAAGACAGATCTTATTCCTCTTAACAAGGAAGCTCTGGCAAAAGGCGCAGAGGCGGTTAAAAAGCTCCAGGAAGTTTAAATAAAAATAAATGAATAAAAAGCTCCTAATAGGGGCTTTTTGTGTGTAAAAATATGGCAGCAAGTTTTGTCTTTATTAAGTAAACAAATAATGATATAATCTCTATGGTTTTATTACAATATAAAAAACAATTATTACTATGGCTTTTCCACGAATGATTAGGAGGAATTATGGATATTGCTATTAATTTGATCGGCGGACTTGGTCTGTTCCTGTTTGGAATGAGTTACATGGGAGAAGGACTGCAGAAGGCTGCCGGGAGCAAAATGAAAGATATTTTGGCTGCCTTAACAAGCAACAAGCTCATGGGAGTGCTTGTGGGTGCGCTGGTTACTGGAGTTATTCAGAGCAGCAGCGCCACAACCGTTATGGTCGTTGGTTTTGTAAATGCCGGACTGATGAATTTAAACCAGGCTGTGGGAATTATAATGGGTGCAAATATAGGTACTACCGTTACTGCTTTCCTTGTATCTTTGAACATAACGAAGGTGGCCACGCTTATGGTTGGCGTCGGAATGGTCATGTACTTAGCTGCCAAAAGGAAAAAGGTTAAGAGTATAGCTGAGGTTATCATAGGATTCGGTATTTTGTTTATAGGAATGAATTTCATGGGTAAAGCAATGGACCCGTTGAAATCAAACCCTGAATTTGCAGGACTTATTACTAAGTTTGATAATCCGTATTTAGGTATCCTTGCCGGGTTTGTAATGACGGCAATTCTTCAAAGCAGCAGCGCTACAACAGGTTTGCTTATTGCTGTGTCCGCTACCGGTGTTATCACATTCAATCAGGCATACCCGATAATTTTCGGGCAAAATATCGGCACCTGTGTGACAGCTATGTTATCAGGTATAGGAGCAAATAAAACAGCTAAGAGGGCTGCTGTTATACACCTCTTGTTCAATATGACAGGTACATTATTGTTCATGCTTGTGCTCAGAGCTCCGGTGCAATGGATTATTTACGAGATTGTACCAACCTATGTTCCGCGTCAGATTGCTGCAGGACACATATTTTTCAATATAATAAATGTAGTGATATTATTTCCGTTTTCAAACTTGCTCGTTAAGGCGTCAGAATACATTGTCAGAGATGATGGAAGTGAAAATGCTCATATTACAAAATATATTGATGAGAGAATCCTGGTTACACCATCAATTGCTTTAACTCAAACAACAAAGGAAATTCTTCATCTTGGGAATATGGTATATGAGCAATTTGATACAGCCGTAAAAGCATTTTTTGAAAACAAAGAAGAGCTTTCATACAAGGTGTTTGATGCTGAAAAAAAAGTAAATGAACTTAGTAAGCTTATTTTGGAATACTTGGTAAAGTTGGATAAGGAATCTTTGACTAACTATGAAAAGGATAAATTGGTTGTTCTCATGAATGTGCTGAACGACATAGAAAGAGTCGGGGATCACGCTGACAATGTAGGAGAGCTTGCATTGTACAAAATCGAAAACAAAGTCAGTTTTTCAGATACGGCAAATCACGAAATTGAAAAGATGTTCTACGATACTATGAGCGTGTACAAGCTGTCATTAAATGCAATCAAGACCATTGAATGGAAGGATTGCGAAAGAGTAATAGAAGATGACAAGAAAATTGATGTTATGTATAAGAATTTGCGTAAAAATCACATTGATAGATTAAACAACTATATCTGCGAACCAAGTGCCGGAATAATATTCCTTGATTTAATAGGAAATCTTGAAAGAATAGGTGATCATTCATCCAATATTGCAGAGTTAATAATTGAAGCCCTTGCCCAACAAAATAAAAAATAAAATTCGAGAGAGGTGTGCCGGAAAGGCGCCTCTCTTTTCGCGTGATTGCATCGCTCATTATTCGGATTGACAGGGTTGTGTAAGTGTTATAATATGAATATTGTAAAAATAAGAATTATGCGCAAGAAGTATAATTGAGCATGTTTATCCGGTGAAATTATGAAACAAAAAATTATAGAAATTGCTAAATCAATAGGTATTGACGAAATAGGCTTTACATCTGTTATGGATTACAGTTATCTTGGTGAATTTTTGCGCCGCAGGGAACGCATGGGGTACAGCTGTGAGCTTGAAGAGCAGGATATAAGCAAGAGACTTGATGTAAGGAATATTTTTCCCGAGTGCAGAAGCATAATAGCAATAGCGGTTCCTTACGGAGCGGGATATAAAAAAACCGCATCATACAGCAAGGGATTGCTTAGTATTTCTTCCTATGGTGAGGATTACCATAAAAAAGTGAGAAATATATTGAGCGGTATTGTGAAAGAAATAGAAAAGCTCGTAGATTTCAAATATAAAATATGTGTTGACACTTCTCCTCTCATAGACAGAGAAATATGCAAGAATGCAGGAATAGGAAATTACGGAAAAAATACACTTCTTATTAACGAAAAATACGGCTCCTTTATAAATATAGGCTACCTGCTGACGGATTTAGAATTGGAATGTGACAATAAGAACGGCAATGATGATATATGCGGAAGCTGCAGCATATGTGTGAAAAGCTGTCCCAACGGCGCGATATTCGAGGATGGAGGAATAAATGCGAGAAAGTGTGTTTCTTATCTGACACAGACTAAGAAAGAAATTCCTTCTGAATATATGGATAATATGAAGAATCAGATTTATGGCTGCGACGTATGTCAGCTTGTGTGCCCCAAGAACAGATGCAATACTGAAAAACATTCAGAGATTGATTATGACAGTCTGATGGTTGACCTTCAAGAATTGTTGCAAATGTCAAATGACGAATTCAAAAACAAATACGGGAACATGGCAGGAAGCTGGCGGGGAAAAAATGTATGGAAAAGAAATGCGTTGATTGCTATAGGGAACCTTAAAATGATTTCCTTAATCGATTTAGTTGAAAATGAACTCAGCAATCCGTCTGAAATGATAAGAGTATATGCAAGACTATGTATGGATAAGTTAACGGAATGATGAATACGTGACGGGAGGTAAAAATGATAGTTGGAACCTGTGAAATAGAGATTATAATTTATGAGTCAAATTCCCTGAAGGAAAAGAGACATGTAATTAAAAGTATAATTGAGAGAATAAAGGCAAGATTTAATGCATCGGTGGCAGAGGTGGATTACAATGATTTGTGGAACCGATCAATTATAGGAGTTGCTGTGGTTTCAAATGAAAAGGCATTGTGTGAATCAATGATATTAAAAATAATTGATTTCATTGATAATGATGAACGTGTGGAGGTTATAAACCGTTATATGGAGGTTAGCTGATGACGAAGGCTGAAAAAGTATATGAATTATTAAAAGTGGATTATCCTGACGCAAAATGTGGTCTGGATTATGGAACACCCTTTCAGCTGCTTGTTTCAACCATGCTGAGTGCGCAGGCAACGGACAAAAGCGTCAATGTAGTTACAAAGGGAATTTACAGTGAATACCCTGACCTTGAGAGCTTTCTCACACTGACGCAGGAAGAAATAGAGCAGAAAATAAAGAAAATAGGATTGTATAAGAATAAATCAAAAAATATATATCATATGTGCCATGAATTGAAGGAAAGGTATAACGGAGAGGTTCCCAGGCGAATGGAGGATTTGCTTTCATTGCCGGGAGTTGGGAGAAAAACAGCTTCGGTGGTGCTTAGTGAGGCATTTGGAATTCCGGCTTTTCCTGTTGATACTCATGTGTTCAGACTTACAAGGCGAATAGGCCTTGCCAGTGGCTCAACAGCGGACAAGGTGTCTGATGAAATGATGAAGAAGCTTCCGAAATACAAGTGGCATTTGATGCATCACCTTCTTATTACTCATGGAAGAGAAACATGCATTGCTCAGAATCCCAGATGCGAAGTATGCAGCTTGAAGGGTATATGCAATTATTACAAAGAAATAAATAAAAAGAAATAACAGGAGAAAAAAATGGCATTGAACATAGTATTATTCCAGCCTGAAATACCGCAAAATACAGGCAATATAGCAAGAACCTGCGCAGCTACCGGATCTAATCTTCACTTAATCAAGCCCTTGGGATTTTCGGTAAGTGATAAGCACCTAAAAAGAGCGGGACTGGATTACTGGAGTCTCGTAAATATTACGTATCATGAGAGTTATGAAGATTTTAAAGAATTTATAGGCGGCAGAGAGGTATTTATAGCTACAACCAAAGAAAGCCGAATTTATACAGATGTCAGATATACAGATGATTGCTTCATAATGTTTGGCAAGGAAACGGCAGGGCTGCCTGAATATATACATGACCAATATATTCATACAAGAATAAAAATTCCAATGATAGACAATGTGCATGCAAGGTCGCTGAACCTGGCAAATTCAGTCAATATTGTGATGTATGAAGCGCTGAGACAAATGGGATTTCCGAACATGATATAGGAAGCTAAATGATTGTGAAAATTTTACCGGGAGTCTGAGCGATAAATTTCAACTGCATCGGTGGAAGAAGGGCTGACAGAATGAATCTCAATGAGAAAAATGAATGCATATTAAAAAAATATGGTGGAATATGTGTTTGTATCACACACAACTTAAAAAGTGAAATTTAAAAAATACAAGAGAATTGATAAATTAAAGACAAGCAATTTTTTAATAAATTATAAATCGTCAATGTGAAAGGCAATCAAGGTTAATCGGCTAAAATCAGTGCTCTATAAGGTTTTCAACATTAATGAAAAAAATTTATAAATAGTACTTGATTTATTAAATATTATTATATATAATTTAATATATAAATAAGTTGGATGAAGTTTGCGGGAGAGACTGTTATGTTATTAACAGCGCCGAAGGAGTAAGTGAGAAGTATTAGCCATATTATCATGATGCTCTCAGGCAAAAGGACCGCAAGCTGACAAAACTCTGAAAAGCGCAAGCACCGAAGGAGCAACTCTTGCAGTGAAGAGGAATCTCTCAGGTTGGAAACAGGGCAGAAGGCAGAATTTTTTATAATGCTTCTGCCTTTATTTATTTAAAGATAACGATAAACTTTGTAGGCGGTATCGATGATTATTACTAACAATGAATGGGTGCACAACAAATACAGGCAGTTGTACGACATAATATATATTGAAGGAAGTTACCGTGATGTTCTTGTTAAAACAAGAGACAAGCTTCATGAAGGACATGAGCTTCTGACACATCCTTTATCAAGCAGCATCAAGCCGAATGAAACACCGTATAAATCTGTGATAATTTCAGATAATAAAGGAAAGCTCAACTTTGATTCAATATATATAATTGAAAATTCAATAATGACCTGTGATAAATTCAATAAAAATAAAATTATAAATTTAACTGAAAAAATGAAGGAAGATTTTAAACTAATTGATTTAACAGTGCTTGAAAGCGCGTTAAATATATAGCAAAAATTTATGGAGGTGAATGTTTTGAAGTTAGAATTAGGCTACGTTTTTATCAATGATATTCAGTTCGCTGAACAATCAAGAGTAGAAAATGGAACGCTGTACGTTAACAAGGAAGAAGTTAAGGCATTAATTCTAGAAAATCAAAATTTTAAGTCTGCTGATGTAGAGTTGGCAAGACCAGGCGAAAGTATCCGTATCATGCCGGTTAAGGATGTTATCGAACCAAGGGTTAAGGTAGAGGGACCGGGTGGAATATTTCCAGGCATGGTAAGTAAGGTTGAAACTGTCGGATCAGGCAGAACAAACGTTTTAAAGGGTGCTGCTGTTGTTACAACAGGAAAGATAGTAGGTTTCCAGGAAGGTATTATAGATATGACCGGAACTGGAGCAGAGTATACTCCGTTTTCTAAACTAAATAATTTAGTCGTGGTATGCGAGCCTGTTGACGGACTGAAACAGCATGAGCATGAAAAAGCATTAAGGTTTGCAGGCTACAAGGTTGCAATGTATCTTGGCCAGCTTGCCAAGTCATTAACTCCTGATGAAGTACATACATATGAAACTCCTAACTTGGTTGAAGGACTAAAATTATACCCTGAATTGCCGAGAGTAGCTTATGTATTGATGCTTCAAAGCCAGGGATTAATGCATGATACATATGTGTACGGTGTTGATGCAAAACAGACCCTGACAACAATGCTTTATCCTACAGAAATAATGGACGGAGCTATTGTGAGCGGAAACTGCGTATCTGCATGCGATAAGAACACTACTTATCATCATTTGAATAATCCTGTTATTCATGATTTGTTTGAAGAGCACGGCAAGACACTTAACTTTGTTGGTGTAATAATCACAAACGAAAACGTATATCTTGCAGATAAGGAAAGATCATCTAACTGGAGCGCTAAGCTTGCAGAACTGTTGGGATTGGACGGAGTAATAATTTCTCAGGAAGGCTTCCGAAACCCTGATACAGACTTAATTATGAACTGCAAGAAAATAGAAGCAAAAGGAGTTAAGACTGTAATAATTACAGATGAATATGCCGGAAGAGACGGATCATCACAATCTCTTGCAGACGCCGATGCCAGCGCAGACGCTGTTGTAACAGGCGGAAATGCAAATGAGGTAATTGAACTTCCTCCTATGGATAAAATAATAGGTTATGCTGAAGTTGCTGATATAATAGCAGGCGGATTTGACGGAAGCTTGCATGCTGACGGAAGCATCACGGCTGAGCTTCAGGTTATTACCGGAGCTACAAATGAAATGGGCTTCAATAAATTGAGTGCGAGATAGGAAGGAGGAGAAAATAATGCTAAAAGTTGTTCATTATATAAATCAATTTTTTGCCAATATAGGCGGAGAAGAAATGGCTCACGTTCCTGCTGAATTGAGAGAAGGCGTAGTAGGTCCTGGACTTGCTTTCCAGCAAGCATTTGGAGGAGAGGCAGAAGTTATTGCTACAATTGTATGCGGAGACTCATATTTTAACGAGAACCTTGAAAAAGCCAAAGCAGAAATAATTGAAATGGTTAAAAAGCACAATCCTGATTTGTTTATTGCAGGACCTGCATTTAATGCCGGTAGATACGGTGTTGCATGCGGTACAATTGCACAGGCAGTTAAGGATGAACTTGGAATTCCTGTACTGACAGGTATGTATGTTGAAAACCCGGGTGCAGACATGTTCAAAAACAGCCTGTACATCGTTTCAACAAAGAACTCAGCGGCAGGTATGAGAGATGCTGTTAAGAAAATGGCTCCTTTAGCTCTTAAATTAGCTAAGAATGAAAAAATTGGAGCATCTGCAGAAGAAGGCTATATGCCAAACGGTATAAGAAAGAATTTCTTCGAGCAGGAAAGAGGCTCAAAAAGAGCTGTTAAGATGCTTCTGAACAAGTTGAGCGGAAAAGAATATGTTACTGAATTCCCGATGCCTGACTTCGACAGAGTTGAACCTAACCCCGCAGTAAAGGATGTTACAAAAGCAAAAATAGCTTTGGTTACATCAGGAGGAATCGTTCCGAAAGGAAATCCTGACCACATAGAATCATCAAGTGCATCTAAATACGGCAAGTATGATATTGAAGGCGTTATGGATTTAACAGAAGAAACATTCGCAACTGCACACGGAGGATATGACCCTGTTTATGCTAATATAGATGCTGACAGAGTATTGCCGGTGGATGTTTTAAGAGACCTTGAAAAAGAAGGAAAAATAGGAAAGCTTCACAGATATTTTTATACAACCGTAGGAAACGGTACTGCAGTTAAAAATTCAAAGGCATTTGCTGCAGAATTTGCTCAGGAACTGAAGGCTGACGGCGTAGATGCAGTTATCCTTACATCAACCTGAGGTACCTGTACACGTTGCGGCGCAACGATGGTAAAAGAAATAGAAAGAGCAGGAATTCCTGTAGTACATATGTGTACAGTTGTTCCTATATCTTTAACAGTTGGAGCTAACAGAATAGTTCCTACTATAGCAATACCGCATCCGCTGGGAAATCCTGCATTAACAATGGCAGAAGAAAAGGCTATAAGAAGAGCATTGGTGGAAAGAGCATTGAAGGCTTTGGAAACTGAAGTTTCAGAACAGACTGTATTTGAAAAATAAATTATGAGGGCAATTCAAATTGCTTAAGCGATTTGGAATTGCCCCCATAAAATGGTTTTGGTAATCATGATTATAAAATATGTTTACTTAATTGTGAATATGTTATAAAATATTCATAATAATATACAGATTACAAAGATTACATAGAAGAGAGGTGTGACATGAGCAAGGTATATGATGTATTGATTCTGGGAGCAGGACCGGCAGGATTATCAGCAGGCTTATATGCTGGAAGAGCAAGATTAAGCACTCTGATAATAGAAAAAGAAAAAGACGGGGGACAAATAGCTCTTACGTCAGAAGTTGAAAATTATCCCGGATGCCTCGAGGGTGAATCAGGTCCTACATTAATAGATAGAATGGCAGATCAGGCAAAGCATTTTGGAGCTGAGAAAGTATATGATGAAATAGTTGAAGTAAGACTGGAAGGCAAAGAAAAAGTGCTTGTGGGTAAAAAAGGAGAATATGTTGGCAAGACTGTAATAATAGCAGGCGGAGCCACATCAAAACCAATCGGATGCCCCGGAGAAAAAATATTCACAGGCAAGGGAGTTTCCTACTGTGCAACATGTGATGCAGCATTCTTTGAAGATTTTGAGGTGTTTGTAGTTGGCGGCGGAGACACAGCCGTTGAAGAAGCTATGTATCTGACTAAATTTGCAAGAAAGGTATCCTTAATCCACAGAAGAAACGAATTGAGAGCAGCTAAATCAATTCAGCAGAAGGCCATGGAAAATCCAAAGATGAATTTTATATGGGATTCTGTTGTTAAAGAAATCAAGGGTGACGGCATAGTTAACTCCATGGTTCTTGAAAATATCAAGACAGGCGAGGTAACTGAGATAGTTGCCGATGAGGACGACGGAACATTCGGTATATTCGTATTCATCGGATATGAGCCGAAAACAAAGCTGTTTGAAGGCTTGTTAAACATAGAAAACGGTTATATCGCAACAGATGAAAATATGAAAACAAATATTGAAGGCGTATATGCAGCCGGAGATATAAGGGTGAAAAGCCTTAGACAGGTTGTTACTGCTGCTGCTGACGGAGCTATAGCTGCTGTTCAGGCAGAAAAATATATAGAATCATTATAGGAGGTAAATATGTTAGTACTTGACAAAGAAACATTTGAACCGGAAGTATTGCAGGGAGAAGGATACATATTGGTAGACTTTTTCGGCGACGGCTGTGCGCCATGTGAAGCTTTGATGCCTCATGTAGTGTCATTATCCGAAAAGTACGGAGATAAACTTAAGTTTACAAAATTAAACACAACTAAGGCAAGAAGAGTTGCCATAGGACAGAAAGTACTTGGCTTACCGGTTGTTGCAATCTACAAGGACGGAGAAAAGGTAGAAGAACTTATAAAAGAAGACGCTACTCCGGATAATGTAGAAGCAATGATTAAAAAATATATTTAAGCAAAGAACAAAAAGGAACAAACAAGAAAAAATAAAAATTAATTAAGGAGGAAAAAATGAGCTTATTAAATGGTAAAAAAGTTATAATAATAGGCGACAGAGACGGAATTCCGGGTCCGGCGATTGAAGAATGCGTAAAGACTGCTGGAGCCGAAGTAGTATTCTCATCAACAGAATGCTTCGTCTGAACTAGCGCAGGCGCAATGGATTTGGAAAATCAAAAAAGGGTTAAAGAATTTGCAGACAAGTACGGTGCTGAAAATTTAGTAGTAGTACTTGGAGCAGCTGAAGGTGAAGCAGCAGGTCTTGCTGCAGAAACCGTAACAAACGGAGACCCTACTTTTGCAGGTCCATTGACAGGAGTTCAGTTAGGACTCTCAGTATATCACGTATGCGAACCAGAAATTAAAAATGAAGTTGACGAATCAGTTTATGATGAACAAATTAGTATGATGGAAATGGTATTGGATGTTGACGATATTGTTAAAGAAATGACTCCAATCAGAGAAGACTACTGTAAATATCTTTAATATTTAATATTACAATATATCAAATTTGCTTCGCAGAGATGCGAAGCAAATTTTAAATAACGGAGGTTATTATGAACAGTGTAATTAAAGGAGCCAGCTATGTAATGGCTTTTGTACCTGATATGGTTATTCATAACGGTACAACCCAGACCACTGAAAGAACTGTAAATCCAAATTCAGAATATCTGAAACAAATAAAAGACCATTTAAGAACATATGACGAAGTAGTAAACTATCTGCCAAATCAGACATATATAGGCAACATAACACCGGAAGAACTGGCAAAACACGAGCAGCCGTGGTGCGCAATAAAGCCTGAAGGCTCTCCAAGATTCGGTAAATACGGTGAAATCATGCCTCAGGACGAGTTCATAGTGCTGATGCAGATGTGTGACGTATTTGACCTTGTGAAAATAGAGCACAAATTCTTGGCTGAAACTAAAAAGAAGCTTGAAAATCACCCTCTGTTTGACGAAGGGCTGTTAAGCAGAATAAAGCAGGGCGACGATGCGGAAGCAATAAAAAAATATGTGGAAGAAGAGCATGCTGAGCCGCTGTATAACTATGGTCAATTGGTTGGCTGTGTTAAGAGAGCACATGATATAGATGTTAATCTTAATGCTCATGTTATGCATGAAAACCTTGTTTCAAAAGCATCAAACGTGCTTGCTCTTTTGAATCTTGTATACAAAAACAACATTGATAAAACAGAAATCGAATATGTAATAGATTGCTGCGAAGAAGCGTGCGGAGATATGAACCAGAGAGGGGGCGGCAACTTTGCGAAAGCATGTGCAGAGGTTGCGGGATTTGTAAACGCCACAGGCTCAGATACAAGAGGATTCTGTGCAGGACCTACACACGCCATAATTGAAGCGGCAGCTCTTGTAAAAGCGGGAGTGTTTAAAAATGTAATCGTGTCTGCAGGCGGCAGCACTGCTAAGCTTGGAATGAACGGCAAAGACCACATAAAAAAAGGTCTTCCTATACTTGAAGATACACTTGGAGGATTTGCAGTTCTCATAGGAGTAAATGATGGAGTAAATCCTGAAATCAACCTTAATTTAGTGGGAAGACACACTGTCGGAACAGGCTCATCTCCGCAGGCTGTTATAACATCACTTGTATCATCACTTGACAAAGTAGGAATGAAGATTACAGATGTTGACAAATATTCAGTTGAAATGCAGAACCCTGACGTTACAAAGCCCGCAGGAGCAGGAGATGTTCCGCTCGCAAACTATAAGATGATAGGCGCGCTGGCAGTTAAGCGCGGTGACATTGAAAAGCAGGATTTAGCAGCATTTACAGAAAATCATGGCATGACAGGCTGGGCTCCTACTCAGGGGCATATACCTTCAGGAATACCATATATAGGATTCGGAAGACAGGATATATTGGACGGAAAAATTAAAAATGCTATGATAGTTGGAAAAGGAAGCTTGTTCCTTGGAAGAATGACAAATCTGTTTGATGGAGTATCCTTTATTATTGAAGCAAATAAAGGCAAGGAAGAACAACAATCCACAGTATCAGAGGAAAAAGTAAAAGAATTGATCGCATCGGCGTTAAAGAACTTCGCTTCAAATCTATTGGCAGAATAGGAGTGAAAAAATGTCTGAAAAACAAGTAAATCAAATAATAGGCAAGGTGTTCAACCAGCTGGCTGAAACCTTAATAAGCGGAGAATATGGACAAAAGCCCCGAGTGGCAGTTACTGCTCTTGGAAGCGAGCATGGAGAAGACAACATATTTGCCGCAGCCTCAGGTGCCGCAAAATACGGTATAGATGTAACCGCTATAGGCACTAAAAGTGTTGAAGGTGTTAAAACAGCATTTGTGAACTCGGAAGACGAAGCGCATAAAACAATGGAGTCTCTTCTTAATTCAAAGGAAGTTGACGCAGCTGTTACAATGCACTATCCATTCCCCATAGGAGTGTCCACTGTTGGAAGAATAGTAACTCCCGGAAAAGGAAAGGAAATGTTCATTGCAACCACAACAGGAACATCCTCCACAGACAAGGTTGAGGGAATGGTTAAGAATGCCATATACGGTATTATTACTGCAAAGGCGTGCGGGATCAAAAATCCGACCGTGGGTATTTTGAACGTTGACGGAGCGAGACAAACAGAAATAGCTCTTACAAAGCTTAAAAACCAGGGATATGACATTAACTTTTCCGCTTCACAGAGAGCTGACGGCGGTGCTGTAATGAGAGGAAACGACCTACTTACGGGTTCTGCGGATGTAATGGTAATGGATTCTCTCACAGGCAACCTGATGATGAAAATATTCTCATCATTTACCACAGGCGGCAGTTATGAGTCACTTGGATATGGCTACGGTCCGGGAATAGGCGAAGGTTTTGACAAGCTTATACTCATCATATCAAGGGCGTCAGGAACGCCGTTGGTTGAAGGTGCAATTAAGTATGCCGCAGACCTTGTTAAGGGTAATTGCCATGAAATAGCAAGACAGGAATTTGAAAAAGCTAACAAAGCAGGATTGGCAGAAATATTGAATGGGCTTAAGGCTTCCAAGAAGTCGGCTGAAGCTGAAGAAGAGGTTAAGGCACCTGAGAAGCAGGTTGTGACATCCCAGATATCAGGCGTTGAAATAATGGATCTTGAAGACGCGGTTAAACTTCTGTGGAAAAACGGCATATATGCTGAAAGCGGAATGGGCTGCACAGGGCCGATAATCTTAGTTAATGATGCAAATACACAGGCAGCATTGAAAGTGCTTTCAGATAACGAGTATATTGCAAAAGAACAGCTTGATTGCTAATATGTATATAATAAACAGATGGGTTTTTCTCATCTGTTTTATTATGCCTAAGAATCAAATTTAATTTTTTTTAGTTATAAAATTTGTTAGCATATTTAAGATTTTTTTGGTATAATATTAAATTGAAAGTAAAAACTTTTAATATGTAATATGGAAGTAAAAAAATTATAATAGTTGTTAAGAATATAATATGTTGAAATATTAATAAATTTTGATATAATATATATTAGCAAGGAGTGATATTATGAAAATGGGTTTTGAATTAAACCTGTCTCAAACTCAAAAGCTTATAATGACGCCTGAATTAAGACAAGCTATTCAAATTCTGCAATTCAACAATGTAGAGTTGATGGAGTTTATATACAAGCAGCTGGAAGTAAATCCTTTTCTTGAATCAGTGGACAACAAGAGCCAGGAAACAGGTCCTTCCGATGAGCGGGAAAACGAGGACAGCTATGAGGACAGAAGTAAAAATGATGAGATAGACTGGCGAGAGGTTACGGAGAAGTATGATGATTTAAGCTACAAGGCATACGAGAAGAACCTTGATACAGACGAAAAGCAGTCCTTTGAAAGCTATACTTCCAAGAAGATGTCTTTAAAGGACCATCTTATGGTTCAGCTGGGTGTCACAGTAAAGACAAATAAGGAAAAAAGAATAGGAGAGTTTATCATAGAGTCTCTCGATAACAAGGGATATCTCGGATGTTCACTGCAGGATATAAGCCTGCTGCTGAACGAAGATGTAGTCGAGGTCGAGAGAGTGCTGCGAATGATTCATACATTTGACCCTGCAGGAGTAGGAGCCAGAAGCTTAAGCGAATGTCTCATGATACAGCTTAAGGAAAAGGGTATACAGGATAAGAACGCATATACCATAGCCGAAAGCTACTTGGAGGATATTGCAACCAACAAGGTTCAGAAGATTGCAAAGGAATTGAAGATAAGTGTGACAAGGGTGCAAAGCATATGCGATATAATAAAGATGCTTGAGCCGAAGCCGTCAAGAGGCTTCATAGTTGATTCTGATAATATCAGATACATTGTTCCCGATGTAACCATCGAAAAAATAAATGATGAATACATTATTATCGTTAACGACAACAATCTGCCTACCATTACAATAAGCAATTATTACAAGAACATGATAAACAATTTTGACGATAAGGAAGCAAATAAATTTTTATCTGATAAATTGAACTCATCCATGTGGCTTATAAAGAGTATTGAGCAAAGAAGAATGACGCTGTACAAGGTTACAGAATCAATACTTAAATTTCAGAGAAAATTCTTTGATGAGGGTAAAACAGCACTGAAACCGCTTGTTTTGAAGGATGTTGCTGACGACATAGGAGTTCATGAATCAACCGTGAGCAGGGCAACCAACGGCAAGTATGTACAGACTCCGAGAGGTCTGTTTGAATTGAAATATTTCTTTGCAAGCAGCATAAGCGAGTCCGACGGCGGAGGAATATCATCAACAAGCGTTAAAACACAAATTCAAAAGCTAATAAACGAAGAGGTTCCTCAAAAACCTTTAAGCGACCAAAAAATAGCGGAAATACTAAGCGACGAAGGAATAAATATTTCCAGAAGAACAGTTGCAAAATACAGGGATGAAATGAGAATACCTGCATCTTCAATGAGAAGAAGGTATTAGCAAAAGGCTTTTATACATAGCTGACTATGTGTAAAAGTCTTTTTTATTTTATTTAAAAGTTTTATACTGTACAACAGAAAAGTGGTGTGATATAATCTTAATTGTAAAGCATATATTTAACATGCAAGCTATTTAGTATAACACATTTCTTTGACTCACATCTTTTTATGTCAAATAATTAATCCAAAAAAATAAAAAAGAGTATTGCATAAAATAATATATATGATAAAATGAACTTAGGGACGCAAATTACACATGCGGGACACAAATCATCCCGGAGGTATTATGAACATTAATAAAATTCTTGATATACAAAACAGAATAGTTCCGGAGATGTCAGATTTATTGCTTAAAAGATATGAGATTTTGAAAGTGATAAGTGCATTTCAGCCCATAGGAAGAAGAAATTTGTCAACTAAGCTGGGTATTACTGAAAGGACCATGAGGACCGAGGTGGACAAATTGAAGGAAATGAACCTTATTGATATTCAGGCCTCCGGTGTTGTCCTGACGGAATACGGTTTATATTTGCTTTCTGAAATACATAATACGTTTTATTATATTAAAAATTTGTCGGATATTGAATTGAGGCTCATGGAAAAGCTAAAGCTAAGGCGTGTTGCGGTTGTATCGGGAGATTCGGAAAACGAAGGCTTTGCATTTAATGATTTAGGAAAAAAAGCTGCGGAAATTGTACTTGACCTTATAAAAAATGATACGGTTCTTGGAATATCCGGCGGAACAACTATGGCGTGCACTGTTAATCAGATGAAAAGGAAAAGGGGGATTAAAAACCTCTTGATTCTGCCCGCAAGGGGAGGCTTGAGCGATGAGCTTGAAATACAGGCCAATACCATAGCTGCCAACATGGCAGAAAAACTGAATGCGCAGTATAAGCTGCTTCATATCCCCGACAATTTGGATGAGCAGGAGCTGAATGTGCTTAAAAAGAACAGGATTATCAGCGATGTTCTCGAGGACATTCAAAGAATTGATCTGCTGGTGTTCGGAATGGGCAATGCGGCAAATATGGCTGCAAGAAGAAATTCAGACAAAAATGTTTTTGAAAAAATTGAATCTGAGAGTTTAACAGCCGAGGTATTTGGGTATTTTTTTGATAAGGATGGGAATGTTAAAATGCAGACCAACTCTGTTGGAATTACCCTTGAAAACTTCAGGACCGTAAAGAATGCGGTGGGAGTTGCTGCGGGAAGCTCCAAGGCAGAGGCGATTTACGCAATATCAAAATTCAATAATAATTTTATCCTTGTTACAGACGAAGCTGCTGCTAAGAGGATATTAGAATTATAAACAGATTATTATTAAAATATATATACAATTAGGAGGATTTTATGGTAAGAGTAGCAATTAACGGTTTTGGGAGAATAGGGAGACTGGCGTTGAGGCTGATGGCACAGGATAAGGACTTCAAGGTGGTTGCAATCAATACAAACTCAGACGCTCAGACATTGGCTTATTTGTTGAAATATGATACGGCACACGGAAATTTTATGACAGACAAAATCACACATGGTGAAAATGTACTGGTGATTGACGGCAATGAAATAGTTACATCAAGCGTTAAGGATCCTGAGAACTGTAACTGGAAAGAGCTTGACATCGACCTGGTTATTGATTGCACAGGCATATTTAACGACAAAGAAAAGGCTGAAGCTCATATAAGAGCAGGGGCTAAAAAAGTGTTGCTTTCGGCACCTGCAAAAGGAAATCTGAAAACAATAGTTTACAATGTAAACCATGATATTCTTGACGGCACGGAAACTGTTATATCCGCAGCATCCTGCACAACAAACTGCCTTGCTCCTCTGGCAAAGGCTTTGAACGATGAATTCGGAATAGAAAAAGGCCTGATGACAACTGTACATGCATATACAAATGATCAGAATATCCATGACAATTCTCACAAGAAAGGCATTATGTCAAGAAGAGGGCGTGCGGCTGCGGCAAATATCGTTCCTGCAGACACAGGCGCTGCAAAGACCGTTGGTAAGGTTCTTCCTGAATTATCAGGAAAGCTTGACGGCATGGCTTTGAGAGTTCCTACAATAACAGGCTCAGTTGTGGATTTGACCGTTGAATTTAAGAGAAATACAACCATTGAAGAAATAAATAAAGCCGTTGAAAAGGCAGCAAATGAAACTATGGCATATACTGAAGATCCTATTGTATCAAGCGATGTTATAGGAAGTCACTATGCCTGCATATTTGATGCTCTGTCAACTCAAATACTTGAATCTGAAGGAAAACAATTAGTGAAGCTTATAGCTTGGTACGACAATGAAATGTCATTTACGGCACAGCTTGTGAGACTGGCTAAGTACTGGGGTTCGATGAAGTAAAGTAAATAAGATAGTAAAATACAGGCAATTGATAAGACATGGAGATGCTGCGTCAATTGCCTCTCTATTGTACAGGGAGGTATTATGAACAAAAAAACTTTGAAGGATATTGATGTAAAAAATAAAAAGGTGCTGGTGAGATGCGATTTCAACGTGCCTCTTGACAAAGAAGGAAATATTACCGATGATATAAGGATTACGAGCTCTCTTCCGACGATTGATTATCTTTTGAACAACGGAGCTTCCCTTATTTTAATGTCTCACCTGGGAAGACCAAAGGGTGAGGCAGAAGCTGCATATTCTCTGCTTCCGGTGGCTAAAAGGCTCAGCCAGCTGTTAGGCAAGAGCGTCGTATTTGAAGACTGCGATACCGTAGTTGACGAAAGCGTAAAAAAGAGTGCAGCTGCATTGAAGCCGGGAGATGTAATGCTCCTTCAAAATACGAGATTCAGAAAAGAAGAAACTAAGAACAGCGGGGATTTTGCAAAAGAGCTTGCGGATTTAGGAGATTTATTCGTAAACGATGCATTTGGAACAGCTCACAGAGCTCATTCCTCCAATGTGGGAGTGTGCGAATACCTTCCGTCAGCGGTGGGATTCCTGGTTGAAAAGGAAATCGAGATAATGGGAAACGCTCTTGAAAATCCAAAGAGGCCTCTTACTGCAATTTTGGGAGGAGCAAAGGTATCCGATAAAATCTCTGTTATAGAAAATCTTTTAAACATTGCAGACAACATATTGATTGGCGGAGGCATGGCATATACTTTTTTGAAATCAATGGGATATCCGATAGGAAAGTCATTGCTTGAGGAAGATAAAGTAGAGCTGGCGAAGGAACTGACAGCAAAGGCAAAGGAAAAGAACGTAAATCTTCTGCTGCCTGTTGATACTGTCGCTGCTTCTGAATTTAAAAATGATTCGGAATTTTTAACAGTGAATTCAAATGAGATCCCAGATGATTACATGGGACTGGACATAGGCGATAAAACAATTGAAATATTCAGCAAGGTTATTAACGAGTCAAGGACTGTTATATGGAATGGACCTTTAGGAGTTTTCGAAATGGATAATTTTGCTAAGGGAACAAACTCCATAGCAAGATGTATAGCTGAAAATAAAGAAGCGGTATCCATAATCGGCGGAGGAGACAGCGCTGCAGCGGTTGAAAAAATTGGTCTTGGAGGCAAAATCACTCATATCTCCACTGGAGGAGGAGCTTCGCTGGAATTTCTGGAAGGAAAGGTTCTTCCGGGAATAGATGCGGTTGACAATAAGTAGGAGGGGAAAATGAGAAAGATATTAATAGCCGGAAACTGGAAGATGAACAATGATGTGGACGAAAGCCTGAAGCTTGCTCAGGAGCTCTCTGCATTGTCTGATAGCTTTGATAAAAATGTCGAGGTGCTCATATGTCCTCCATTTACATCTCTATATGCCGTTAAAAGGGCATTGCATGGATCAGTCATAAAGGTAGGCGCTCAGAATATGCACTACGAGGATAAGGGGGCCTACACAGGTGAGGTATCACCACTAATGCTCAAAGGCATAGGTATTGAATATGTTATTATCGGACACTCGGAGAGAAGGCAGTATTTTAATGAAACGGATGAAATTGTCAATAAAAAATTGAAGTCCGCACTCAGGTATGATATAATTCCAATATTATGCGTTGGTGAAACACTCGAGCAAAGAGAGAGCAACGCAGAAAGAGAAACAGTAAAAAATCAGATATTCAAGGCCTTTGACGGTATTGAACCTTCCGATGCCGAGAAAATAACAGTGGCTTATGAACCTATCTGGGCTATAGGAACAGGCAGAAATGCCACCAGCCAACAGGCTAATGAAATGGCGGAATTCATAAGGAGCTGTATTTCCGAATTGTACGGCAGTGAGCAGGCAGATAAAATAGTTATTCAATACGGCGGCAGCGTAAAGCCTGATAATGCAGGTGAAACATTGTGTCAGCCTGATATTGATGGTGCTCTTGTTGGAGGTGCGAGCCTAAAGGCGGATGAATTTTTGAAAATAATTAATTACGCAAAGTAAGGTAGGTAGTATATGAACAAGGTAACAGCATTGATTATCCTTGATGGCTGGGGAATGGGCAGCAATTATGAAGGAAATGCAATTAACAGAGCTAAGACTCCGAATTTCGATGTTCTTATAAGAAAGTATCCAAATACTCTTTTGTCTGCCAGCGGATATGATGTGGGTCTTCCAAAGGGACAGATGGGAAATTCAGAGGTTGGTCACCTGAATATCGGAGCGGGAAGAATTGTATATCAGGATTTCACAAGAATAACAAAGGCAATAGAAGAGGGCGAAATTGACAATAACGAAGCTATAAACTCAGCCTTTGAATTTGTGAAGAAGAACAATTCTACACTGCACTTCATAGGACTTTTATCTAACGGAGGTGTTCACAGCCATAACTCACACCTTTACAGCTTGATGGAGCTTGCAAAGAAGCATGATGTCAATGATGTTGAAATACACTGCATCACTGATGGACGTGATGTCAGCCCAACAAGCAGCCCCAACTTTATTAAGGAGCTTAATAAAAAAATTAAAAATATAGGTCTTGGACATATAGCTTCCATAATGGGAAGATACTATGCTATGGACAGAAACAGGCAGTGGGACAGGATTCAATTGGCCTATAACGCGATGGTGAAGGGTGAAGGCGATAAATTCAAGGATCNNGTCATACTTAAACGGCGTAACGGATGAATTCATAAGACCTGTGCTCATAGAAAAGGAAGGCGGAGAAGTTGCAACAATTAAGGACAATGATGCCGTAATTTTTTACAACTTCAGACCTGATCGTGCAAGACAGCTTACGAGAGCTTTTGTGGATGACAGCTTTGAAAATTTCGACAGAAAAAAAGTCAATGTAAAGTTTGTCTGTATGACAATGTACGAAAAGAACATAGAAAATGTTGAAATTGCTTTCAAGCCTCATTTTGTGAAGAACACTCTTGGAGAATATCTGAGCAGCAAGGGCTATAAGCAGTTGAGAGCGGCAGAAACAGAAAAGTATGCCCACGTTACATATTTTTTCAACGGAGAAATAGAAGAGCCGTTCAAGCACGAGGTGAGAAAGCTCATACCATCACCGGATGTTCCCACATATGACCTGAAGCCGGAAATGAGCGCATTTGAGCTTAAGGATATGATTATGGAGGAGCTTGAAAAGGACATATATCAGGTTATGATTATTAACTTTGCAAATCCTGACATGGTAGGGCATACAGGAGATATTGAGGCGGCAGTTAAGGCGGTTGAAGCCGTTGACAAATGCCTGGGAGAAATAGTGAATTTCATAATAAGGTCTGAAGGAACGGCCATAATAACAGCAGACCACGGAAACTGTGAAGAAATGCTTGAACCTTCAACACTTGCGAAACTTACTTCTCACTCTACTAACAAGGTTCCGTTCATCGTTGTCAGGAATCCTAAAAATTTTGAGCTGGAAGAAGGAATATTGGCCGATATTGCTCCAACCATGCTTGAGTTGATGGGACTTGGGAAACCCGAAGAAATGACGGGAAAAAGCTTGATTATTCATAATAATAAATAATGGAGGTCGAAATGACAATTATATCAGATGTTTATGCAAGAGAGATATTGGACTCAAGAGGAAATCCTACCATAGAGGTTGAGGTATGCACTGAAAGCGGCGGTTTCGGCAGGGCAGGAGTGCCGTCAGGTGCTTCGACGGGAGCTTTTGAAGCAGTTGAGCTCCGCGATAAGGATACATCGAGATACATGGGCAAGGGTGTGCAAAATGCGGTTGATAATGTAAATAATATTATTGCGCCGGAGCTTATAGGAAGAGATGCATTAGATCAGGTATTGATAGATAATCTTATGATTGAACTTGACGGAACGCCAAACAAGGGAAAATTAGGAGCAAATGCGATTCTTGGCGTGTCCATGGCATGTGCCAAGGCAGCCGCCGATACATTGGGGTTACAGCTGCACCAATATTTAGGAGGAGTAAACGGTAAGGTATTTCCTGTTCCTATGATGAATATATTAAACGGTGGACAGCATGCGGACAATAATGTTGACATACAGGAATTCATGGTTATGCCTGTGGGAGCATGCTGCTTCAAGGAAGCTCTGAGAATGGGAACCGAAGTATTCCACAGCTTAAAGGGTGTACTGAAGTCAAAGGGTCTCAGCACATCAGTAGGTGACGAAGGAGGCTTTGCACCTAACCTATCTTCTAATGAAGAAGCTCTCGCAACAATAGTTGAAGCCATAGAAAAGGCTGGATATGTTCCGGGTAAAGATATAATGCTGGCATTGGATGTTGCCGCAACAGATTTATATGATTCTGAAACAAAGATTTATTCGTTGGAGGGAGAAGGAAGAAAATTCACTCAGGCAGAGATTGTTGATTTCTATGCCGCTCTGGTTGACAAATATCCGATTATCTCCATTGAAGATGGAATGAATGAAGAGGACTGGGAAGGATGGAAAATGCTCACTGAGAAGCTCGGCGGCAGAATTCAGCTTGTAGGGGACGATTTATTTGTTACAAATACCGAAAGACTTAAAAAAGGTATTGATATGAAGGTTGCAAATTCTATATTGATTAAATTAAATCAGATAGGAACAATCACAGAAACCCTCGATGCTATAGAAATGGCTGAAAGAGCAGGATATACTGCGGTAATATCACACCGTTCAGGTGAAACTGACGATACAACTATATCCGACTTGGTTATAGCGGTAAATGCGGGACAAATTAAAACCGGAGCACCGTCAAGAATAGATCGTGTGGCAAAATACAACCAGCTGCTCAGATTAGAAGATTCTTTGGGCTCGGCGGCACAGTACAAAGGCCTTGGGGTTTTCTATAATATTAAGTAATTGCTGAAAAGCAGGAGAATAACGTATGTTATTATTCCTGCTTCCATATCGTTATAAATCTATTGTTATTTAGTTGCTAAAAAATTGTTGATTAAATGGTCTTTTAATGTTATAATTCAAATGTTATTCATAAGAAGACAGTTATAGGAGGTGTAACAGTGGAAACAGTAGTAAGAATATTTCTGATAATTGCAAGTTTATTTCTTATTGCAAGTATTTTGCTTCAATCAGGCAAGCAAGCCGGAATGTCAGGTGAAATAGCAGGCGGAGCGGAATCAATCTGGGGTAAAAATAAGGGAAGAAGCTATGAAGGCAAGCTTGAAAAGGCAACAGCCATTTCAGCAGTTGTTTTCTTAATTGCATCATTGATTTTAGTAGCTATTCAATAATATTTTACAATAATCTGGCAATAATGTATGTATAATTATTCTATATTCATATGAATTTAGAATATATTTTAATGCGGATAAGTAACGGGATAGCCGTTATCTTAAAAATTAAATAATTTAACAACGGAGGAAAGATTTTAATGGGTGGTACATTAATGATAGCTCCTATAGCGGGAGTTTTGGCATTGCTTTTTGCTTATTACAAGGCATCAAGCATTAACAAGGTTGATCCGGGCACTGAAAGAATGAAGGAAATTTCTTCTTTTATTCATGAAGGTGCAATGGCATTCCTTGCAAGGGAATACAAATCGGTTGGAATTTTTGCAATTATACTATTCGTAGTACTTGGATTTGCAATAGGCTGGACTACAGCTTTGGCATATGCCATTGGTTCCGGATTTTCCGTATTAGCGGGATATTTCGGAATGACAGTTGCAACCAAAGCAAATGTTAGAACAGCAAATGCGGCGAAAGAATTCGGAATGAATAAAGCTCTTGACGTTGCCTTCTCAGGCGGTTCAGTAATGGGAATGGTTGTTGTTGGACTTGGTCTTTCAGGTCTTGGAGCGTTCTGGATGATATTTAAGGATGCAAGTGTAATTACAGGCTTCAGTCTTGGTGCTTCATCCATCGCATTGTTTGCTCGTGTGGGCGGCGGAATTTATACTAAAGCTGCAGACGTAGGAGCAGACCTTGTGGGTAAGGTTGAATCCGGTATACCAGAAGACGACCCAAGAAACCCTGCTGTTATAGCAGACAACGTAGGTGACAACGTAGGTGACGTTGCAGGTATGGGAGCTGACTTATTTGAATCATATGTAGGAGCTATTGTATCTGCAATAACCTTAGGTGTTATTGCATTTGACGGTGACAAAGGAGTTTTATTTGCACTGATGGTTTCAGCAGTTGGTATATTGGCTTCAATAATCGGTACAATGTTCGTTAAAGGCAAAGAAGGCTCAAATCCTCAAAAAGCTTTGAACATGGGTACATATGCAAGCTCTGCCATAGTTATGGTTGCTTCGTTCTTCCTGAGCAATTCAATACTTGGAAGCTTACTTCCTTTCTGGGCAATAGTATTTGGCTCAGCAGTAGGATTAATAATTGCTAAAATTACTGAAATTTATACTTCAGGCGACTATAAATATGTAAAAGAAATTGCAGACCAGTCTGAAACAGGAGCTGCTACAACAATAATCAGCGGTCTTTCAGTTGGAATGAGATCTACAGGATATCCTATGGTTGTTCTTGCAATTGGTATAATAGGAGCATACATGATAGCAGGCTATACTCCTAACGGTGTAGATTCTATAAAAGGATTGTACGGAATAGCTCTCGCCGCTGTAGGGATGCTGTCAACAGCAGGTATGACTGTCGCAGTTGACGCTTACGGACCTATATCAGACAATGCGGGCGGCATTGCTGAAATGTGCGAGCTTCCTCACGAAGTAAGAGAAATAACTGACAAGCTTGACTCAGTTGGAAATACAACAGCAGCAATAGGTAAAGGATTTGCAATCGGTTCAGCAGCATTGACAGCTCTTGCACTCTTTGCATCTTATACTCAGTCTGTAGGAATCACAACAATAAACTTAACTGATCCTATGGTTATTGCAGGCTTATTTATCGGAGGCATGCTGCCGTTCCTGTTCTCAGCTATAACAATGAGTGCTGTTGGTAAGGCTGCTTTCTCAATGATAGAAGAAGTAAGAAGACAGTTCAAAGAAATGCCGGGAATAATGGAAGGAAAACAAAAACCTGACTATAGAAGATGCGTTGATATTTCTACCGCTGCGGCATTAAGAGAAATGATAGTTCCAGGACTTTTGGCAGTTGTTGTTCCATTGGTAGTTGGATTCCTTCTTGGAGCTGAGGCTCTTGGAGGATTGCAGGCAGGAGCTCTGGTAACAGGTGTATTGATGGCTATATTTATGTCAAATGCCGGCGGAGCATGGGATAATGCTAAAAAATATATTGAAGGCGGCACACACGGCGGAAAAGGAAGCGATGCTCATAAGGCAGCTGTTGTGGGAGATACTGTAGGTGACCCATTCAAGGATACATCAGGACCTTCAATAAACATATTAATTAAGCTTATGACAGTTGTTTCATTGGTATTCGGGCCGATGATTGCCAAGTTCGGCGGCGTATTACTTTCACTTTTTTAATAATAAAAATCAAGACTTCTCTTTCTGAGAGGTCTTTTTTTGTTGCAGTTTACAAAGTATTAACATATAATAGGAGCAGCGGGAAAACAATACATGAGGGACAGCTAATTATTTTCAGAAAGGATTGGATATGTATATTTGTATTGACAATATAAATATTAATTACAGTGATGAAGGAACAGGAAATCCGGTTCTTCTGCTTCACGGCTGGGGTGGAAGCATTGAGACAATGAAGCCCATAGCAAGTGTACTGAAAGAGAAATGCAGAGTTATTTCGGTAGATTTACCCGGCTTTGGACAGAGCGATACTCCGCAGATGCCCTGGAATTCTTATGATTACGCCGGGTGTATAAAAAAATTTATTCATGAATTGGATCTGGCGGACATCATATTATTCGGACATTCCCACGGTGGGAGAATTTCCATAATATTGGCTGCGAAATATGACTTTGTAAAAAAACTTGTGCTTATTGACAGTGCCGGAATAATTCCCAAAAGGAAAGCAAGCTACTACATGAAAGTATATCTGTTTAAAATGCTTAAGAAAATGTATGCTTTATTTCCAGTAGGAGGCTCAAAGGAGCAAAGGCTTGAGAGATTTTACAAAAAATTTGGCTCTGCCGATTATAAGGAAGCTCAGGGTGTTATGAGACAGACCATGGTGAAGGTCATCAATGACAATTTAATGGGACTGCTTACATCCATAAAGGCACCTACATTGCTTGTGTGGGGTGAGAATGACGAAGATACCCCTCTGTATATGGGAAAGATAATGGAAGATAAAATAAGTGACAGCGGGCTGGTTGTTTTAAACGGCGCCGGCCATTATTCGTATGTGGATTGCTATAGCCAGTTTGCGGCAGTTGTTAATGTGTTTTTAAAAGATGAATTTAATTAATGGGAGTGAGAAGATGCAATCGATTATTATATTATTTTCGGCATGTTGGATTTTACTTTGTATACTAAAGCTAAAATACGGTCTTCATGTATTGCAGATTGAAGGATATAAAAATGAAAAATACATAGAGTGGATGGGCAGTCACAAGGATAAAATCTATACAAAAAAAGATAAGATATATACGGTTATTTCAATAGTAAATACAGTGTTTTTTGTGTTGGGTTCAAACGCAATCCAAGGCAAGGGAACATATTCCTACGGCATTGCAATTTCATTGATAACATCTGTATTCCTTATGCTTAAATCAGGGGAAAAATCTGAATCAAAAAAACCTCTCGTATTCACAAAACGAGCGCAGCGTCTTGCTGTAATTGCAATATTGCTTGTTTTGGCAGATTTTTTAATTATTGTGCTTATTGTTCATCTTATTACCAATGATATTGTTAGATATTTCCCACTGTGGGCAGGCATTTTGTCGGTGGCATACTATTTCAGCTCATTTTACATAGCAGGTGCAAATTATATTGCGCAGCCTATAGAAAAAAGAATCAACATGAAATATTATGAATCCGCAAGGGAAAAGCTAAGTAATATGGAAAAACTCACTTCTGTGGGAATAACAGGCAGCTACGGAAAAACAAGTACAAAATTTGTTTTGGCGGCTATTTTAAAAGAGAAATACAACGTATTGAATACACCGGACAGCTACAATACACCCATGGGAATCAGCAAGATAATCAATAATGACCTTACAGACGAATACGATGTATTTGTTGCCGAGCTTGGTGCTACAAAGACAGGTGATATTGATGAGGTTGCTGCTCTTACCATGCCGCGTATAGGTATAATTACATCCGTAGGGCCCTGTCACCTGGAAACCTTCAAGTCAATAGACAATATTATGAGAACAAAGTATGAGCTAATTGAAAGGCTGCCGGATAATGGAACAGCTATTTTTAACTATGATAATGTATTTGTTAAAAAGCTTGCTGATAAGACCTTTAAAGAAAAGATACTTTATGGAATAAATAACACCGAGAACACAGATGTTTTTGCGACAGATATAAGTGTTGGCAGTACGGGTTCAAAATTCACGTTGTGCATTAAAGATATGGGCACAATTGAATGTAAAACAAAGCTTCTGGGAGAGCACAATATTTCAAATATTCTTGCAGGTGCTGCTGTTGCAAGCGTTATGGGTCTTTCGCTGGAGGAAATCGCGAAAGGTATTTCAAAAATAGAAAGTGTCGAGCACAGGCTTCAGCTCATAGACCCGGGGACGGGGGTGCTTGTCATTGACGATGCTTTCAATTCCAATCCTGACGGAGCAAAAGCTGCGTTGAATGTTTTGAGTTCATTTGCAGACAGAAGAAAGATAATCGTGACACCTGGTATGATTGAGCTTGGGGTAATGGAAGAAGAGGAAAATGAAAAGTTTGGTGAAAGTATTGCGCGGGTTTGTGATGTGGTACTACTGGTTGGCAAGAAGCGCACGGCTCCAATATACAGAGGATTAATAAGGCTTGAGTTTAATGAAGATAATTTGTATGTGGTTAACTCATTAAATGAAGCCAGCGAGCTTTTGAAAACAATTACAAAATTAAATGATGTTGTTTTGTTTGAAAATGATTTGCCGGACACATACGAAGAACAATAAATGGAGGGTTATATGAAAAAATCAGTTGGTATAATCATCGGCGGGAAGACTGTGGAGCATGAGGTTTCCATAATAACAGGTCTTCAGGTTTTTGACAATATTGATAAATCAAAATATGAACCGAGGATAATTTACATCAATAAAGAAGGTAAATGGTATGCAGGCAGTAGCCTTCATGACATAAACAGCTACAAGTCAAAAAAATTTGATGATGCTTATGAAGTACTGCCGGGGTTCAAAGGCAATAAACTGATGCTTTATCCCCATCCTGAAATAAAACAGAGATTTTTCGGGAAAAAGTATGATACATATGAAATTGATATTGTATTTCCTGCGGTTCATGGAACCAATGTGGAAGACGGAGCACTTCACGGCATGTTCCAGATGAACGGAGTGCCATGCGGCTTCGGCTCAGTGCTAAGCTCGGCTGTGGGAATGGATAAGGTAATAATGAAAAAGGTATTCCAGAACTGCGGACTGCCCATAGTAGATTATGTGTGGTTTTACAGGAGCAACTTTGAAGCAGAAAGTGAACAAATACTTGAAAAGGTTGAAAATATCGGCTATCCATTGATTGTGAAACCGGCAAATCTGGGCTCAAGTGTGGGAATAAGCAAGGCAAACAACCGCGATGAGCTGCTGTTTGCAATTCAGGTAGCCATGTCCTACGACAGAAAGGTAATAGTTGAAAAATGTGTTGAAAATGTTAGAGAAATAAACTGTGCCGTTCTCGGATATGAAAATGACCTTACGGCGTCTCTCTGCGAAGAGCCGGTTGGCTGGAAGGAATTCCTCACCTATGAGGATAAATATGTGAACAAAAAGAAAGATGCTTCTGAATCAAAGAGAAGGATTCCAGCCGACATTGACAAGGAAGTCGAAGACCTGATAAAGAATTATGCAAAGGAATCATTCAGAGCAATAGATTGCTGCGGTGATGCAAGAATAGATTTTCTGTATGACGGCAATAATATTTATGTAAATGAAATAAATACAATTCCGGGGTCCATAGCATTTTATTTGTGGGAAGGTGCCGGAATAACATTTACCGACTTGATTTCAAAAATTATAGAGCTTGCCGAAATTCAGCAGGAGCAAAAAAAATCAACAATTGTTTCATACGACATAGATTTGCTGAATAAGATGGGAAGCAACGGAAAACATAAGTAAAAGAAGATGATAGGCGGGTGATACCCGCCTTAAACATAGGAGAAAAATATGAACTTTAAAGAAAAAATACTGGAATTCATGAAGGAAGAGGCTTATAAGCCACTGACAATTAACGAGCTGATGCAGGCCTTTGAAGTTGAGGGCAGCATGAAGAAGGAAGTGCTGAAAACCCTTAATGAGCTTGAATATGAGGGAAGCATAATATTTACAAGGTCTCAGCGATATGGACTTCCGGAAAAAATGAGCCTGATAACAGGTACACTGGAAGGCAATCAAAAGGGATTTGCTTTTTTAAGACCGGACAACAAGGAGATAAATGATATATTTATCCCACCTGCTGATATGAACGGTGCAATGCATGGTGACAGGGTAATAGTAAGGCCCATGAAGGTTACGGGAGAGGTCAAAAGCCCTGAAGGCAAGGTAATAAGAATAATAAATCGTGCCAACGAATATGTGATAGGAACATTTCAAAAAAGCAGGCATTTCGGATTTGTTGTTCCTGATGATAAAAAAATTGCATTTGATATATTTATTCCCATAGAGGAAGCCAACGGTGCGAAAACCAATGACAAGGTAAATGTTAAAATTACAGAATGGCCTGAAAAACACAAGAAGCCCGAGGGCAAAATTGTGGAGATAATAGGTGATATAGAAGATACAAAGACTCATATTGAGGCTGTTCTTCTGAATAAAAAGGTTCGCCAGGTATTTCCAGAAGACGTTATAAAAGAAGCAGTGCGAGTTTCTTCGGAGGGAATTCATGAGCAGGAATATAAAAGAAGGACAGATATAAAAGAGCTTCCCGTAATCACAATCGACGGAAAGGATGCAAAGGATCTGGATGACGCTGTATATGCTGAAAAAATAAGCGATAATGAATATAAGCTTGGCGTGCATATTGCAGATGTTACCCACTATGTAAAGGAAGACAGAAAGCTGGATAAGGAAGCTCTGAAAAGAGCAACGAGCATCTATATATCAGACCGTGTAATTCCAATGCTTCCAAAGGAGCTTTCAAACGGTGTGTGTAGTCTGAATCCCAATGAGGATAAGCTTGCGCTGTCTGTTGAAATGACTATAAACGGCAAGGGAAATGTAGTGGACTACAAAATATTTGAAAGTATAATAAAAAGTCACTACAGGATGACATATTCGGATGTTACAGACATACTTGAAGGCAACGATGAAAGTCTGACGGAAAAATACAGGGAAATAACCCCTATGCTGAAAGTAATGGAAGAGCTGAGCCTTATTCTGAGAAAGAAAAGGGAAGTTAGGGGTGCCATTGATTTCGATTTTTCGGAGACAAAAATTATAACTGATGAAACAGGAAAGGCAATAGATGTAATCAGGTATGACAGAGGTGTTTCCAATAAAATAATCGAGGAATTCATGCTTGTGTGCAATGAAACGGTGGCTGAGCACTACTACTGGCTGAACATGCCATTTGTTTACAGAATACATGAGGACCCGGATGAAGAAAAAATGTATGTGTTCAAGACACTCATCCATAATCTGGGCTATTCGCTGAAGGGAGTGAACAACGAGGTTCATCCCAGAGAACTGCAGCAGCTTTTACTTAAGATAAAGGGGAAAAAGGAAGAAAGCATAATAAGCAACATGATGCTGCGCTCACTGAGAAAGGCCGTATACTCATCAAGCGGTACAGAGCATTTCGGACTTGCGGCTCAGTATTACTGTCACTTTACATCTCCCATAAGAAGATATCCTGACCTTCAGATACACCGCATCATAAAGGGTCAGCTGAACGGAAAATTCTCTGAGGAGGATTATCACAGACTGGCTGAAAGGGTTGCGGCAGTTGCGGAGCAGTCATCGACAATGGAGAGGATAGCGGACGAAATTGAAAGAGATGTTGATAAAATTAAGATAGCGGAATATATGTCCGACAAGATAGGAAATGAATACGAGGGTGTGATATCAGGAGTAACAAGCTTCGGAGTGTTTGTGGAGCTTGAAAACTCAGTTGAGGGGCTGGTGCACATATCCCACATGGTTGATGACTTTTATATTTTCAATGAAGAAAAGAGAGAGCTGTACGGTCAGACGGGTGGCAAAATATTCAGAATAGGCGACAGAGTAAAAATTAAAGTAGAAAATGTAAGCATAGCAAAGGCTGAAATTGATTTTGCCTTCATCGATGCTTTTAGTGAAAATGAATAATAAACCGACTGAATAAATTAATGTTGGTTTAAGGTTAGAGTTTTATACTAGCATAGTAAGCATTATGTTGCCCCCCTTGGGTATTGGGAATGCCCTCCAAATATTAATTATGTATAGTAATGTTTGCTATTTGACAACATAAAAAAATAATGCTATAATCATCCTACGTTTAATGGTAGGTGATAATATGGCTGAAAGCACAAAGAATGTTGCAAGCAACAAAAAAGCATATCATGAATATTTCATAGAAGATAAGTATGAAGCCGGCATAGTCCTGGTGGGTACGGAAGTCAAGTCCATCAGGCAGGGTAAGGTTAACTTAAAGGATAGTTATGTAAACATAAAAGACGGTGAAGCATATATCTATAATTTGCATATAAGTCCCTATGAAAAAGGCAACATTTATAATGTGGATCCCCTTAGAGTGCGCAAGATTCTCTTGAATAAGAGAGAAATACGCAAACTTCTGGGACTTGTAACACTAAAAGGATATTCACTGATACCGTTAAGCCTTTATTTAAAAAATGGTCTCGTAAAAATGGAAATGGCTGTGGCAAAAGGCAAGAAAAATTACGATAAACGTGAGGATATTGCCAAGAAGGATGCCGAACGCCGAATGCAGAGACGGGACGATTAACATTTCGGGGGCGTAAATGGTTTCGACGGGGATATAGAAGGAAGATAAGCGAGTCGTTGTCGCCAAACAACGCAAAAAGTGGCAACAAAATATAAACGCAAAAGAAAATAATAATTTAGCATTCGCAGCGTAAGCTGCTCGCTTGTCCCGCTCAGACCACCTGCAGTTTGAACCGGGGCATCATCTAAAGCAGGGAACGATTTAAGGGGCTCTTCGACCTTAAGTTGTACAATCGAAGATAGCTGAGACTTAAGCCCGGACATAGGCGTAAGTCAATGCGAAACAAAAAATGTGTCCTGCACTCGGAGAAAGTCTTGTGGAAATATTTTCGGACGTGGGTTCGACTCCCACCGCCTCCATTAGTGAAGTCCACAATATATTGGACTTCAATTTTGTCCTCGAATACGAGGACTTTTTTTATGTAAGTATTTATTATTTCTTTTATTTCAGTTTTGTTTTTATCAAGCAAATTAAAATCTTTCTTCAAATACTCTTCAATATTTTCAACTTTTGGAGCATATTTTTCAGCTTGTAAAATAGCTTCATTCAAATATAAAGTAAGTTCACTTTTTCGATTTTCTAATAGATCCATTTTCTCTTTCATTGAAGGATGAAACATACCTGAAGCAATAGCATTTACAATGTTATTGATTTGGTCTTGTACCTCTTTAATTTCTTTTTCAAATATTTTAGTATCATCCATAATTTCTTTTTGTTGTTTTAAGGCATATTCATAAACCTTTTGTGATAAAGAATTTATTGCTTCAGGAGATAATACATTAGCAATTAGATCTTCTATTACAAGGTTTTCAATATAATCTCTATTTATTGATTTAGCACTGCATTGTTTAGTCCTTTTGCGTGTAGAACATTCATATGTTATGTATAAATCCTTATTTCTTCCAGCATGTTTTCTATTTCCAACCATGGCACCGCCACAATTTCCACAAAAAATAAGACCAGTTAACAAATAAATTTCTTTAGCACTTGTTGTTCCAGGAGCATGTTTCATTTTATCCATTTTCATTTGTACCTCTTCCCATAGCTCTTTTTCAATAATTTGAGGCATTCCACCTTCAATTTTAATTATCTCTTCAGGACTCTTATCTTTTTTTATACACATGCCCATTTTCTGCCTATTGGTTTTATTAAAAACATAAACTCCGGCATATTTTTCATTTCTTAGGATTTCATATATACTGGTTTTCCCAATAGCTTTGCCCTTTTTTGTTTTGAAACCTCTTTTATTAAGCTCATCAATAATATAACTATATCCAAATCCTTGAGCGTACAAAGTATATATTAATTGAACTGCTTGTTTTTCGTATTCATTAATAATATATGTTTTATCCTGTGCAACATCATATCCTAATAAAGGTGTACCACCAGTATGTTTGCATTGTAAGGCAGTTTCTTTCATACCTTTCATTACTTCTCTTGCAAGATTAGCACTATAGTATTCAGCCATTCCTTCAAGAACAGATTCAAGTATTATTGATTCTGGACTATCATCCAAGTTTTCTAATATTGAAATAATACGAATTCCATTCATTTTAAGTTGATGTTTATAAAATGCACTATCATATCTATTACGAGCAAAACGGTCTAATTTATGAACCATAACAACATTAAACAAACCTAATTTACTATCTTTAATCAATTGTAAAAACTGAGGTCTGTTATCAGTTGTAGCTGATTTAGCTTCATCTGCATATATTTTTATTATTGAAATATTGTTTTTACTAGCATATTCTCTCATTGCTCTAATTTGAGCATCAATTGATTCTTCACGTTGATTATCAGAGGAATATCTTGCGTATATTGCTGCTTTTATCATAATGCACCTTTATTCACATTTAGTTGAAATAAAACTTTTGGATTATCCAAATATTGATTAATTTTATGGTTGATTTTTAATTCGTATGAGTTTTGTTCAATATTAATTTTATCTATAAATTTACACTTAGTTAGTCTATATATTGAGTCTTTTAAATTTTCATCTTCATCAAATTTATTGATTTTCATATCATTAGATTTTATTTTTTTCAATAACTCTAGATCTTCAGGATATAAATCATATTTTATAATGTCATTTATTTTACCAATAATAAATCTATTGCTTTCATTAAAATCTACATATGGAAGAGCAATTTACTTCTTTTTATAAAATAATTTTTTTTATTTGTTGAGTTAAAAATAAATCCAATAAAAGTACCTATATTTATATATAAACTTAGCTGCTGTGTATCATCTGAAATGAAATACAATCCCAGAGATACTATGTATGCAATTATTAATAAAAAGTCTAATGCGTTTAATGATTCTATCCAAAATTTCAAATCATATTTGTATTGTTCTTGTGTTCTATTAAAAGTTCTTATTATACTAAATATGATTAATATTGGAAATATCACATACCAAAAAACAACTCCTATAGTAAATATCAAAATAAAAGCAATAATCAATAATAAAATCAATAGCGTTTCAATTAAAAAATTCATAGTAACCTCCTAATTATAATTATATTTACAAACCGTTAACGGATTAAAATATATACAATAATCATCAACTTCAGCATAAAGACCATATTTTCTTTGATAAAACTTCAATGTTTCTTTTAAAAATTCTTCTGTAACTTCCAAATATTCTGCCAATTCATATAAATTTGTACATCCTGAATATGATGCATTAATTAAGCTATTTAATGGAATAAGTTTTTCATAGGACCATCTTCTTGCTTTTATTTCTTGTTTTCTATTAGAAACGTTTTTCAAATCAGTAATATTTCCTGATGTTTTAAAATAATGTCCTAATTCTTCAGCTAGAATGCATTTTCGTTCTATCGTAATTTTAATTTTTGAATCTATAGCAATAATATTATCAATATAAAAGCCTTTGAAAGAGCTTTTGAAATTATATTCTATTAACTCTATGCCTTCTTCTTCTGTAATTTCAGCTAATTGGTCATAAGTCATAAATTCCCCCGAAGATGTTTATTTTCCTTTATTTTTTCTTTGCTGTTCTGCCTTTTTTAAAATTCCCTTTATATCATCAATAGCGTTAAATGGATCTTCTGTAATAGCGTTATAATCATCATGAGCTGCCATATCAATTATTTCAAAGTCTATATCTTTATCTTTAATAGGTGATAGCAAATAATCATCAACATATGTTAATTCACGTACTCTTTTATTTGCTTCAAATTTTCCAGTGTCATTTAACTCACTATAATCTTGTAATAATTCTACTGCATTTTTTCCATATGTTTCAGTAATATATTTCTTTACATTTTGTTCTTTTCTATAATAATCAACAAAATATTTACTATCTGATGTTAAACTTTCTTTTTGAACATTATAACCCATAAGCCATGCCGGATTTATATTAAAATGAATAGCAAGTGCTTCAATTGCAGTAATTTTAGGAGACATTTGTCCATTAATATATCTTGAAATTGTAGCAGGAGTTAAATGTAACAATTCAGCTATAGTATAAGTAGTTTGATTGTTTTCTTCCATTACTTGTTTTAATCGTTTAGGAAATATATCTTTATTAATATCCATTTTAAAAATCTCGCTTTCATTTTATTTACAACATTTTACCACTATTTGTTGCTAAATGCAATAACAAAAATAAAAAAATGTTACGTAAAGTATTGACATCATTCTGCAAAAATAGTATTATGTTATTACGAAACGCAACGAAAGACGAGGTGATTTTATGATAAGAGAAAAATGTGTTGAATTATCAGCATTAAAGGGATTAATGAGAGAACATAAAGTAACTTACAGAGTTTTAGCAAAAGATATCGGCATGAGCTTAAATGCCTTAAATTCTAAGCTAAATGGATATAGCTCTTTTAATTTAGAAGAAGCTGAAAAAATAATTAACTACTTAAAAATTAAAGATGAAGAAATAGTTAAATATTTTTTTCCCTTTACGTTACGAAACGCAACAAAAAATAATCGTCACAAAAGGAGTATGTAAAATGTACACTGCAACATTGAAGGTAATATATGACCGAAAGTCAGGAGACAAAATTAGTGAAGAAATATCAGATGTAATAAAAGTTGATAATGAAAGCTATTACGATCCATTTGTTAAATTGATAGGTGATAGTTACTTAAAAAAAATTAGTATAGCACAACAGGAGGCAAGTTAATGAGCAAAAAATTAAGTTATATTGGGAACTCTGATGAATGTTTCATATGTAAATCAGATTATATGCTTGAAACACATCACTTAATGAATGGAGCATATAAAAAATCTGCTGAAAAATATGGCTTACTAATTAAAGTTTGTCCTAACTGTCATACATTAGCACCTACAGCTATACATAGAGATTCTTCTTTATTAAAAAAGCTGAAAAGAATTGGTCAGGAACATTTTGAACAAACGCATACAAGAGAAGAGTTCATGAAAATCTTTGGTAGAAATTATTTAGATTAGGAGGCAATTTAAATGCTTGAACAACACAGAATTAATGTTATACAAAGGTTCGAAATAGAAAACCCTGGCTACAAATTAATCAATGAATGTGATTCATTTTACGTTGAGATTGATTTTAACAAAGTAAAAGGCTATGACAAGTTATCCGAAACTGCTAAAAAATTGTTCCAACGTATGTATAAAAGACATAATGCTTGTCAAGGCCTTGATTACAAAATCAAATGGATTCCAAAATCGGTTATAGAACATAAAACACACTTAGAAGTACATTTCACAGGAAAAGACTGGTTACACTGGTGCCCAAATGGAGAGTGGTATTAATGTCAAATACAATACAAAAATACAGAGAGCAATTTTTAATGATCAACGCATGTAAAGATGAACAAGTAAAAAGTAAGAAATTAGCTGTCTTAATGACTGAAATGGAAAATGAATTTAATATTCCAGGAATGAAAGATGAATCATATAACAGAGCTAACCCGGTTGTCATGGCTTTATATCATGACATTAGCAATGAAAGATTTTTTTAAGGAGGTGAAAAGTGAAATGGATGAATTAAAAAGGCTAAAGAAAAACATTGAAATATTAATTGAAGCTGGGTACGAAGATGAGATGATTGATAATATGGTACATGATAGCTGTGATCTTAATGATTTAAATCATCAAATTGAAGATGAACTATCCTATGCGGAATAGAGGTATGAAAATGATTAAAAACGTTAGAAATTTTTGGTATAAATTCACTGATGACCAGGAATATTTAAGATTCAAATTATCAGTCGGAATGATTCTGATAATTATTGGAATGGCTTTAGATAGTATTTTAAAAATCAATTAAATAGGAGAAGAAAAAAATGATGGATTATGAAAATTGTGCAAAAACATTAACAAATGATTCCATGCCACAAGTTCCAGAAAGAATTAAATTTGGTCAGATTATGGGCAAAGTAGAAGAAACTCAAAACGAAATACTGGGCATATCAAATGAAATTAGGTTTATTTTTACTGATGAAGGAATAGCCACTGAATCAAATAAAGAACAAGGCAGTTCAAGACCGATGGGATATGAAGAGAGAATGACTATAATTTTAAGAAAAAATGAAGTGATTAAAAAATTGCTTTTAAGTTTACTTGAAAGGTTATAGGTGAAAGTATGATAAAAAAACTTAAGTATTATTTTCAATGTGCTAAGTGGTTATGGAGAAACAGGAATTGGACAAGCTGTAGACAAAAATACAGAGCAATGGAAAGGGAGCTGAAAAAATATGAATAAAAAATCTATTAATGCATTAGCTGGATTGATGGCAGCTTCAGCGGTTTTAGTTCCAAATTATGAAACTCATGTTTGTATTTCTGAAGAAAAGAAAACAAAAGAACGCACAATTAGAAAATGTGCTGATCCAAAGAAAAAAGCTAAAAGAAAAGCAAAACAGGAAAGCCAAAGAAGAAACAGGAGGTAAAAAAGTGGAAAATCAATTCAATCTATTTGATGAAATAATGGATGATTTAGAAGATGAATTGCTTGATGATGGAAACAGTAATTGGACAAACGAAGAAGCTAAAGCATTTCAAACTTATATTGATGAACAACGTAGCAAAACAAATGCATTCATTATAAAACAGCAGCTTCCATATGAACAAAAGTTAATCCTTGCAAAGGCGAGAGCTTGGGAATTTTACGATAAATTAGGTGGAAACTGCTTTATATCAGTAGGTGGATTAGACAGCATTACACTTTTAATATTTCTAAGGTCAATAGAAATTGATGTTCCTGCAGTTTCTGTTTCTTCTCTGGAAGATAAAAGCATTCAGGAAATACATAAACAGCTAGGTGTGAAAGCGTTAAAACCATATAAAACAAAAGTAGAAGTAGTAAAAGAATGTGGTTATCCAATAATCAGTAAGGAGAAAGCAGGGAAGATACAACTTTTGCAAAATCCAACTGAAAAAAACAAGACTGTTAGGCATGCAATAATGACCGGTGAATGTGGAAAGCAAGGTGGATACAGGAAAGGAACCAAGATGAAATTGCCACAAAGATGGCTCGAATTATTTGGAGGTCCTGAAAATGAAACCTACGGCACAAGTTACAAGACAGCTCCTTTCAAGGTATCAAATGACTGTTGTTATTACATGAAAGAAAAACCATGTGATGATTATGCAAAAGAAACAGGCTGTCATCCTTATCTTGGACTAATGGCATCTGAAGGAGGGCAAAGAGAAAAAGCCTTAATGAAAAATGGTTGCAATTATTATGGAAAGTCAGTAACAAGGAGTTGTCCTTTTGCGATATTTTCAAGACAGGATTTATTACAGCTAGCATTAGATTTAAAAGTACCAGTACCAAGAATTTATGGTGAAATTGTCAGAGATAAAGACGGAACTTTAAGAACAACAAGAGCTCAACGAACAGGCTGCAGCATGTGTGGCTTTGGCATTCATATGGAGAAAAGACCTCACAGATTTGACAGGTTAAGAGAAGATAATCCTAAGGAATGGCATTTCTGGATGTATGACATGGGTTGGGGAAAGGTTCTAGACTACATTGGAGTACCATGGCTAAATTACGGTGATGAATTAAATGGGCAAATATCAATATTTCAAGGAGATTATTAATTTAAAATATGAATGTCAAATTAGTATGTTTTAGGAGGCAGTATTGAGAGAGTTAATTGTAGATAATTTTGCCGGAGGTGGAGGAACTTCAACAGGTATTGAAATGGCAGTTGGTAGACCGGTAGATATAGCAATAAATCATGACGAAAAAGCAATAGAAATGCATAAAGTAAATCATCCGAATACAAAGCATTACATAGAGGATGTTTGGGATGTAGATCCTTTAGAAGCAACACAAGGACAACCTGTAGGTCTTGCTTGGTTTAGTCCAGACTGCAAACACTTCAGCAAAGCAAAAGGCGGAAAGCCGGTAGATAAAAATATAAGAGGACTTGCATGGGTAGCTGTTAAATGGGCGAAATTAGTTCATCCAAGAATAATAATACTTGAAAACGTTGAAGAGTTCAGGACTTGGGGACCATTAGTCAAAGATGAAAATGGAAACTTATATCCAGATCCTGAGAGAAAAGGACAAACATTTGATTTATTCATAAAAGCACTTGAAAAACAAGGATATATAGTTGAATTCAGAGAATTAAGAGCTTGCGATTATGGAGCACCAACAATAAGAAAAAGATTTTTTATGATTGCCAGGTGTGATGGTCAAAAGATAGTATGGCCAGAGCCAACGCATGGAGATCCTGAACAACAAGAAGTTAGAAAAGGTTTGTTGAAGCCTTGGCGAACAGCTGCAGAATGTATTGATTGGAGTATTCCTTGTCCAAGTATATTCGACAGAAAAAAGCCCTTGGTGGAAAACACACTTAAAAGAATTGCTTTAGGCATTCAAAAATTTGTAATTCAAGCAGATAACCCATATATTTTAGATGATGACAAGGTGATATTTTTACAACATTATTATGGACAGCAAGGTAATGAAGTACGAGGAAGTAGTCTAAATGAGCCAATGGCAACAATTCCTACAGCAAATAGATTTGGGTTAGTAACAGCGTTTATTAGTAGACAATTTAAAACAGGGATAGGACATGAATTAGATAAACCTTTAGCAACAATAACTACAGTAAACAAATCAAATTTAGTAATAGCATTTTTACTCAAGTATTATGGTGCTGACATAGGGCAATCACTTAATACCCCAATGCACACTATAACAACTAAAGACAGATTTGGACTTGTAACTATTAAAGGTGAAGATTATCAGATTGTAGATATAGGAATGAGGATGTTAAGACCACATGAATCTTTTAAAGGTCAAGGGTTTCCTGATAATTATATCATTGATGTAGACAGCAAAGGCAATCCATATCCAGTAACTGAACAGACAGCAAAAGCAGGAAATAGTGTATGTCCTCCATTAGCTGAAGCACTGGTTAGAGCCAACTATCAAGAAAAAGTATTAGAGAATATGGCAATTTAGGAGGATTTTATGGATAAAAAGAGGACCTGCAAAACATGTGGTTATGATAAAGGTGACAAATGTTTAATATTGACTGAAAAAATACCAGAAGATTGCTTTGCATGGGCTGATGAAAAAGAAGTAATTAAAAGAGAAGAAGCAATAAGAAGCTACAATGAAAAAGTATGCTCAGTTCCATCTATACACGTATACTCAGATGAGCAACTTGAAAAGAGACATAGCGTAAATGAATTTAATAGAAAAATGCGAGCTGGTAAATCAGTTAAGAAAATGTTAGATGAGAATTTTAAAAAATTATATAAAAAAGGATTAACTGATACTGAGATTGCGAACAAGTTGTATATGGATAAATCCAGAGTAAGTGATTATAGAAACAAGCTTAATCTTCCATTTAATAAAAAAGACCGCCCTGCAGCAACAGAAGCGGAAAAATAAAAAATCAACTAATTAAATTATAACAAAAGATATTACAAATGTAAACAAAGAAGGTGATTATCTTCAGAGAATATAAATGTCCAGTATGCGGTTTTGAAGCATGGGCAATGGATTATTTACTAACTGTTATTTGTCATAAGTGTGGCACAATTGTTCAAACAAAGGAAATAGATTTGAGTGTAGATCATTTAAGAAAGGAATTAGAAAATGTGGATAGCAGCTAAAATTTAAATAATTAAATATTGAATTTTAAGGATAATGATACAGAAAATCATTACCCTTTATTCAAAGCACTCAAAAACAGTATGAAATATTAATATTTATAAGGTGGTGGTATCTTGGCAGAGGTCAAGTGGATTAAGATTGTAACGGACATGTTTAATAATAGAAAAATAAAACAGATTCGTAAAATGCCTGAGGGTGATGCAATTATTGTAACATGGTTGCAGCTGTTGTGTTTAGCAGGTCAAACTAATGATAATGGCACCGTTTATTTTTCTAAAGATGTACCTTACACAGATGAAATGCTTGCAACTGAGTTTGATAGACCTATTGCTACGATAAGATTAGCTTTATCAGTATTTGAAAAGTTCGGCATGATTGAAATATTTGATAATATTTTTTTAGTTGCAAATTGGGAAAAGTATCAAAGTACTGAAAAGTTAGATAAAATTAGAGAGCAGAATAGAATAAGAAAACAGAATCAGAGAGAAAGAGATAAATTTAAGATGCTTGAATGTCACGTGACAAGTCACGAAGATGTCACTCAAAGTCACGCAACAGATATAGATAAAGATATAGATAAAGATATAGATAATATTCCTTTAAAAAAGGAATTGAAAAATTTCAATCAAGAAGATAAGGAATATTTATTAGCACTTTATTTATCAAAAGAAATATCTAAAAGATTAAATAAACCTCCTAAGGATGAATCTACATTGCAAAAATGGTCAATTGAGTTTGAAAAAATGGTCCGCTTAGACAAATTAGATATCAATGAAATTAAAGAAGTCCTTATGTTTAGTCAAAGACATGAATTTTGGCAGTCAAATATTCTATCAGCTTCTAAGTTCAGAAAGCAATATATAACATTATTGGCTCAAATGAAGAGAGAAAATAAAAAAGGCGGTGATAATTTTGGAAAGCCTGGGAACGGAATTAAGTTCAATGTCCCAAAGACTAAAGTCGATACAGGAGAGGACCTCGACAGAACAATCGAAGAACTTGGTCTCATATAAATGTCAGATTTGCAAAGATACTTATTGGATCGTAGACGGTAATAATTTCAAAAGATGTAAATGTTTTGAACTAGATGAAGCTGAAAGAATGTTTTATAAAAGCGGAATAAAGGATGATAGTTATACATTTTCAAACTTCAATGAATGGAATGATATTTCCAAGATGATGAAAAAGGTTGCAACTGAATACTTTAAAAACTTCATGCAAATTAAGAATTCAAGACAAAATTCTATAGCTTTTGTTGGACAAGTAGGGTGTGGGAAAACACATTTAACAGCTGCATTGGGACTCAATATTTTAAAAAGTAAAAGAATATCAGTTGTTTATCTAAGTTACAGAGATGTCATAACAGAGTTGAAACAAAATATGACAGATGAAGAGTTTTATAAAAAGCAAATAAGCAAATATCAGAATGCTAAAGTATTGCTAATTGATGATTTGCTAAAAGGTAAGACAACTGATTCAGACAAAAACATAATGTTTGAGATAATTAACTACAGATACATAAATCACTTGCCTATCATTGTTTCTTCTGAGTATGACATAAATGCACTATTGAATTTTGATGAAGCCATTGGCAGCAGAATATATGAAATGTGCAAAAATTACATAGTTGAAATACCAAAAGATATTAGCAATAACTTCAGATTAAAACAAGAATAGGTGAAATCATGAAAGCATGCATGAATTGTAAGGAAAGGTTCCAGGGCTGTCATGATATTTGCAAGATATATCTAAAAGAAAAGGCAATATTATTGAAAGCGCGTGAAAAGGAAAGAGAACAAAGCAGCAGTGCCGGTTGGGATGGTTATTTAAAAATTAAAGAGAGAAACAGGAGGTAATAATGAATGTAATTGGAATGACATGCACATTTATATTAGGCTTGTTTATTGGTGCAGGATTAATGGGATTGATAGTTTTAATTGGGGAGGAAAAAAGATGAAAGTATTTAATGAAAAAGATTTAGAAAAAATAAAAAAACATTCGTGGGATTATGATTACACAAGTCCTGAAGATGATGGGATAAAGCCATTAGCTGAGACGGATGCAAAAATAGAAATAACAGTGCCTATAATCATAAATGGTATAGCTTACACAATAGGCTCATTACATGGCAAGGTTGAAAATGATGTATTTACTCCTAAATGGGGAATAGCAAGTAAAATGGAATTTCAAGAAATATTTGTAGAGGATGAAGAAGCTGAGGAACAAAATTACACAGATGATATTGTTTGTCCTTATTGCGGTCATGCAGAAGGCGATAGTTGGGAATGCAGCGATGAAGAAGATGAACATGAATGTGTTAATTGTGGCAGTATATTTTCTTATCAAAGAGAAGTATCAGTTAATTATTGTAGTCAACCTGTTAAAAAAGCAGAATGTATAAAAGTGGGTGATGATTACAAATGATGAATAACAATGCTGACAGAAGATGTAGTGATTGTAAGAAAAAAGAAAAAGGATGTAGTACTTGGGAGAACAAGGAAGAGAAAACTGTAAGTGGCTGGGACAAGAATAGATTTGCTATCTGCTGCAGAGAGTTTGAAGGGAAGGTGAAGTAATGAATGAGATTGAATATGCAATAAATGATTTTAAAGCATTAAAAACCTTAGATTTTAGTGAAAAGACCAGAGAAGGAGCAATAAAGCATATAGATATGGCAATTGCAGCACTTGAAAAACAATTAAACTGTGGTTGGATTCCTGTAAGTGAGAGATTGCCAAGTGAAGAAATAGATAAACTTACAAGAGATTATACAAAATTTATAGTTTCACTAAGATTTGAAGATGGAACTGATACAGTAAGAACATTGCAATTTGGTAAAAATATATGGTGGCATGGTTTAAATGATATGACTGAATATGTTATAGCATGGCAACCATTACCTGAGCCGTATAAGGAGATGAAGAAATGACAAATTATGAGAAAATAAAAACTATTAGTATTGATGAAATGGCAGAAGTAGTTACTGGATGTTGTGGTGGATGTGTAATGCATATAAATTGCACTGATATTGAAGAAGGAATGACGTGCACTGAATATGCAAAGCAATGGCTTGAAAGTGAGGTAGAACAATGAAAGCAATAACATTATGGCAACCATGGGCAAGTCTAATATATACAGGTGCTAAAAAAATAGAGACAAGAAGTTGGCCAACAAAATATAGAGGACCATTAGCAATACATGCTGCAAAACGTTGGGATGAAGAACTGCAAAGCTATTTATTTGAATGGCATATAATGGGTGGACTTGCTCCTTTAGCTGGTAAACCTTTAGATTTAACAGGTAATACATATGTTGACCTTTCAGAAATCAAAAAGCTATACAAAGGAGCAATCATTGCAACATGTGATCTTATTGATTGTGTACCAGTTGAAAGTTTAACATTAAAAGATATTGAATTTGAACAATATTATGGAGACTTTTCACTCGGCAGGTATGCATGGATATTAGACAATATTAAGCCTCTTGAACAACCAATAAAAATTAAAGGAAAACAAGGATTATGGAATTGGGAGGTAGAAAATGAACAATGACGATGAAACAGAATTATTAGTTGACTTGATAGAAGGAGCATTACAAGAAGAAGGGTATGAAGTTTTAAGATATTCCGACAGCAAAAAGCATTTTACAACAGCTGATGATGCTTTGGCGGTAAAAAGGCATGATGGGATATATTTTAAATTAACCATAGACAGAATTGAAACGAAGAGAGATCCATTCACAAATAAAATTTATAAGAATAGCGATACCTTTGAATCGTTGAAAGCTGAAAAAGCATTGGAGTTATACAATGAAATGTAATTGGGACTGCAAACATGGTAAAGGACATTTATGCTGCAATGATTGTAAGGATGATTGTGATGATAGATGCCAAGAGCATTATAAATTTTGTGGGGAGGATGAAGATGAGCAGATTAACAAAAGATGATCCGGTTTATTACAAGGTTGAAATGAATAAATTAATCAAACAAGCTAAAGAAAATGGGTTGCAAGTAGGTTATGAAGTATGTAGCCAAGGTGCTAAAATTACAAGAGTTCAAGTTCATTTTATGAATACCACTGGAGAAATAGCAGGTGCGACTGTGTATGAACAAGAGCGTGAGGTATGAAAAATGGGACTAACAGATAATCAACAAAGATTGATAAAAGCAGTATCAGAAAATGATATTATAGCAGCGAAAAAATATGCAATTGCTTGTGTTACAGAAGATACAACAGCTAAAAATAAATGGTTTTGTAGTAAATATAAAGGCATTTTAGAATCGACAGGTGGCAATTTAATTGAACTTCCACATGATTTGAAAGGTCTTTTATACATGGAAGATGTATCAAATTCATTTAAGAAAGGTAGATACTTTCTTTCAGATAGAGAAAAGAATATTTATGAAAATATAATCCGCATGAAGAAAGTTAATGAAAAGCTTATGGAAATAGGCATACCATATGTAAATTCTACATTACTATATGGCGAAAGCGGTACAGGTAAAACTTCTTTTGGCAGATATGTTTCATATAAAATAGGATTACCGTTTTGTTACTTGAATTTTTCCCACTTAGTCGATTCGTATATGGGGAGCACATCAAAGAATATCAGTAAAGCATTTTCGTATGCAACATCAAATCCATGCGTCTTTATGCTTGATGAAATTGACTGTATTAGCATAAGGCGGTCAGATACAAGTTCAAGTAGTGGTTCAGGTGGCGAAATGGCACGAATAACAATAACTTTGATGCAAGAGTTTGATAAACTTCCAAATGATGTAATAGTGATTGGAGCAACTAACCGGATAGACAGAATAGATGAGGCTTTATTGCGTAGATTCTCGTTAAAACACGAAGTCAAAGTTCTTGATAACAGAGAAAAAACAGAGATGGTACAGCAATATCTAAATGACGTAAAAATGAAATTTTCTGATGAAGAAATTAAAAGTATGGTTGAAAACAACAGCAATCAATCAATGCTATTAAATGACTTAATCCGTAGAATATCATTGAAAATTTCAGAAGAAATCATATAAAAGAAAGGAAACTGGGGATGAATAGATTAACTAAAAATGATGTAAAAGAAATGGGCATGCTTGATTTATCACATAATCAAGTGTTTGTAAAAGATAGAGAAGCCTGGTACAGAGATTTTGATATGGAAATAACTGCAAGAGATTTAGCACAAGCAATGTTTGCTAGAAATGGCATTGAGTGTCCATCAGACAATGAAGAGTTTGACGAATACATGCTGGAGCTTTTGCAAGACGGTTATGAAACAATAGATGGTATGATAGCACTTTATTATAATGCACTATGGGCATTTGCTGATGTTAGGGAAATATTAAAGGAATATGAAGATTTAGAAGAACAAGGCTTATTAATAAAATTGCCTGTAGGAATGGGAGATACAATTGTAAATCAGTTTCATGAAGAGTGGCAAGTGCAAAAAATTGATATATACAAAGATGGAAATATAGTATTTAGATGTGGACATGAAGGAACAGAAGATTATAGTGCATATCATTTGTCTTATTATAAAAAGGATTGGTGGAGAAAAGAAGAAGCTGAAAAAGCATTGGAGGGAAAGTAAAATGAGAAATAATAGTACAAGTAGTAGTTCAGCAGGTATAGGCTTTACTGGATTATTGACAATACTATTTATAGCACTTAAATTATTAGGGAAAATTAATTGGTCTTGGTGGTGGGTACTGAGTCCACTATGGATAGTTTTAATTATATATTTTATTGTAATTGTAATATTTTTTTGGTTGATTCGATAAACTTACTGAAGGGGGAAATATGACGAAAGACAAATCTATAATTGAAGAATACAGAAGACTTACCGAAAATATAGCGGTCGTCAAATCAAGTATATCAAGTAACAAGAGAGAAATAACAAAATTAATTAGATCTAATTTAAATTTTCCTAGTGGTCTTGGAGCAATAGACTATTCAAAACCGGCTGTACAAACATCACTATTTCAAGGAGATTTGGTACAAGCTTATGTAAAAATACATGACATAGAAGTTGAACAACAAGAACTTGAAGCTGAATTAAAAGCACTCTATGAGCAGAGAGATGAACTTGAAAAAGTAATAAACGGTTTGGGAGATAAAGAAAAAAAGGCTATGATGTTAAGAATTAAAGGCTTTCCTAATTGGAAAATAGCTAAAGAAATGAGTTATTCTCAAAGACAAGTCGAAAGAATTTTTCAAAATATTAAGGAAAAACAAAAAGATGTCGGTGAAATGTCGGTTTGACCTGTAGTAATATGCTAACATGGAAAATTTAAATTAATAAAGGGTAATTACGTTGAAGAAAGCACTCAGATTTGGGTGCTTTTTACATTGAAATAAAGCCCTGGGTGCAACCTCCTAATAAAAAAATGCACCCGGGATTACTGGGAAGAAGGTGAAGTTATGACGATAGGAGAAATAATTAAAAAGAATCAACCTGATGTTTATAAAAAGCTTATGAAATTGAAGAAAGTAAAAGAAGAAAGAATTGATTACAAAAGATTGATGGAAGATGCTCCAGTCTATAAACGTCATAATGGAGCTTGGAGGCAGGTGCGTAATGGACAATGAATACAGTTGAGCCGATAAGAGATAAAGATTTAATATTGGACTTTTCAGATTATTTAAAGGAGAAGAGCACAAGAGATTATGTGCTCTTTAATTTTGGAATCTATTCAGGTCTTAGAATTTCAGACATATTGCCTTTAAAGGTTAGAGATGTAAAAAACGCTGACTTCATAATTGTTAAAGAAAAGAAAACTGGTGATACAAAGAGACTAGTTATTAATGATGATCTTAAAGATATAATAAAAAAATATATCATAGGTAAGAGAGACTACGAGTATTTATTTCCAAGAGCAAAAGGAAAGTCGGTACCAATAACAAGACAAAGAGTATGGCAGATCCTGAACAAAGCAGCTAATGAATTTGAATACAAAGAAAGAATAGGTTGTCATACACTTAGAAAAACATTTGGTTATTGGATGTATCAAGATACAAGAGATATAGCAACAATACAAGATATATTTGAACATTCAAGTGCAGATGTTACAAAAAGATATATTGGAGTGAATCAGGATACAAAAGATAAGTATATAAAAGGTCTATCTTTTAAAAGTAAAAGATAATTTTTTTATATGCTCTATATTTTACATATTTAGAGTGTGTAAAATATGAGTGTTCAAAAAACTTGTTTCTTCTATAAGTATAATTTTAATATTTAACAGAATTGTATGTTGTGTAAAATATAAATTTGGTTAAAAAAGGTTGCTTTAATATTGAAATTTGATATTAAATTAAAGTTTTTACATAAAAAGTGCGAAAAAACGTCGCAACAAAGTGAAAATAAATCTTATTTTGAAGAAAAAAACTGAGAAGGAACAACTCAACTGAATTCAAATATTTATTAAAAATTCAATATATATGAAGGTGCAAATAAGATTTATTTCAAAATCTTATTTTTTAGAAGGAGCTGAAGCAATGGCAAGAGCAAAAAGTCCTAATAGAGAAAGAGCTTTTGAAATATATCGAGAGCATGATGGAAACATCAGCTCACAAGAAATAGCAGATCTATTAGGAGAGAAAGTAAATAATATAAACACCTGGAGAGTAAAGGATAAATGGAAAGATTATAAAAGGGGTGGTGCTCCTAAAGGCAATAAAAATGCTGTAGGTAATAATGGCGGTGCTCCAGAAAAAAATCAAAATTCTAAAATCCATGGTTTTTATTCTAAATACTATCCTACCAAAATAAGAAATATCATTAAAGAAACTGAGGATTCTGGCGGTAGTCTTTTAGATATACAATGGGCTCAAATAATGACACAATGGGCAAATATAATAAATTCTCAAAAGATTATGTATGTTAAAAATCAGAAGGATTTAACGAAAGAACTTAAAAGAACAAAGGTGCAAAAAGATAATTTAGGTAGTGCAAAAAATCCAGATATTCAAGAAGTATACAGAGAAGAAGAATATGAATTACAATTTGCTTGGGATAAGCAAGCAGCATTATTAAAAGCACAATCTCAAGCAATGGGAAGATTACAAAGCTTGATAAAGCAATATGATGAGATGTTACATAAAAATTGGGATGAAGCAACAGAGGAACAAAAGCTACGTGTTGAAAAACTTAAAGTACAAGTTGAAAATGAGAAAAAGGGCATTGGAAGTAATAGCCTGGTAATCTTTAAAGGAGAGGATTCCCTTGAAGACTAAAGCAATACAAGAATTGCATGAAATATTTTTGCCAGATAAAATCGGTAAAGGCTACGCTTCATTTTGGAAAACAAAGAAAAGATACAGAGTTTTAAAAGGTGGTAGAGCTTCAAAGAAAAGTACAACAACTGCAATGTGGTTTATTTACAACATGATGAAATATCCCCTTGCTAACACGGTTGTAGTAAGAAAAACATTTAATACACATAAACAATCAACATTTGCACAGTTGAAATGGGCTGCAAGAAGATTAGGAGTTTATGACAAATGGAAGTTTACTACATCACCATTAGAAGCAACATTCATACCAACAGGACAGAAAATATTATTTAGAGGATTTGACGATCCTTTGAAACTTACATCCATAACAGTTGATGTAGGTTTCTTATGTTGGGCATGGATAGAAGAAGCTTACGAGATAGAAAAGGAAGAAGATTTTAATACGTTTGATGAATCTATTCGTGGAGAAATGCCGGAAGGCTATTGGAAGCAGATAACAATAACATATAATCCATGGGTAAATACACACTGGACAAAAACAAGGTTTTGGGATAATGAAGATCCTAACGCATTTAGGCTTACAACAACATACAGATGCAATGAATGGCTTGATGATTCAGATAGAGCTTTAATTGAACATGCAAGGATTCATAATCCTGATAGATATAAAGTTATTGGATTAGGTGAATATGGTATTCCGGGAGGAGTATACTTTGATGAGTTTAGAACTGATATACATGTTATTAATAGTTTCCCTATTCCTTCTCATTGGAGACGATACAGGACCATTGACTATGGGCTAGATATGTTAGCATGTTACTGGATAGCAGTAGACATGAATCAGAAAGCATATGTTTATAAAGAGAAATATCAGTCTGATTTGATTATATCAAAAGCAGCTAAAGCAATTCTTGAAATGACAAACCCTAATGAAAATATATATCAGACATTTGCACCGCCAGACTTATGGAATAGAAGGCAAGAAACAGGAAAGAGTGCTGCAGAGATATTCTTAGATAATGGCTTATTTTTAACGCAAGCAAATAATGATAGAGAACAAGGATGGTTAAATTTAAAAGAATGGTTGGATCCTTATGAAGATGAGCAGGGAATTACAACAGCAAGTTTAGTTATTACAAAGAATTGCACTAATTTAATCAGGACATTGCCACAGATACAAAAGGATGAAAAGAATCCTAATGATGTTGCAACAGAACCACATGAATTAACACATGCTCCAGATTCTATTAGATACTTTATAGCAGGAAGACCAGCACCGGCAATTAGACTTAAAAAACCAGAAGTATATAATTTTGATTTTGAAAAACCAAAACCAAATCCACTTGGAAAGGGGAATAAACAACGTGTCATATAATTTAATAATAATTTTGCTATTAATATTAATACCGATAATGAGCATATTGGTATTTTTTAGTTATAGGCAAGGTTTAAAAGACGGAAGAGCAGTAAAAGAAGAAAAGAAGCTTGAACCGGTTATTCAGTTGTCAAAAAAAAAGCAAGAAATACCTGATGAAATTAAGAAGTTTAATACCATTATTGATAACATAAACAACTATAATGGCGGTCCCATAGGACAAAAGGAAGTGAAATAATGGATATAAAAGTCGGACAAATTGTATCTTATAAAAATTATGCTAAATTAGACTACCTTGAAGAAGGTAAAGTAACACGAATATTAGAAGTGACAGATAGCATTTATAAGCAAGATGTTGGAGATAAATTTGCTTATATCCAAGTTGATGATTTTAGCATAGCTACATTAGTGCGCTTTGAAGATATCGTAAAGGTAGGTGAATAAATAATGAATATACCAGGCAATATGAAAAGTTTATTTAATCTAAAGAGCGACAAGGAAACAACTGAAATATGGGACTTATATCAAAAGGGCGTTGATTACATTCATAAGATTAACTTAGTAAGTGAGACTGAAGAAGCTCACAGAATGTATTCAGGTGACCAATGGTATGGTCTTGAAAGCGGAAATGAAAAGATGCCTATGCATAATTTCATTAAGGGCACAGTCAAATACAAAGTTGCAATGGTTGCTCAAAATACCATGTCTGCAGTATACAGCAACATGGGTGAAAAAGATGAAACTACATCAAAAGCTTGCGAACTTTTAAATGCACACTTCCGAAGAATGTGGGAACTTTCCAAGATGGATATATTATCATGGAAGATAATAAAGGATGCTTGTATCCAAGCAGATAGTTATTTGTTTTTACCTGGAAGTGATGTAACACAGTCACAGATAATAGATAATGTCAATGTTCTTTTAGGCGATGAAAAGAATTCAAACATTCAAGAACAACCATACATTATCATTGTTGAAAGAAGATTTGTTGAAGATGTAAAGAAAGATGCGAAGAAATATGGAATAAAACAAAAAGATATTGATTTAATAGTTGCTGATGAAGACTATCAGAATCAATTAGGTGATAAAAATGATGTTGAAAGTAAGAACGGAAAATGCACATCACTTTTATACATGTATAAAGATGATGAAGGCATAGTGCATTACTTAAGAAGCGTTCAAAACTTAATATATCAACCTGATGTTAAATTACAGTCTAAAGACAGTGAAGGAAACTTAACAGGCTATGGACTGAAAAGATATCCAATTATTAATTTTATCTGGGAAGACAGAAAAGGAACTGCAAGAGGAGTAGGAGAAGTTAAACAACTGATTCCTAACCAACTTGAAGTTAATAAAACACTTGCAAGACGAAGTATAGCAATAAAGAAAACTGCATTTCCTAAGATAGCATATAAGCAAAATGCTGTAAGTAATCCGGATGATTTAGATGTCGTAGGAGCTGCAATTGCTGTTAAAGATGGTACTGCTCAAAATATCAGAGATATAATAGCATATTTAAATGCTGAAACTACTTCACCAGATGCAAAGAACTTTAGCGACGAACTGGTAACTATGACAAAAGAGCTTGCAGGTGCCGGAGACAGTGCTCAAGGTTCTGTGGATCCTACAAAGGCATCCGGTGCAGCCATTATTGCAGTAAGAGACCAAACAGCATTACCACTTAATGAGCAACTAGCGAGATATAAACAATTTGTTGAAGACTATGCTTTGTTATGTCATGACATATGGGTTACTTATAATCCAAACGGATTGACTATTGAATTGGAAGACGAAGAGCAAGGAACAATTCAACAAGTTATACCGGCAGAAGTTTTGGAAGAAATGAAAATTAACGTCAGAATTGACGTTTCACAGAACAATCCATATTCAAGATTTGCTCAAGAGCAAGCATTAGAAAATTTATTTGGAATGCAAGCAATATCATTTGATGAGTATGTAGAGGCATTGGATGATGATGCAGCAGTACCAAAACAAAAGTTAAAAGACATTATAGATAAAAGAGCAGAACAGCAACAAAAGGAAATGAAATTTCAAGCTGTGATTCAGCAACAACAACAGCAATTACAACAAGCAATGCAAATGATTCAACAAATAACAGGAGGTGGTAAAGTTGAAATGCAAGGAATGCCAAACGGAAATGTTAATTGACAGCACAGAAGTTGATGAAGATAAAGGCACAGAGACATTTAATTATAAGTGTCCAAATCCACAGTGTAGTAATTATGGATATAAGACTGAACAATAGGAGGAATCTTGAAAGCAAACATTTTAGGAGTAGAGTACAAAATAGTTTTTAGTCTATTGGCAGATGATAGATGTTTAAAAACTTGTGATGGATATTGTGATAACTATAAAAAAGAAATCCATGTCAGGATATATACAGACGAAGAAAAACAAGACGATAGAATGACAAAAGATTTAGATGTTTATAATAAAGAAGTACTAAGACACGAAATAGTACATGCTTTTTTATATCAAAGTGGGTTACATCATAATAGCATGCAGTATTCAAGTGCATGGTCAGAAAATGAAGAAATGGTTGACTGGATTGCAGTTCAATTTCCAAAGATTTTAAAAGTATTTCAAGAATGTGATTGTTTATAGGAGGAAGAAATGGAAAAGTATTTAGGAGTTAAATTAATTGAAGCGGAACCAATGGATAGAAAAGAATTTGAAGAAACAGTAAAGCAAAAAAACTATCCTGAAGAATGGCCAAATGAATTGGGATACAAAGTAGTTTATCCTGATGGTTATGTATCATGGTCACCAAAGGAAGTATTTGAAGAAGCATATCGTAGAATTGACAATTTGACTTTTGGACTTGCTATTGAAGCATTAAAGAAAGGTTATAAAGTAGCAAGAAAAGGTTGGAATGGTAAAGGAATGTTTGTTGTTTATCAAAAAGGATATCCAAAAGGAATTCCTTGTAATAAACAAACTGCAGTAGCGTGGGGAATTAATGAAGGCGATTTATTTAAATGCGAACCATATTTACAAATTAAAATGGTAAATGGTTCACATAGTATGTGGGTGCCTTCAATAAATGATTGCTTAGCAGAAGATTGGATGATAGTTGAATAGCTAAACTAAGGGCTTTTAAAGGTCCTTTTTTTATACAAAAATTCGCACAGAAAAGCGTAAAAATCTTGGAGGAAGATATGTTTTTAGAAAAATTAAGACTGCAGTTATTTGCAGAAAGCGGAGAAAACCAGGGAGTCGCTGAACCTGGAACAGAAGGAACACAAGAACCACAGGGAACAGAAGGTGCAGGAGACAATCAGTCAACAAGCGGAGAAGGGACTGTTGTCGCTGGACAGTCAACTGATAATAATACCGAACCTCAACAGACAGAGCCAATAAAGCAACCTCAACGAGATTATGAAAAAGATGCTGCCTACGCAAAGATGAGGAGAGAAAACGAACAAACTAAAAAGCAAAATGAAATGCTCGCAAGAACATTACAGCAATTTGGTTTCAAAGGTAATACTCCTGAGGAAGTAATAGATGCTGCAAACGCACATTATTTACAAAAGCCGGTTGAGGAAGTCAGACAACAAAGGCTTGATGCTCAACAAAGACAACAAGAAGAAGCACAAAGAGAAGCTGAACTTGAATTTTACAGAAAAAGAGAAATAGAAAGACTTATGCAAGATGATTTACAAAAGATTCAGAAATTGGATCCTACTGTTAAATCACTTGATGACTTAGGAGATGAATTTTTTAATCTTAAAAGAGCAGGAGTTGATGCTGAAATTGCATTTAGTGTAATTCAGCAGAAGAAACTAAAGGAAACTAAAATTCCACCTGCTGAGGTTGGTAAAGTTAATTCTAACTCTAAGGATGAAAAAGATTTTTACACTCCTGCCGAAGTGGACAGGCTTACAAAGAAAGACTTAGCAGATCCAAAAATAATGGCAGTAGTAATGGACTCAATGACTAAATGGAAATAAGAAAGGTGGTAAATCAATATGTCATACGAAAACTTTAAACCGTTGGTATGGTCAAGCCATATTCAACATGAACTACCTAAGTTCACTGTATTTAAACAAGACTGTAACTTCGAATTTGAAGGAGAAGCAGGCGAAGGAAAAAAAGTAAAAATATTAGGTGTAGCAAGACCTAAAATATCAAAATATAAACCAGGAACAGATTTGGCAGCTCCGGAAGAGATAGGAGATACATCTGTATATCTTGACATTGATCAATATGATTCATTTAATTACATAATTGATGATATTGATAAAGCTCAAGCTAAAAAAGGATTAATGGCTGCTTTGTCAGAAGAAACAACAAGAGCTTTAGCTGAAGCAGAGGATACTTTCTGTGCTCAGCAAATTGCAAAAAATGCAGGATTTAAGACTGCTTCTACAGCAATAGCGACAATATCTGAAGCTCAAGATTGTGTAGACGAATTATTTGTTCAACTTTGGAATAAAGGAGTTTCTCAAAAAGATAGAGTTACTTTATATTTAACACCATGGTTCTATAATTTGTTTAAAAATAAAATAATAGAACTGAAAACTGATAATGATAAGCTTATTGCTCAAGGCATACTTGGCTTATATAACAATGCAATAGTTAAAATGTCTAACAACATTTATAATGATGGTACTGATGATCACATTGTTCTGAAAACTTCAAAGGGATATGCGTATTGTAATGGTATTGATAAATTACAACCATATACACCAGAAAAAAGATTTGCAGATGCAATTAAGGGCTTAAATACCTATGGCGGTAAAGCTGTAAGACCTAAAGAAATAGCAGTAGCAAAAGTGCATAAATAGAAAGGAGCAAATAGATGGCAGTAGTAGATATAGTTAAATCAATTGTTCCATTAAATGGAACTGTAGAACTACCGGCAACTGTAGCTATAACAGCTATAGCTGACGGTGCTCTTGTACCTTATGATAAAGCTGATCATAAAATTGTTTTAATAATCAAAAATAATGGTGCAGCTGAACAGACAGCTACTATAAAAAAAGGTAATGGATTACAAGGTGTTGAAGATCTTGTAATTACATTAGCAGCTGGTAAAACTCATGTAGCTGTTATTGAAAGTGGAAAATTTGTTAATGTTAGTGGAGATTACAAAGGAAAGATTCAGATTGTAGGTTCTACCACTGATATTCAGGTTGCAGCTATAGCATTACCATAATCAAAGGCGGAGAAATCCGCCTTTTTTATCAACATTAAGAGTATATTGTGGTGCAACTCCACAGATGTTGAGAAAGGAGAGTAAAATGACAATCAATGATGTTATAGGTAAAGCAATGGCAAAGCTTGATGAAGTCACATCGTCAAATTTGATAGCTAATGCAGGAGATTATATAAACAAAATATATCCATCCATTGATACAATACAAACGGAAATTGCAACAAATGTTAAGCCAATAGAAAAATACTTGACATTAGACAGTGTAAACAAAATGATTGATGTACCATTAGATTGCTTTATTTTTCTAAAAGTATATGATACTGATTATAGTCCTGTGAGTTTTAATGTAATCAACAAGAAAATAAGACTTGAAGAAGATGGCACATATGTTTTGTACTACAATAAATATCCTGAAAAGATTTCAAGTAGCACTACTTTGACAACAGAGCTTGAAATAGATAAGGATTGTCAAGAAGCATTAGTTTACGGAGTATGTGCTGAGTTATGCATCAATGATGAGCCTGAGCTTTACGATACATATTTAGACCGATACAATACGTTGCTTGTCAATATACTGAATAGATTGCAAAGCAATACAACAGTCACGTTTGTAGGTGGTGTTAGAATATGATTATTAATCAGCGAAAAAGACGAAGTGTACCAAGAGAAACAACAGTTTATAATAAATTCAAAGGTGTAGATTTTAGCGTTGACTCTTCTTTGGTAGATAAGGACCGTTCACCATTCGCACCAAATTTAATTGCAGACATAGGTGGAATTCCTGAGAAAAGATTAGGATGGCGTACACTTCATACATTGGAGCAACCTATAAACGGATTATTCTTTGGAGAGATAAACGGAGTAGACACATTCATTGCTCATGGCGGTACAAAGCTTTATAAATGGAACATGCTGACATTCACAGAAATAAAAAGCGGTGTCAACAATGCTAGATCAACAGCTTTTTTTATGAGAGAGAATAATGTTGGCAAGATGTATATTTTAACCGGTACTGATTTTCTTTGTTATGATGGAACATCAGTGACTGCAGTAAGTGATAATGCATACATACCAACTATATTAATATCTAGGAGCCCAAGCGGAGGCGGTACTGTATATGAGCCAGTTAATCTGATTGGCAAGAAAAGAAAAGAAAGTTTTTTAGGAAATGCAACAGATAAGGTATATCAACTATCAGCAAATAACATTGACTCAGTAGATAAAATTGAAAAAAGTAATTCAAGTGGTGGCTTAGACACTTTGACTTCACCAACTGATTATTCGGTTAATTTGCCAACTGGAAAGATAACATTTGTTAATGCTCATGATGTTATTGTAGCAGGACAAGACAATGTATTTATAACATATTCAAAGACTGTCACAGGATATGCAGATAGAATTAAGAAATGTACAATATCAACACTTTATGGTTTAGGTGGAAGTAACAGAGTATTTATAAGCGGAAATCCTGATTATAAAGCATATGATTGGTATTCAGAAATATTCAAACCAACATATTTTCCTGATTTAAACTATTCAATAGTTGGCTCAGATGAAACAGCTATAATGGGTTATCAAAAGCTTGGAAGATTCTTAATTATAATAAAAGAAGACAATCAACAAGACAGCACAATATTTCAAAGATACGGAACACTCCAAACAGATGGAAGTGTTCTTTTTGTTATAGAACAAGGAATTGCCGGAACAGGAGCAATAAGTAAATACTGCTTTTCAAACTTAATTGATGAACCTTTATTCTTGTCAAGACAAGGAATTATGGCAACAACATCAACAAATATACTGGCCGAAAGAACTGTAAAGAATAGATCCTATTATGTTGATAGTCAATTGATTAAAGAGCCGAACCTTAATACTGCAATAGCATGTGAGTGGAATGGTTATTACATCTTGGCATTAAACAATAAAGCATATATTTTAGACAACAGAAACAAATCATATAAGGACAGAGCAGGAACTGATTTTGTGTATGAATGTTATCATTGGCTGAACATTCCGGCTATATGTTTCTTAAGTATTGCAGGTGAATTGTATTTTGGTACAGCTGACGGAAGAATTTGCAAATTCAACACAGATATTGAAGAAAGAACAAAATACAATGACGATAATCAACCAGTTGTTTGCTATTGGTCAACAAAGAATGATGATGATGGAGCTTCATACCTTTACAAGACAATGCAGAAAAAAGGTTGCACAGTCACTATAAAACCATTCTCACGTTCATCTGCAAAGATTAGCGTTATAGTAGATGGAAATCCAGAACAACAATTGAGATTCCATACAATGGATATTTTCGATTGGGAAGACATTGACTTTGACAGATTCACCTTTAATACAAATTGGAATCCACAAGATGTTTTCATCAAGAAGAAGATTAAGAAATACAAGAGATTGCAGTTAATCATCAAGAATGACGGTTTAAGCGAAGGCTTTGGAATATTCCAAATAGTAAAAACATATACAGTCGGCAGCTATGCCAAAAAGTAAGGAGGTAAATATGGCTTTAGGAAATTTACTTGGTGCTTTAGGTTCTGTAGCAAGCAAAGCATATGATGCATATAAAACTGCAGAACAGAAGAAGAAAAGCACAACAAACACAAACACAAGTAAAACAAATATGAATGAACATCAACAGTACATTCAAGACACATTCGCAGGTGGCTATGATGATTATAAAAGAATACAGCAAGACAGATATGATACTGCATATAAAACCGGTGATTATGATTTAATGTCAAGACTTGACCAAGATGCTAAAAGAGTTGGTTATAATTTAGCAGTGCCACAAATTCAACAACCAATACAACCAATTCAGCAAGCATTATATAATCCATATGAAAGTCAGATGAAAGAAATAGAACAGAGATATGCTGCAATAAATAATCAGATAACAGATATGAATAAGGCAGCTGTCCAACAAGGTGTGAATAGACTGCAAAATCAAATACCGACTTTAAATCAAGGTTATGATGATGCTGCAAGGCAAGCATATATAGCTAGTATGCAGTCAAGGAGAACTCTACCACAGCAATTGGCTGTTCAGGGTGCAACAGGTGGAGCAACAGAAACCGCTAATTTAGGTCTAGAAACAGCTTATCAAAATAATCTTAACAATATCAATACGCAAAGACAGAATAGTTTAAATGAAATTAACAATTCAATCACTGATTTGAAAAATAGTGGTGATTTATCAACAGCTGAACAAATACTTCAAAACAATCAGTCAGCTTTAAAAGCTTATCAAGATATGATAAATAACTCAGCTTCTTACAATCAATGGCTAGCTAATTATCAAGCAAATAGAGAAGATACTCAGTGGAATCAAAACTATCAAACAGGAAGAGATACAATAAATGATGAAAGATACAATCTTGAAACAGCTTCATCACAAAAACAACAAGAATTTAATAATATTCTCAATCGTTTAAGCATGGGATTGATAACTCCAACTGATGCAATTTCGTTAGGAGTACCTGCTCAAGATGTACAAGCATACGTAAGTAGAATTATAGCACAACAAAATGCTGATTTAGCAAATACAGTTTCTTTGACTAATAACAGAAATTCAAGTAAAACAGGAAACGAACCAGCAAATGAGTCTAATATGATTAATGATGTTGTAGAAGTAGCTAATGGATATTTAAAAAAGGGTGACAGAGAAAAAGCTATACAAGTACTAAGTGCTTATATTACTCCTGAACAAATTAAAAAACATTTTGAAAGTTTAGGAGTAAGAACAGATGATATAGATTGGGGTATAGAATCAAGTTCAAATATTCCATATAGACAGCCAACAAATCCAGCATTAAGTATTGAAAATATAGCAGCATTTTTAAGAAGTCAAGGATTAAGTGATGCGGAAATAGCTCAGAGATTAAGCAGATAGGCGGTGACTTATGAAATACACTGCAAAAGATATTGAAGAGATGTTAAAACCCAAGCCAATACCATATAAGAATGCTAAAATGCCGGTTATAAAGCCGGCATTGCCAACAAAACAAGAACAGGACAATAAGGCTTTAGAGTTTATAAAAACAGCAGGTTTAAGATCTGTAGGAGAACTTTCAAACACATCAGATGCATTGACATATGTTAAGCAATATAAAATGAGTGACAATGCTGATGAGTTAAACAAAAGGCTTGAAAGCAACAAAGAAAGAAACATTGCTGTAACTCCAAGACAAAGAATGTATGCACAAGCTTCAAACATGATTGATAAGGATAAATTGGTTAATCAATCAGAAACAACCAAAGAATTACTAACTAAGGCTCAACAAAGTGAACAAAAATTAAAGCAAGGAAATGGACCTATTGCAAATACATTAATTGATATTGGACTTGCCGGAACAGATATGCTTACAAAGGCAGGTGTTTCTGCATTAACTCATGTTCCATTACCTGTTCTCATAGGAGTTACATCAGGGGCTGAAAGGTTCCAGGAAGACATTAACCAAGGTAAAGATATAAATAAGGCTTTGATATCAGGTGTTGGAAGTGGAGCTCTAAGCGGAGGAATTGAATCATTAACAGGAATAGGAGCTTCTAAGGTTGCAAAAGCATTAGGAAGTAAAGCAGGAACCAAACTGTTAAGCAAAATGCCTAAAGGTATAAGCAGTTACTTAGCAAAAGCAAATGAAAATGTTATTGGAAGAGTTTTAAAAAATGCTGCAGGAGAAGGTATAGAGGAAGGTCTTGAATATGATGCTCAAAGAGTATACAGAAACTTGTTGTATGATGAAGAGACTCCAAGAGACGTAAAAGAACAGGCATATAATATGCTAATCGGTGCTGGTGTTGGAGGTTTGTTTGGTGGAGCACAGTCAATAGGTAACGCTTTTTCAAAACAAAACAATATTCTACCGACTAAAGATACTAATGAACAACAAATAAGCGTTAAAACTCAAAATAATGGCTTGCTAAATGAAAAAGAGATTCCACAAATAAAAGATGAAGCAGCTGTAACACAAACCGAAACTCTAAATAAAGAAATAAATACTAAAAGCAAAGTTGAAAAGTATCAAAGCAGACAGGAAAAATACTTTGTTGAGAGTATAGCAGATTCATTAGGCATATCAAAGTTTGCTGATAAATCAGGATTGAAAACTAAAGTAACAGAATTGACTATTCAATTAAAGAATGGCACAGCAACTCCTGAAAAGATAAATAGTTTGTTTGATACAATTCTTGAAGATGGTATTCAGGTTGATTTTACTTATTATAATCAATACAGACCTTTAAAGGAAAGTATAAGAAACACAAAAATTAAAATAACTGACCAGATAAAAAGTGACTTTGAAAAAGGTGAATACAACAAATTTAGAAAAACGAACCTTGGGAATTTAACATTATCAAATGATGGTATAGCGGTAGACGGTTATTATCAGGAATTAACAGAAACAAATCCAGAACTTTTTCCTGATGATATAATAAATCCTGTAGAACAACTAAGAAGAATTGCAGAAGTGCAAAACAGTATTGTTGCCACAGAAAACAACTTAAACATGTATATTGATGATAATGGTGTGTTTAAGCAAGGCGCCAGACAAGAATTTGATAAAGCAATTGATAAATTATCAAAAGAAGCACTACAGGTTAAAAAGGTACAGGAAGAAAAGGCAGCTAAAGCAGAAGCTAAGGAAATCGACAATGAAATGGTTAAGAACACTTTAGCAGCTGATTTAATGCAGATTCATCAACTACAGAAACAGTATCAAAAAGAATATGACAAAGTGATGAGTAAGGAAATATTGACAGCAAGAGATAATACTTTTTTAAACTTGATGTTAAAAGGGGAAATCACTGTTGAAAATCTACCAAACAATGTCAATAAGGGTGGCATAGTAAGACTGTTTAAAGCAAAAGAACCTTTAGAAAATTTAAAGAAGTCACTCAAAGATTATAATAAAGCACATAAGCAGTTTTTAAGAGATGAAGCTGATATGCTGACTAAGAATTCAATGTCATGGAAAGAGAAAAAAAGCGGTTTTCAATATCAACGTGAAACCATGGAGAGAAATATCCGGGATATAGTACCAGACAAAAAGGAAGCAGCTGATATAGTGAATACATATTTCACACCTGTACATGAGAATGAAGCTAAGTCTACAAAGATGAAAAACGAGTTTAGGGACAGAGTTAGAAAGCTTAATTTAAGTGACGAAGCAAAATATGAAGTAGCTTATGAAACTGAAAAAGGCGGGTTGCCAACAATTAAAAAAGTATCTGAAAGAGCACTGGTGCAACTTCTTGGTGAAAATATTATAACTAAGGAAATGGTTAAAAAGAGCGGTGCTGATGTTGTCAAAGTTGAAAAGGCTGTAAATGTATTCAGGCAGATATATGATGAGTTATTAATACAATCAAATGATGTTTTAATAGAAAATGGGTATGCTCCTGTAGATTACCGTGCAAATTATTTTCCACACTTTCAGGAAGATGTAACCGATAATTTACTTGGCAAAATAGGAAGGTTGGTAGGGTTAGATGTTAATACAAAGGAATTGCCTACAGACATTGCAGGTTTAACTCATCAATTTAAGCCAGGCAAAAAATGGGTTGGTAACTTTTTAAGACGAACAACAGATGTAACTGAATATGATGCAGTTGAGGGATTTGACAGGTATATTGAGGGCGTAAGTGATGTTATTCATCATACAAGGGATATACAGAGGTTAAGAGCGTTTGAGGAGTCAATCAGATACAATTACTCAAGTGATGGAATTAAAGCTGAAGTTGACAAAATAAGAGAAAATGACAACATGGATGAAATTGACAAGCGAAACAGAATTGAAGAGCTATATGAAATAGACAAAAACAAATTTCCTTATTTAGTTACACACTTGAGAAGTTATACTGATAGCCTTGCCGGTAAAAAGGACTTAGGTGATAGAACCATGGAGCACACTCTTGGAAGAGGAATGTATGAAATTTCTAAAGCTATGGAAAATAGGGTTGCTGCAAATATGGTTGCTTTAAATCCAGGTTCTTGGATAACTAACTTTATTCCACTCGCACAAGGGTTGGGCGGAGTTAAATCAATAAATATGTTTAATGGAATGAAAGACACTATTAAAACATACAGTAAAGCTGATGGATTTACAGAAAAGAGTACATTCTTGACTAATAGACGAGGCAGTGAGCCATTAGTTATGACTAAACTTCAAAAAGCTAGTAAGACTTTATCAAGTCCTATGCAAATTATTGACAATTTTACGGCTGAAAGCTTGGTTAGAGCTAAGTATTATGACAACATGAATAAAGGAATGACAGAGCGAGATGCAATAAAAAATGCAGACAAGTGGGTCGCAGGTGTTATGGCTGATAGGTCAAAAGGAGCATTACCGACTGTTTTTAATAAGAAAAATCCTATAACTAAAACAATGACAATGTTTCAAACAGAAGTAAACAACCAGTTGTCATATATTTTTAAGGATGTGCCAGATGAATTAAAAGAGCAAGGAATAACAGCCATTGCATTGGCATTTACAAAGATATTTGTTGCTTCATGGTTATACAATGAACTCTATGAAAAAGTTACTGGCCGTAGAGCTGCTTTAGATCCTATTGATATAATATCAACTGCAGTTGGTGATTTCACTGATGAAGACAAATCTACTTATCAGGCTATTGCAAATACATCAAGGAATTTAGTTGAAGAAGTACCTTTTGTTGGTGGTTTAATAGGCGGTGGAAGGTTACCTATCTCATCAGCAATTCCTAATATCCCAAACACCGTCAAATCAGTAACAGGACTTGTTACAGGTGAAATGCCAGCTAATAAAGCATTGCAGACATTAGGAAAGGAACTTGCTAAGCCTGCAAGCTACTTAGCTTTACCTTTTGGCGGTGGACAGGTTAAGAAAGCGGTTGAAGGTATATCAACATTAAATAAAGGTGGTAGTTTTGGTATAGATAGTCAAGGAAGAGACACATTACAATTTCCTACTGAGAAAACAGTAGGAAATTATGCAAAAGCTTCTTTGTTTGGCAAATATTCATTGCCTACAGCAAAAGACTATATAGACAGTGGATTTAAATCACTAAGTGGAGCAAACACTGAAAAATATAAGGATGCATTAGAAAATGGATTTACATCTGAAGAGTTTTTAAATACATATGAAGCACAGAAAGATGCAACAAGCGAAAAAGATAAAGACGGAAATACTATTCCTTTATCTTTAGCTAAAAACAAGAAAAAAGCAATTGATGAAGCTAATCCAGGAATGAATAAAAATAAACTTGAACAGCTTTATCAATATTTTGATGTATCTGAAAAAGTTTGGAAACAAGAAGAAAAGAAGACTGAGAAGAAAAGTACATTGCCTACAATAAAAAGTATTAAGTTTAATACAAAGTTACCAACTATTAATGATAAGGAGTGATGATATGGCCTTAAACGATCATAAAATTATAAATTTAAGTAATCCGGTAGCATCTTTGCCGGATCATCCGTCTGCAGAAGGAATGACTGCAGCACAAATTAAGGCAGCTTTTGATAAAAGTCCAGATGAAATTAAGAATAAAATAAATGCTTTAATTGATAATTTGCTAAGCATAGTATTAAATGACAGTGGAGCTGATAATATAGGCTCCACTGCAATTGCAGGAGTAAACGGAACAACTGTACAAGCACAATTAAGAAGCCTTAAGACATTACTTGACCAAGTTGTTTTAGGACAAGTTCCTGATAATACACTTACAAATGCTAAACTGGCACCAGCAATTAAGATTGGTGATTTAGCAAATCTAATAACAGCTGCAAAAGGTGATATTGTTTCAGCTCTAAATGAAGTTAAGGAACAAAATAACTCTTTCGCTCCCCACTTAACAGATTTAATTACAGACGCAGACGGTGCTCATGGTTTAAAAGTTGAAAGTGGTACATGGACGCCGACCGTTGGAGGTTATACCACAGCAGGTGTAGGTACTTATGCTGAGCAAATTGGTCGTTATACAAAAATAGGTAATTTAGTGTATATTAGAGCCAAAATAGTGTGGACTCAACATACAGGGACTGGAAGTTTGATTTTTAGTGGATTGCCTTTTATTGCAGGAACTATACCACGTAATGTTATGAGTATTTTATATTCCAATTTAGCAATGGGTTCATCTACAAGCAAAGATGCTGGATTGGCGGTAAATGCAAATAGTGCATGGTTATCTCCGTATGGGTTAAATGCCGAGGGAGGTTCGTGGATGGCTCCTGATATGGACACTGCTGGACACATAGAATATTCTGGTGTTTACTCAACAATATAAGATAAGGAGGGTTTAAAATGACTGAAAAATACACATTAGACATGCTTACACAAGATAGTGTAAGTGTTAAGAAACAAACACATATTGACTATATGGGTCAACAATACCAAATAGGAGAGCCGTGGAGACGTGCATATACGAACAGTGAAAAAGGCAGACAACAGATAGTTGATGAATTACCACAAGCACAAGTTAATGCTATCATGGCAGTTTGGGGAGATACTCCAACGATAATAGAATCTATTGAGTAGGCAACAAAAGAAAAATTTCGTGTCCTAAAGGGGGTTAATAATATGAAAAAAGTATTATGGTAATATTTAAATATTGCTATGAAAAATATAGCAATAAAATACAGAAAACAAAGCAATAAAAGGATCTCTTAAAGAGGTCCTTTTATAATACAAATTAATAGTCCATGTGACTTAAAAGAAGGGGTTAATATGACTAAAGTAATTTTTGAAGAAAAATATTTAGAAGAAAGAAAAGTAATTTCAAGAGAAAAGGAAGTTGATATGGGTGTTGCAACTGAAATGTTAATAGCACATGTTAAAAACAGGAACGTAGAAACACCTTATAAGTACAACTTCACAGGCTGTGAAAACTTGAATTATGAAGAAATGGACAATGAAATACAAGAAATGGAAGAAGCTGCAGCTAAACTAAGAAAAGAATATGGACTTGAATAAAGAGGGCATATGTCCTCTTTTTTAATCGAGGTGATCTATGAATGAATGGATAACTAAATATTGGGTTCAAACGATATTTGGAACAATTGTAGCCGGGATAACTTTTTTTGGTAAAAAAAAGATGAAAGAACTTGAGTGTAAGTTGAAAGAGCAAGAAGCAATTAAATTAGGCATGCAGGCTTTGCTGAGGGATAGAATTATTCAGTCCTATAATCACTACCTAGAAAAAGGCTTTTGTCCAATTTATGCTCGTGATAATATTCAAAATTTATATAATCAATATCACAATTTAGGCGGAAATGGAACCGTCACAAAATTAGTAGAAAAATTAAGCGAACTACCAACGGATCCACAAGAAAGGAAGGAATAAATATGGATATAGAATTAATAAAAGAATTTGTTAAACCGGAAATGCTGATTTTAATACCAGTACTCTATTTTTTAGGAGTAATGATAAAAAATACGTTAATAGTTAAAGATAAATTCATTCCTTTAACTTTAGGAGTATTAGGTATATTACTTGCGGTTATTTGGGTTTTAGCAACCGCTGATATAAATACTAATAAAGATATCTTTATGGCAATATTTACAGCAATTACACAGGGAATTCTTTGTTCAGGAGCATCTGTTTATGTTAATCAGATAATAAAACAATCACAGAAAGTAGAGTGATAGTTATGACATACTTAGTTATTCTTGATTCTGGACATGGATTAGATACACCTGGAAAGAGAACTCCACTCTTTCCGGATGATTCTTTCATGAAAGAAAATGAATTCAATCGTGCAGTTGTTAGAAAAATTGATTTATTATTGGAAAAACAGGAAAATATAGATGTTGTTTTCACAACAACTGAAAAAAGAGATATAAGCTTGGAAGAAAGAATTTCAAGAGTCAATCAACTTTATGATAAAGTAAAAACTCTTTATGATAAAATAGTATTAGTATCAGTTCATGCAAATGCATTAACAGGAGCATGGGGTAGTCAAAATGGAACAGAAACATATCATTACCCTACAAATCCCGTTGATAAGAAATTTGCTGAAACTATCCATAAAAACTTAGTGCAGTCTATAAAGTTAAAAGATAGAGGAGTTATTGGAGAAGAGTTTTATATAATTAAGAATGCTAAAATGACAGCCTGCTTATGTGAATGTGCTTTCATGGACAATTTAAATGAAGCTAAGTTGTTAATTACGGATGAATTTAGACAAGCTTGTGCAATTGGTATTACACACGGTTTGCTTGAATACTTTGGAATTAGCCAAGAAAAGAAAGATGAATTTAAAAAATATAGTAATGGTATGACTGAATTAAAGGGAAATGCCGAAGATTTAACCGTAAAAGTTGTTGATAAGAAAATTTGGAATATTACCGAATTTACGAACTGCACCAACGGAACATTTTATTGGTATAACAATGATGGTATAACATATCCTACAAGTATATTGTATGAAGATGGAAAAGCATATAGAGATGTTGCAAATCATTATTATAATTTCGGCTGTCCTCAGTCTGTTTTTATTGTTCATAAAGATGGTACAGTCGATTTGAAGAGGATATATTTCTTGTCTGAATTAGATTTAAGTAAGGTTAGGTTAGTTGTTGGCGGTGTTGGTTTAAGAAATACGCAAGACTCTAATTTTTATTATTCTCCTGTAAGTGAGGGATTTAAAAAAGGTATAAACAAGGTTACAGGTAAAGAAGAAGACCAATCCGGTGTGTTAGCAAAACGAAATAAAACAGTATTAGGATATAACAAGAGATTAAATAAATGTTACTTGTTAACTGTACCAAGTATTTCTCATGGTGATTTATTAAAATTAATATCAATAGGAGAAGAACCATATGATATAGCCATATCACTTGATGGTGGCGGTTCAACATTTATGGATGCAAACAGTGAGTATGTATTTCAGGGAGAAAATTCAAGGCGAATTCATAATATAATTGGCTTTGGACTTTAGGAGTGATCCTAATAACCGGACACACAATGTCCGGTCTTTTTTATTTTTTGTAAAGGTACCAGGTATTACTTTTAAGGTCATACTTCAATTCATAAATGTCACTGCCTTTGTGCTGACATACAAACATTATATTGTTATTCCCAAAGTTCTTGTCTTCGTATGACTTTAAAATCTTTTCAACCATAATCGGTTTATCTTCATACCAAAATTTAACTGGCTCAATTTTTCCAATCTGATTAAAAATAGCTATAACTTTTATAGGTTCATTTATAATTTTCAAAAATAATCACCTCAAAAAACATATTATCATAAAACAACAAAAACGCTAGTAAAATATCTAAAAATCTACATCATAATATAACAATGGATTAATTGAACTAAACTTTTAATATAAATATACCAAGAGATATACAACTTTCGTTAAAACGCAAAATAATGGCTTAGAACAAGTACAAATTATTTTCCCCAATATTTCGGAGAAAATTGTATTATTTATAATGAAATTGAATAAATATATAAAATAGCATTGACAATTAATTACGCTCATAATATAATATAGACAAATATTTCTTTATTATATAAATTCTTTAAGTTAACTGAGCAATAGTTATGCCCTGATGGGAATTATAACTATTGCTCTTTTTAATTTCTTATTACTATTCTAAATACAAATCTAAAGTAGAATCCAAACAAATTCATTATTAAATCTAAGTAGTTCTTTTCATCTACTATAAAAAATGTACTTTCTAAACTTATTCATCGTGGTTCCTTGACAACTGATGATAAAAAAAGGTAGGTAAACGGACGCAAAGACGGTTCTCTACCTCTCTTTTACATACAAAGAATTATTTAGAGGTGATAATGAATGAGTCGAATCAATAACCAAATCCAACATAGAATCAGTACAATAACAATATTAGGAGAAAAGAAAAAAGAAGCACAAAAGGATGCAAGAGAAATTCATATAGTGTTATACGGAAGTTTAAAAGGGTATAACCCTGCAAAGACATATACAATTAGAAGTATAAATACAGCTAAAGCATATAGAAAGTGTGGTGAATATTTTGCCAACTGGCTTAAAGAAGTTAAAGGCATTAACAAAATCAATTTAGTTACTACTGAGGTTGCTGGCGAATATTTACAATACAGAGATGAATATTGTTCTGCTTGGACTGTTAAGCAGGATATGGCTGCTATTAATAAAATTTTCAAATTCAACCTTAAATCAAAGGAAATAGGGTTAAAACAGAGAAAACTAATTGATATAAAACGTAGTAGGAATGGACCTGAAGTAAATAGACCAGGTCTATTGACTAAGTGTAAGGAGCAAATATTTTTTATTAGATCCTGTGGTTGTAGAAGAGATTCCATAATGAGAGTAAAGTATTCTGACATAGTATTTAAAAATGGACTTGCTACAGGAGTTAGATTAATCGAAAAAGGGGGCAAGGAAAGAACTGCACCAGTTCTGGAACAATATCAAACTGAATTTACTGATTTTACAAATAGGCATGAATTGCATCCTAATGAAGCAATTTTTAAATTATTTGATACTCATGTTGCAGCTCACTTTTATAGAGCACAATATGCCAAAAACTTATATAAAGAATTGTTCAATAGAATAGGTAATGAGAAACATGAAAAATACAAAGGATATGATAAAGAAGTATTAAAACAAGTATCTAAGGCACTTGGACATAATCGTGTCAATGTTGTTGTAGATAACTATATGTATTAATACGGAGGTCATATGGAAGATCATAAAGAACTTGTCATAATTAAAATACTATCTGAGCTGCAAGAAAAGTACGATGTTAATAACCTGATTGTAAAAGATATACTTGATAGAAATTTAGCTGAATATACTTTATATTCAAATGAGACAAGCTTAATGGTTTCTGATTTGGGAGAAAAAATAACATTTTTTTTAGGTATAAAATCATTGGAAGGACTTTCAAAACAATCATTAAAAAGGTACCAAGATGAATTGAATATGTTTAGCCGGTATGTTGTAAAGCCAGTATCTCAAGTAACTGTAAATGACATAAGAAGATATTTTGCAATCATTCAACAAGAAAAGAGCTACGAAAAAATAACAATGAATGGAAAATTAGCTGTTTTGCGAAGCTTCTTTGGAACGTTATACAAGGAAGAGGTGATAGCTAAGGATCCTACAGTACGCTTAAAAAACATTAAAGTGGATGTTAAATCACTAAGGGAACATCTAACTGTAGAAGAACTTGAAATAGTGAGAAATGCTTGTGTTGATATAAGAGAAAAGGCACTTGTTGAATTCTTATACAGTACGGGATGCAGGGTGTCTGAAGTAGTAGAAACAAATCTTCAGGATATTAATTGGGATAGTAATAGTTTAGTTGTCCATGGAAAAGGCGACAAATATAGAACTGTGTATTTCTCAGTAAAATGCAAGTTGTATTTAAAAGAATACATAAAAAATAGAGTGGATAGTAATGCAAGTTTATTTGTAGGCGAAAGAAACCCACATGATCCTTTAAAGAAGACTGGGTTTGAAAAGATTATAAAGAGAATCGAAAAAAGAGCTAATATAAAAAAAGAAATATATCCACACATATTTCGGCATAGTATGGCAACTCATGCATTGCAAAGAGGCATGGATATAACAATTATTCAACAACTCTTAGGACACGAACAGATAAATACAACACAAATTTATGCTAAAAACAGCAATAAACAATTACAGATTGCTTATGAAAAATTTATTGCTGCATAGTACAATAATTTAATATATGATGTCTATAAAGTAATAATAAAATTGTGGACTTGAATTGGTACGCCCCGCCTCCATCTTCAAAACCACGACAGTTTAAACAATTAAAAAAAATGCACTAACATAAATAAGTTAGTGCATTTTTTAATGTGTTTTTGTTAATATATGTTAAGGTTGAAATAAGAATGATTTCAATATCTTCAACATTTATTGAGCAGGAAGTATAATAATAAAAAAATTCCAGATTAACATAGATATTTATACATGGCAAGTGGTTTTTAATTTTCTTATATTTAGAAAGATCTAAATAATTTATTATTTAATAAACACTTGCTCCGCATACTGCACTTCGATTAAATATGTATTTAATACTCTGGAAACTTAACTATGAAATCGACTGAATTATTGTAATTTTAATTTATTACATTAGTTTTGTTTTAATTATTATAAAATATGTTATAATGGTAATATACACCTAATTTATAAGGAGATAAAGTATTGGAAAAGATATTCACTTTTGCGAAAAAAACAATCACATACGAAGAATTGTCTCAATTATATATTAATTTATCATATGAAGAACTTGTTAAAAAAGTAAATGAATTGATTGATAAGAATATTTTAAATGCAAAATTAAAATCGGGAACTAATGGAAGAAATCCAAGTTTATATAAAAAGTATGGAGTAGAACTGCCAAAAGAAGATTATAGTGATATTGTTGATGAAATAAAGAGCCTTAATGCATCTTTAAGTATCAACTATTATTTAAATAAGCCAAAAGAATATAAAAAAGACAGAGAATATATCTTAAAGTTGAATAATTATGTCATTTATCATTACGATAGATTCCTGGTTCCAATGTCCATAAATGAAAGGTCTTTTGACATCTGGGGAGAAGAGAAGTTCTTAAGGAAGTCACCTACACTACTTTCAAATTTAGGGTTGAATTATGATAAATTAAATGTGTATAACACCCCGGAGCCATTCTTTTCAGAAACAATCAATATATATACAAATAATGTTTTGATAATTGAAAACAAGGATACTTGGTTCACTCTTAGAAAAAAACTTATGGAAGAGAATAGGAATATTTTAGGACTAGACATAGGTTTATTGATTTACGGAGAAGGTAAAAAAATAATTAGCAGCATTGAATATTTAAATCATAAAGATTTCTCATTCTTAAATAATCCGACAATATATTACTGGGGAGATATTGACTATGAAGGAATTAACATTATATACTCTCTTTCTAAAAAAGTAGATTTAAAACTATTTACTGATGCTTATTCTGAAATGCTAAAAAGGATTAAAGATATAAAAAGTTTAAAAGATATGAGTAATGACCAAATTAAAACTAAAGATTTAGAACAATTTTTATCTTCTTTTAATGAAAGTGACAGAAATAAAATAACTGAAATTCTTGAAAACAATAAGTATATACCGCAGGAAATTTTAAACTACAAAATACTTACAGAGGAGGGTTAATGGATGGAAGAAAACAAATTTGAATTTTTAAAAGATTTTGATAAAAGAATGAATACCATTGGAGCCATAAGTTCTTTTGTCACTAAATTAGTAGATACGCAGCGTGTTTCAAATAAAATAAAAGAGAATTTTACTCTTGATGAACTTATAAATATTTCTGTTGCAGTTTTATGTTATTTATTAGAAAAAACTATTACCCGGGAAGGTGCAACAATACTTCAGATTCGGGATTTTATTAAAGAACTTATAAGTATTTATTATAAAAAAGAATTAGATAATGAAACTGTCCTTGATATTACAAGATTTTTAATAAGAGATGTATTTATGGGCGGAGGAGAGCATTATAAGTTAGATGTAATAAACTTCGAAAAGAATTCTTTGGAAACTAAATATTATCAATTAGTTAAAGATAAAGTTGATAAAAACAACACCTTGTTTTATGTTTTAAGTGATTTAGGAAATGATATTATGCTTAGAACTAAAGAGGTTGATCAGCATCTTCAGATTACAATGAAACAAATAATTACAAAAGAATTTATAAGAAGAAAAGATTTCAAAGGAGCCAATGCAATAGCAAAAGACCTTCTTATTGCTATAAACATGGAAAGACAGATAATAGATAACTTTATAGATAAGGTTAAAACTTCTAATATACTTAACATTGAGAAAAATGAGTACAGGGAAAGAATTGAAGGGATTTTTTCAACACTGACAGAACAGAAAAATGAATTCGAAAATATAATTGACCTACTTAATGAATCAGAAAAAGAATTTATTAATTTAGGACAATATGACAGTAAAATTAAAGATTTTAAAATTACAAAAGACACTTTAAATCAAATAAGAAAAGAACATAATGAGTTGTTTGAAAAAAGATATACAGCAGATGAAGCATTTGAGGAAGCATTAAATAATGCAATGTCTATCGGACTTACTAAAAGATATGATTTTAATGAAACCATTATGGAGCCAATTGGAAAAAATATCGTCTTATTAGAGAATATACTACCTTTATTTAGACCTTTACTATCTATAAATGTTCCAAAATATTTTAATATTTTTAAAGCATTTGATAAACAACAATTGTATGGAGATGAAACTAATAATAATCACAATTACCTGGACTTGACTGAGGACACTTCAAGTACTGACTATAAAGATAAAATGATTATTGATGTTAATGAAAAATATGTTGAGTGTCTAAAATTAATATTGGATTATTGCCTTGAAAATGAAGGTAAAGAAGTAGATTTTGAGGGATTATACAATTCATTTACTAAAAAGCAGGTAGAGTCATTAATAGAAAAAGATGACGGGCAAACCTTGTTTAAAGTCGTTACGCTGCTTTATACAGCAGAAGTATATGATATAGATGAACTATTAACAAGAGAAACTGTTAAAGATGAAAATTTCAGTATAGCAACAACTTTTAAAGAACTTTGTTTAAAGGACAATAAATATAACAATATTTCAACTTTTGAAGTAACTACTAAAGTATCAAAAGAAAATACAATAATTATTGCAAAGACAGAAAAAGTTATTGATGGAGTATTTAGAAAAATAACTAAAGAATTTGAAATAACAAACTATAATTTTAAGGTGGTGTTAAAATAATGATGATACAAAGCGACAAATTAACAAATGCAATAGATTTATTTAACAAATTACTGCAATATGGACATATTGATACTAAGGATACTGAATTATATAATTCCTATCTTGATATAGAAACTTATGAAATATTAATAAAAATAGCAGAGACATCGAATGTCATAATTAAAAAAATAGACCAGACAATATATTTACTGCCTAATATTGATAATGAATTGTTTGGGTTCTCTGATAAAGAAATAAAAGAAAGTCTTTATTCCGGGACTACAAAGGAAGATTTATATTTATTTCAGTACATTGTAATAATTATCTTAGGAAAGTTTTACTCAAGTACAGGGGATAATCCAAAATTACTGACACATATATCCATAAGCGATTTAATAAATCATGTTACATCTTCATTAGCGGTTGTTAATAAGGAAGAAGATGTAGATGATTTAGAAACTGCTTATGATATAAATATAAAAAAATTATTTACAAAATGGGATGGGTTACTGACACAGGACGACATAACTAAAGCCTCATTAAAGACAAAAAGAGGTGTTCTACAAAGGACCATAAGGTTTTTGGAAAATGAGAATTTGGTAAATTATTATGAAAATGAAGATATCATAAAAACCACTAAAAGGTGCGATGATATTATGAAATCTTTCTTTCTTAATTACGACAGGAAAGAAAAAATATATGAATATTTAGAATTTCAAAGGGGGTTGATGGTAGATGCCAACAATTAATAAAATTAGAATTGTAAACTACGCTTATAATGATGACAAGCGTTTAATAATAGACGAAACATTTGACTTCCATGGTAAAAACGGAATGATGCACTTACTTAATGGCGGAGGAAAGACTGTTTTAATTCAGGCAATCATGCAGCCATTTATTCCACTTTCAAAATTAGGAGTCAGAGAATTTGAAGAACTGTTCAGAAAAGACAAGGAACCGTCATATGTACTTATTGAATGGCGATTAGACAATAATAATGGGTTCATGACTAATGGAATAGCAATAAAAAGAAATAGTAATGCTCAAGACGATGAAAATAGTGAAAAATTCGATTATTTTACATTTATATTAGAAAGTGCGAAAAGCAATGCTAATATTTCCAACTTAAAATTAAGTACTAGGGTGGATGATAAGATATCATTTACTAATTACCATAGCCTAAAGGCATTAATTTTAAAGTCAAACGGAAGTACTTATGAAAAGAACAGTGAAGCATATAAAAGAGCATTGAATTCATTTAGAATAGATGTTAAGGAATGGAAAAATGTAATAGCAAAAATTAATGCAGAAGAGGGCGGATTACTTACATTATTTAAAAACTGTAAGACCTCTAATGATTTAATGAGGGACTGGATATTAAAATCAATAAAAGAAAACCTGTCAGACAGTACAAATATCCCAGATCTTTTAGAACAAACAGAAAAACATATAATAAATGCAAGACAAAAAATTGAGGATAAAGAAAAAAGAAGAGATTTATCTATTTATACAGAAGACTTAAATGAAGTAAAAAAAGAAGTTGATAAATTAAAAAATATTGATGAAAAGACATTAATGGCAAAAACTGTTTTGTCTAATCTTGACTATTCTTTAAACAATTATGTTTATGATAAAAATCAAGAAGTTAATGAACTTCAAGATGAAAAAGAGAGTTTAAATAGAAGACTTGATGAAATAAAAATAGAAGAACTTTCTTTACAGTATTATCAACAAGAAGACCAAAAAAATGAATTAGAAGAAGATTTGATTAATAAAGAAAAAGAATCAGAAAAGTTAAATATTGAAATAACAAAATACAATAAACTGTTAAATTCATGCAGGGTTGCAGATTTAACAAAACAATGTACGGATAAAAAAAAAGAACTTGAGAATATAACTACCAAATTGCAAAAGTTATCGAAAGAACAAAGTGAAATTGATAAAGAAATTGAAAATGTAGGGTTTACTGTTAAAACATTATATGAAAAAAAGATTAAAGACATGGAGAATATTATTTTAGAAAATGGAAAAATTCTTCATGAGGGTGCTGATAAGTTAATTATATTAAATAATAAATTTAAAAAAGTATCAAATGAATATGTTGAATTAGAGAAAAAGGTATCTTTTACAACTGCTGATATAATTTCAAGTGATAAAAGAATTAATGTTTTAGCAACTGAAATAAATCCTTTAAATATTTTTATAAATTCAGATAAAAACGAAGTAATAAAAGAAAAAACAAGTATTAAAACAAGAATTGAAGAAATGAATAATGAAATTAACTCATTAAAAAATGAAGAAGAAAAAACAAAGGAAAATATTAAAAACAATATGGATTTAATAGAAAATCTTCTTCATGAAAAAAACAATATAAATAATCAAATTAGCAGAGCGGATAATGACTTAACTCAATTTCACGAAGAATTGGCAGACATAACAAAAGAGTTATCTTTCCAGGGGATAGAGGCTTTTTCTATATCTAATAAGGAAAGTACAATAGAGTTGATGGGGGATAAAATATCTGTATTAGGAAGCAGTATTAACAAAAATAATGCTGATGTAATCATAAATGAGGATATATTAAATAAATTATCTTCAGGTGGAATAAAAATAAATAGTGATTTTATTAAATACTTAAATGATAAAGGGATAATTTTTATATTAGGCTCTGATTATATTAAAAACTCTTTTCCCACTGAGGAATTAAGAAAAGAAGTAATTAATACTAACCCGTTATTACCATTTGCTATAATCTTAGATAAAAAGTCAATAAATGATATTCAAAAGGATATGCCGGAAATGTATTCTGATAGTCCTATTATTGTTATTGAAAGAGAGATGCTTAATAGTATTAATATATCAAGTATCAATTGTTATTCTGAAATCATAAAGAGTATTGGAATTCTTTCATTATACAATAAAGAATTAGTTATTAAAAAAGACATAGAGCATGAAAAAAATAAGATTAATGCAGAAATACAAAGATTAAAAGAAGAAGAAAAAAACTGGGAAGGACAAAAAAATAATCTTATTTTATTAAAAAATCAAATAGAAAAATTTAATTACGATGAATATTTCGAAAATGACCTAAATAAACAAATTCAAAAATTGAAAGATGAATTCAATAGTAAAGAGCAATTATCTGAAGATTTAAAAAATCAAAATGAAGAATTAGAAAAACAACAAGCAACAAAAGTTACAATAATAAAAGATAAAGAAAATTATATTAATGATTTAAATACTCAGGTAAAAAAATGTTATGAACTCGCTAGTTTAATATCTGAAAAGGAAAAATCAGAAGAAGAACTAAAAGAATTTAGCAGACTATCTAAGGAATCTAATAAAGAAAAAGATTTATTAGAGGAAAGTCTAAACTCTCTGCAACAAAGAATAACAGATATTCAAGTTGATAATTCTGGGTTAAAAGTAAAAGTTTCAAATGAGAAAAATAAGCAAAAGGTATATTTAAGGTACATCACCGGTGAGTTTATAACAGGAGAATTAGAATTATTAGAACAAAGGTATAAAACCTTAAAGGGTAATTCAGATGAAAGTTTCATAGAAGAATATATCCAAAAGGAAAGTAATTTAAAAGATGAAATTAAAAATTACAAGAAGAAGATTTCAGCATATATAGATTTTGATATTATAGAGTATGATTTTGATTTAGAAATTGAAACTAAAAACAAAATTCCGGGTTTAACTGATAAAATAACAAACTGTTCCTCAGAAATTGCCGTAATTAAAAACAATATAAAGAGGCTAGAAAATTCAATGAAATCCATCATTGAAAAATTAAAACAAAATGAATTAGTAGAAAAACAAAAAATAGGAAAATATTTAGACAAAGAAAAAGAAGTTCTATATGAAAAAATTAAAATTACTAATAATTCAATTATAGAAATAACATCTGATATTCAAGAGTGTCAAAAGATAATTAACCGAATAAAAGATAGCGGATTACTGTTGGGATTTTCTATACAATCTAATAAATATTACGAAGATTATATTAATCAAAAGGTTGATATCTTTGAGAAAAATAACAGAGAAATATTAAATCTAAAAAAAGATGAAGAGTCAATTAAAGCAAATATTAAAAATAAAGTTGAGTTACTTTCTATTAATCATTCAAAAAAGAATGCAACAATAGATAATTCCATTAGTAGTTTAAAACAGATGATATTAAATAATACACCTGCTGAATTATACTCTAATATCGAAAGACAAATTAGCATTATAGATATGTTGTTAGATAAAATTAAGACTGACCTTGAAGTTCTTGAAAATGAAGAAAAATATATCATAGAAAGATATCTTGATGTAGCAAGGCAATATACAGAAGAAATAAATAAGATTGATAAGAATAGTGGTATAAATATTAAAGGCAAAAAACTAAAAATGATGAAAATAAAGAATATAAAGTATGATGACGCTTCTCCAGTTAATTTAAGTTCATATATAAAAAGACAACTTGAGAATATAACAAATAATATGTCTTTATTGGAGAATGATTTAGTTAAAGCCGTAAATAGAGAATTTAATATTGAAAATTTATTAATTAGTTACTGTGGTTTAGATAATGTAAGAATATACTTCTTAAAGATTGAAGATAATATTCAATTATCAAGTGATAGGCCATGGGAAGAAGTTACTACAAACAATTCAGGTGGAGAAAAGTTCGTTAGTTACTTTGTAATATTCTCTACATTAATTAACTATGAAAGAGGCAATCATCTTAATAAAGAAGCAGTTAGTATGTGCTTAATCATGGATAATCCGTTTGCTGCTATATCATCAAAACACTTATTAATACCACTGTTTGAATACGCGAAGAAGACCAATATTCAGTTGATATGTTTTACAGACCACAATAAAGCGGATATTATTGACAGATTTGATGTAATTCACAAATTGGTAATAAAGACTTTGGTAAATAACAAAGAATTTGTTTCTTCAGAAAAAGTAAAAGAAAATTTTGAAGTATTGGATGATGGGCATTATTACTACAACGAACAGACAAGTTTTATATAAAATAATGAGAATGACTTACTTAAAAAAGGTAAGTCATATTATTTATGATTTGTCATATTTGGTTGAAAATGATTTTAAAATACTTTATAATGGTAATAATAGGCATAAATGAGACCTTCGCTGCAAACGTTAAAATAATGTTCTTGATAATTAGTGTATAAATTTAACAAGTTAATTGGGAGGAATGCATGGCAGGAAAATATTATTACAAGAAAGAGGCTTGGCATAAAGGACTTAATAAATATAGGGTAGTTAAAGCCGAATCAAATTATGAATTAAATCAAAAGATTAGAGCTTTAATGGCACAATGGGATGAGCAGTGGGAAAGAAAGTGTGATGCTGAAGAAAAAAAATCTGAAAAAGAAAAAATATTAAGAAGTCAACAGGAAGCTTTAAAATTTGCAGATGAAATGACGATGGAAGCTGAAAAAGTTCAAGAAAAATTAGATAATATTCTTTTTAATTCATTAAAACCTAAACCACTGGATGTAAATAAACTAAAGGATTTCACGGATTATCCAAACAAGGCACCTAAAAAACCAGTAGAACCTGTTATATCTAAAGAACCTAATCTTCTAGATGAAAAATATAACCCTAAGGTTCCTTTTTTAGTAAAGATATCTAAAAAGAAATACGAAGACTTTAAAGTAAAGATAGAAAATGACTATAAAGATGATTTGTTAGACTGGGAAAAAGAAAAGAAACAAAAAGAATCAAAATATGAAAAAGAACTAAAGTCTTACAATGAAAAGTTAGAGCAGTGGAAAAAAGAGAGAGATTCATATAAGGAAAAACAATCTTACAAAAATGAAGAAATAGATAAATTTATTATGAATTTTAATAATGGAAAAAGCGATGCAATAGCTGAATATTATTCAACAGTTATAAATCAAGTTGAAAAGCCTTTTGATTATGACTGTTTTGCTGAAGCAGAATACAATCCACAGAATGAAATGCTTATAATGGACATACTATTGCCTACAATTGAAGATTTGCCTAAATTAAAAAAAGTGACATATGTTAAAAGTAATGGTGAATATAAAGAAAGCTATCATACTGATGCATATATGAAAAAGAAGTATGATAGTGTAATATATCAAATTGTACTGCAGACTTTAAATTATATTTTTAAAATAGATGACGAATATAATTATGTTGAATCTATTGTTCTTAATGGTAAGGTTAGTACTATTGATAAAACAACTGGAAAGAATATTGTACCTTATATTTTATCGTTAAATATTTCAAAAAATGATTTCAATGGTTTAAATTTAAGTGCAATAGATCCCAAGTCGTGGTTTAAAAGTGCAAAAGGGATTTCGGCAGCTACTTTTGCTAATGTAACACCTGTTGCACCTGTGGTTTTAATGAGTCGCGAAGATGATAGATTTATTGATGGTTATGTAGTTACTAATAAACTAGATGAAACAATTAATTTAGCTGCAATTAACTGGCAAGACTTTGAAAACCTTATAAGAGAAATTTTTGAACAGGAGTTCAACAATAATGGTGGAGAAGTAAAAATAACACAAGCTAGCCGTGATGGTGGTGTTGACGCCATAGCATTTGATCCTGATCCAATTAGAGGTGGGAAAATTGTTATTCAAGCAAAAAGATACACTAATGTTGTTGGAGTATCAGCTGTTAGAGATTTATATGGAACTGTAATGAATGAAGGCGCTACTAAAGGAATTCTTGTTACAACATCTAATTATGGAAATGATGCATATGATTTTGCAAGTGGAAAGCCAATTACACTTATGAATGGTGCAAATCTCTTATATTTGCTTGAAAAACATGGTCATAAAGCAAGAATAGATTTGAAAGAAGCAAAAGAGTTGTTAAATGATGAAAAGTAGAAATTGTTTAATCTAAATTATTATAAGTGTTTATCATAACTTAACTAAAATATTTATGATTTCGTGGATTTGCACCTTGCGGCCCGCCTCCATCTTCAAAACCACGAAATGCATATAAAAAGTGCATCGAGCTTTTTGTTATTATTCAATTAGTTTTTTCGACTTTGGGCTGACAACCAGTCCGACAACAACCGGATAGACAGCAGCCGGAAACGGCGGCAAGTGTGCAGAAGCGGTAATTCAATTTTGAGTTCTGAGTGAAAACTGAACTTTTTACTTGTTTTAGATTTAGAACAATCGTGAATACAGAAGTAATAAACCAGACATATTTTGATCAGTAGAAATAGAGTATCTATCAGCATTGTGTTTAGTAAAGTTTGTCAGAAACATTATCGCTTTCAGCAGATTCAACTTTTTCCGCAGTACTTTTTTTAAGAATTACTGCTAAAAATAAAAGACCGATTCCGAGAGTAATGGCATCGGCAATTGGTTGCGCCCATATCAAACCATTAAAACCAAGAAGCGACTGCATGGCAAATAAGAGAGGGATATAAACTACACCCTGCCTTGCAAGCGATAATATAAGAGCTTCTTTTGCCTTACCAAATGCCTGAATGCCTGTTGATGCAAGCATCTGAGGACCTAAAATCAGAAATGAAAAAATGCTGATTCTCAATACAATTGTCCCTTGTGAGATTATCTCCGGCAGTGGTGTGAAAAATGACACAAGCCCGTTTGTACTAAACCAAAAGATAACTGTTAATACAAAACCGATTCCAAAGGTCATCACCATACCGGTTTTGAAAATCTCTCGGACTCTTTTATAGTTTTTTGCACCGTAATTGAAACCAACAAGGGGTTGACATCCTGCCGCAAAACCCATAAAGATAAAAGTACCGATAAACATCAGCTTTGAGGAAATACCCATACCTGCTAAGACTGAGTCGCCATACTTCTTTGCCTGATTGTTCAGTACAATCATAGCGACACTTGAGAGCAGTTGGCTCATACAAGCCGGAATACCGATTAAGAAAATTTCCTTCCAAATTGTTTTGTCGGTACTGATAAACTTCGGCTTAAATTGAAGCATGGATTTTCCGGAAAGATAAAACCAAATGTAATATCCCATTGCAGCTGCATTGCCCAACACGGTAGCGATGCCGGCACCGAGAATGCCCATGTTAAAACCAAAAATAAATATTGGATCCAACACAATATTGACAACCGTTCCGATCATCATACCAGTAATCGAAGGCATAGCAGCTCCTTCAGATCTAAGTAATTGACCGCTGGCATAATTAAGCATAACGGGGATGGAACCAAGTAACATAACAACAACATATTGGTAAGCGTAAGGGAAGACTTCTTCCGATGCGCCAAGAGCGATAATCAGCGGTTTAACAAATATCAGTCCAACAGCCATAACCACCACCGCTAACGCAATACATATGAGGATGCCGGTTGTAAGGGTGCGATTGGCATTTTCGTGCTCTTTTTTACCAAGACAGCGTGAAATATAGGATGCTGCACCAGCTGATACAATGGTTGCAATCGCCATCAAAAGCATAAATACCGGTGTTGTAATATTGGCAGCGGCCAACTGATTTTGGTCATTAAGTTTTCCAATAAAAAAAGTATCTACCAAATTGTAAAATACCTGGATCATCATACCGATGACCACCGGTATGGACAGCTTTAAAATCGCTTTTGTGACGGGAGCTTTTCCCATCAGTTCTATTTGTTTATTTTCCATTTTTACTTAATCTCCTTGAAAAGTTCTTCTGATACTATGAGTAGTCGTTTACAATATTCATCAAATTGTTTTTGCTCTTGCTCGGTTAAGCAAGACGATATTTTACGAAGCCACACATCGTAAATATCCGCAACGTCTGCGATGCTTTCTTTTCCTGATTGTGTCAGGGTAAGGATGTACTTGCGACGATTATCCGAATTGATACTTCTTTCAACATATCCCTTCTTTTCAAGAGACGAGAGGGCACGTGCAACGGTGGCTTTTTCTAATTTCAGTGCTTCGGCAACATCATCCTGCGATCCTCCGCAATGGCCCAATAGAAATGTGCAAATCATATGTTCAGTGCCGGATACGCCAATATTTTTTATTTGACTGTGGCAAAACTCTTTGGCATATCGAAGCAATAAATATAAATTGTGAAATTGCATAGCAAACTCCTTTTTACTATATACTTTTCAACAGTTGACAAATCAACTGTTGGAAAGTATACTACTTTTCCGTATCTAAGTCAATATGATATTAACTATTTATGTTATACTTATAATCTAAACCAAGATTTTCACCACGATTTCTATCAAAGGAGCTATTGAACTTCAGATGAGGACAAGCTAACCGATTATTGTAGCCTATTGTTCGTCGACATGAAGTTTGAGGGTTTATTTTTGTTTCATTAAGTGTTAGAATAAGGATAAATGATTGCACGTATGCTTAAAACAGGAATTGGGTAGTGAGCTAAAACACAATAGTACAGATTGTTAACTCTGAGATAATTGTAATTCAGTCTCAGAGAAGAATACCTATTTGATTCTAATTACAATGAGGAGAAGGATAAAAACATGAACAATTACTATGGCGAAAAGTTAAATTCTCAAAAGCTATTTCAGGTGTATGAAACCCAAATACCACGCGTCAAGCAGTATTTACAAGCGGAGATAGATTTTGTCAAGAAAAATCTATCAAAGACACAAAGCGCTTTAGAACTTGGAGCCGGATACGGTCGGATTGTTAGGGAATTGGCTCCCCACTGCGGCTCTATAGTTGGGATAGATATATCGGAGGAAAGCGTTGAGTTGGGTAGGGAGTATCTCAAAGACTATCCCAACGCAAGCATGGTTGTGTTGGATGTTCACAAGATGGAATTTGCTAAACCATTTGATAATATTTATTGCCTGCAAAATGGGTTGTCTGCCATGCGTGCTGATTCCACCGTCATTCACAAAATTTTTGAGACATTGGCTCCGGGAGGAACAGCCTATTTTAGCAGTTACAGCGCTAAATTTTGGGATTTCCGCCTTAAATGGTTTGAGGAGCAGGCGGCTAAAGGGCTTTTGGGGGAAATTGACTATGCCAAAACCCAAAATGGCGTGATTATTTGCAAGGATGGCTTTAGGGCTACTATCCATTTACCAGAGGATTTTCAGAAAATCGGTGAAGAGTCGGGATATCCCTATCAGGTGCAAGAGGTGGATGAGTCCAGCGTGTTTCTTATCGTCCATAAAAACTAACCAAGTATAAATTAAAACATGGTGACTATCGGCTAAGCCGGTGGTCATAACATTGTTGAGGCATCAGCGTTGTCTCCAGCTGAAGAAGGTCAATTGCTTTCGTACAGGTAGATATATCTGAAACAAATATTTTTTTATGCAGTATTTTAATATTATTTTGCGTTATACTTATTATAAGTCGTATTAAGTTAAAAAAGCTATTTATTTATGCATTAATTTGTGATATGATGAATTAAAATAACATTGGAGGTTATTTTTAATCAAAAATTAATGCAAAATTATGCTTCGTTTAAGTAAGTAGGTGTATATTATCTGTAGTTGCTAATATATTCGGCATGAGTGTTAAATTTGTTGATATTATGCACAGATGAAGAGGGAGTATATATGGCTGACATTTTAATTTTGACCGCATCATTCGGAATGGGGCATAACAGTGTTTCAAATGCCTTGAAAGAACAAATCGAAACAAGTGACAAAAATGCTGAGATTATGATTGCGGATATTTTGGAAATAGTGGATCCTAAGGTGAAAAAATTCAGTTCAAAGATGTATTGTGAGCTCACGGAAAATTATCCGACAGTGTACAACACATTTTATGATATGAAGGCGAGCAGCAAAAAAAATATTATTGATAATGTTTTTTGCAACTTATATTATAAAAAGTTTTATGACTACATGGAAGCAGAGAAGCCTAAGCTCATTATAAGCACATTTCCTTTGTGTTCGTGTATAGTATCAAGAGTAAAGGAAGAATATGATGTTGATGTCAACCTGATTACTGTAATAACGGATGTGGTGGACAGCTGGGAATGGATATATGAAAAAACTAATTTGTATCTTGTTCCTACAAATGAAATAAAGAGCAGACTTATCAATAAAGGGATTGACAAAGATATTATAATCGTAACCGGCATACCGGTTAAAAAGGAATTTCTTAGCAAGGACATTGGTATGTCCTATAAGGAGAAAAACACGATTTTAATTGTGCTTAGCGGCATTGACAATGTCTCGGCAGATTTGCTGCAAAAGCTTGACAGCAACACTAATTTTAAAATTAAGATAGTGGCAGGCAGAAATAAAAAATTATATAAAAAACTGTCTGAATATAAATATTCAAATATAGAGGTTTACGGTTATGTAAATAACATAAATCAGATGATGGATGAATCCGTATTTATTGTGACAAAACCGGGTGGAGTAACCATATTTGAAGCAATAAATAAGGAGCTGCCATTAATAGTATTAAATTCAAACATAGGACAGGAAAAGGGAAATATTGAATTTATAAAACATACGAGGATAGGTATAGTTCTTGATGATATGAGCAACTTACCGTACATACTGGATTATTATGCCAATAATTCGGGAGTGATTAATTATTATTGTAAAAATATAAGAAGAGTTAAAAGAACTCTTAATTACAACAGAGTCATAGGTTTAGTTCTCGATGAGGTGGTTCATGTATGAGTTTTAAAAAGTTAAAAAAATCCTTTGGGTTGATGTTTGTTATTTTGTCAGCTATAGTTATGCTGTTTTTATTGTTTAGAAACGACGACCTGCCTAATTTGTTTAAGGCAGTAAGGAGCATAAACTCCAATTATATTGCAATTGCACTGGCGTACATTTTTATATTCTGGTTTCTTGAGGCCACGATGATTTATTCACTGATTGTTAAATTTACCGATCATGGGAAAAACCTTCGGACATTCTGGCTGGCAGTCAAGGTTACGATGATAGGACAATATTACAGCAATATTACCCCTCTGGCTACAGGAGGTCAGCCGGTACAGCTGTATGTTTTAAAGGATGATAATATTTCCTTAAGCAACGGAACCGCTATACTTATAAGCAAGTTTTTGCTTTTCCAGATAGGTGTAACTGTATATTCGTTTTGTCTCGCCATTTATAAAATAAAGCTTTTGACCAATTATCACAACGGTGCCTCAATTTTTATAGTTGCAGGGCTTACATTAAATATGATTATGCTAAGCGCGATTATATTAATAGCATTTAACCAGCAAATATTGCTGAAACTATGTGAGGGAATATTTAAGCTGCTGAATAAAATTCATGTTTTAAAAGATGTAACAAAAATAATGGACAAAACTGAAAAATTTATTCTGGAGTATAAGAAAAGTATAGGGAAATTAAAAGAAGATTATTGTTTTACAATAAAAATGTATGCAATAACCTTTATACAGCTTACGATATTTTTCAGCACCACATTCTTTGTTTATAAATCACTTAATCTTAATAAATCGACGATAACAGATATAATATGCCTTCAGGCATTTCTGTATATGGCAGTATCGTTTATACCAACGCCGGGAACGGCAGGCGCAAGCGAGGTGGGCTTTATGCTGCTGCTGGGACATTTATTTCCTGCTAATATCATTTCGACGGCCCTGCTTTTATGGAGAGGAATAAGCTATTATTTCAGCTTGATATTCAGCGGTGCATTTTCTTTTGCAGTAACCACATTAGGGAAGAAAAAGATAATAGTATGAGCGGCCCGCCGCTCTTTTTTAATGAACAAATCAATCTGTCCGTAATATTATAGGAATATATAATAATGTCAGAAAGGATATTAAAATGAGCAGATTGGACCCTGAAAAGCTTCATGTAGAATATGTCGGCACCACTCCCGCAGAACCAGTTATTCCCAGACGCCATACTTTAACGCGTTCGGGTATTGACGACGATGTGTATTTGACAATAGGACTGGATTTTGCTTATAACAAAATCAATCCTGCGCGTGATGAAATACTGGGAGAGTGGATAATTAACGGCGAAAACTATGAATATAATGTTTTTTTGTTTGTCAACGGCGGCCGCAGTGAAGATGTCAAAGCAGAAAGGGAGGCTTCCTTCAGAAATGAGCTTCCAGTTGCCTTGGAGGCAATAAGGTATGGTGATGCGGAATTTTTCGATGCACATCCGGAATTAGATAGTGTTCCCATAGTAGTATATTTTCTTTCAACAGACCCCGCCTTCAATAAGGTAGAAAACTGGGGTACATTTTCGGATTATAAAAAAAGCGATTCTTAAACTGTAAATAAAAAAATTGCTCAATACGGAGCAATTTTTTTATTTATTATCTGAGCTCGGAAACCAGGATAGAATCTAATTCGGAAATTCCTTCCGATGTTCCTACCATATATAGTGTATAGAATGCATTTGCATCCAGGGGAGCATCAGAAACAGTGGCTGCAGTATCGCTTGCTCCGGAAGAAGTTATTTTGAATGAATATGTCCCAGGCTGCGTACATGTGTAGCTTGATATTCCCTTAAAAGGGACGTCGCTGAAAACAACTGAGTCATCGGGAAATATTACGCCCATAGCTGAAGCATCAGGAGACAGATTGATAAATCTCACGCAAGCAACTCCGGATTTGTTTTGAGAAATTGGCTCCTGTATGGGATACAAGCTTATATCCGGCATTTTCCCAACAGCGGCAATAGTATAGACGGATCTTTCGGGAATATATACCATGGTATCAACAATCGCATCAGTCTTTGTTCCTGCAGGATAAATTTTAACATTGTAATTACCGGTAGGAACCGGCAAATAGGAAGATAATTCTTTAAAAGATATATTTTTGATAACAATATTGTCGTTGGCATAGACATCTACAGCCGGAGCATCTGGAGAGGCGTGAAAAAACCTGATATTTGAATTCATTTTCCGCTGCATCATATAACATTGTGCCATCATGCTTGCATATGGATTACCATACATTGTATTAACTCCTTTATTATTATTTAATATCAATATATGAAATATATATTAATTAGTGATATAATAAGTGACGGCATAAATATTGAAGACGCAGGGTGGACTGGAGGCAGGCGCAATATTTTATTGCAGTAAATATTTGTTTGTACAGAATAATGTGGTATCATAAAATTAAATTATTTATAGTGGGAAATTTGAGTGGTACTGCTGATTGCCGTAATCAGCAGTAAGAAATTATAAAGGTGGGCAATGTTCAGAATAGGAGAATTTTCTAAATTGACGCAGGTAACAATCAGAATGCTCAGGTATTATGATGATACGGGACTTTTGAAGCCTGCACATATTGATAAATGGACAGGATACAGAATGTATTCTGTTGAGCAGATACCTGTACTCAACAAGATTATATATCTTCGCGACAGCGGCTTTAATGTTTCAGAAATCAAAGACGCTCTGAAAAATGATGGTAATGATTATGTCATCGGATACCTCGAAAAAAAATACGGAGAAATCTTACAAAACATACAGGCAGAGCAGGAAAAGTTGAAAAAAATAGAACTTGCCAAAATGGAAATTATTCGTGAGAAGAGTGAGATGCACTATAATGTTTCAATCAGAGCTATTCCAAGCTACAAGGTACTTTCTTTAAGAAAAATAATTCCCGATTATTATGCCGAGGGGGAAATGTGGAAGGAAATGGCCGATTTTGCAGAGAAAAATAAGGTGCAGTTATCAAATGATACATTCTCTATCTATCACGACGCGGAATATAAAGAGAAGAACGTAGATGTCGAGCTATGTGCGACTGTGAAGGAGATGGGGGTAAACACAGGTGGATTTATATACCGGAATACGGAGCCTATTACGATTATGGCGTGTACCATGGTGTATGGACCGTTTTCTAATATTGAGGGTGCGTATTTATCTTTTGCAAATTGGCTGCAAAAAAACAGCCGGTATCGAATGTCGGGAAAAAACAGGCAAATAGTGCACCGCGGGCCATGGAACGAAAAAATTCCGGACAAATATCTGGTAGAAATTCAAATTCCTCTTGAAGAAGCGGAAGAAAAAACATCCTGAATTAATTTTGATGTGACCCCAAAAAGTTAGACTTTATGGGGTCAAATCAGTCGGTTCATTTGCAGGATGTTTTTTCTTGACTCTCACACCATGTCAGGGTTTATATTCAAATTACAAATAATATTCGGAGGTAATTTATGAAAACTTTTAATGTATACCCTGTGGGAAACGTCCGTAACACTGAAGACGGAACATTTATTGAAATTGAGCAAAAATATATCACGGCTCTCAAAGCACTGGATGGTTTCAGCCACATCAATGTAATCTGGTGGTGCAGTGACTTCGACAATGAAGCGGCTCGGTCTGTTTTAGAAACCGAGAGGCCATATAAAAAGGCTCCTGAAAAGATGGGTATATTTGCTACGAGGTCACCCATACGCCCGAATCCTGTGGCATTAACGGCAACGGAGATAATTCACACGGATTATGAAAAAGGTATTATCAGAATTGGATATATTGATGCAAACGACAATACACCTGTACTCGATATCAAGCCGTACACTCCGAGCCTTGACAGGGTGGAAACAGCATGTGTTCCTCAATGGTGCAGCCATTGGCCGAAAAGCATGGAGCAATCCGCCGATTTTGAATGGGAGAATGAATTTAATTTCTAAAATTAACTGTGAAGAGATTCACAGAATTGATGGATGCTAAAAAATAAAGGATGATTATTGCACGCCATGCAATAATCATCCTTTTAACATACAAAAAAGAATGGTATACTAGCCTATAAGACAGCTGAATTTCAAGAGAGAGCTTTGTTGCTGAATATTTTGTAATAAAGTGTTTTTAAGTATTTTTAAAACTGAAGGAGTAAGAAGTATATGGATTATAAACCAAATATAGATATAAAGGAAATAAAAACAAATTTAACCCGATTTATGATGTCTTACAAATTTGCATTGAATGAGATGAATACAAAGATTAACATTTTAATGCAGGAATTTCATTATATTCATGATTACAACCCTATTGAGCATGTTAAATCACGCCTTAAGACACCGGAAAACATTCTGAAAAAGGTTCAAAGAAAAGGGCTTGAATTGTCGTTAACTTCAATAAAAGAAAATATTCGTGATATTGCAGGTATTCGAATTACCTGCTCTTTTATATCAGATATTTATAAGATTAGTGAAATGCTGCAAAGCCAGAAAGATATAACGGTAATCGAATGTAAGGACTATATAAAAAATCCTAAGCCAAATGGTTACAAGAGCTTGCATTTAATTATACAAATTCCTATTTTTATGTCTGACAGAGTGGAAGATGTCTATGTTGAAGTTCAGATCAGAACAATTGCTATGGACTTTTGGGCGAGCTTAGAGCATAAAATTTATTATAAATATGACAAAGAGGTTCCTTCAAACTTAATTGACGAACTGAAGGAAGCGGCTGATTCAGTATCTCAGTTAGACGATAAAATGGAGAGAATTCACAGAAAGGTCAGTCAATATAAAGAGAGGAACGAGCATGATGACGGACTGTTGGAACTCTTGATTAATAATGAAAAATTCAGTATCCCTCAGAATTTTTTAACACAGTATATTAATTTAAATGAATAGATTGTATAAAAAGAAAGTTCATGCTAATATTATTTTAATAAATGAGGTGGGAAATGAAAAACATGCGCTCTGCCGGAAAAAGAGATTGGAAGAAGATTACCGGTGTACTTCTTTTCATTACTCTTTTTTTCTCAATAATCTTTATTGTAATTAAAATGATTAATGCCCCTTCTGTTATTAGTGAAGATGCATATACAAAAGTAAGAAGTGATTATGTACTTATGCTGCTGCAGTGTATATTAGGCACTATTGTTATGTTTATTCCATCAGTGGTAGAACGTAAATTGTACATAGACATTCCGAATAAAATGGAAATTATGTATTTTATTTTCCTTTACTGTGCTATATATCTTGGAGAGGTCAGAAATTTCTATTTTCTGATACCATATTGGGATTTAATACTGCATGCATTCAGCGGAGCGATGCTGGGAGCATTAGGATTTAGCCTTGTCAGCTACTTCAATGACATGGAGGTGCTGGAAACTCATTTAAGTCCTTTTTTTGTAGCATTATTTGCGTTCTGCTTTGCGTTGGCAGCCGGAGCAGTATGGGAAATATATGAATTTTTAGCGGACAGTCTGCTTGGTACCAATATGCAAAAATTCATATTGGCTGATGGAACCGTCCTGGTAGGTCAGGCAGCTTTGAGGGATACAATGACTGATTTAATAGTAGATGCATTAAGCTCTTTGACGGTAACTGTTATCGGATATTATTATACCGTTAACAGCCCGAAGAAGCGCAGTTCTTGAGTAAGTATTTACCGATAACTGTTTTTGTATTGTAAATAGGTATTGACATATTTTATAGAATTTTGTAATATTCATAGGGTAAACGAAGTCGTAACAACAGGGATAAATTTATGGGGAAAAATATGACGCCTATTCAGGCAATAAGAAAAAAATGCCTTGAATGCAGCAATGGGCAATATAATGAAATAAGAGCATGCATGATTGATACCTGTCCGTTGTATTCATTCAGGGTGGGTGAAAACTATTCTAAGAAGGAAGAATGTACATCGGAGCAAATAAGTATAGAAGGCATGGGTCATGAATAACAAGGGTTCTCGCAAGGGAACTTTTTTAATTACAATACTATGTACAAAGCATGGGACTGTATTATATAATAAAGAGGTATGAATATATTAAGAAGGATATGTTATGAAAAGAATTAAAGATGTTTTCAGTGATTATAATGCCGGTGACAGTATATGTGAGGCATTGGTGGAGGGAGTGGTTCTGAGCAAGAAAACCAAGACTATCGAGTTGAAGATAATATCTGATAAGTATATTGATGAAGAAGAGACTGCTCGTCTGAATGATTTCATGATAAAAAGATTTATGCTGGATGACTCTAAAATAGTTGTCAGTTACAGAGGAGATGCCGCCAGGAAACCGATAAAAGAGGAGCTTAAAAATATATCAGTCATGCTGTCGGAAAAATATCCTGCACTGAAATCTGTAATGAAATATAGCGAATATCACATAAATGAAAATGACAAAAATATAAACTTTGTGTTCAGAGCGGCTGTCTCGGATATGCTGGTTGCCAAGGGCTATGACAAATTAATAAGGGATACGGTGAAAAGTGTATGCTGCGAGGATTACAACATATATTTTTCTGACCATGAGAATTGCGAAGATTTTACATTGCAGCACGAAGATGTGCTTGTAAGGGAAATTGAAAATATCCAGAATGAAGCAAGGACGGCACCTAAGCAGGCAACTGCCATTGTGCGCAGAGAGGCTGCCTTTACAAAGAAGGAAGCTAAGCCGGAAACCGGCAAGACGGCCAAAGCAAAAAGTGCTGATCTTATATTAGGCAGAACTTCTGCAATAAAGGACAGGGTTATAAAAATTACGGATATTACCCAAGATGAAGGACGAATTGCAATAGAAGGTGAGATATCCAATATTGAGCCAAGAGAGCTTAAAAGTGGAAAAACAATGATTTCCTTTGATTTATATGACGGAAGCAGCTCAATGTCATGTAAATGTTTTTGTGACCCAGGTGAAAATGTTGAGGTGCTGTCCAGACTTCAGAAGGCAAATGGAATTAAAATAGCAGGCAATGCTGCTTACAGCAAGTATTCCGGAGAGGTGGAGCTTCTGGCAAATACTATAATTGAAACTGAGGGAAGAAAGAGGGCCGTGAGAACGGATAATTCCGAAACCAAACGTGTAGAATTGCACATGCATACGCAGATGAGCCAGATGGATGCAATGACCAGTGCCGCAGACCTTATTAAAAGGGCCATGAGCTGGGGAATGAAGTCTATTGCCATAACGGACCACGGAGTTGTTCAGGCATTTCCTGAAGCGCATAATCTTCTGGGTAGAGATAATCCGGATATGAAGGTTATATATGGTGTTGAGGCATATCTTGCGCCGGACAAAAAATCTTCTGTGACCAACTCCAGAGGGCAGGGAATAGATACAACATATTGTGTACTTGACCTTGAAACAACGGGTTTTTCGCCTGCCACTGAGAAGATTACGGAAATTGGTATCATGAAATTTCAGGGAGGAAAGGTAATTGACGAATTTGGATGCTTCGTAAATCCTGAAAAGCCTATTCCAGCAAGAGTCATCGAAGTCACAAACATCACTGATGATATGGTTAAAGACGCTGAAACTATTGATAAGGTGTTCCCGAAAATTCTGGATTTCATAGAAGGAAGTGTACTCGTTGCCCACAACGCGGAGTTTGATATAAATTTCCTTAAACATAATGCCGGTATTTTAGGTTATGAATTTGATTATACATATTTGGATACATTGTCCCTTGCAAAGGAGCTTTTTCCCAACTATAAAAGCTACAAGCTGGGGAGAATAGCAAAAAATTTAGGAATTACGGTGGAGGTTGCTCACAGGGCACTGGATGATGTGGCAACCACTGTCAAGGTTTTCGGTATAATGCTGGATATGCTGAAGCAGAGAGGTACAGAAACTCTTGATGACATTGAGCTCTATGCATCTGATGAGGAATCCAAAAAGGGAGAATACAAAAAGCTCAATACATATCATGCGATTATATTGGCAAAGGATTATACCGGGCTTAAAAATCTTTACAGGTTGGTGTCATTTTCACATCTTGACTACTTTTATAAAAAACCGAGAATATTGAAGAGTATGTTCAAAAAATATTCCGAGGGATTGATAATAGGCAGCGCATGCAGTGAAGGAGAGCTGTACCAGGCAATACTTTTGGGAAAATCAGAAGAAACTGTTGAAGCAATTGCAAAGGAATACGACTATCTTGAAATACAGCCAATCGGCAACAACGAATATCTTGTAAGACAGGAACAGGTTCCGGACAGGGAGTATTTAAAAGATATTAACAGGAAAATTGTTGCTCTTGGAGAAAAATTGAACAAGCCTGTGGTAGCAACAGGGGATGTTCATTTTATGGATCCGGAGGATGAAATATACAGACGTATACTTGAAGCAGGGCAGGGTTATAAGGATGCGGACAACCAGGCTCCGCTGTATTTAAAAACAACGGAAGAAATGCTAAGGGAATTTTACTATTTGGGAGAAGATAAAGCATATGAGGTGGTGGTTGCCAACACCAATAAAATTTCTGATATGTGCAGCAATATAAGTCCTATTTCATCTGAAAAAGCAACACCTCACATTGAGGGATGCGAACAGGAAATCAAGGATATAACATATGCAAAGGCACGTGAATTGTATGGAGATCCGCTGCCGGAAATTGTGGAGAAAAGATTGGAGAAAGAGCTTGATTCAATCATAAAGAACGGATTTTCCGTTATGTACATCATTGCTCAGAAGCTGGTGTGGAAATCAAATGATGACGGATACCTTGTTGGTTCAAGAGGCTCGGTTGGTTCATCCCTTGTGGCGTATATGACAGGAATTACGGAAGTAAATGCCCTGCAGCCACACTACAGATGCCATAAATGTAAATATTCCGATTTCAACGAATATGGATGCTTGAACGGCTTTGACCTTCCAGACAAGGCATGTCCGGTATGCGGAGAAATGCTGGTCAAGGACGGTATAGATATTCCCTTTGAAACGTTCTTAGGCTTTAACGGTGATAAGGAGCCTGATATAGATCTGAATTTTTCCGGAGAATATCAGGCAAAGGCACACAGATATACCGAGGTTATTTTCGGAAAAGGAACAACATTCAAGGCGGGAACCATAGGCACAATAGCGGACAAAACAGCATTTGGCTATGTAAAAAAGTACTTTGAAGAAAAAAACATGCATGTAAACAAGGCGGAGATAGTGCGTATTTCAAAAGGTTGCACAGGGATAAAAAGGACTACAGGGCAGCATCCCGGAGGAATAATCGTTGTTCCCAAGGGAAGGGAGATATATGAGTTTTGTCCGGTGCAGCATCCGGCTGATGATTCTGAATCTGATATTATAACAACTCATTTTGACTACCATTCAATTGACCAGAACCTGCTCAAGCTGGACATACTTGGGCATGATGATCCTACTGTAATCAGAATGCTTCAGGATATAACAGGGGTAGACCCCAAAGCAATACCAATGGATGACAAGGAAACCATGTCACTGTTTTCTTCCACAAAAGCATTGGGTGTAACCCCACAACAAATTAATTCAAAGGTGGGTACATACGGAGTGCCTGAGTTTGGAACTAAATTCGTAAGGGGAATGCTCCTTGATACAATGCCGCAGACATTTTCGGACTTGCTGTGTATATCTGGACTGTCTCACGGCACGGACGTATGGCTGGGAAATGCGAAAAATTTAATAGATGAAGGAATAGTTCAGTCTATAAGTGAGGCCGTGTGTACAAGAGACGACATCATGGTTTATCTCATAAGGAAGGGACTTCCTCCGAACTCAGCATTTAAAATAATGGAAACCGTGCGTAAGGGAAAGGCTCTTAAGGATCCTAAGTGGCCTGAATATGAAGAGCTTATGAGGTTAAACGATGTTCCTGAATGGTATATTGATTCGTGTAAAAAAATCAAGTATATGTTTCCTAAGGCTCACGCCGCTGCTTATGTAATGATGGCATTCAGAATAGCTTGGTTCAAGGTGCATATACCTGAGGCATACTATGCGGCATACTTTTCCATAAGGGCAAAAGCTTTTGATGCGGAGTTCATGATTTACGGCAAGGAAAAAGTTAAGGAAAAAATGAAGGAAATAGAGCTTCAGGGCAATGAAGCCGCCAACAAAGACAAGGATATGTATGATGATCTTGAGCTCGTTCTGGAAATGTATGAAAGAGGACTTAAATTTTTGCCTGTTGATTTATATAAATCTCATTCAACAAAGTTTATTGTTGAGGAGGATGGTTTAAGACCCCCCTTTACAAGCATATCCGGAATGGGAAATGTTGCCGCGGAAGGAATATATGCCGCTGTTCGAAACGGAGAGGAATTGAAATCTGTGGATGATTTGCGGAAGCGTGCTAAAATAGGAAATGCCGTAGTAGATTTGCTGAAAAAATTTAATTGCCTGAATTCACTCCCGGAAAGCGACCAGCTCAGCTTTTTTGACGCCATATAATAACCGGCATGGTTACTTTAACCATGTACCGGCATATTATATATCAAAGGAGCGATTGAGTTGAACTATGATAGATGCCGTAGCAATAATGCTTATCTGAAGCATAATTGCGGATATACTATATCTATAAGCGAGGTGCCGGTAAGCGATGCTGTAGGGTATATAGACCTTTACATTTATGCGGACAGGGCTAAAGAGCCTGTGGAAGGTGCCAAAGTTGTATTTTATGTAAGAAAAGGAGAAGTAAATACCGTACCTGTTAAGGAAGTTATTACGGAAAAAATACCAGCAAAAGTTGAACTGCCGGTAGCCCATCCATTGGGAACATTGATAAAGGGGCCTGAATACTACTATACGACCTATAATATGACTATAGAAAAGGAAGATTACTACAGCATAACAGTTTTAAATATAAGGGTGTTTCCGGACATTACAACACAATTCACTTTCAACCTGAATCCAGTTGTACCGGGTGTACCCGGTAAGCAGGAAACAATAAGCATACCTCCGCATCCGAGGGATATGGTTAACAGTAAAAAAGTAAAACTGTTAAACATTAAATAATTAAAGGAAAGACCTGTCGGTATTATCTGCCGACAGGTCTTTCCTGTTTTTTATTTTTGTAATTAGTATGCGTAGATCATACTTCCGAACTTCACTGAAACTTCCTTTGATAAAATCCACGGATTTGTTGTTGTGGTGTCATAATAGAACAGTGCTCCATTTGTATTGTCAACTCCTGACAGGGCTTCTTTCGCCGCACGTATGCATTCTTCGTTGGATGGCTTGTTGATCCACTCATTAACCACAGGTGTAAACTGGTAGTATCCGTTTATGTTCTGATATATTACATCCTTTATTGATGTAGGAAATAGCCCGCTTTTGATACGGTTCATTACAACCGCGCCAACTGCAACTTTTGCTTCATAGGGTTCACCCTGAGCCTCCGCCATGATAAGTCTTGAGAGCAAATCCAAATCCTCCGGTGTATAAGCTTGTTCCTGCTGCGCTGATTGCGAAACAGGTATGTCCAATACCTGACCTGCATATATGTAATTTGTGTATATGTTGTTTGCTTTGCGCAGGTCCGATAATTTGATGTTATGCTTCTGAGATATTTTATAAAGTGTATCTCCGGCGTTTACCGTGTATTTCACACGGGGAATGTTAAGAACTTGTCCGATATTAAGGTTGTAGTTTGTAAGATTATTTACAACAATTAAATTTGCTACAGACGTGGTGAATAATTTGCTTATTTTATATAAGGAATCACCGCTTACAGCCGTATATTCTGCTGCATGGGCATTAGCCGGCATGGATGCCGACAGACCTATTGCAAGTCCTGTGGTTATAAGAAATGCTCTGATACTTTTTTTGTTCAATTTTATCCTCCTTATTGCCTTATTACCTCCGATGTTGAGATTCAGCACCTAAATTGTAATGTAAATTTAATATTCGTTCAATGGAAAGTCCTTGAATTGCAGGCTATATCAAACATTCGATGAAATAAATGCTTATATGAGGGAATTTAAATAAACAAAAAACATTCAAATTAAAGCACCTGTCAATTAAGAAAGGTGCTTTGCTGTAAGTATTAAATTTTTCTTAAGGCATATTGCATATGGGCTCTTCCCACCAACCAAAGGCGATTTTTCCAATTGCCGGCATTACGGGAGTTTCAGGATTGGATATAAATACTAAGAACGAACCACCGGGCGGAAATATAAATTTACCCTGCTCCTCGGAGTTTATTGTTGTTCCTGCCTGTTCGCTCCTGCAGAAAACCATTGTTCCGCCCTCAGGCAGTCCGATAACTCCAACCGCATATTCCAATCTTACGTGCGGAGTTGGATAAGGGAAATACGCTGTATTGGCAGGAGATACCAGGGGGGATTCCTGTATTATTCCAGGTGGTGTTGCGTTAAACCAAATCTGTACTCTGAATGGCGATGATGATATGTCAGTTGCAGTCCACACATTCAAAAAAAAATTCACGCCTGAATCTATAGGATTATATAGCCTTGCCCATGCGTTCGTGGCGTTTCCGAATTTTAAATTTTCGGCTGTACCTACAAAATATTTTCCTTCGATAGATTTAGCCAGACTGATTGGTATATCGGCAATATAATGCATGGGAGGATTCCCGCTTGCAGGGTCAATCATACTATGTTTGACGCAGTGCCTGTCGGTATACATGAAATGATTGTCGTAATCATAGAAGGAGGCAGTATGCCATGGCTTTTGATTCATACTATTTTCCTTTCCTTTCTGATTTATTATGCATTATATGTGGACTCTTGCGGATATGTTAAAAAATAAAGTATTATTTAGATATACCATGTAAATTTGATGGATTAGATTATTTACATTTAAAGCGAAAACTGTTATAATGTAATTTGTTTGATAATTAATTAGGAGGAAAACATGAAAAAAGGTTTAATTGCTTTAATAGTATTAGTATTGTCTTATGCAATATTAGCTGTGGGAAATAATTTAGGCGGAGCTGCCGCAACCGGAGCGGATGCAGCAACATTGACAGCCACTGTCAAGGGATTTGGCGGAGACGTGACTGTAACTGTTAAAACAAGCGGAGATAAAATTGTTGATGTGAAAGCTGAGGGTGCTGATGAGACACCAGGAATAGGAACAAATGCCATAGATCAGCTTCCCGGAAAAATAGTTGAAGCAAATTCTGCGGATGTTGAGGTTGTGTCAGGAGCCACAGTAACAAGCAATGCCATAATTGAGGCGGTTAAAAGTGCGCTTGCATCAAATCCTGCCGGAGGAGAAACGCTGACAGGTACTGCCAAGGGATTTGGCGGGGACGTTACGGTACAGGTTGTTATGAGCGGCGGAAAAATTGTTGATGTGAAAGCTGAAGGTGCTAACGAAACTCAAGGAATAGGAACAAACGCCATAGATCAGCTTCCCGGAAAAATAGTTGAAGCAAACTCTGCAGATGTTGAGGTTGTATCAGGAGCCACAGTAACAAGCAATGCCATAATTGAAGCAGTAAAAAGTGCTATAAAATAAGGAAAGAAAAAAGCCCGCTTGCGGGCTTTTTTTAATGCTTTTTCCCCAAGACTTCCACGCTGAAATCGGGCTTATCTTCTATTGTGTCCTTCATGGGGCAGTGTGCTTCAACAAACTCCACAAATTCTCCAATTTCTTCCTTCGTGTTATTTGCATCTATAAACCATTTTGTAGTTATTTTTGAGAAGCCTATTTTTAAATCCTTGTTTCTATTTTTTTTCTCAACTGTGTTCATCAGGGCATCCATGTCTATTTCGCCCTCCACATCAATGCACAGTCCTATCAGGTTGATATTGAATTTTTGATAAAACATTTTTGCAATAATGTATTTACATCCGCCAAGAGCAGACAACAGAGCTTCACCGGGGTTCATGCCTCCGTTTGAACCTCCCAATTCTTCGGGTTCATCCAAAATAATTGAATTGTTACCGGCGGTACATTGCATTTTGTAATTTCCGCCTGCTGTCTTAATTTCTGATTTTAATGTTTTAATTCCCATATTCGCCTCCGTTTGATAATTAGTATTGATAAAGGCGAGTGAATTATTCAGAATATATTTTATTGACGTATGGTTAACGGATATTAAAGTTGACCAAACATGAGAGCCACCTGATTAGCAGCCCATTTTCCAGTTTGCATAGCACCCTGAATCCATCCGGGCTTTGTCGAAATATGCTCGCCGGCAAAGAAAATTCTTCCGTTATATTCGGGGAGAAGAGCATTGTATGCCAGGTTGATTTTTTGTCCGGGGTAGGCAGCCGAAAATCCGCCTCTGGCCCATTGCTCATTGCTCCAGTGAGCTGTCTTTATGCTGTTGACCAACGAATTTATATATCCCGGTGGAGTTCCGTGAACCCTTTCCACATCATGGAGTATAATTTCGGTGCGGCGGGAAGGAGATTGATTGCTCAGCCTTGCTGAGTCGGAGCCCAAGTTGTATGATGCGATGAGCACTCCCGGCTCATTTGGACTGCAATCTTCTTCACAGCGTATATGGTCGGGAGGATAAAATATAGACTGGATTATGAGGTCGGTAAATGAAACTCCGCCGTTGACGTTGCCATAGTCGGCATTTTCTTCCCAAAATCGCTTATTGAACAGACATGCGGTTTTTTGAGCATCTATATAATTGAGTTCTCTTATTGACTGCATTTTTTTGTCGCTGAAATATGGATTCATCTCCACATCTCTCAATGTGGAAAACGGTATGGTGCATATGGCCAGGTCAAATACCTGTGATGTTCTGACACCGCGGGTGTCTGTATATTTTATTNNTTGCCGTCGGCGGACTGAAAAATACCGCTTAGTATACATCCGGACTTTATAACAACATTTCCAAGTGACGGATTTCTGTCCGCAAAGGATGATATTAAAGCCAGGGGCAGTTTCACCATGCCTCCTGATATTCTGTACACATTAAAAAAATCCTGAGTGTATATGCTGCTCATTGTTTCATCGTGGCTTATATAAAGCAGCGATGCTGCAAATGGATCAACGGCAGACAGCAAGTTGACAAATCCCTGGCTGAGTCCCAAATCTTCATAAACCTGTCGGTTGCTTAATTTTGTAATTGATGCATATTCAGGCGAATAAACCGGGAGAATTTTCAATATTTCCGAGCGCTGCTGCGTGTTGAGGCTGTTAAACATAGTATTTGATGCATAATAGTCCAGTTCATCCCACGGGGTTTTTCTTTCCAATTCTGAAAGATTGTACAGAGGATAAAGATTTTCCTCAATATTTCTGCCGGTAAAATCACGCCTCATTCGTATGTTGTTGACATACATAAAGTTGTTTGACCGAGGTGAGGAAAGGGACTCTGTATTTAATCCGAACAAGTTTATGTAGTACCATGATGTTTCGTGAGATACGGGAATTCTCATTGCTCCCAGTTCACCAAAATATTTCTCCGAATTGTTGAAATAATGGGTGTAAACTCTTCCGCCCACCCTTGAGCTTTCGGCATCCAGGATTGTTATATTCCCGCCCAGCTTTCTCAGCTCGTAAGCAGCGGTCAGTCCGGACAGACCGCCTCCCAGGATGCATATATTTAAACCTCGCATGGACATTGGGGCGGCAAAATTCAGTATATCAGGCGGCGGACTCAATAATTGCACTATATTATCGTAATCTTCTGCTCTTTCGGACAGTTCAAGAGATTGGTACAGAATATTTTGTCTCTGTTCGTCAGTTGGGTTATAAAAAGCATCTTGTAAAGCCATGGATATCCTCCGGCAATAATATTTTAACAAGCTGTTCTAAATGTTTTCTATACATTATATTAGATAGCCGGAAGGTTTATGATGGCTTAGCATAAGCTTATATTTGACATGCTGTTTAATTGTATTATAATTAATGTATAAATATCGTTGGAGGTTTTATGGATAATAAATCTGATAAGGTTACTTTATGGACCAGGCAGCATATTGACAGTCTCAAGGAACTTGAGGCAGAAGGAGTAATAAGGACTAAACGAGAGCATCTTCAGGAAAAATTTGAAGAAATAACGGATTATATAGTGTATCTGTACAAGTGGTTTGTGAATGCCGCTGAAAAGATGGTTCCCAAAAGTGCGGATATTGAATTTCCCGTATGGTGTTCAATCAGCGAGGAAAATATGCTCAGACCAACGGAAGAACAGGTTGTATATGTGCTTGAGGTGGATAAATCGGATATAATTTATTTCGACGGAATGAAGTGGGACTATGTTTTAAACCATCATTACATACCAAAGGATGAAGCGGATGCGGATGAGTATGCAAGGGAACTTGAGATCAAGGGATTCAGCAATTCATTTTCTTTTATAAGTGAAAAAACAGCTCATTTTTATCCTGAGGAAAGGAAAAAGGTAATGGACAGCTGGCACAGGGTTTTTGAAACAGATCAGTGGGATATTTTCAGAATCCAGGCCAACATATGGGAAATACGTCCTGAAATGATCAAAGAAATATTGTATTACAATCAGGAGTAGAGGAAATAATTTGTAATTGACACAATGGACTGTATGTGCTATATTATATAAAAATAATCTTTAACTCGGTACCGTGATACCGTCAAGATGATTATATCTCTATAAGTTTATTACTTTAGTGTGCGATAATCCTGACGGTGTTGGTCAGGGTTTTTTTATGGAGGGATATATGTCAACAAAAAATGAAGTGTTTGGCTATCTGCCGGACGAACGTCCACCGATTATCGGACTTATTTTCTTTGCATTACAGCAAATTGTCGTAATGTTTCCGGCAACTGTACTTGTTGCTCTCATCACAGGGTTTCATGTTTCTACTACAATCTTTGCCAGCGGTCTTGCAACATTGGGCTTCATACTTATAACAGGAAGACAAATTCCGCTTTATTACGGTTCCAGCTTTTCATATATAGCAGCTATAGCTTCAATAATGAGTGCCGAAGCATTTACGGCATACTCTCTGAACGATAAGATTTCAATAGCACAATTCGGTATTATAATGTCAGGTTTTGTTTCAATAATTGCAGGTTTCATAATAAAGAGATCGGGAAAGGAAACAATAGATAAGGTTCTGCCTCCTACGGTTACGGGAAGCATAGCGATAATTATAGGATTATCCCTTGCCGCAAATGCAATGACAAACGCTGCGTCTGCTCCGGCAGGAGTAAGTGAAGCAATGATGGAGACAGCGGGCAGTATGGTCTGGGTTGTAGCGATTGTAACTTTAATATCAACAATATTGTATTCGGTATATTTAAAGGGTCAATTGAGCCAGCTTCCAATATTATTCGGTCTTATGACAGGGTATATAACTGCCGCAATAATAGGAAAAGTTACAGGTATCCCGTTCATAACATTTGATACGGTTCAATCAGCAGGAATTTTAAATATCCCGACATTTACATTTCCAAAGCCGTCAGTTACGGCCGTGGTAGCAATAATGCCAATTGCAATAGCAACGATACCGGAATCCACAGCTCACGTGTACCAGTTAGATATTTATGTAAATGACCTTGCAAGAAAAAAAGGCGTAAACAAGAAATATGATATAGAAAACAAGCTGGGCCTGAATTTGATCGGTGACGGAATAGGTGACATCATATCGGGATTTATAGGCGGACCGGCAGGAACAAATTATGGCGAAAATATAAGTGCAATGGCTATATCCAAGAATTTCTCCGTCCATGTTCTCATGCTCGCCGCCGTATTCACGATGGTTATATCATGTTTCACGCCTTTGATTAACGTAATATATTCAATACCTACATGTGTTATCGGAGGATTGTCAATTTATCTGTTCGGCGTAATAGCTGCACAGGGCATCACAATAATGATGGATAAGAAAGTTGATATGTTCAGCTCAAAAAATCTTGCAGTAATAGCTGTGATATTGATAGTCGGACTTGGGGGAAGCTTCGGTTTTGATGGAGGAATGATTCCCATGTTCGGTATAGAAATACCAGCTATAGCCACAGCGGCAATTGTGGGCATTGCTCTCAACCTGATGCTTTCTATAAGCGATAAATAAATATTTTACAACATAACAAGGTTAAAGATTTTAAGTATTTTACTTAAAATCTTTCTTTTTTTATCATAAAATGCGGTTTAGCAAATATTAATTATTAACACATTATATAAGCAAAAACAAGGGCATACTGCTTCAGTGTTGAAATTTCAATAGATTGTTAAATAATTAATTATACAAACTTAAAAATTTTTTTGTTTACAAAGCTAAGTTTATGTNNATGTGGGATTACGTTTGCATAAGTTTATAAAGTGTTTCGGACTTATGAGTATGACGTATTGCCCAAAATTATTAAGGCATTTTATTTTATTAATCGAAGGGTAGGTGTAATGATGGAAAAAGAAACAAACAACAGAGGTCAATGGGGCAGCAATTTTGGTTTCTTAATGGCAGCAGTAGGATCGGCAGTCGGACTGGGTAACATTTGGGGCTTCCCGTATAAGATGGGAGCAAGCGGAGGCTTTGCTTTCCTACTTGTGTACCTGATATTGGTTGCTTTTGTAGGTGTTGCAATTATGATGGGAGAGTTAGCGCTAGGCCGCAAAACAGGCTTGGGTGTTATAGGCACTTACAGGCTTTTAAGCAAGAAATTTGCTTGGGTAGGATGGTTAGGTTTTCTTTCGGGATTTTTAATTCTATCATTTTACAGTGTATTAGGTGGTTACACACTGCGCTATGCATTTGGATTCCTTATGGAAATCTTCAGCAAGGGCTCTGGTTTCGGAGGAATGGGAAGCGGTGCGTTTTTTGGATCATTCATTGTTAACGGCGGAATGAACCTCATGTTCCATGGGATTTTCATGGTTCTCACAATTGTTATAGTTATGGGCGGGATTTCGAGCGGCATTGAAAAGTTTACAAAAGTTGCAATGCCTGCATTATTTGGAATGCTTGCAATAGTTATAATCAGAAGCCTTACACTGGAAGGAGCTTCTACAGGTGTTGCATTCATGTTTGCACCGAACTTTTCGGCATTCAGCGAAATAGGCTTTATGAAGGTTCTGAAAACTGCTGCCGGACAAATGTTCTTCTCACTTTCACTTGGTATGGGATGTATGATTACATACGGCTCCTACCTGAGCAAGAGCGAGGATCTTGAGAAAAATGCAATCATCATACCGGTTGCCGATACAATATTTGCATTGTGTGCAGGGCTTGCAGTAATGCCTGCTGTTGGTGCATTTATGTCTCAGGGTGTTGAGGGTATTTCATTCGGAGCAGGCCCCGGACTTCTGTTCGTTACACTGCATCAGGTATTCAGCGTAGGAATGGGCGGGTTAATAGGAAATCTGTTCGGATTTATGTTTTACTTCCTTGTGTTTATTGCAGCTATTACTTCAGCTATTTCTCTCCTTGAAGTTTGTACGGCTTTCTTTATTGACAGAGATGTTCAAAAAGGTGCGGTTCCAAATCGTAAAAAACATACCCTTATTGTGGGAGCAATAATATTTTTAGTTGGAATTCCTGTATGCCTGGACGGACTTGGAGCAGGTGTTG
>DDNC01000024.1 GCA_002340985.1 Firmicutes bacterium UBA2530 | reverse complement strand
AGACTCGAACTGCCGACCTCTTCATTACCAATGAAGTGCTCTACCGCCTGAGCTACGCAAGCATTATGTCTCCGTTGAATTGGTCAATGACAATTATACCAACAAAAATCTAATAAATCAATAGAAAAATTATTTAAAATTAAAAATGGTTAAACTCAGATGTTTAACCATTTTTAATTTATTTCTATTTCATAATTTTCTCTTTGTTGCGGTGTATTTTCTTTCGCGCCCTATGCAGGGCATTGTCAATGGATTTTATGCTCTTGTTGAGAGCACGTGATATTTCCTCATAGGATTTTCCCTTTTCATATTCGTTTAAGACAGTATTTTCAAAATCGCTAAGAAGCTCCGCTGCTCTTAAATAATACTGATTCTCTTCCTCACGGCATATAAGCACATTTTCAGGATTCATTCTGTTAAGGTCCGAGTCCTCACAGTAAATAAATTCCTCATCTTCGCTGAAACAATCGTAAAAAGAGGTAAGTTTGCTAATCCTTTCATAGGCCTTTGTTTTTCGTATAGCTGTAATTATCTGACGCCGTATGCATGTTATGGCATAGCCCTTGAAGCTGCTTCCGTTTTCAGCATCAAAGCTTTTCACAGCCTTGATGAGACCGATCATAGCTTCCTGCATCAAATCATCGGAACTGCCATCTATTATAAAAAACGAACTTGTTATTTTTCCTATTATAAATGTATACCTTTTATATAAACATCTCTCCGCATGGTAGTCGCCTTCCTTTATCTTGCTTATGAGCTCTTCATCGGAAAACAGGTTGTACTCTTGCTTAAAATAATTAAGATTGCTGTACATGCTAATCGAGCCTATCATAGTAATCCCCACAATATTGATGTAATTATATAGTTATGTAAATTATATTAATATTTACATTTTGTGTCAATACGCTTAAAAGCTTCTTCGTAATTTTTCAAGTCGCTCTAAAGTTTCAGGGTCTAAAATCTTGTCAATATTTGTTCCATTTTGTCGAGGCTTGTCAGTCCTTATACGTATATCCTTCTTTGTATTTTCCAACTCGAGTATCATCTCATGAGCAGATATGCGCGTACCTCCCCTTGCCAATACAATCTGCTGTATTGAGTTGTCAGATGTAGCAACCTGCACTCTTTCATATCTTCCTATTTTGTCCAGCTGCTTTTCAATGTAACTGTCTGCCGTTTCATGCTCCTTGGTATATATGACTTCAACTCCCGAAACAATCTCCCTTTTTTCCACGCTTCCCTTCACAAGATGGGCATCAAACACAACAATTACCTTAATCCCCCTGTAGGCCTGGTATTCCACCAGAAGCTCTATAAGCTTGTTTCTGCTGTTTTCTATATTTCTGGCTACATCTTTGTAATAGCTCCATTGGTTAATCAGATTATATCCGTCTATATACAGATATTCCTTCTTGGTTCTTGGCATTTCAGAAGCCTCTCTGCTTCATTATTTCATATATTATGACAGATGCGGCACATGATGCATTCAATGAATTAATGGAGCCCTTCATAGGAATTTTCACAAGGCAGTCGCATTTTTCCTTAATAAGCTTTCCGATGCCGGAGCCTTCACTTCCTATAACCAGACCCACGGGAGCATCAAATTTTTCATCAGAGACATTTTTTCCTTCCATGTCAGCACCGTATATCCACAGACCTTTTTCCTTAAGCTCCTCCAGGGTGCGACTTATATTTGTAACCCTTGCAACAGGCAGATATTCAATTGCGCCGGCAGATGATTTTGCCACAACACCATTTATCTGAGCAGCTCTTCTCTTGGGGATTATCACACCGTGAGCACCCATACATTCCGCCGACCTGATTATTGCCCCTAAATTATGAACATCCGTTATTTCATCGAGGATTACAACAAAAGGCTTCTCTCCCTTTTTAGTGGCATAGTCCAATATATCGTCCACTTCCTTGTACTCATATTCCATTGCCTCGGCAATTACACCCTGATGCCTCTTATTCTCGCTCAATCTGTCCAGAGTTGCCTTATCGACATTTTTAATGCGCACATCCTTTTCCTTTGCAAGCTCTATTATTTTACTCATAGAGCCCTGTGCTGCCTCTCTGCTTATGAGTATGGTATCTATCTGCGCATCGCTTCTCAATGCTTCTGTGACCGGGTTTCTGCCTTCAATTATCCTCATATTTTTCATCCTTTTCTATTATTTCTATTATCCTGCCAAACAGCTCCATGAGCCTGTCAAGCTCATTGCTAAGATACAGATATCCCAAAAGGGCCTCAAAGCCTGTGGCATATCTATAGTTCATCATTTCGGCATTCTTAGGCGAGGAAGTTACCTTTGCATTTCTTCCCCTTTTCACTATTCTTTTTTCTTCTTCTGTCAGCTCATCCTCAAGGCAGCTAACCAAACGTGCCTGAGCATCCGCCCTTACAAACTTGACAGAAAGCCTGTGCATCTTGTTTACATTGGTGTCATGATTGCGGATAATGTGGCTTCTCACCAAAAGCTCATAAACTGCGTCACCTGCATAGGCAAGCTGAGCAGGTGAATACATCATATTGTTTTTACCGTCGTATGCAGCTGCATTATTTGCCGCTGTAAGCATTTCTTTATTATCTATTAATTTATTATCTATTAATTTATTCTCTTCCAATTTACACCCTGTCTCGTATCTTCCAAAGCTATTCCTTTTTCTAAAAGCTCGGCTCGTATTGCGTCGGCAAGCTGGTAGTCCTTATTCTTCTTTGCGTCCTGCCTCTTCTGAATCATTTCTTCAACATATCCCGCCAAATCGTCATGAATTTCTGTTTCATCATCCTTCATAAGCCCCAATGACAGAACCTGCTCAAAGTCCTCAACCAGCTTTATTTTCTCGGCATTTTGTATGTCATCAGCCTTCAGCACATTAAATAATACAGTAATCGCATTAGCAGTATTCAGATCGTCCTCAAGGCATGCCTTGAATTCCTCCCTGTAACTTTTCGATGCCGGTGAAAGCTCTTTGACCTCCTGCAAATCTCCTGCGTTTTCCTTTATATTCTTTACTCTATTTTTAAGCTTGATATATGCATTCTCCGCAGAATCCAGAGAATCAAATGAAAATGCAAGCTGCTTCCTATAGTGCGAATTCAAAACGTAGTATCTGTATGCCAACGGATTGAATCCCTTTTTCTCAACAAGGGACAGAGTTAGGAATTCACCCTTTGATTTACTCATTTTTCCGTCCTGATCTATCAAAAATTCACTGTGCCACCAGTATTTCACCCATGGTTTTCCCGTGTAGCTTTCTGTCTGAGCAATTTCGTTGGTATGGTGCACGGGAATGTGATCTACGCCTCCGCAATGTATATCCATCTGCTCACCCAGATTTTTAAGGCTTATGACAGAGCACTCTATATGCCATCCAGGATAACCAACTCCCCATGGAGAATCCCACTTCATTGCCTGATTTTCAAACTTGGACTTCGTAAACCAAAGCACAAAATCCTGAGGGTTTTTCTTGTGCACATCCACGGAAACATCTTCTCTTGATGCTGTGCGCAGCTGCTCAATATCCATCCCCGAAAGTTTCGTATAATTTTCAACCTTTGTGATGTCGAAATAAACATTTCCGTTGGCAATATACGTAAATCCCTTCTTCTCAAGGCCCTTGATAAACTCTATGTAGTCGTCTATGTAGTCCGTAGCTCTTGCTGTTATATCGGCTTTCTTTATATTCAATTTTTCTATATCGGTAAAAAACGCATCAGTATAGTGCTGTGCAATTTCCCACACAGTTTTGTTTTCTCTTTTCGCTCCCTTGAGCATTTTGTCCTCACCGTCATCGGCATCCGATTCCAAATGTCCCACATCAGTTATATTCATTACCCTTTTTACCGGATATCCCACATACCTCAGAGTTTTTTCCAGTATGTCTTCGTGAATGTACGTTCTCAGGTTTCCCAAATGAGCATAGTTGTACACAGTAGGTCCACAAGTATATATTTTTACCAAATTTTCATCTATAGGATTAAAAATTTCAATTGCTCTTGATATTGTATTATAAAGTTTCATCAGAATTTCTCCCCTCCATAATTTAAAATCATTATATAATACGGAAATGATTGTATCAAGCTATTTTTTAAATCGCGGTCACATACTTTGGGAATGCGTTGCAGTTGACTTAACCCTATTTTTCAGAACAAATACTCTGAGAAATAGGATTAGGTCATACATAGCACCAGCTATGTAACAATACTGTAATGGTTATTTTGTCGAAAGCTGTTAAAATATTGGTAACATGGCATAGAGTAAAGGAGGACGCATGAAAAAAATATTACTTATTATTACCGCCGTGCTGTGGCTCAGCCTTGTCCCCGCATACGGTGCGGAAACAGGATATACGAACATATCTGATATTGCGCTGCACAAAAATGCCGACTACTCTTCAGCTGTTGTAAGCACATTGAAAATGAGCACGAAACTTGATATAGTCAGTGAAAATGAGCAGTGGTACAACGTGAAAACCCCCAGCGGCTCTTCCGGCTGGATAGAAAAATATTTTGTGACCGTTCCCCCGGAAAAATATGTTGTAAACAACACAAAGAATAAAATAAACATACGAAAATCCGCAACAACGCTTTCTGACGCTGTTGCGCAGCTTGAGCCGGGAGAAAAGGCAAGATACATAGACACATATCACAGCTGGCACATAATAGAATACAAGGGCAAGGAATACTATGTGGCGAGCTGGCTCACAGATTTGGAATACAAGACATCACAAAATATATACATTTTATACGACAAGGTCAACATCAGAGCAAATTCGTCCCTGAACAGCGATGTGCTCGCACAGGGAAACAAATATGATTCCTACAAGGTAGTTGGAGAGAAAAACGGCTGGCTGCAGATAAGGCTTGATGACAAACATGACGGATATGTGGCGGGATGGCTGACAACCTACAACCGAAACTATTACTCAGAAGGAAGCATAGCCTTCAAAAGGACTATTGATGAACTGAACATCCGAACAGGTCCGTCTGCAGAGAACAAGAAGGTGGGCACTCTTAAGACGGGAGCCGTGGTAAATGTTGTAGGCTCCGAAAGCGGCTGGGATAAAATCGTATCGGAAAGCGGTCTCGTGGGATGGTGCAACAGCGCCTACCTCAAGGAAGTCAATCCGCTGGCAGGCAGAACAATTCTCCTTGACCCCGGCCATGGCGGTAAAGACCCGGGTTCCATAAGCTATTCGGGAAAATATGAAAAGTATGTTAACCTTGAGGTAGCCAACAGGCTTAAGGACATACTTGAGGGCATGGGAGCAAAAGTATATATGACGAGGACCGGTGACTACTATATAGCAAACAAGGAAAGAGGCAGGATGGCAGACAGGCTGAAGGCGGACATTCTTCTCTCAATACATCACAACTCTCTGAACAACAGCGACTACTTCGGGCTTTCAACGTATTACAATACAATAAACTACAAGGACCAACGCTATGGCTACAACCTTGCGGAAGCAATTTATCTNNTGAACGCAATAACCGTAAACGGTGTGTATAGAGACGGTATTTTAGACAGAAACTACGAGGTACTTCGTGAAACATCGACTCCAGCGGCTCTCATAGAAATAGGATTCATGTCAAACCCACAGGAAGAAATGAACATCCACATAGGAAGCTTCCAGGACATAATGGCGGAAAAAATTGCCTACGGAATAGTGGATTATTTTAAGAAATAGTAAAAAATGCAAACGGACGCCCGGCGTCCGTTTAATTTGTCTTATTTCATAATTGTGTGGAATATTTCCACCAGCAGGTCTTCCTTAACCGCCAGAGATAAGAGCTTGTTCTGCTTGATGAAGGAAGGTAAGTTTTTTGTGAAATCTATAGGTTTTTCCTTGAAGGCATCTGCGGTAATCTTTAGGAAGTCCAGAGTATTGTATATTTTGAACCTTTCAACATTCAGTTTTTCCGCAATTCTCTCGAAAAACCTGATGCATATGTCCTCGTAATCGGCTCGGCCTTTCATATCTAGTATGCTTTCAAGCCTAGGCATTATTTTCTCAAAAAGCACCCTGTCCCGGCTGAAATCTGCAAAACCTAAAATTTCGGCAATGCTTTCAATCATTTCTTTATTGTGCAGCATATAATATGTCATAAGCTCTATGAAGTTACCTTCATATGGTACACAATAATACCTGAAGCCCTTTAGTTTTTTAAATACCTTCATGGTATCGTAGTAACCCAGCTTTATAAGCTGGTCTGCTTTTTCCATATTGAAATCCAGGGAATCAAGCATTCCGCCCAGAGTTCCCTCCGCAGGCTGAATATAAGTAATTTTTACATTCTTATCCCTTACTCTTCGCACCACGCCTACTGCCATGGTTCTCACGGCAATTATTTCTCTGTATCCCTTTTTAGCCAACAAATCTATAGGAAGGTTGTTGTAAAAGCCCCCGTCTAGATATTTCTTTCCGTCCATTTCCTCTATTCTGAAGGCGGGAAGGTTTGCACTTGCAATTAAAAAGTCCGTCATTTTCCCTTGTGGAATATTTTCCTTGAACATTTCTACAGGTTTCTTATCCGTAAGGTCCACAGTGACTATTCCAAATTCCGTAGCCGAGCTTCGTACCTTTTCTTCATCCACATATGTGTTAAAAATCTCCCTGATTCTTGTCGTATCAAGCCCTCGGTTGGCTAATATCTCCTTGGACTGATGCAGAAGATAGGAAAAATTTATTTCTTGCAGATTGAAATTCTTCAAATCTAAAATAGCTTTTTCATCCAAGTCAAACAGTTCATAGGAATTTACACTGTACCACAGCCTTTCAAGAAGGTCATAATCTCCCTGAACCATCATGGCACCGTTTATTGCTCCTATGGACGTTCCCGCAATTCCCCCGATTTCTATTCCCAGCTCTCGCAGTGCTTTAAAAGCTCCCACATGATATGCACCTTTTGCGCCTCCGCCTTCTAAAACTAATCCATACATTTTATCTACCTACTCAATGGACAGCAGCTTTACAGAGCTTACGCCCTTAACCTTTTTAAGCTCGGCCATAACGTCATCAACGGGTTTGCTTATGTCAGAAATATCGAGAGAAAGACTGACAGCTGCCTTTCCGTTAATAGGGATACTTTGGTTTATGGTGAGAATATTTGCGTTTTCCATGGACATGTAGTTGAGCACACTTGACAGCACGCCCTTTTCATGTCTGAGCATCATGGATATTACAGCCTTTCGTCCAATAGAATTTTCGGATGGAGAAAAAACGTAGTCCTTGTACTTATAATAAGTGCTTCGGCTTATGCCTACCATTTTCACAGCCTCGCTGATTCCTTTTACGCTGCCGTTGTTGATTAAGTTTCTTGCCTCGATGACCTTTTCATATACATCCGGCAATATTTTTTTGCTGACAATTAAATACTTCTTTAACATATTTCCTCCTTTACGCCTTTTGTATCTGCAGCCAGGTACTTTATTTCCCATTTATTTTGCAGACACATGATACTGTCCTTAATTTTATTCATGAATACAGAATTATCTGTAATATTCATTAATGTAGGTCCGGAGCCGCTTATGAAAAATGCCAGCGAACCATTCCCCTCGCATATTTCTCTTACCTTTTCATACTCATGTATCAATGTCTTCCTGTATGACTGATGAAGCCTGTCTTTAAGAGATATCCTTATAATTTCCGTATTTCCCTCCTCAAGAGCCTTCAAAAGAACTGCAGTGCGTGAAATGTTGAACACCGCATCCTTAAATACTACCTGCTCTGGAAGAAGCTTTCTTGCTTCGGAGGTTGATGTTTCAAAATCGGGTATGAGTGCACAAAATTGCAATTTGTCACTTATTTCATAGCTCATGCAGTAGGGAGTGCCCTCCTCCACTATTGATGCCGTCAATCCTCCGTACACCGCAGGTGCCATATTGTCGGGATGCCCCTCAATATTCACCGCAATTTTAAAAAGCTCATTCTTGCTTAAGCCACCCTTCAGCAGGGCATTTGCTCCAAATACGCCTCCCGCTATGCAGGCGGAACTGCTGCCCAGCCCTCTCGAAACAGGTATATCCGTCTTCATGGATATTTTTAAGCCCTTGACATCCTTGCCGATTATTTCTGCGGTTTTTATAAAGGACTTATAAACAAGGTTGTTGCTGTTTTTATATAACTCCGGACATCCTTCAATTGTCAGTTCCCCGTCTGTTTCTTCGAACTCATATGCATTGTACATATTGAGTGCAAGTCCCAATGTGTCAAATCCGGGACCTATGTTTGCCGTGGATGCCGGAACGGTAATTCTAATCATAATTTCTCCTTATCAGTTTTTCTCTGACATAGTCTTTCATTTCATCTATTTCACAAACATCAGTATGCCTTATTTTCTTCTTATTCAAACCCTTTAAGTTTTCCGGTACCGCAACTCCTGTTCTTTTGCTCAGCTCCTCCATAATTTCAAATTCGTCTCTGTTGTCGGCTCCATAAAGTGCTTCGTAGACACTTCCTGAAAATTTGTACGGGCTTGCTGTTGAAAGAACTACCGCTACCGTGTCATCCTTCGTTTCTCTTCTGTAATTCTCCAGAGCCCGATATGCCACAGCCGTGTGTGTGTCAAGAAGGTAATCATGCCTTTCAAATGTTTCCTTTATGGTAATTTCTGTCTCATTCTTGAATATGCATGCAGCGTAAAACTCCGAATTTATTTTATCCTTCATTTCATTGCTAACCTCATATCGCCCCGCTGAATTCAGCTGCTCCATGAGAGATTTGACATATTCATTGTTCTTCCCACTCATGTAGTACAGAAGCCTTTCAAGGTTGCTGGACACCAAAATATCCATTGAAGGTGATATTGTTTTATAAAACTGCCTGTTTCTGTCGTAAATACCCGTTCTTATAAAATCATACAGAACATTGTTTTCATTTGAAGCACATATTAGCTTGTTCACCGGAAGTCCCAAAAGCTTGGCGTAATACCCCGCCAAAATATTTCCAAAGTTTCCCGTTGGAACCACAAAGTTTACCTTATCTCCCATGGCAATCTCTTTGCTTTCAATCAGCTTAACATATGAAAAGAAATAATACACAATCTGCGGAACAAGCCTGCCTATATTTATGGAGTTTGCCGAAGAAAACATTTTATTATTTTCCTTAAGCTCCTTTGCAAGAGCAGTATCCGTAAATATTTTCTTTACTCCTGTCTGGGCATCATCGAAATTTCCACGTATGGCGCACACATAAGTATTTGAGCCCTCCTGTGTTTCCATCTGAGCCTTTTGAACTTGGCTGACTCCTCCGTCTGGATAGAATACAGCTATCTTCGTTCCCTTAACGTCCCTGAATCCCTCAAGTGCAGCCTTGCCCGTATCTCCTGATGTTGCAACCAGGACAGCTACCTCTTCATCTATTCCGTTCATTTCGTACGAAGCTGTCATGAGGTGAGGAAGTATTGAAAGTGCAACATCCTTGAATGCAGATGTTGGTCCGTGGAACAGCTCCGTCACATATACCTGTCCTGCCTTGACAACCGGAGTAATCTCATCGGTACTGAATTTATTTGTATATGCCTTGGCAGTACATTCCTTTATTTTTTCCGCAGAAAAATCATCCAACATTTCAGCCAGAATAATTTCAGCCATGTCTATGTAGCTTTTGTACTGCAGTTTTTCCACATCAATTTTTTTATGTTCCAGCTCTCTCATCACGTACAGGCCACCGTCATCAGCAATGCCTCTCAGCACTGCATCCGAAGCTCGTGTCCTCAAATCAGAGCATCTTGTGCTTTCATAACTTTTATACATCCTGCCCTCCGTTGTGTTATCTTAATGATAATTTATAATACACTGTATCTAAAAGTATTACAAGTGTTTTTTAAAATAAAACAAAAGGTCTGTCGCAAAGTCCGCCACCCTTGAACTTTGCACTATGCAGGACATTGCATATATGATAAAATAGCGGTATTGAAATTTTATGAATAAAGGAGAAGCCATGAAATATATCAGCATTCTCGGCTCAACTGGTTCCATCGGAACACAGACATTAGAAGTGGTACGCGGACACTCGGATGAAATAAAGGTATGCGCAATAACAGGAAACAGCAACATACGCCTGCTGTATGACCAGATACTTGAATTCAAACCGGAGCTGTGCACCGTAATGGATGAGGAAAAGGCAAGGCAGCTTAAGGATATGCTGCCTTCAGATATAAAGACAGAAATTATGCACGGAATGGAAGGACTTACAGCAGCTGCCGAATTTTATAAAAGCGATATAATTGTAACTGCAGTGTCCGGTATGATAGGACTGAAACCGACTGTAGCCGCAATTAAAAAAAGTAAAATCATAGCCCTGGCAAACAAGGAAACATTGGTTACAGGCGGCAGCTACATAATGAATCTCGCCGCAGAATACAATTCTGAGATTATTCCGGTGGACAGCGAGCACAGCGCTATTTTTCAGAGTCTCATGGCAAATGATAGAAAAAGCATAAATAAAATTGTTCTGACAGCTTCAGGAGGCCCCTTTAGAGGAAAAAATACTGAGTTTTTAAAAAGCGTTACTGTTGAGGATGCCTTAAAGCATCCCAACTGGTCAATGGGAAGAAAAATAACCGTCGACTCCGCCACACTTATGAACAAGGGACTGGAGGTAATCGAAGCAAAGTTTCTTTTTGATGTGAGACCGGAACAGATTGAGGTTGTTGTGCATCCTCAAAGCATAATACATTCCGGAATAGAGTTTGAGGACCATTCCACAATCGCACAGCTGGGACACCCTGATATGCGTGTTCCCATACAGTTTGCACTTTTTTATCCACAACGGACACAAAACTCCTACAAGAGCCTTTCACTTGTGGAAATAGGGCAGCTTACCTTTGAGAGTCCCGATACGGATACATTCAAGTGTCTGAGACTTGCATTCAACTCACTTGACGCCGGCGGAACTATGCCTGCGGTTTTAAACGCCTCCAACGAAGCATGTGTGGATTTGTTTTTAAACAAAAAAATAAATTTCCTCGACATAGGAAACATAACCGAGAAAATAATGCTCTCTCACAAGCCAGTAGCTATTGACTCCGTGGAAACAATATTAGAAGCTGAGGAATGGACAAAAAAAGCTGTGAATGGGATTCTGACAAGCAATTCGTACCTATAAATACACTCAAGAGCAATTAAGCATACCTTAATTGCTCTTTATTAATTGCATGGAGCAATAATCTTGTTGATGTTAATCCAGCATTTCCTTTATTGCCCTGTTGTTTATGTCATCATCAACATTAACTATTATTACATCCATGCCTATTTTTAATATTTCTTCCCATTTTACCCTTCGTGCCTTGGATTTTCCCAGCATACCCATGAACCTTCCAGCTTCTTCTATATAAAACGCCTGAATTTTACCCACCTTCGCATCTATTTCCACATCGTCAAACCTACCCATAATTTCACCGTTTTTGATATTTACAACATCTTTTTCAATCAGCTCCCAGTAATTTGTCAAAGCATTCACCCCTTAGTGTTAATATACTATAGGGTATGTACAATTAATTACAATTATGACAAAAAAGGATTTGCTTCCGCAAATCCCTTATACTTACTCATTCCTATGACTTAAATCCCTTTTTAAGCTGACTAAGAGCAGATTTCTCCAGTCTGGACACCTGCGCCTGAGATATTCCGATTTCTTCGGCTACCTCCATCTGAGTTTTTCCCTTGTAAAAGCGCATATCAACTATCTGCTTTTCTCTTTCGGATAACTTATTTATGCTGTCCTCAAGGGTTATTTTCTCAATCCACTTTTCATCTATATTTTTTTCATCCTTTACTTGATCCACAACGTAAAGGGCATCCCCTCCGTCATTGTATATTGGCTCAAACAACGATATGGGCTCCTGTATGGATTCTAATGCAAAGATTATTTCTTCCTTGTCAACACCTATCTCCTTGGCTATTTCCGCAATTGTGGGCTCCTGTGAGCTGCCTGCCGAAAGTCTTTCCCTGACCTGCAACGCTTTGTAGGCTGTGTCCTTCATGGATCTGGATACTCTGATTGAGTTGTTGTCTCTCAAATATCTGCGAATTTCGCCGATTATCATGGGAACAGCATATGTAGAGAATTTCACATCAAGAGATAAATCAAAATTATCAATAGCCTTTATCAGACCAACACAGCCTATCTGGAACAAATCGTCCACGGGCTCATTTTTTGAATTAAACCTTTGGATAACACTGAGAACAAGCCTTAAATTACCGTTTATGAACTGTTCCCTAAGCTCATTATCTCCTTCCTGGATTTTATGTATCATATCTCTCATCTCAGATGTCTTAATTGTAGGCAATTGAGAAGTATTAACGCCACATATAACTACTTTGTTTATCATCGTTGTTTTCCCCTTTAAAAATATTATCCCCCTTAAAAATTATTTCCCGGTATATGCTTTTTATACTGCTTTGTTGATTTCCTTTTTAAGCCTGTTTAGTATTTTCTTTTCCAGTCGTGATATGTAGGACTGTGAAATTCCAAGCATGTCAGCCACTTCCTTTTGCGTGAAGCTCTTGGAATTGTTCAGACCGAACCGCAGCTTCATTATGGTGTACTCTCTCTTGTTAAGCTTCTTGATGGAGTCATTCAAAAGACATAAATCAACCTCACTTTCCATATCCTTGAACACAACATCCTCTTCGGTTCCTAAAATATCCGAAAGCAAAAGCTCATTTCCATCCCAATCTATATTGAGAGGCTCGTCAAGAGATATTTCTGTCTTTGCCTTACCCACCCGCCTTAAATGCATCAAAATTTCATTTTCAATACACTTGGACGCATACGTGGCAAGTTTGATATTTTTTTCGGCTTTAAATGTATTTACAGCCTTTATAAGTCCGATAGTACCTATGGATATCAAATCCTCAACGTTAATTCCCGTTGATTCAAATTTTTTTGCAAGATACACAACAAGCCTTAAATTATGCTCTATCAGTATGGATTTTGCTTCATCCGAATCCTTAAGCCTGTTTATTATTTCCCTTTCTTCATCCTGCGATAGAGGAGGCGGCAACGTATCGCTTCCTCCTATGTAAAATATGTCCTGAGCAATCCTCAGCTTATCTATAAAAAAGTTAAATATTCTTTTCAGAAAATCTTTAACAAAATTTATCAGGCTCATTATTTTGCTCCATCTCCCATTTTAATATTTTGTTGAACAACAATGCGTCGTAATCCTCCTTCCGGCTTATTTTTCCCGGATATATGCCAATGACTGCATCCGTATTTAAAATATGATTGCTGTCTTTTCTCACCTCAACCTTATCAGGAGTTATAGTTACCATCCTTTCGCCCTTGCTGCTTATTGTGTTATAGCGTATTATCCTTAAATTATAGCTGCTGAATTCACTCAACAAGACCTCTAAACCCTCATTACCTGCATACATGTTCAATATCCTGCCACAGAGCTCTTCTCCCAGGATACTTCTCAGGCATTCTATATTCACTACAATGACAGGCTTTCCCGTCATGGGATCCGAAAGTTCGTTTCCCGTATCTATAAATGCATTGAGGACTTTTGTCTTGTCTGCAAAACTTACGATTACACTTCTCATGTAATTGCTTTTTTCATTCCTGCTTCTCACTTCGCCAAAAAAGAAATGCAGCCCCACATAACCTGCAAACAATGCAATAATAATGGCATTAACCGTCAGTCTGTCATAATTCATATAGTACATAGCCGTTATGATGCCAGCCATAATCAATGATGTCATGTAAAAGCAAATTATGACCCTAATGTTTGTTAAAATCCCCCTTGAATCAAATGCCACCATTATCATTAACACAGACACGCTGACCTTTACAATGAAATATGTCATGAAATCTCTGCCAATATACGCGACCAGCACAACATACAGCGCTCCGATTGCCGATGAAGCAAGCAGCCTTTTGTATACAATGACTCTTTTTAACAACTTTCCGGTAACAAACAGCAATATAAAATCAATTATAAGATTTTCAGCGAAGACATATTCAACATAATAAACCATCTCCACCTCTCGAAGTCGTCATTTCAGCAATTATGATACCCATTATAAGATACCCGGATGAAATATTTTGTCATAACATGTCTTCAAAATAAAAAAAATGCACAGCCTGTGAATATGGCCATGCACCTTATATAGCTAAACACTTTATTTATGATTTAATTTTTTCTATCATTTCTTCCATTGTTTTACCTTTTTCAAATCCATCCATCAACGCAACTGTCTTGGATGTATCTCCTATGAGTATTCCGCCCGACAATGCATTGTTTTTGAAGTAGAGCTTTCTGTAGTTCGTGCCGTTTAATTCCTCATATATCTCATATTCCACATTGGGGTCGGAACCTACGTCTCCTATTGAAAACACCTTTGTGCCGAATGCATTCAAAGTTGTGGAAGGAACTATTGTTTTGTAAGAGGCTTCACCTCCGGCAGCATTTATTCCAGCTGCCTTGCCCTGCTCAAGGGCCTCGCTCCACAGCGCATAATTTATCCCCTCATACTCAGCGCAGTCTCCGCAGGCATATATGCCTGGCACAGAAGTTTCCATCTTATCGTTCACCACTATGGCTCTCTTGATTTCAATTCCGCATCCCTCGGCAATTCCGCTGTTTGCCTTCACTCCGGTTGATACAATAACAACTTCCGCATGCACAACCTCGCCGTTGTCCAGTAAAATGCCGCTTACTTTGTCATCGCCTACAATTTCCTTCGTTCCCACGCCCTTTTTAAACGTAATCCCTGCTCCCTTAACTATTTCCTCCAATATTCTTGACGCATCCTCATCCAGCTGTCTCGGAAGAATTCTGTCCGCAACCTCTATAACAGTTACGCTGAGTCCTAGGTTCTTCAGCTCATTTGCTGCCTCCAAGCCAAGTATTCCTCCGCCTATTACAGCTCCTGTCTTTCTTCCCTTTGAGTATTCCTTTATTGCCCTTCCATCCTTTGCATGTCTCAGAGTGAACACACCCTCCTTATCCCTTCCCGGGAAGGGCGGCACAAAAACCTCGGCACCTGAAGCAATGATGAGCTTTGTATAATCCATCTGACTGCCGTCAGCAAAAATTACTTTTTTGTTTTCCGTATCAACTTTCTCTGCTGTCTTGTTAAGCAGTAAGATAATTCTGTTGTCTTCAAACCATTTGTCCTTCTTTATAGATATAGATTCAATGGTTACACTGTCGTTGCTCAGCAGCTTTGAAAGCTGCGGTCTGAAATATCCCTTAACATCTTCTCTTGAAACAAGTATTACATCACTTTCCGTATCTCTTTTGCGTATTTCACCTGCGGCGCTTATTGCAGCTGCACTGGCTCCTATTATAACTATCTTTTCTTTTTGACCGGATTTTTCTACCTCAGCACCAGTTCCGCCTTCTATTTTCACAAACATTTCTGCTCCTACACCGCATACAGGGCAGGATTTTGGAGGTTCGGCACCCTCAACAATTTCTCCGCATATGGTGCACTGCCATTTATATATATCCGCTGCAGCCGCAGCCTCTTTTAACTCTTCCTTCACAAACATCTCTGCACCCACTCCGCACACCGGGCAGGATTTCGGCGGCTCTGCTCCTTCAACTGTCTCTCCGCAAATTGTACATTTCCACTTATATGTTTTCATATGTCCTCCGCAAATATTCTCTATCTATTTATGTACCCAGTTTGTAAAAAATTAAACACAAAAATCAAATATTATCCATTTTTTATTCCTGCACCTTAAGCTGTCCTCTCACAATGAGCCTGTCTGTATATGTTCCAATCGGTGTGCATGTTATCATTGTAACAATAGGCTCCTCCGTCTTATCCAAAACCCATACTTCCTCCGGACTTACAACAAAGAATTCATATATAACATAAGTATATTTTTTGCCATCCTTTGTAATTATAACCTCATCTCCCACCTCCAGACGATCAAGATTTCTGAAAAAGTGCCCATATACGTAATTTCTGTGTCCAAGCAGCACGTAGTTTCCCGGCTGTCCTATCTCACCAAGCCCCGGATAATGCCCAACCGTGTATTTCAGTGCGCTGTCATCCGTTCCCTCAAGTATGGCGGAGCTTACTTTGATTTTAGGTATCTCCAGAAGCCCGCTTATAGTTTTGCCTGCCAAAATTTTTCCCAAATCAGGCTTTTTGCTTTCCTGCGCTGCACCGCTGTTGTTTGTCTCAGACCCCCGCCCTATTTCAGGCTCACTTCCTGCCTCCGTAACTGCCGTGTCTGTATCTTCATCAGGCGGCTCTGCGGAAGCCTCCGCTTCAATTTCGCTTATTTCAAGGTTCTTCATAATTTCAGTGTATTGATTGTATTCATCTATTAATTTTTTCTGGTTATATCTGGTCGATATTTCCTGAAATGCAGCAATGCATATAACTATTACTCCTGCAGCAATCAAGGATGTCGATATTAATTTCCTCATGGCAGCCTCCATATCATAGTATATATTTTATACCTAAAACATGCAGCTTACAAACATTTTCTGCAATTTATTTTTTAATATCGCAGTCTAATTCACAAATTAAAAGGGAGGATTTCTCCTCCCCCTCAAATATCATTTGCTAATTTATTCTTCTCTTTCTGTTCAGTACAATTCCTGCTGCAAGAAGCAGTGTACCTAATATTGCCAGCAGTCCGGTGTTAAGGAATTCACCAGTATCCGGAAGCATTGTTGCCTGAGGAACAGGTTGCTCCTCTATCTCCTCAATCTCTGCATCCGTGTTCTGCGGAACATTCTGGCTGGTATCCTGAACCGTTTCACCGCCTAATGGAACTTGTGGGTTTGAAATCGGTACAACCGGGTCGTCATCGTCATCATCCGAATCTCTCGGGTTACCTGGATTCTCCGGATTTCCTGGTTCCTCAGGATCTTCAGGGTCTTTAGGATCTTCGCCTTTCTTTACAGGTATTGTGAGCTCATCCTCTCCCGATACTTCCTCTTCACCGAAATGTCCGGTAACCTTTACTATATTCTTCACGAAACCTGCTTCCATATCCTCTTCGATTACTTTATACTCAGCGGTTACAGTAAAGCTTTCCCCCGGTGCCAGCGAGTCAATCTCTTCACTTACTGCAAGCTCTCCTATTTTATCATCATCCAATGAAAATGGCTCGCTTATGGTTACATTACCTGTATTGGTAACCTTGTAGCTATATGTTATAACCTCGCCAACATCCGAGAAGCTTTCTCTGTCAGCGGTCTTTTCAATCGTCAGCTGCGGGTTCTGAACTGCATATACAGTAACACTGTCTGTAGGAGATTTTACAACTCCCGGCACCTCTGCCCAAGCCTTGTTTGTAATGAAGCCTCTATCCAGGTCATCCTGAGTAACCGTATGAGTTGCTGTTACAGTGAAACTCTCTCCGGACTGCAGTGTAATCGGTTCTGTTTCGGAAGTTATTTCTCCCAATATGTCGTCATGTACTGTAATAATTCCTTCTATGGGTATGCTTCCTGAATTTGAAACAACATATGTGTATGTTATAACCTCGCTGACTTCTGAAAATCTTTCCTTATCTGCTGATTTTTCGATTTTCAGGAACGGCTTGTCGGGTATTACTATATTAACTTCAGGTATAGGGAAGGATTTTTTTGCTTCCTCACCATTTATATTCCTGTAATCAACATACGTGTCTTTATTTGTAGGATAATATACTCCGTTTTGGGCACTTGGATCAATTTCAACTACGTACCACATGTATGCCGGGCTAGCTCCAGAAATGAGGCCTAAGTTCCATTTAATTGTTTCTGTTGCTTCATCCCAGCTCACCGTGCCTCTTGAAACATGTATTATATCTGCAAAATTTGATGCGTTGATTCCCGGTATAGAGAACATATCTCCCATTGGGTCTGTAATAACCGCATTTGTTGCAGCATATGATATATTTCCTGCAACCTCTGAAAATATATTGTTCAAATCACTTGTGCTTGCGGTGAAATCCTTACCTGGGCTTGCTATGTTTTCCAATGTCCAAGGTCCGTCACCAGAAGCGCTTAAGTTGATGGTATATACCGTACCGCCGGTATCTTTGAAGAACCCTGCTTCAGCAACAGCGCTTGCACCATGTCTGTAGTAATTTCTATATTTGTTGTTATTTTTTCCTGTTCCGCCTTCTTCGTAGGATGAATGGTCATCGCTTCCGTTTCCTACGGTGCTTGAGTATTTAAACTGACTTTCAGGCACATCCGAGGTTGTTCTGTAATATTTACGACCACTTACATCTTTCCAATACTCAAGATAATTATTCGGATTTTTAATTTCATAGCTGTATGTAGCAGCTCCGTCACCAAGAAGTACCATATTCTGTTCATCTGCCATACTTGCTGCGAGTAAAGCTGCCGCCTGGCGTATACCTGCCTGAATGTGTGTTCCTCCGCTGGCACTCAGTCCGTCAATAGCGTCGAGCAATGATTGCTTGTCAGCTGCCGTGAAAAACGGAGATGCTGAATTGTGAACCGTAACATTATTAGAAAATGAAACCAGTGCTATTCTTGTTTTAGTATCATTAACATCATTCAGCATGGCATTTACAAATTTAGTTGCTGCTTCCTTAGCTGCTGTCATTCTTCCATTTGAGCCCATGCTTCCGGATCTGTCAATTACCAGCACTATATCTGAAGTTTTTTCTCCGTCAACACCGGTCACTGTAAGCTTTATTTCCCATTGATTATTTGTTCCTTCAACAGGTGTTTCTTTTTTATCAAGACTGATTGAACCCGGTCCCTGCGGGATATTTCCGAAATCTCCCTCCTGCTCTGTAAAGAGCATGCTTCTCAACATCATCGGTACCGGTTGTAAAAATGGTCCAAGAGACCCTTTGGGATAAAAAATACTCGGTGAGCTTATGTATTCAGGTTCGTTTAATCCGTCCGGATTTTCGGAAATTTCTTCTTCCTCTATCTCTTCTTCAATTATCTCCGGCTGTTCAAGCTCCTCAATAATTTCAGGTTCTTCAACGACTTCAGGTTCTTCAACAATCTCAAGCTCCTCTATAATCTCAGGTTCTTCAATACTCTCTTGCCCCTCAGCCTCTTCCTCTATATCTTCAGCCTCTTCGACCTCTTCATCATTATTTTCTTCTATAAGTTCCTCTTCAACCGGAGGATTTTCTTCGTCAACTAAAATTAAATCACCGTCAAGTTCCGGAAACTCATCAATGAGCTCCTCTTCTTCAACAACCTCAGTCTCCATGGCCTTTACAGGCAGAGAAGGCATCAGCATCAGCAGTACAACCAATATAGACAAAAATCTTTTCATTTTACTCTTAATAAAACTGTGTTTCATTGTACTTCCTCCTCTCAATATCCTTATATTCTTAAAAATGAGCAAGGCTGCAAAATAATAAATTATTTTGCAGCCGAACCGTCNNTTAGACTTCATGCTTTGCGTCCTTACCTTTTGATAAGTTTGCCCATATATAAATTCTTTGTGTGTATTTATTACCCACAAAACTTTGTTAATAAACAGCAATCTTTATCTTTTTTAAAATTATTATTAAAATATTATTAAATATTAATTTAACATTATACTGAAGCAAATGTATACAAAAAGGCAATCAGCCATTTTACTGACTGATTGCCCTGTATACCTTAAACAGCTAACCTCTTTAACCGCTTACAGGTATTATTATTGAGTTACGGCCATATCTTGTTTGCTTTCAAACCGGTCCACAATTCATCNNAAAATGTAATCGTGACTGTTTGTAGCTTCCATTACAGCTTCATGATACCATTCACTGCTCGGATTATCAGGCCAGAACATTGCATCTGGATGTATGTTTTCTTCCGGAACCGCCCTATCCAATACATTGTTTATCAATGTCATAGCTTCGGCTCTTGTAATATCCTGCTCAGGCTTAAATGTCATATCAGGATATCCTTTTATCCATCCCTTGTTTTCTGAAGAAGTTATATACTTCTCTGCCCAATGTCCGAATATATCGGTGAATCTACTTGTATTATTCAACTCCAATTTGTCGAACTTAGCTGCAATAGTTGCAAATTCTGCTCTTGAAATAGGATCTGATGGTCTGAATGTTCCGTCCGGATAACCCTTGATTATACCTGCACTGTATAATGTAGATATAGCCCTGTTGGACCATCCGTGACCTTCCATATCCGTAAACGGATTCGTATCGCTCAGCAGCTGGTTCCTGCTTTCATCTGTCAGCAATCTGTAGAAAATCATAGCAACTTCTTCTCTTGTTATGTTATTCAAAGGCCTTACATCGCCCTCAGGATAACCTATAACATATGCGAAGTGGTCTAATTTCTCCAGTTCAGCCAACGGAACCAGTGTATCCGTGATGATGGTTGAATCGTCATCGTCGTCGTCATCTCCACCACCAGTGTAGTTCCTGTCATAATATAAATCTACAACTGTCGTTGTCACTAATTTAATTCCTGTTCCTGTAACAGCCGATCCTGTTATTGCTGCACCTGAAGTAACATCTATAACCTCAATTACTTCTACAGTATTTTGATTAACAACTCTTCTTACATACGTGTAACCAGAATCATAATGTAACTGCACATAGTTAGCAATGTCACTTTCTGTTACAGACCCTTCTCCATCGGTCTCGTACCTCTTATTGTAAGTATCGGTATTATAACCTGTTTCGTACATCCAGTTAATTTCGTAGAAATCAGAGTCATCTATAACCTTTTGTTCTGAATAATAGAAATTAATTACATTTCCATATACATCTAAAGTTATAGTTTTTTCAACAGAACCAACCTTGTTATAGCCCTTAATGTCTATGGCTCTCTCAGTCACTTCTTCACCGAAAATACCTGATTTAGTTACACTATCTGCTAAAGGTTTATTGGTTCCTTGCTCTAGGTAATTTACTACGTATACTACTGAGTTCGGTCCAAGAATTCTAAAGTCTCCTTTTTTCACCGTTACCGTGTAGTTTGTATTGGCAGTA
>DDNC01000016.1 GCA_002340985.1 Firmicutes bacterium UBA2530 | reverse complement strand
GAATCCAATCTCTTCCACCACAAGATGCCCTAACCCCATTTTTCGGAGTCTTTTTTCTGAAAAATGGCTGGTAGGTCATTCGCAACGAGTTCCCAATTTATGCGACGTAAGGAGCAGATAAATTGGTGAACGAGACTGGAATGCGGAAGTGGCTCAGTGGTAGAGCATCGCCTTGCCAAGGCGAGGGTCGCGAGTTCGAATCTCGTCTTCCGCTCCACTAAAATAAAGGAAACTCAAAAACTAAAGTTTCTGAGTCTTCTGTTGACACCAAATCGAAAACAAGATTTGGGTAACTGAAATACGCGGGTGTAGCTCAATGGTAGAGCCCCAGCCTTCCAAGCTGGTCGCGAGGGTCCGATTCCCTTCACCCGCTCCAAATTACTGAGCACCCATAGCTCAGATGGATAGAGCAACGGACTTCTAATCCGTGTGCCGGGGGTTCGACTCCTCCTGGGTGCAGTTTAATTGGGGTATCGCCAAGCGGTAAGGCACCAGACTCTGACTCTGGCATTCGTGGGTTCAAATCCTACTACCCCAGCCAAAAAGGGTAACAATGGGATGTCGCCAAGCGGTAAGGCACTAGACTTTGACTCTAGTATGCGTAGGTTCGAATCCTGCCATCCCAGCCAATTAATTTAATATGATCCATTAGCTCAGCAGGCAGAGCACTTGACTTTTAATCAAGGTGTCCGGCGTTCGAATCGCCGATGGATCACCAACTTGGAGAGGTATCGAAGTGGTCATAACGAGGCGGTCTTGAAAACCGTTTGGGTGAAAGCCCGCGTGGGTTCGAATCCCACCCTCTCCGCCAAATAACGGGGCGTAGCGCAGTTTGGTAGCGCATCTGGTTTGGGACCAGAGGGCCGCGGGTTCAAATCCTGCCGCCCCGATTTAAAGGGCTTATAGCTCAGGTGGTTAGAGCGCACGCCTGATAAGCGTGAGGTCGATGGTTCGAGTCCATCTAAGCCCATTAATACCAAAACAAAAGTTTTGGGCCTTTAGCTCAGTTGGTTAGAGCGCCCGGCTCATAACCGGTAGGTCCAAGGTTCGAGTCCTTGAAGGCCCACTCATTGCCCAGATAGCTCAGTCGGTAGAGCAGGAGACTGAAAATCTCCGTGTCCGTGGTTCGATTCCGCGTTTGGGCACCAAAATAAAAATACCTATACAATAATGTATAGGTATTTTTGTATTTCATAATTTGATTTCAACCACCGGCAGGGAGTAAAAAATCGATGGTAGGTCAACCATGTTTAGAAGGTAATTGAGCTTAAAATATTTTTCACAACATTTACCATATTGCTATCGAATATTTTACCGTTGAATTTAATGGGCATCAGATTTTTTTTTATCCCTTCTATTGCTGTATATGATTTAATTTTATAATTATTGTTATCAATGAAGTAAAATTCCTTTATTTTTTCATCCGTGAAAAAACCGAGGGGGATGTCCAACTCCATGGATTGAGATTTATAATCTATACGTAAATTGAAATTCAAGCTTGTATGTACATAGTCGTGTTTACAGTCTGCAATTACACTTAATATGCATATTAGAGAGTTTTTTTTGATTTTAAAATCAGAATAATTCAATGTTACAATAAGATTATTATAATAAAGAACATCATCATATAAATTCAAGATATGTTCAAATAATATCGGAAGATTGAGTACATCCTCGTAATTGTGCTGCAATATTAAGAAGGAAAACTCCTTTCGCGGCTCAATTCTATATGCGTTATACAATGTTATTATATCTTCGCCCAATAGAGTGTCCTCTCTTTCTATATTAAAAAAGCCTTCTACTGTTTTCAGTTTTAAATTTTCAACTTGTATTCTGTTTCTTACTGGTCTTATTAAATTATATAAATCTATTTTTGTAAAGGAATTCATATCTGATTCTATGTTATATTTTTGAAACTTGTTTGCCAGGAATGGAATGTCAAAGCTGTTTCCGTTGTATGTAACAATATATTTCTTATTTATGATGAGCTCTTTTAAATATTTTAATGCTTCCGGTTCGTCAATTTTGTATTCACAAAATATCTGATAAATTTTATAGCTGTTGTCAAGGTAAAGCAATAGGGTTACTGATATTATATCTGCGTGAATGCGTGATAGTCCTGTTGTTTCTATATCTATAAAGACAGCATTATTAAATAATCTGCCTAAGTTTTCATTGGAAGTTAAATATGGTATCTCTTTGAAGTCAATAATCATATGGTCTCCTGCGCTAAATTTATTTAAAAATCACTTTAATTATCACCTAATATTTGGTAAAATCAATTGAGGTGTAATATGTACATATTGTTATATATTTTTGCAGCCTATGCGGTTGGAATAATATCATGTGAGTATGGTTTTTTCAGCTATATTTTTATAGCTTTATTTACTTCGCTTGTATATAAAATCTTTAAAACTAAGCGTTTCATATTCAATTCGGTAATTATTGCATTTCTGATTTTATCTTTAGTCAACACCTATTATAATTCAAAATTTATTCTAAAACAATATATTAATGAGGAAGCAGTCTTCACTGTAAAGATAAAGAAGCAAAATAAAATAAATGCTGATTCAGATTATTTAAGTTTTGATGGTTCAGTAATAGGTATAAACGGCAGAAGGCTTAAACAAAGCGAAAATACAATTGTATATATAAATAAAGCAAACAATACAGATGAAAATAGCATAATACAGTTTAAAGGGCGTACAGCAGACACTAACTTCAACAGAAACAGAAAGATGTTCAATTATGAAAATTATTTGAGGGCTAAAAAAATAGGAGCTGTTATTTTTCTGCAGGAGAATCCCACTGTCATTAAAAAAGAGTATTCACTAATTAATGAAATATCAATAAATTTCAGGAACTATGCTGAAAGATGCTTTTATAATTCGCTCAGCAGGGAAAATGCAAATGTCATTTTATCAATAATATTGGGAAATGTGGATTATTTAGATGAAGGGCTGTACGACAATATTAAGATTATGGGATTGGCTCATATTTTTGCTGTCTCCGGAACTCATATAGTGCTTATGTATGCTGTATTGCTTAAAATGTTTAAATTATTCTATTTGGGTCGAAGGCCAAGCTGGGTGATTGCGTGGATTATAATATGGTTTTATGGCTTTTTGATAGGTTTTCCTGTTACGGTAATGAGGGCACTTGTTATGTTTACACTTTTATTCGGCTCAGAGATTCTATACCGCAAATACAACTCTGTTAATTCAATATGCCTTGCAGCTCTTGTTCTTACTTTATACAATCCATACTGGATTTTTGATGCGGGGTTTTTATTGTCATTTTCGGCTGCACTAAGCCTTATTGTTTATAATAAATATATTTCACGCCATATTGAAACAAGGAATGAAATCCTCAGGGCAATATATTTATATTTATTTTTACATCTGTTTACACTGCCGGTGGTGTCATATTATTTCAACTATGTACCTTTCATGGGGATTATATACAATATATTGCTGCTGCCCATATTTACGGTTATACTTATATACGGATTTGCACTTTTAATTATGAACGTGATTTTTTACAGATTCATGATGGTTTTCTTTGATATTTTCGATTATATACTTTATAGCCTGAGGTATTTTGTGAATTTGACCGACAAAGTACAATTTAACGGACTCTCTGTTTCAAGCATGTCGACTGCTATGATTATTTTTTATTATTGCATGCTGATTGTAATGATTTATGCCTACACCAACAAAAACCACAGAGAAAATAAATGTGGTGCTGCTATACTTCTAAGCTTTTGCATTATTAACTTCATTTTTTTGCCGTTTATGGATGTCAGTCTTTATTTCAATGTTGTCGATGCAGGACANNACGGTTAAATACAAGGACATAAATTTAATAATTGACTGTGGAAGCACAAGTAGCAGCAACTTCGGCAAGTATACGGCAGTGCCGTATATGGTAAAGAGAGGTGTCAGCAATGTTGATGGTGTATTTATAAGCCATTGGGATGAGGATCATTATTCCGGATTAGTAGAGTTAATGAACAGTAATATAACAATTAAAAATGTTTTTTCTTCATATAAGAGTGATGAAATTGATCAGGTTGAGCTGTTGCACAGCGGAGACAGTCAGAAAATTGATGATAGGATGAAAATAGAAATTTTGTGGCCGGAGGAGGGCTATTTAACTGATAAATCCAATAACCGTTCCCTTGTTATATTGCTGAAATACGAACAAGATAGTGTTTTGCTTACGGGAGATATTGAAAGTGAGGCTGAAGGGATAGTATCGAAATATATTGAGCATACAGATATATTGCTGGTGCCTCATCACGGCAGCAAGACATCATCCACGTCTGATTTTGTAAATAGTTCAAGTCCAAACATAGCTGTTATGAGCTACGGAAAAAACAACTACGGTATTCCGTCTAAGGACGTTATATCAAGATATGAGAACAAGGGCAGCAATATTTTATCAACATTTAAGCATGGAGAAATAAATTTTATTTTAAAAGGTGACAAAATATATTATAATACATATACGGGTCACAGGTCTGATAATTACTATGAGCTGTATTTTGCAGGAATAATTCCGAATATGATAAATTTTTGCCTGCTGGTATGGATTATGAGAAGTAAAGGGGAAAATTATGAGCTATAAAGTAATAACCGATATGACGGAAAAAATGAAGATTCCTTGTTTCCTTATATTGCATGGGACAGAAGAATATCACATAGATGATGCGGTAAATTTCATTAAGAAAAAATATGTAAGCGAAGAATATGAGAGCATGAATTACATGGAATTTGAAAGAATTGAAAGCAACTCAAGAGATTTTTTTGAATTTGTTACTACTTTTCCGTTTATGTCGGATTATAAAATATGTGTTGTCAAAGAGTCAGGATTTTTGACATCAGCGGGCAGTCTGAACAAAAAAGATGAGGACAGATTGATGGAAATGGCTGACGGAAATGAAGGATGTATAATAATATTCCTTATAAAGGGCGGAAAACCTGATTTGAGAAAGAAATTCGTCAAGAAGCTGAAAGAGAAAAATTCGATTTTTGAGATCAATAAGCTAAATGAAACGGAGTTATCGAGATATATTGCAGCACAAATAAAAAGCCGAGGGCTCAGCATCAGTTTGCATGATGCTGATTATATTGCCAACAATTCAGGATATTTGGAGTACGAAAGTACGGTGAATCTGTACCATATAAATAATGAAGCAGAAAAGATAGCTTCTTACAAGTCAGGGGCAGGCAGTGTCTCTCTTGACGATATAGAACTTTTAATTATCAAATCCGTTGAAAGCAACATATTCAAGCTTGTTGACTATGTGTGTGAGGGGAATAAAGCAAAAGCATTTGAGATTCTGGAAGAAATGCTTTTAAATAACACTCCTGAACAGTTTATAATTCATATGCTTGCAAGACAGTACAGGATGCTGTACCAATATACTGTGCTTGTTAAAAAGGGATATGGATTTAATGACATAATGAATAAAATGAAGCTGAAGAACTTTGTTGCAACAAAGCTTTCAAAGCAGGCAAAAAATCTAAGTCCTGAAAAAATACAGTTATATATGGAGAAAATACTTGAAATCGACAAAAAAATCAAGAAAGGTGAAATAGACGGAAGAATAGGTCTTGAGATGATTACAAACGGAATAATAAAATAAATAGGCCGTTTAAAAAGCCCGCCTGCTGCGTTGCTGTTCAGCCGGCCAATCCTCACGTATGTCTTAANNACGCTGCGGTTGTCCGGCGCCTTGCAGGACGAACTTTTAATAAAGCCTAAAAAAACCGGCTACTGCCGGTTTTTGTCATTTCCAGAGATTCATCAACTAACACCACATTCTAGACTATGAGGTTAGTTGATGAATCTTACGGATTTTAGTTCTATAATTAAGCAACTTTGTTTAATTTAAGAGCTAATCTGCTTATTTTTCTTGATGCTGCACTTTTGTGAATAGTATTCTTTGCAGCTGCCTGATATAATTTCTTCTCACATACTTTCAATAATTCTTTAGCTTTTTCGTAGTTTCCTTCTGTCAAGGCTGCTTCAAATTTCTTTATATATGTTCTGATTTCAGACTTTCTGCTCTTGTTAACCTCAGTTTTCTTGTTTATAACTAAAATTCTTTTCTTTGCAGATTTAATATTTGCCAAAATCTTCACCTCCTTTTAAACGTTCTTATTCAAATGCTCTAATATTTTAGCATATTATTTGCACATTGACAATAATTTTGACAGCAAATCAATTATACAGGCTAATCCAACAAAAATCAAGTATAAAGAATAAAAAAAAGAAAAAATTCAATAATANNTATTTGTCCGCATTTTAAAATAAAAACAGTATTAATATAGCAGGAGGATATATGTATTACAGAACGGATTTAGCATTTGAAGCAAATGAGTCGCTGGCTCAAAAAGCAGAGGGCATTACTTTAAATACGAAAAACTATAAGCACGGAGAGATTGTTGAGCTGGAAATTACCGATGAGGCTGCAGAAAAGGCAGTTGGGAAAAAGAAAGGGAAATACATTACATATGAAACCAATAGCCTTAAGAGTCTAAACAAGGATTCAATGAATGAAGTTATTAATCTTCTGGCTCAGGCAATTAAGGATGTATCAGGACTTAAAAGAGAAAAGATTCTGGTTGTGGGTTTGGGAAACAGAAATATAACAGCGGATGCCTTGGGACCTAAAACATTGGATAAAATCAAGGTTACACGTCAGTTTTTTAAAGCATATAACAAGGAATACGATGAGGATTACAATGAGGTATCCATATTGGAACCCGGTGTACTGGGCACAACAGGAATAGAAACTGTCAGCACAGTGATTGGGGTAGTGGAAAAAATCAAGCCTACACTGATTATAATAATAGATGCGCTGGCGTCCAGAAAAATGAGAAGACTTTGCTCAGTGGTACAGATTACAGATGCAGGCATCGAGCCTGGCTCAGGAATAGGAAATATGCAAGGGTCACTCAATGAAGAGGAGCTGGGGGTAAAGGTTGTGGCAATAGGTATTCCTACTGTAATAGATACTGCCACGATTGTAAATGATACAATAGAAATGATGGAGGAAACGCTTAAGGATAAAACAGATGATGTGGGAGATATAATGGGTATACTCAGTGACCTGGAGTACAATGAAAAGCATACGTTTATCAAGGAAATATTGAGTCCCATGCATGGGGAATCCGTAGTCACACCAAGCGGGGTGGATGAAATGATTGAAATTTTGTCCGATATGCTTGCTGAATCCATAAATAAGGCTGTGCATCCGGGGTATGAATTAATTTCGTAATCTGATTGTAAAAAATAAGAGTGTTATTCAGGAAACAATACACATATACATTAATATATTACTTTTGAGAAAATATGTGGAGTTGGATTATGAAGAGACGAAGAAGAAATAAAAGCGGAACAAAATTTTACATGGCAATGTCAATTTTCTGCCTGGTTATACTTTTTATAGGTTACAGTTATGTTCATACTTTAGCTGAAAAAAGAAAAGAAGGCAAGGATATTACAACTATTTCCCTGCATTACAAGGGCGATAAAACAGATGAAGACAATGCAAATCCAATAGACAAGATAATGTCCTACTTTAATATTTTTCTTGAGAAAACATTTAAAGAAGATGATGAATCAAGCAAGCAGACAGAAACAGACGGAGTAAAATCCAAAGAGGTTTTCAGAACAATCAATACCGACAAGGAAGATTCAAAGAACAATGACTTGGAAATATACGAGGAAAATGAGGAACAGCTTCCGGAGCAAGAAGTATTTATTGCCGATAACCGCCAGGAGAATTTTTTTAGAGTAATAGAATCGCCAACATACAGAAGCAGCGCTCCACGTAATATGGACCTAAACGCTGCTTCTGCTAATGAAAAATTTAATATAGTATTATTTCATACACACGGAACAGAAGCATATCTTCCCCACGAGGAAGGAAATTACAGGACACAGGATGAGCGCTACAATGTAATGGGTGTAGGAACCAAAATCACTGCAAATTTGCAGGGATTCGGACTAAATGTAAAGCATCTTAAGGATTACAACGATTATCCCGATTATAATTCATCCTATGCTAATTCGAAAAATGCCGTAAGCAAGGTTATCTCAAATACAAAAAAGAATTTAGTTATAGACCTTCACCGTGACGGTGCAGAGGAAAATTCAGCATATGAACTGAAGCTGTCAAGGGTTAAGACTGTATCCATAAATAATAAGGATGCCGCAACATGCATTTTAGTAATAGGAGATAAAAATGAGAACGCTGAAAAATTAAAGCAAAATGCAAAACTTCTATACGATGTCGCAGATAAAATGTATCCGGGGCTGTTAAGAGAAGTTGTAGTACGTCCGGGTGCATATTTCAACCAGTATCTTTCAGATTACGCGCTGCTTCTTGAGGTTGGAAGCACATTAAACCACATAGATGAGGTAAATTATTCGGCGGAACTGCTGACTGAAATTTTAGCTGAGTATATTACGGAAATTAGCAAATAATACTTTCATAAATACATAAATTTTGATATAATACCCTATATCCGTTTAATAGGGAGGAAATATTTTTTGGACAGAAAAAAATACATAAGAAACTTTTCGATAATCGCTCATATAGATCACGGTAAATCAACACTGGCAGACAGGTTAATAGAAAATACCGGGCTGATTTCCCATCGTGAAATGCAGGAACAGGTTCTGGATAACATGGATCTGGAAAGAGAGAGAGGAATAACAATAAAGCTTCAAACCATAAGCTTGCTTTATAAGGCAGAGGACGGCAATGAATATACCTTAAACCTGATTGATACCCCCGGTCATGTGGATTTCAATTATGAGGTATCAAGAAGCCTTGCTGCATGTGAAGGTGCGGTGCTTGTAGTCGATGCTTCACAGGGAATAGAAGCACAGACTCTTGCCAATGTTTATCTTGCGCTTGACCAGGATCTCGAAATTGTTCCTGTAATAAATAAGATTGACCTTCCCGGAGCAAGACCGGAGGAAATCAAGAAGGAAATAGAGGATGTAATAGGTCTCGACTNNACAATATTAATATAGACCAGGTCCTCGAGGCAATAGTAAAACAGGTTCCGCCTCCTTCAGGAGAAGAGGATGCACCGTTGAGAGCGCTGGTGTTCGATTCATATTATGACAGCTACAGAGGAGTTGTCGCATTTATAAGAATTAAAGAAGGTCAGGTTAAAAAGGGCGACAAAATAAAAATGATGTCAACAGGCAAGACGTTTGATGTAACAGAGGTCGGAATAATGTCGCCTGTTCAGAAGCCTACACCTGCATTGTATTCAGGCGATGTGGGTTATTTGTGCGCAAGCATTAAAGATGTAAGAAACTGCCGTGTGGGTGATACCATTACGGGAGATGAGAATCCGGCAAACGAGCCTCTTCCGGGATACAAAAAAGTAACATCCATGGTGTACTGCGGAATTTATCCTGCTGAAGGAGAGGAGTTCAACTCAGTCAGAGATGCACTCGAGAAGCTTCAGGTTAATGATGCAGCACTTATATTTGAGCCAGAGACATCAATTGCTCTTGGGTTTGGATTCAGATGCGGTTTCCTTGGACTTCTTCACATGGAAATAATTCAGGAAAGATTGGAAAGAGAATTTGACTTAAATATTATTGCAACTACTCCAAGTGTTATTTACAATGTTTATAAAACAAATGGAGAGAAGTTGATACTTCAAAACCCGACAAATATGCCTCCTGTTCAGGAAATTGAATATATGGAGGAGCCTATTGTAAATGCGTCCATAATGACTCCTACGGAGTATGTTGGAGCGATAATGGAGCTTTGCCAGAACCGCAGAGGTATATTTGAAAACATGGAATATATGGAAGCTACAAGGGTAATACTTCATTATAAGCTACCGCTGAATGAGGTTATATACGATTTCTTTGATGCGCTTAAGTCAAAGACAAGAGGATATGCATCACTGGATTATGAGCTTCACGGCTATGTGCGTTCAGAGCTCGTTAAAATGGACATTCTAATAAACAGCGAATTAGTGGATGCATTTTCAATTATAGTTCATGAGCAGAAGGCTTATGAAAGAGGAAGAAATATCGTTGAAAAGCTGAGAGAAGTAATTCCGAGACATTTGTTTGCTGTTCCGCTTCAGGCTTCTGTAGGCGGAAAGGTTATAGCCAGAGAAACGGTTAAGGCTCTCAGAAAAGACGTATTGGCCAAATGCTATGGCGGAGATATATCGAGAAAGAAAAAGCTTCTTGAAAAACAAAAAGAAGGTAAGAAGCGTATGAGACAAATAGGAAGTGTTGAAGTACCTCAGGAAGCATTCCTGGCAGTTCTAAAATTTGATGAAGATTAAGAGGTGTGATATGAATAAAGGTTTAATAATAATATTGGTAATAGTAGCGATAATAGGGATGTTTGTAATGAGCCTGTTTGGAAGCTACAATTCTTTGGTGGCACTGGACGAAAATGTAAATACGCAGTGGGCTAATGTGGAAAGCAAGCTGCAGAGAAGATATGATTTGATTCCCAATCTTGTGGAGTCTGTAAAGGGAGCGATGAAGCAGGAGCAGGAGGTTTTTACGGCGATAGCAGATGCCAGGGCTAAGCTGGCCGGGGCGGGCTCAATTCCTGAAAAGGTTGAGGCATCCAACCAACTGGAAGGTGCATTATCAAGGCTTTTAGTGGTTGTTGAAAACTACCCTGAGTTGAAATCAAACCAAAATGTAACAGCATTGATGGATGAACTGGCAGGCACCGAAAACAGAATTTCCACTGAAAGAGACAGATACAATACTGTTGTTAGAGACTACAACAAAGCAATAAGATCGTTCCCTAAGAATATTCTGGCAGGAATGTTCGGATTCAAAGAAAGACCGTATTTTGAAGCTACTGAGGGTGCCAATATCGCGCCTAAGGTTAACTTCGATTAATTAGGAGTGATATTGTGAAAAGAAATCTATTGTCCCTTGTATTGGCAGTGCTGATAATAATAACGGGAGTGTCTGCCTACGGGCAGGATATAAAGCTTCCGGAGCCTTCAAGAGAGTTTTATGTAAACGACTTTGTAGGGCTGATATCTGAGGATGCGAAGAGTAATATTGTAAGGGTCAACCTTAACTATGAAAATACGGAAGAGAAGCCTCAGATAGTTATTGCTGTAGTTCCGGATATGCAGGGCTTAGATGAAAATAAATATGCCGTTGAGCTTTTTGAAAAGTGGGGAATAGGAAATAAGAAATATGACAACGGGGTATTAGTCCTTCTTGCTATGGAAGAAAGAAGGATTAAAATTGAAGTGGGCTACGGTCTCGAAGGAGCTATTACAGACTCCGTATCAGGTAGAATACTGGATGATTCCATTGATTATCTTTCATCAGGAGATTATTCCGCAGGACTCGAAAATATTTTTTACCAGCTTGCCAATAGAGTCAATGAGGAATACGACTACAATAGCGACGAAATTTTCGGTAATGTGAGTTTTCCGAATAATACTGGAGAGCATAGGGGTGGCTCATCAGACGGAGGTGCCATAGCGCAGCTTATTATAATAATTATTATAATAGTGATAATTAATATTTCCGGCGGAGGCAGAGGCAGAAGAAGGCGAAGAGGAATTTTCATACCACCTATAAATACACGTAACAACGGCTTTGGCGGTGGCTTTGGGAGCGGTTTCGGCGGAGGAAGCTTTGGAGGCGGTGGACGCTCCGGAGGCGGCAGCTTCGGAGGAGGAGGCCGCTCAGGCGGAGGCGGTGCAGGAAGAGGGTTCTAGTTGAAGGGAGAGTCACTTTATTATGTGCGCCCAGCAGATATTAATAGATATATGCTTAGAAACAGTATAATTTAAGACTTGTTGTAGGTCAACTACCACTCTTCATGAAGGGTGGTAGTTGACCAGTTTTTTTGGCTGATGGTGCCTGCCTCCAAATATTATTTACAGATTTTTTTCCACACACTCCAGTATGACAAATTGAGACTGTCCTAATGATTCGACGTACTACTCGATTCGACCTACTGCATAGGAACAATTTTTTATTAGTTCTTCCATATTCAAAACTGAAATTCCACCTCGTGATGTATCAATGATACCCATACCTCTCAGCTTCTTTAAGGCGCGTGCCACTTCTAGTCTGGTCTCCCCAATAATTTCACCTATTTCTGTTTGCGTAAGATTGATTCCCTTTCCGTGTAAGTATCTAGAGAAGATATATATAAAATTACATGTTTTAATAAAAGCTGTATTGTATGACAAATTAATAGATTCAAACATAAAGAGGTTTGAATGCTTAATGCAATAATCAGTCATAGCCATATGAAAATTAGGACTTTCTAGCAGCATATCGTGAAAAATCGATGGCTTAATCCTAATAGTAAGTACATCGGTAACAGCTGTTAAAAGCAGGATGTCTGTTTCAATTTTGTACTCGTTATCAGTAGGTCTGCATAAGGAATATGGAAAGATAGAACCTTTTCCATGAAAGCACACAGTCTTAACAGCGCCATCCTCGTGAGTGAGAGATAGCTTAAAAATACCGTTAATAATATAGTAAAGGTATAACTCAGGATTATTAGCTGTAATTTCGTATCCCTTCTTCAAAGTGCATTCCGTGCCCTTTTCTCTTAATAACGGTTCAAAATCACTGAAATGGTTTTCAAAAAAATAGTACGAAAAACTCATCTTTATACACCTCACAGTATTATTTCATAACAAATGGATTCTAAGACTATTTAAAATAGCTCAGTACAATATACTATCACTAGAAGTTTTTTTAGTCAAATAACATTTTTGTTTGACATGTATCATTTGATATAGTAAACACTTTCATTGTTAACTATAATTTTAGTATAAGTTACTTTATTATGTAAAATGCTCTAGAAATAGTACTGGGTACAACAAATGAATTATGCTATTCAATTAAATCTTCTGGAAAAAGAATATGGTATTAATGAAGAACAAATTAATGCAATTACTAAAACAAAATTCTGTTAAGCCGTTTAATCTTATTATTTATTGATTAAGAGCAAAAATAATATCAGTAAAAGAATTGATACTACAGTAATTATTAAACTGAGAATAAATTTATGGAGGAAAGAAGTGGCAAGAGTAGAAACGGGAAATTGGAACAATTTGCCTTGGCAAGAATTGAGAAAAGGAATTACCAGGGTAGTATTTGGAATGGGTGCAGATAATATTAACTGTACAGTAAATAGAGTTGAAAATGGGAATGAGGTAAACCCACATAAGCATCCGGTTAATGAGCAAATTGCGTTAGTCATAGAGGGAGCATGCGATTACTATGTTGATGGAATCTGCTATAGATTAACTCCTGGCTCATGGGTAACAGTACCGGCTGATGTGGAGCATTATATTCATGTATATGATAGTCCGGTACCTTGTATGCAAATGGATATATTCTACCCGCTCAGAGCCGAATATAACGAGTCATATAGTAATTTTCTAGAAGTTCTAAATAAATAAGAATTTAAATATTGCTGAGCAAATATTAATTAGTTCAGCAATATTGCAATAGACAATAAGTATTATGCTGTATCGGAGGAAAAACACTATGAAAATGCGTAATTTAATTAAAGAAAGAATAGATAGTAATGGATATGTGCTTGGAGCATTTGTTGCATCAGGTTCACCGACAAATGCTGAAATTTTAGGAATTAACGGCTTAGACTTTATATTGATAGATATGGAACATGCTCAGACAAATATGGAATCAATGGTTGATATGATAAGAGCATCTGAATTATATGAGATGGCTCCACTGGTAAGAGTGTATGATCCGTTTGACGGACCAATGATGGCGCGCATGCTTGATGTTGGTGTTCATGGCCTCATGATTCCAATGGTTGAAACTCCCGAGCATGCAAAATATATAATTGATAATATGAAAATTGCACCGTTGGGTAAAAGAGGCATAGGGGCAGGAAGAGGTCCACGCTGGGGATGGTATACAGATTACAATAATGGAGAGTGCAACGACAGCACTTACGTTATAATGCAATGTGAGACAAGAAAGAGTGTGGAAAATATTGATGAAATATGCATGACTCCCGGACTTGATTGTATTTTTATCGGAACTGCGGATTTATCACAGGATATGGGATGCTTTGGTGATGCAAAGAATTCTGAATATGTTCGGGCTATAGAGAAGGTGTTAAAAAGTTGTCGAAAACATAATGTTGTTCCTGGGATTGTTACGGGCTCAGCGGAAGAGGCTTCAATGAGGTTAAAGCAAGGCTTTAAACTAGTTACAATAATGAACGATCTGGGTTTTTTCAGAAGTCAAAGTAAAAACCTTATAGATAATACTCGAAAAAGTATGTCTTTATAAAATTGGAGATGAAAATGAAAAAAATTCTTGCTTTTAATGGAAGTCCGCATGCTAACGGAAATACAGCCATAACTCTTAAGGTTGTAACTAATGAGTTGAATAAGCATGGAGTTGAAACAGAAACAATTCAACTGGGGGGGAAGAAAATAAGGGCATGTCTGGGGTGCAGGAAATGCTGGGAGCTAAAAAATAAACAGTGTGTTATTAAAGATGATATGATTAATGAATTAATATTAAAAATGGAAGAATCGGATGGCTTCATAATTGGGAGTCCGGTTTATATATCCAATGTTACATCTGAGGTAAAGGCATTCCTCGACAGAACTACTTTTGTTGGAGAGGCTAATGATTTTTTATACAAAGGAAAGATTGGTGCACCAGTTGTAGTTGCAACAAAAACAGGTGCTAATTTCGCATATGCTGCTATTAATTTCATGTTTGGATTATCAGAAATGATTACGGTAGGGTCAACGTATTGGAATTGCGCATTTGGAAAGCTCCCGGGAGATGTGCTGAATGACAAACAGGGAATAGAAGGTCTGGTAAGATTAGGAAATAATATTGCAGAGGTTTTGCTGCGTATTTAATGAAGATAGTCAACTTGATTAGAGTTAGAAACATACAAGGAGAAAATTAGTATGAGAGAAGTAGTAATTGTAGGCGCTAAAAGGTCGCCAATAGGAGATTTTTTAGGAGCTTTGAAGGATGTTAAAGCAGTTGACCTTGGAGCTGCAGTCGTAGAGGCAGCTTTAAGACAGGCTAATATTGAACCAAGCATAGTAAATGAGGTCGCTTGTGGAATGATATATAAGGCGGGCGCTAAGGGAAATCCGGCACGACAAATACAAGTTAAGTGCAAGATGCCGGCGGAAGGATTCGCCTATACTATCGACCAGCAGTGCGGCTCAGGAATGAAGGCATTAGAGCTGGTATATCAGTCAATTATGCTAGGCAAATCAGATGTTGGGGTAGCTGTAGGCGTAGAAAGCATGTCTCAAGCGCCATATATAATTAATGCTGTCAGACAGGGGCAACGAATGGGTGATGGATTAATCCAGGATACAATGCTTAATGATGGGCTAATCTGTGCAATGATGGATTATCACATGGGAATGACCGCAGAGAATCTGGCAGAGCTATATGACATTAGTCGTGAGGAGCAGGATGAACTTGCATATTTAAGCCATATGAGGGCATGTGAAGCAATTGAATCAAATGCATTCAAGGATGAAATAGTGCCTATATCAGTACCGGCAAAAGGCTCATATAAAATAGTTGACAGAGACGAGCACCCAAGGTCAAATACAACAATAGAACAACTATCGAAAATGAAACCTGCTTTTAAAAAGGAAGGAACAGTAACCGCCGGCAATTCATCTGGTATAAATGATGGGGCAGCGGCATTAGTTCTTATGTCATATGAAAAAGCTATGGAACTGGGAGTTAAGCCATTGGTTAAAATACTGGCAACTGATAACTACGGTGTTGAGCCTGAACTAATGGGAATTGGTCCGGCATATGCTGTTCCAAAAGCGATAAATAGTGCTGGCTTGAAGGCTGAGGATATTGGATATTATGAAATTAATGAAGCTTTTGCAGCTCAATTTTTAGCAGTGAATAAGATTTTAAAATTACCAATGAATCAAGTTAATGCAAATGGATCAGGAATAGGGTTGGGGCACCCTGTAGGATGCAGTGCAGCCAGAATAATTGTATCATTAATTTATGAACTTCAAAGAAGAAAAGAGAGGTATGGTGTAGCATCTCTTTGTGTTGGAGGTGGCCCAGCAATAGCTACAGTTCTGGAATTATTATAAAAGCAGAGCAAGTTGGTATTACCAGCTTGCTCTGTTTACTTAGTTTAAACTATTGACAGCTGATTCTAACTGATTCATAGCCTTTTCCAATACGGAACGAGGGCATGCAACGTTCATACGCATATAGCCCGACAGGCTTCGGGAGAATTTATGTCCGGGATTAAGGCCCAAGTGTGCTTTATTAACCATAAAGCTTTTCAATTCATCATTGTTCAAGCCGAGGCCTCGGCAATCCATCCACAAAAGATATGTACTTTCAGGCTTGGATATTTTTATTTGAGGAATGTGATTTTTACAATATTCTATAACATATTCCATGTTGCCTTCAATATATGGTATGAGCTGCTCCAGCCATTCTTCACCTTCTCTGTATGCAGCTTCAAGAGCTACTAAGCTGAAACAGTTGTTGCGGTGAATTTCTAAATTTGCCCAGAATTTATCAAAACGTTCTTTAGACTTTTTATCCGGGAAGACCGCGAATGATGCCTGCAGCCCGGCAAGGTTAAATGTCTTTGAACAGGAGGTACAAGTAATTGTGATATCACTTACCGCCTTAGAAATCGATGCGGTGGGAATATGCTTATTATTCCATAGCATTAAGTCTGCGTGTATTTCGTCGGACGCTATGAGCACATTATATTTAAGGCATAAGTCAGTTATTTTTCTAAGCTCGTCCATGCTCCATACCTTGCCAACCGGATTTTGCGGATTGCAGAAAATGAACAGTCTTGGTCCTTGCTTCAGCTTTTCTTCAAAATCTTCAAAATCCATTGAATATACTCCGTTATTTTCAATCAATTGATTGTCTATAACAGTCCTGTCCCATGCTTCCACAACTTCATAGAATTCAGGGTACACCGGGGTCTGAATCAAGACTTTATCACCGTCAGATGTAAATTCCTTTACAATTGCTGAAAGAGAAGGTACAACTCCGGGGTTGAAGCTCACAAGCTCACGGTCAACATCCCAATTGTTTCTCTTTTTTTGCCACTCACAAAAAGCCTGGAAATAAGAATCGGGCTTGGAAACATAACCATAAATTCCATGTGCAGCTCTTTTCATTACTGCATCCTTTACAGGCTGCGCCGTTTCAAAATCCATATCTGCAATCCATAAGGGTATTACATCATCTGTACCGAAGTTTTTAACTCTTTCATCATATTTGACAGCATGTGTATTATTTCTGTCAACTATCTTATCAAAATTATATTTCATTTCATTTTCCTTTCAAATTATTTTGAAATATATCATGCATAAATCATGCCAAGTTATTTTGTTACAAAGTATACCATATATAAAGAAAAGAAAGATATAGATAATATTCATAAGAGAATCAAAATCAATTGGTGAAAATAAGCATAACTTTAACCAATTGATTTTAAACTATTATATGTTTTAATTCCTTTTTCATTTATTTTGCTGCCACCTCTGCCTGTCGACATTTTAATTAATCCCAGACTGTTTAAGTCACACAATATATTTCTGACCTCCTGCTGAGTGAGATAGTTGCCTGAGGATTGAGCTTTTTCAGCGATGGAAAGCCTTCCGACATTTTGTCGGTTAATATATCCGTCATAAAGTGTTTTAAGCACAAAAATATAATCATCCATTCTGTTTCCTGCCAGTTTTTTCAGAAGATTTATGTCTAAATCATTTGCGCTTTCATTGATTTTGGAAGAAGACAGCCCTTTGTGGAAGCTTGAGGGCAAGTCATCATATTCTATATATTCTTTGTCTAAATATGTGAGATATTCAACATAATTATGCAGCTCACGAACATTACCGTTCCAACTGTGAGACATAAAGGCATCCTTTACATGAGAAGACAGTTCCAGGCGTCCGCCCAGCTTATTTTTAATATTATCAAACAACAGCATAATATCTTCATGTCTTTCTCTTAAGGGAGGAATTTCAATAGGCAGCGTATTCAACCTGTAGTACAGATCACTTCTGAAAGTTCCGTCCCCCACGAGATTCTCCAAAGATTCGTTTGAAGCCGCAATAATTCTGACATCTACACTAATTATTTTATTACCTCCCACACGCATAATCTCGCCTTCCTGAATAACCCTAAGCAGCTTGATTTGCAGTGCCGGACTCATGCCCTCTACTTCATCGAGAAAAATTGAGCCCTTATGGGCAAACTCAAACAGTCCAAGCTTACCGCCTTTTTTAGCACCTGTAAATGAGCCGTCTTCATATCCGAAAAGCTCGCTTTCCAGAAGATTGTCAGGCATGGCGGCGCAATTTATGGCTATAAAGGGATACATGCTACGTTTTGATTCATTATGTATGGCGTGTGCAAAAAGCTCCTTTCCTGTTCCGCTCTCACCTGTAATGAGTACAGCGGAGTTGTTTTTAGCCATTTTTTTAGCAATGGTACAGGCTCTTTTAATCGAATCGCTTTCACCTATAATATCATAAAAGTTATATTTAGCCTTATGCCCCTTGTTCAGGAGCTGCATTCGCAGATTGTGCTGCTTTGACTCTTCGTCTGTGAACTTCTGAATGGTTGCAAATGCACCGATATATTTATTTCCTCTTATTACCGGAACTACGGTAAAATTTATGTCAATACCACGGAATTTCACCAGCTTATTAGTGATTTTTTTAGATGTAAGCCTACATTCTGCAAAGGGTAAAAAAGGAAAATTCAAGTCGGCAGCCCTGTCAATTACTAATTCCCTACTTAACCCTGTAATTTCAACGGCCTTTGAATTATATGCAAAAATAATATTATCTTCATTAACACCGATTATTCCTGCATCTATAATTTCCATCAATATTTCAAACTGACTTTCCATATTGAGAGAACGTCCGAAAAGCTGGTTAAAGCTGTAATTGCTTGAAACAATGGAGTTAAAATATTCTTTGAACTTTTCGCTTTCCAATAAATAATCAAGCCTTAAGCGCAGAGCGAGTTCTACTATGGTGCCAGAGCTCAGAACACGGTGTCCCAGGTCGATTACCTTTTCAGTACCCGGCGGGACATATTTCATTTCGCCGATGGTGACTGCCAACTTGCAATTTTCAACTGTCTTGGCTCCGGGGAAGTATGGTATGAAATTTATATGATTTACACCAAGCTGAGACAGGCGAGTATTGCTTTCTCTTGCCATTATTTCACTGAAATTCACGAGGTACGCACAGGTATCCTTCTTGATATCCATTAGTGTCTTTATGCTTTCTTTTGTGAAATCCACTGAAATTTCAACTCTTGGAATATCAGGAGGAATAATCCTTTCATAGTCGCTTATGCTGTTGAATGCATCTGTGCTGACAACAAAAGCGTCGGCCTTTTCTACGTGGGTTAAAGGGCTTTCCGAAACACTGTAGACATAAATTGTTACAAGGTCACCAAAAAGGGATTTGATTTGCTCCGCATAAAACATAAGTGCGCTTTTGGTTAATGTTATAAGAGTTATTTTTTTGATAACTATCATCCTTTCCATGGTTTATATTAATGGTAATACTAATACATAAAATAAGTTCCCTTGAAGCGGATTAGTATATACTGCTTTCCTATATTGAGGATAAATATTTATCCGCATTTTAAATTAAAAGCAGTATAAAGCTTTTTTCAATGTATGTCAAGAAATATGCTATTTCTACATTTTTCATTTGGCATAATAATTGCATAAAGATATACAGGATATAAAACAAAATTTATTGCAGCAATGAATTGTTAGGAGGCATCATGGAAAAGGAAATAAAAGATAACACTTTATTTTTTGATGGATGCAATACTGTGGACTTAGCTGAGAAATACGGAACACCTCTCTATGTGTTAAGTGAGACAGCAATTGTGGAAAAATGCGGTGAAATAAGAAATTCATTTTTAAAGAAATATGAAAGAACGAGGGCAGCATATGCGGCTAAGGCGTTTTTAAATCTTTCAATATGCAAAATTATCGAAAGAGAAGGGCTTTGCATAGATGTAGTATCCGGAGGAGAATTATTCACTGCAATCAAAGCGGGATTTCCTGCCGAAAAAATTGAATTAAACGGAAACAATAAGTCTGTTGAAGAATTGAAACTGGCTGTGGATTACGGAATAGGAAGAATAATAGTTGACGGTCTGGATGAGTTGAGCTTGTTGGAAAAAATATGCAGAGATAATGGTAAAAAATCAAACATACTTTACAGAATAACTCCGGGTGTCAAAAGTGATTCACATGATTATATAGTTACAGGCAAGAAGGATTCAAAGTTTGGAATACCATTGGACGATGATGTTATTTTTCCTGCAATAGAGCAAGCAATAAATTCTGATTATATAAATTTCATGGGCTTCCATTTTCATGTTGGTTCACAGCTTCATGACAATGAATCTCATTTAAAAGCATTAGATATTGCATTAAAATTAATAAAAGATACAAAAGAGAAATATAATTATGTAACACCTGAACTAAATGTGGGTGGAGGATTTGGTATAAATTATACAGACTCTGATACAAAGAAACCATATGCTTACTTCCTTGACCCCATTATGGAACGTATTGAAGAATTTTCGAAAGAAATGGGTATAATGAGGCCGGAAATAGTGATAGAACCGGGCAGAAGCATCGTGGGAGAAGCAGGAATAACATTGTACACATTAGGAACCGTAAAAGATATAAAGGGAATAAGAAAATATGCATCAGTGGACGGGGGAATGACGGACAATATAAGACCTGCTCTTTATCAGGCTAAGTATGACGGTGTTATTGCCAACAAGGCTGAAATGCTAAAGACAGAGGTCGTTACAATATGCGGAAAGTGTTGTGAATCCGGAGATGTGCTTATAAAAGATATTAAGGTCGCCAGGCCTGAAAGAGGAGATATATTTGCAATATTCTCAACAGGCGCATATGGATACTCAATGGCAAGCAACTACAATAAAAATCCTTTGCCGGCAGTAGTGCTTGTAAAAGAAGGAAAATCGGAAATAATAGTAAAAAGACAGTCTTTTGAACACATGATTGCAAATGAAGTTATTCCGGCGTCATTGTTATAGGAGGTGGATTTTATGTATTTTACAAAAATGCAAGGGGCAGGCAACGATTTTATTATAATAAACAATATGGAGCTCAAGCTTTCTGATAAAAAACTATCTGCCATAGCAAAAAGGCTGTGCAGCAGAAGGATTTCCATAGGTGCGGACGGATTGATGGCTGTAGATTTTCCGGATGGTGATGCAGATTTCAAGATGAGATTCTTTAATAAAGACGGAAGTGTCGGAGAAATGTGCGGAAACGGAGCAAGATGTATTTCTCGTTATGCGTTCATAAACAATGTAGCAGGCAGGAAGATGCGTTTTGAGACAGGTGCGGGAATAGTAATCTCAGAAGTTCTTGAAGGAAGACAGGTAAAGGTACTTCTCAATAAACCTGAGGTAATTAATCTGAATAATGATATAGAAATAGACATGCAAAAATATGAATGCGCTTATATAGAGCTGGGAAAACCGGGATTGCCGCATGCTGTGGTCAAACTTGACTTACAGAATTCAGACGAAGAAACAATATTTAATTTAGGTAAGAAAATCAGATATTATGAAGGCTTTCCAAAGGGAGCGAATGTGAACTTTTTTGAAGTTATAAATGACAGCACTGCAATTGTGAAAACATACGAAAGGGGGGTGGAGGAANNATTACATTGGCCTGTGGGACCGGCTCGGCATCAGTAGCGGCAGCTCTTGTTCTCAAGGGATATTTGAAAGGAGACGGAGTGAGCATTATAGTGCCTGGAGGAGAGCTTATCATAGAGATGGAAAAAAGCAATGACACAATTGAGAAGCTTTATCTCATAGGAGATACAAACATAGTTGCGGCAGGGAAAGTAATGGATGAGGATTTGTTGTATTAATAAGGTTGACGTAAAACATCATAAAATGAGGAGTAAATAAAATGAGTACAAGCAAAAAAACATTTTGGGAAAACTATCGATTCTCTATCACACTAATTGCTTCTATTGCAATCGGAAGTATTATAGGATTGATATTCGGCGAAAAGGCAGTTGTACTTAAGCCCTTCGGCGATATATTTTTAAATCTGATGTTTACAGCTGTTACACCGCTGGTTTTTATAACCATATCAAGTGCGGTAGGAAGTATGGTAAACATGAAGAGACTTGGCAAGATACTAGGAAACATGTTTCTTACATTCGTAGTGACAGGGTTAATTGCTGCAATATTAATTTTAGTTGTTGTAAATGTATTTCCGCCTGCAGCCGGTGCCAATATAGAGATTGGAGAAGGCGCTGAGCTGGAAAAATTGTCTTTTGCAAATCAGATTGTTCAGGCCCTGACGGTTAATGATTTCAGCAAGCTTCTGTCACGTTCAAGCATGATGCCTCTCATAGTATTCTCAATTATATTCGGATATTGCGTAAGTGCAGTTGGAGGCGAAGATAATGTAGTTGCAAGAGCATTGGAAGCACTGTCAAATGTTATGATGAAATTCATAAGTGTTATAATGCTGTATGCGCCAATAGGTCTTGGAGCTTATTTTGCGAGTTTAATCGGAGAGTTCGGACCTCAGCTGCTTGGGGCTTATGCAAGAGCAATGGCTGTATATTATCCTTTATGTATTTTATATTTCTTTGTTGCATTTGCGGGATATACATATTTTGCAGGAGGAATTCAAGGGGTAAAAGCATTTTTCAGACACATTATTGAGCCTTCAGTGACATCGATAGCTACTCAAAGCTCGTTGGCAACAATGCCTGTTAACCTGAAAGCTGCAAGCCGTATAGGCGTACCTAAGGATATACGTGAAATTATACTTCCTATAGGTGCTACTATGCATATGGACGGTACAGTTCTTTCATCAATATTAAAAATTTCTTTCCTGTTTGGGATTTTTGGTCAGGAATTTACAGGGGTAGGAACATACGCTACAGCAATTTTGCTTTCAATATTAGGAGGAGTTGTAATGTCGGGTGTTCCCGGTGGCGGACTGATTGGCGAAATGCTCATAGTTAATATGTACGGATTCCCACCTGNNTGAAGCATTTCCTATCATAGCGACAATAGGCTTTCTTGTGGATCCGCCGGCAACATGGCTTAATGCAACGGGAGACACCGTTGCGTCAATGGTAGTTACGCGTATGGTTGAGGGCAAGGACTGGATGGCTAAAAAGCTTACAGCACACGAAGAGCTATAAATATCATAAACATAAAATAGGAGGGAATCCTCCTATTTTATGTTATATGCGACTATGATATTTTACCTGTGAATATTATTTCTTCGGTATCGGTATTAATTATAGATAGTCCGTTTTCTTCCCAGTTTGATGATCCTAAGTACCCCAGACGGTCATCCCATGCGTCATCGTATTCTTCCTTCGTAACCTTTTCTCCGTCCACATAGTATTCTATTTCGGAGCTGAGCAGCTTAAAACCTTCCTTAGATATGTAGTCGTGCTCGTCTTCAAAATCGAAATCGTCCTCGAAATCATCCTCATAATCATAGTCATCATCGTAGTTGTTATAAGAAACTTCATCATCGTAATTCATATCTACATCAGTATCGGTATAAAGGTAGCCGTAATTTATTAGGTTATAAAGGCATTCATACATTTCATCCATATTTTCGTCGTTTCCGTATGCTTCTGCCAGCTGTGCAAAAAAATCCAATATTTCTTGATTTTTAACCTCGTAGGTTACCTTATCCTTTGTATACAGCGTTTCCTTATAATCGCCGCTTTCATTTGTTATAGTAATTTTCATATTATCCTCCTTGAAACTTAATACTTATTTGTAAAATATATTAAGCTTTTAGGATTTTATAATTGTTTTTAAAAAATTCTTTTGTTTATTTATCGGTTTATCAAAAATTCCACGTAAGTGTGATATGTACAAATTAAAAATCACATAAAATTTGATTTGAATGGGTAATTTCAATTACTTTAACATCAGACTGACTTTGTGAATTTGCAAAATTCAAGGTTGTTTGGAAGCTTTCCCAGAAATGCATGGGGATGAATATTTTGGGTCTCAATTTTTCGATAAAGTATTCTCCGCCGCAAAGATAATTGTCTTCGAGTCTTCCGTCAACAGGGAAAAATGCAATATCAATTTTTTCTCCGGTACATAATATATCTTTTATGATAGCTTTGAAAGCATCTTCCATCTCTTTTTCTTCTTCAGGCGTGTCATCCATCCATTTCCACCAATTCAAATCGCCTGAATGAAATATACTTTTTCCGTCAATTTTAACCAAGAAGCTTACTCCCTGGTCAGTGGAACCAAAGGTATTTATGGCTAAATTATTTATTGTGAAATTGTCATCTTTTTTTGCGATGTAAAATTTGTCTATACTTGAATAAAGCTTTATATCATTGCTCAATATGTAAAAAGTATTTTCCTTTTCTTTTTGCCAATCAAGGACCCTGCTGCTGAAATGATCCTGGTGTCCGTGTGAAGAGAAAATATACAGGGGCTTAGGACTTTTAAATATGTTTGAGAGAAGTTCATTAAAATCAAAATCCTGAGTTGCATCCTTCACATTTTTGTAGTAATCAAATATTAAAAAAGAACTTTCAGTTTCGATTACAAAGCAGCTGTGATACACATAATATATTTTCATGTTTAAACCTCCGATATTTATTAATGTATATGATAGCATAAAAATATAAGTTTTAAAATGTAATTTGATAAAAATAAATATTTAACATAAAATAACCAAAGTACTAAAAATAATTTACAAAACATAATTATTTTCAAAAATCATTTGTAATTATTGAATATACATTGTATAATGAGAAGTTAATAAAAATAGAACGAGGTTGATAAGATTAATGAGAATTGAAAATGTAATTTTGAATGATAACATTCAAAGAGCCTTGGATGAGATGGGATTTGAGGAATGTACCCAGATTCAGCAGGAGGCAATACCTGTAATATTAGAAGGTAAAGATATAATAGGACAGTCCAATACAGGTACTGGTAAGACGGCAGCATTCGGAATACCGATACTTGAAAAGATAGATAAAGAATTGAGAATGCCGCAGGCGCTTGTACTGCTGCCGACCAGAGAGTTAGCCGTACAGGTTGCAAATGAATTCAGGAAAATCGGAAAATATATGGATGGAATCAAGACTGTTACCGTTTACGGAGGAGCTGACATACGTGAACAGATAACCAAGCTGAAGGGCGGAGCACAAATTATTGTAGGAACTCCGGGAAGAGTTATTGATTTAATTGACAGAAATGTTATAAAGCTCAGCGAGTTAAAGATTTCAGTACTTGATGAAGCGGATGAAATGCTTAAAATGGGGTTCAGGGAAGATATTGAACTTATACTCAGCAAAATAGAACATCCTGTTCAGACATTGCTGTTTTCTGCAACCATTCCTGATACCATGAAAAATATAATCAAGAAGTTTTTGAACAACCCCCAGCCAATAAAGGTCCTGAGAGAAGGAATAACTGCTAAGGAAGTTAAACAGAGCTATTTTTTGGTTAAACATTCAGATAAAATTGAAGCGTTGACAAGAATTATTGATACCTACACACCAAAACTTGCTGTAATATTCTGCAATACAAAAAAATCAGTTGATGATTTGTATGAGCAGCTTATTGAAAAGGGATACAACTGCGATAAAATACACGGTGACATAAAACAGTCCCAAAGACTTGACACTCTGAATAAATTCAACAACGGTGTCATCGATGTACTCATTGCCACAGATGTTGCTGCAAGGGGACTTGACATAAAAGAGGTTGAAGCTGTAATAAACTTCGAGGTGCCTTCAAAGGAAGATTACTATGTGCACCGTATAGGAAGAACAGGCAGGGCAGGCAAGGAAGGTTCTTCATTTACTTTGGCTTCAGCAAAGGAAATGAAGAAAATTGAAGATATTGAGAAATATACGAAAAAAGCAATAAGAAAAAGACAGGTACCTACAGTTGACAAGGTAAATGAAGTAAAACAGGATAAGTTCATAAGAGGTATTGCCGAAGTAATAGAAAAGGGTGATATAGGCGAGAACAGAGAGCTTGCAGAAAAGCTTATGTCTCAGGGCTATGACGCTGAAACACTTATCGCGGCAATGATTAAAAAACTTGTGAAGTTTGATGCTTCAGAAGAAAGAGACTTAAATGACGTAATACCTGAAAGAAGAAAAAAAGGCGGACCTAAAAATCTTGGTGATACCGTGAGATTCCACGTGAGCGTAGGCAAGAAGCAGGGCATCAGACCTGGAGATATACTGGGCGCTGTCGCGGGAGAATGTGATATACCGGGAAATGATATAGGTGAAATTGAAGTTCTTGAAAATTTCTCTTTTTTCAATGCGGCATCGGAGCATTCAAATCGCATATTAAAAAGAATGGCGGGATCCCAGATAAAAGGGCAGAATGTTGTGGTTGAGCTATCTAAAGAAACTAAGCCAAGACGATCAAAGGAAAGGCATTCAGACGAAAAATGGTCAAATGACAAGTGGTCAAGAAAGAAACCAAGAAAAAAATAATAGAAAATAAATATAGAGGTGTAAGCCTCTATATTTTATATAAAATTTTAGAAAGAAATTCCTTTGCTCTTTCATTACAAGGATTTGTAAAGAAATCCGCAGGATTATTTTCCTCCAATATTTGTCCTTCGTCCATGAAAAGTATTCTGTTGGCAACGCTTCTTGCAAAACCCATTTCGTGGGTGACAACAACCATTGTCATTCCTTCATCTGCCAGTTCCTTAATCAGACTTAATACTTCACCGATCATTTCCGGGTCAAGGGCGGAGGTGGGCTCATCAAATAGCATTATGTCAGGCTTCATGGCCAATGAGCGCACTATGGCAATTCTTTGCTTTTGTCCGCCTGAAAGCTTGTTTGGATATTCATGCTTTTTATCCGCAAGACCTATTCTGTCAAGCAGCTTTAAGGCGACTTCCTCAGCTTCTTCCTTCGATTGTAAATTAAGCTTCACCGGGGCAAGAGTTATATTTTGAAGAACTGTCAGGTGCGGGAATAAATTGAAATGCTGAAAGACCATCCCCATTTTTTGACGAACCTTATTTATGTCGCATTTTTTGTCATCTATGTGCCGCCCTTCAAATATTATGCTTCCGTTATCGGGGGACTCCAGCATATTCATGCATCTTAGCAATGTGCTTTTACCGGAGCCTGAAGGTCCGATTATTACCACCTTTTCTCCCTTATTTATAGTTGTGCTCACATTGTTGAGCACATGGTTATTTCCGAATTTTTTATTAATATTTTTAATTTCTATCACTTTGGGTAAGCCTCCTTTCCAGCCTTGCCTGCAATGCTCCAAGACCAAGAACCATTATAAGATAGCCCAAAGCTACGACATACAGTGAAAAAAATGGCTCATAAGTCCTGCTGCGCACGATGTTGCCGGCATTTGTCAAATCGATGACGGGAATAAACCCCGCAACAGAGGTTTCCTTTAAAAGTGCTATAAATTCATTTCCCAGGGCGGGCAATATATTCTTAATTGCTTGGGGAAGTATTATAAAAAACATAGTTTTCTTTCTATCAAGACCTAAGGATAAGCCAGCTTCCATTTGCCCCTTGTCTACTGATTCAATTCCCGCACGTGCAATTTCCGCAACATAGGCCCCCGAATTTATACCGAATGTTACAATTGAAATAAATATTGCGCTATCAACATTTACAAACACAGTGTAGTACATGATTAAAAGCTGTACCACAACAGGTGTTCCTCGTATTACGGATACATAAGTATTGCAAAATAAATCTAAAATGAAAAGCTTTTTATTATCTTTCGAGCTATATCTGGCTATAGCAACTAAAAGGCCTATGAATACACCTATCAAAGTTGCAAAGAACGCAATTGTGACGGTATTGCCTAAACCCGTCAAAAAAATCCGGTATCTTGCCTCACGTATGAATGTTTTTTCAAAGCTGATTAAAAATTGTTCCATGTTACCTCCGGGTCATATAAAAAGCGATAGTTGCTATCGCCTTTACTCAAGTTAATTTGAATGTTTTTCAATTAATTCTTCAATTTTACCTTCATCTAGCAATTTTTGAAGTGTGCTGTTTATGATTTCAAGCAGCTCTTTATTTCCTTTTGCCACTGCAATCCCATAGGATTCACTTATCTCGCCGAATTTTACAGATGTAAGCTTATCGCTGTTGTTTTTGGATATTTCTTCTGCGGTGAGCTTATCCACAACCACAGCATCTATTCTTCCTGTCAAGAGGTCCTGAGCTGCTTCCAAGGGGCTTGAATATGGCTTTACTTCCGAACCTGAATCCTTCAAAGCTCCGTCATCAAGATTTATTGCATCTGATATCATGAGGTCACCTGTAGTACCTAATTGAACACCTATTTTTTTGCCCTTTAAATCGTCCATTGTAGTGTAATTTGATTCTTTCAAAGAAATAATATGCTGAATAGATTCCACATAGGGAATAGAGAAGTCTACTTCTTCCATTCTTTCGGGTGTAATCGTCATAGCTGCGGCAACAAAATCTGCCTTTCCTGCAACAAGGGACGGAACTAAGCTGTCAAAATCGGTATGCTGTATCTTTAATTCTTTACCGGCGGATGCGGCAATTATTTCGGCAATGTCAGCATCAACACCCACTACTTTCTCGCCTTCAAAGTATTCGAAGGGTGCAAATTCTGCATTAGTATACATAGTTAGAGTGCCACTTTTTGGGTCGCTATTTTCATTGCCTTGTGTTTTGTTTGTGTTCGAACTGCATCCTACAAATATAGTAAGTATTGAAATTACAGTTAATAGTACTAAAATATTTTTTTTCATTTTCTACCTCCAATAGTTTTGTCTGTTTTTACATAAACGTATATTAGCACTTTCTAAAGCTAATGTCAAATATATTTTCATAATTTTGTATAAATATATAATTATTCTTTTATTGTATTCTTATGCTATGGACTGAAAATAAACATGCTTGCAACTTCCATTTTCACGCGTTACAATTAAAACCATCCACTATAACACCAGACTTTTATATGGTGATATGATGTTGCAATAGAATGGCGGTGAAAGAATGAATACTTACAAGACATCCGAAATTGCATATAGCATTGGAATCCACCCCAATACCGTGCGGCTCTATGAAAAACTTGAACTGATTCCCAAACCGGAGCGTAAGGAAAATGGCTATCGTGTTTTTACTGATTTTCATATGGAGCAGATTAAATTTGTGAGAATTGCTCTAAAGGTTGAAGTCCTGCAAAATGGTCTAAGGAAACAAGCAATTTCTATTATTAAAGTCTCTGCGCTTGGAGATTTCAGCAAAGCAATTTGCTTGACTGAACATTATCTACAACAAGTCAGAAATGAGCAGAGCAATGCCGAAGAAGCCATTAGTATTACTGAAAAGCTGTTATACGGACATAGTCAGGAAACAGGAACAGCGTTTTTAACCAGAAAAGAAGCGGCCGATTATTTGCAAATCTCAATAGACGCATTAAGAAATTGGGAAATGAACGGATTACTTACTGTAAAGAGAAAACAAAATGGATATCGCGTTTATGGTGACGAGGATATTCGGCGATTGAAAATTATACGCTCTCTGCGCTGTGCAAATTACTCTCTTTCAGCAATTTTGCGAATGCTGAATACACTATCTCGAAATCCTGAAGCCGACATTCGGCAGGTAATTGACACTCCAAAGAAAAATGACGATATTATTTCTGTATGCGATAAGTTGCTTACATCATTGCATTGCGCTGAACAAAACGCAAAAGTTATGCTTGCTCATCTTGAAAAAATGAAAAAGCAATTTCAGAAAAACCCTACACTTTAACACCAGACTTTGTTCTGGTGTTATTCTTTTTATGCAAAGAAAAGGAGGAATTTAATCGCATGGAAACAACGATTGAAGTAAAAAACCTATGCAAGTCTTACGACCACATCAAAGCAGTGGAGAATATCACTATCTCCATTTGCCGTGGAGAAGTATTTGGTTTGCTGGGTGCAAATGGTGCGGGTAAAAGTACAACCATTGAATGTATTTTAGGAACAAAGAAACCAGACAGCGGAACCATATCTATCTTGGAAATGAATCCGCAAAAGTAGCGCAAAAAATTATTTGAGAAGGTCGGTGTTCAATTTCAGGAAGCGAACTATCAGGATAAAATAAGGGTGGATGAGCTTTGTGAGGTCACGGCTTCGCTTTATAAAACTTCTCTGGATTATGGTGATCTTCTAAAACAATTCGGACTTTCTGACAAGCTGAAAAGTTTGGTCAGTGAGCTTTCTGGAGGTCAGAAGCAGCGTCTTTTTATCGTGCTGGCACTAATCCCAAGTCCCGAGGTCATATTCTTGGATGAGCTAACCACCGGCTTGGACGCTAAAGCACGACGGGATGTGTGGAAAAGCCTTTCCGAATTAAAAGCGCAAGGAATTACGATTTTATTAACCTCTCATTTCATGGACGAGGTAGAAGCTCTTTGCAATAAAATTATGATTTTGAAAAAGGGAAAAAGTATTTTTTACGGGACAGTGCAAGAAGCAATTGCTACCAGTCCTTATGAAAAATTTGAGGACGCATACCTTTGGTATACAGACGAGGAGGTAGAGAATGAAAGCATTTAGGGCTTTACTAAAAACAGAAATCAGGTTATCCCTCCGTGGGATGGACATGTTCATTTTTGCTATCTGTATGCCTGTTGTTGTCGTTATCATCTTGGGAGCAGTGTTTGGAAATAAACCTGCTTTCAACGGTGCAGAATATACATATTTGGAACAATCTTTCGGTGCGGTATCAACCATTGCCATTTGTGCCGGAGGTGTGATGGGGCTTCCATTAGTTGTATCTGATTATAGAAGCAGAAAAATATTAAAGCGGTTCAAAGTCACACCGACCAGTCCTGCTCTTATCCTGGCGGTACAGGTTGTCATTTACGCACTTTACTCAATTATTTCACTTATACTTGTCTATGCAACAGGGGCTATATTTTTCGGCTATCAATTATACGGCTCATGGCTTCAATTTTTAGGAGCATATATACTGGTTATGTTGTCAATGTTCAGCATTGGTCTACTGGTGGGGGGAATTGCGCCAAACACTAAAATAGCAAGTGTCGCTGCCAGCCTGCTATATTTTCCAATGCTTATCTTTTCGGGAGCCACGCTGCCTTACGAAGTGATGCCTGTCGCACTGCAAAAAATAGCAGATATATTGCCGCTGACACAAGGTATAAAACTTCTTAAAGCTGCTTCACTCGGCCTGCCAATAGAAAGTGTTTTTATTCCGGTGGTTGTGATGGGTGTAATTGCAGTAATATGTACTACTGTTTCTCTCCGCTTTTTTAAGTGGGAATAAACTTCAGTTATGATTTGGTGGGGATTATGCCGGAATTGAATAAACTGACAGACGAAATAATGGCGTAGCTTTTTACGCTACGCCATTATTTCAAGACTGATTCAATATTGTCTTACCAAGGACTGCCTTTATGCAGCCTTTTATTTATCTCCATCCTGCACCGCAGCCTCGTCCTGCCCTTTTTCCGCCAAAAGACATTCCGCCGTTACTTTCGCAGTATCTTTGTCTCTCTGACATACGGCCGTAAATTTCATCTGCTTCTTCCTGAGTGATTATACCGTCATCAACCTTTTCATCCAGAAATGCTTTCTTATTTTTTAACATTTCGTCATGAAATTCCTGCCATATTCCTTCATCATAAGTAGTTTCTCCGGATGTACTGCTGTTTAATTCAGGGCCGGTTGTAAAGGCGTATGCTGTTGAAGCAGCCATAAGCACTATTGCCGCAACACCGGCGATTATAATTTTTTTCATTTTTACCTCCAAAATATTTATTTTCTATGGTTATAATATAAAGTATAATTGTGGCGAAACTATGTCATTAATTCAAAAATTATGTGTAAATATCTTTCTTAAAAACACACTTTCGCCACATATTTATTTTATTGTGTTATAATAGAAAAAGAGAGGTGGTTATATGGCGACAATATTAATTGCAGATGATAACAGACAGATTACATCTATATTGGGTGAGTATGCCAGGAACGAGGGCTTTGAAGTCAAAATTGCATATGACGGTAAGTCTGCAAAGGAAATGTTTGAAAGATTTACCCCGGATATTGTGCTGCTTGATGTTATGATGCCTCAGATGGACGGATTTGAAGTGTGCCGCGAAATACGGCGACAATCAAATGTTCCTATTATTATGATCACTGCAAGAGGAGAAGATTTTGAAAGGATAATGGGGCTGGATATAGGAGCGGATGACTATATTGTGAAGCCGTTTTCTCCAGGAGAAGTTATGGCAAGGGTGAGGGCAATAATGCGCCGATCAATGCCTGAAGATAAAAAGAGCAGTCAGATATTGGAATATGATAATCTGAAAATCAACATGGAAGATTATTCTGTAACAATCAATAATAAAAGTGTTTTACTGACCAAAAAAGAAATAGAGATTTTATGGATGCTGGTTTCAAACAAAAATAAGGTCTTCACAAGAGAAAATTTATTGAACAGCCTGTGGGGGTATGATTACTACGGAGACAGCAGGACTGTTGATTCACACATAAAAAGACTGCGATCGAAGCTGGGAGAATGTGAGAATTGGGAAATCAAGACCATATGGGGTGTTGGATATAAATTTGAGGTTAAAAAAGATGAATAATAAAATTGCCGTAAGACTTACTGCATACTTTTCAGCTGCGCTGTTGATATTTTCCGTTATAATAGGAATAATATTTATAAGCCTGTTCAAAAACAATGTTATAAGCATGCACAAAATAGAACTGGAAAACCGCGCGGTGAATATAGCGGAAGCAATATCCCAGTTAGCGGGAAGCTCGCATCTGGATTTTGGAAGAATGCACGGGAGAATGGGCGGAATGATGGATATGCAGGGAGGATTGGGCTCTTATCTGAGAAATTTAGATACAATCGCCATGGATGATGCATGGATCGTGGATGAAAATCTGAATCTTCTTACAACGGGTACAATGTCCAACATGCATTACAGCTACACGGATTTGCCGGAGGATGCAAATGTTGTGGTCAAGGATGTATTTAAGGGTGAAACCACATTCAGTGAAGGATTCAGCAAGCTCCTGAACACACCTGCAATAACGGTTGGAACACCAATAATATCAGGAAACGAAATTATTGGTGCTTTGCTCATACATTCTCCTGTAGAAGGTATTGATAAGGCTGCTGAAAAAGGATATAAAATTCTTCTTATCAGTATTTTTATTGCTCTTGTATTATCATTTGCTCTGTCGGTAGCACTTGCATCATCATTTGCAAAGCCGTTAAAAAGCATGAAAAAAACAGCATTGATTTTAGCCGAGGGAAATTATGCGGTTAAAACAGGGGTTAAACGAGACGATGAAATAGGCGAGCTGGCGTCCACCATAGACTTATTGAGTCAGAGGCTTGAAGAAGCAGGGCGTGAAAGGGAAATACTTCAAAAGCAAAGACAGGACTTTATAACAAATATTTCTCATGAATTGAGGACGCCCGTGACGGTTATACGGGGTTCCCTTGAAGCTCTGTGTGACGGAATCGTGCGTGACCCAGAACGAGTAGAGGAATATCATCTGCAGATGCTGAATGAAAGTAAAGGGCTTGAGAGGCTGGTAAATGATTTGTTAGAGCTTTCGAGACTCCAAAACACAGATTTCAGTATTGAAATGTATGAAATTAATCTTTGTGATATATTAAAGGATGCCATAAGAAGTGCTTCGAATATTGCCAGGCATAAAAATATTACAATTGAATACATCAGCGATAGAGATATTTTCTTTGTCAAAGGTGATTATGGACGGCTGCGTCAAATGCTTATGATTATAATTGACAATGCAATTAAGTTTTCTTATGAAAATAGCAGAATTCAGGTTTCCCTTGACGGAAAAACCGTAGAAATAAAGGATGAGGGAACAGGAATATCAGAAAATGAGCTGCCCCATATATTTGACAGATATTACAGCGCTGCGCCGTCCGGCAATAAATCGGGGACAGGATTAGGGCTGACTATTGCAAAACAGATAGCACTAAGACACAATATAGAGGTGTCTGTTTTCAGCGAACAGGGTAAGGGAACAGCATTCACATTTAAATTTGCATAATATGAGAAAAATGTGTTGACAAAAATTCATTGTAGGTAATATAATATGAAAAATGAACTGTGATGGATCGAGTAAGACAGAGGCCGCAATAAAGAGAGGGAAGATAAGGTGTAAGCTTCCTTTGCAGGACTGTTTGAAAACTAATCCGGAGTTAAGACTGAAAGCATAGTCGTAAGGTCTTGGTATGGATGCCTTAAATCTATTGAGAAGTAACTAAGGTGGAACCACGAGCATCTCGTCCTTAAACACATTGTGTTTATCGACGGGATTTATTTTTTTTAAAATTATTAATAACAAATAAATGGAGGCGGAAATGATAAAATTAACTTTACCTGACGGAAGTGTCAGAGAATATGAAGGAACAGTATCAGCTTATGACGTTGCCAAAAGCATAAGCGAAGGATTGGCAAGAAGTGTTGTGGGAGCTGTTTACAACGGCAGAACAATAGGCCTGAAGGAAGAGATAGATCAGGATGGTACAATTAAGTTTGTAAAGTTTGATGACAAGGAAGGAAAGCATATTTTCTGGCATACTTCATCTCATATTCTGGCTCACGCCATTAAGAGGATGTGGCCGGATGCAAAGCTGGCAATAGGACCGGCTATAGACAACGGATTCTACTATGATATTGATTTGGATTACAGATTGACTCAGGAAGATTTGGAGAAAATCGAAGCAGAAATGAAAAAAATTGTGAAGGAAGGCCTTGAGCTTGAGAAATTTGAGCTTCCAAGGGCAGAGGCTCTGAAATTCACAGAGGAAAGAAACGAAACATATAAGACTGAGCTTATAAATGATTTGCCGGAGGATGCGGTCATATCATTCTACAAGCAGGGTGATTTCGTTGATTTGTGTGCGGGACCACACCTTGAATCAACTAAAAAACCGAAAGCAATTAAGCTGTTAAGTGTTGCCGGTGCATACTGGAGAGGAAGCGAAAATAACAAAATGCTCCAGAGAATTTATGGAATTACTTTTGAAAAGGCAAAGGATCTTGAAGACTATGTAACTATGCTTGAAGAAGCCAAGAAGCGTGACCACAGAAAGCTTGGAAGAGAGCTTGACTTATTTTTCATGTCCGAAGAGGGCCCGGGATTCCCGTTCTTCCTTCCAAAAGGAGTGGAAGTTAAAAACGAGCTGATGAAGTACTGGAGAGAAATGCATAAAAAGGCGGGCTATGTTGAAATAGAAACTCCGCTCATGCTTAACAGGCATTTATGGGAAGTGTCAGGACACTGGTACAACTACAGAGAAAATATGTATACAACAGTAATAGACGAGCAGGACTTCGCCATCAAGCCAATGAACTGCCCAGGAGGAATACTTGTATATAAAAATGCAATGCATTCATACAAAGATTTCCCAATGAGAGTTGCGGAAGCAGGAAGGGTTCACAGACATGAGTTATCGGGAGCACTTCACGGATTAATGCGTGTAAGAGCATTCACTCAGGATGATGCACATCTCTTTATTCTGCCTGAGCAAATAAAGGATGAGATTAAGGGCGTTATACAGCTCATAGATGAAATTTACAAAAGATTCGGCTTCTCATATAAGCTTGAGCTTTCCACAAGACCGGAGAAGTTCCTTGGAGAAATAAAGGACTGGGATTTGGCGGAAGCTTCACTGAAGGCTGCATTAGATGAGCTTGAACTGAATTATGTAATAAATGAAGGAGACGGAGCTTTCTACGGACCAAAGATTGACTTCCACCTTACAGACTGTATAGGAAGAACATGGCAGTGCGGAACAATACAGTTAGATTACCAGCTGCCACAGCGTTTTGAAATGGAGTATGTGGGAGCGGACGGAGCGAAGCACAGACCTATCATGATTCACAGAACTGCTTTCGGAAGTATTGAAAGATTCTTCGGAATACTTATTGAGCAATATGCGGGAGCATTCCCTACATGGCTGGCACCGGTTCAGGTTAAGATACTTCCTATATCTGATAAATTCAGTGATTATGCTGAAAAAGTAAGAAAAGAACTCAGTGACTTGAACATAAAGGTTGAAGTAGATACAAGAGCTGAAAAGATAGGATATAAAATCAGAGAAGCTCAGCTTCAGAAGGTACCGTATATGTTTGTAGTGGGAGAAAAGGAAGCTGAAAGCAACACTGTATCTGTAAGAGAAAGGCAAAAAGGCGATATAGGAAGCATGAGTATCGGAGAAATATGCGGAGTTATTCTGGATAAAATTAAAAACAGAGAAAACGACTCAAATCAAACAGTATAAATAATAAAAAAGTGAATGGCGTAAAAGGTCATTCACTTTTTTGAAATAATATTTCATATGCGGGGCGATAAACTTGTTTTTCTGAAGAGGCCTTGACTAATGCTTTGTTTATGGATTTTGCCAGATAGGACTTTCTTTCTGAAAGCTCATTTCTGAGTGCATCCTCATCTATGGCAGTTATTTTAGAATCTTTCATCAAAAACCTACCATTTACCAGCACATGCTTCATTTTTACAGCAGGGGTGTGAAATATAAGCTCGTTCATCAAGGATAAATCTGTTATGCCTAATACACTGTTTTTATCTGCTATAGCTAAATCTGCCGCATATCCTGTTTCAATAAAACCTGATGGAACAGGAAAATTGAGTACATTACTTCCGTTCTTTGTTACCATGGCATATGCGGTCATTGAATCAATCCACAGGCGGTAGTCATTTTGATTGTTTCTTTGCATGAGCAGAAACAATCTCAGAATTTCCAGCATATTATGGTTTGTTCCGCAGTTGGAGCCATCAGAACCTAAGGCAATAGGTATGTCACGTTTTAGATATTCGTGTGCAGGAAAAATACCGCTGCCTAAAAATAAATTGCTTGCCGGATTTGAAACAACCATAGACCTTCTTTGGGCTACAATATCCATCTCTCTCTCATTCAGCCATATGCAGTGAGCCAGTGAGGTGTTGGTTTTCAGCAATCCAAATGAATCCAATTTCCCTATGATAGAATTATTGTCAGAAGACATCTGCTGCCACCTGGTTTCAAGAAGGTGGCAGTGTACAGACAGTCCGTATTTATCAGACATGTATGAAGATGCCTCAAGCAGCTCAGCATCTGCTCTTTGCGGCGAATTTATACCTATGATAACCTTAAGAGTGCCCTCGGGGCTGTGAAAATGTCTGATGAAGTCATCATAAAAACTCAAATATTCTTCAATTGAAGGAAAATACTTCTTAGTTTCCTGTCCGGAAGACTCATTTTTCATTCCATGCAGAAAATCACAATCCCGAATGTTGTGAAGCATTGGTGCAAGTCCTGCCCTGAAGCCTGATTTACTGTATACCTCAGCTGCATTATGTGCTGTTTTCAAATGAGGAAGGTGATCAACGCAGGCCGTTACTCCTGACCTCAGCATTTCACATATGCCGAGTGCTACCGATAGTTCCATGTCTTCACCGCCTAAAACACCCCCAAGATTTACAGTGTCAGATGACCATATTTCCAGAGGTTCGCCCCAGGAAGTTCCGCGGATGATGTTTGTATAAGAGTGATAATGGCTGTTGACCATTCCGGGCAGCACAATATCACCGCATAAATCTATGTATTCCTCATTTTTATGTGGAATAAGCATGCTTCCGGTTTCATGTATTATTTGACCGTCAATACGGATATCAATATGGTTGAATACTATTCCGTCCTCGTTGATTTGCAGAGCCTTGCCGTTTTTTAAAAGCATAGTTACCTCTTAATAATTATAGTAAATTAAAGAACTCTTTCAGATGCTCCGAATAGTCTCCCATACATACAAGGTAATGGTTTCCTACAGGAGTATTAAAGAATTTATCCGAATCTTCCTTGCAGCTTACACGGATTTGAGTACGGCACTGGTCTTTTTCATGAAGAGCCTCTTCAATATAAGCACCTGATATAAATCTGCGCTCAAGGTCACCTGATGCTTTAAATACAGTTGCAGGTCCCTGTGGTATGTCACCTGCAACGGCAACTCCGATATTTGATTCGAAATGTGTGTCTAAAGTATATGTTGCAGGCATGTTCAAAGGAACGGTGCAGTGTGCAAAAACAATTTCTCTGTCTCGTACACGTGAAGGATTGCATTGAAATACAGGCTTTCCTGAGATTTTACCAAGTATGGCCATGGAAATAAGAGAAGGGAGGTCTGCTTCGCATCCGCTGTAGATTCCTTCTTGATTCAATAGAGCCATTCCAAGACATCCGCTGTTTTTAACGGCTGTAAGCAGGTCAAAGCATCTTGCGCTGAAACCGTCAAGGTTGTATTTCTCTACCAGTCGTGAAAAAGCACCATATATTGCAAGTGAATTTTCAATTTCATTTTTATCGAAATCTTTCTCAAACAAAGCTCTGCAGCTTTCATTATCAGGATATGATTTCTTTTCAATTTCGCTAATCAGCTCTTCAATACTTATTTCAATAACTTCAATTCCTGTTTTTTCTTTTAGAGCTTCATAATTTACGGCAGTAGATATAAGCCAATCTGAAGGTCTGCCCACTAAAGCAAGGCGAAGTCCTTTTAATTCTTTAACAGCTTTGGACGCACATGCAATCTGCTCTAACTTGTCGGATACTTCTTCCTTTGTTCCGTGAAGCAGACGTCCTTTTTTACCCTCATTGGCAAGGTGCGTCATCATTTCCATTGAAGCTGACAAAGAGTTGTCACTGCCGCTTGTAATGATGATTACAGGTTCTTTCAAATGAGGCAGGGCTTCTTTGAATAATCCAGCTGTTCCGCCTGAAGCTACATATACAAGAGAAACGTTTTCGTCTTTACCATCATTCAATGATGTATCAACGAAATTAATACCTGTTTTTTGCTTAACATAATCGAATAAATCTGAAGCTTTTTTCTTAAGTTCTGAACCGTCATGCAAAATGCTTTGTAAATAGAAATATTTCATGAAATCCCTCTTTTCTAATTTTAATCACACGGTGGACGTCCTACCTCTAAAAATAGCAAAATAAATCACGAATGTCAATTACAAATATAAAATTACTTTGTATACCGCCTGATAAGATTAAACTCAAGCTTGTCCGTTATGAAGTAACTGTCGGAATAGAATACGGGAATACCTTTTGCAGAATAATGTATTTGCTGCAGGAGCAAAAGCGCCTTAGGCTCAGTCAGAGAAAGTTTATCCATGAGCTTTTCATTGCTGAGAACAGCGTGAATGGAGCAGTTTGAGAAAGAAACCGGCACATAATTATTCACGAAATTAAACAGCGATGCATAGTTGTTGTTTGAAAAATCATTCAGCATTTCATCCGTATGTCTGATATAGTCTTCCACATAGACAATGCTGGTATTATCAGCTGTCCTGACGCGCTCTATATACAGAACCTCAACAGGCTCGTCACTTCCCAATTTTTGTGAAATATCCAATGAAGCCATGCGTGTGTCCATATGTATGCTTTTTGTTCCAGGGACATATCCATGTTCTGCGATTATTTTTGTGGTGCTGTCCAGCGCTGCGATGTTGTAGCGTATGTTTTGTGTGCTTTTGTAAAGTGTTACAAATGTTCCTATTCCGTGGCGTGAAATTACAAGTCCCTCATTTTCAAGTGTCTTGATTGCTTCGCGCACCGTATTGCGGCTTACACCTAAAAGTGAAGCCAGTTCCTGCTCGGAGGGCAATTTAGACATGAATTCAGAATTTTTAATCATATCAAAAATAGCCTCTTTTACCTTGGACGATAGTGTCCTGTTTGTCAATTTTATAGACATATATTACCCCTCATTTGCTTTTATAATTGTATAGTAGTATATTTTATGACATATTGTCAAGAGGCATATGGAAATGTGTTGTATGGATACTAATAAAACATGTTATATATAGGACAAATCTAATTGACAGAATAATTAACATATGTTATCATCAGCATACACAGAGGTTGGACGTCCTATAACGAAACAGGAGGTAATATATGGATTATTCTATAATCCGTGAAGAGGTGGCACGCTTTTGTCATGTTGTTTATGAAAAAGGGTATACACAGGCTTCAGGGGGCAATTTAAGCTGCAGAGTTCCAGGAACGAATCTTTTTGCCATAAAAAGGACTGCGGTTAATATGAGGTTTATGACTGCGGATGATGTGGTCATAGTTGATGAAGAATTAAATGTTGTTTGCGGTGAGGGCAAGCCTTCAAAGGAGGCCGGGTTTCATATAGGAGTTTTGAAAAGCCGTCCGGAGATGAATGCGCTTATACATTGTCATCCTAATTATGCCATTGCAATTGCCAATAATAAGATGGACCTTCCATTAACCACAGTAACGGTAAAAAAGGCTGTGGGATATGTTCCGTGGATTGAAACTGCACTGGCAGGAAGTGACGAGCTTAAGCAATATGTGGTTGATGCATTTGTTAAATACCCTGAAAGTGTGGGAATTCTCATGAAGGAACACGGTGTTTGCACTGTGGGGCGCACGCTGGAGGAGGCTTATAACAAGCTGGACTTAATTGAGCAGACATCCAAGCAGGCAGTAATACAGGTTTTAATTGCACAGAACAGGGATAAATTTAAAGAGCTATTTAATGTATAAGAGAGGGAAGTAATTTGAACAGAATTAATGAGTTAACCCAGAAATGGAAGTCAGAAGGCCTATTGCTTCCTATATGGTCAGAAAACAATAAACTTTATGTCATAGACCAGAGGGCGCTTCCTAGAGAAACTGTTGTTGAAGAAATTACAGATGTCAGGGAGCTTGCAAAGGCAATAAAAGATATGTCGATAAGAGGCTCCGGCGCAATAGGAATATCCGGCGTATATGGCATGATGCTTGCAGCTATGAACAGCAACGGCAATAAAGAAGCGGTTATAGAAGCGGGAAAAGAGCTGAAGGCTACAAGGCCAACGGCATTGAATTTAATGAAGACTGTGGACAGAATGACAGATTTCGTTTTATCCTGTCCTGATGATATATTTTATGAAAAGTTTATGGACAAGGCGTGTGATATTCTTGAAGACCAGCTTATGTTTGAGAAGAAGCTTGGTGAGTTCGGAGCATCTCTCATAGATGACGGAGATACAATCCTCACACACTGCCATTCAGGCGCTTTAGCAGGTTCGGGGTTCGGAGGGAGAGCGCTTTCCGTAATCAGGACTGCATTTATGAAAAAGAAAAATATTCACGTGTATACATGTGAGACAAGGCCGTATCTACAAGGTGCCCGCATCACGGCATATGAGCTTGGAAAGTTTGGTATTCCTCATACACTGATTACTGATGGGATGTCCGGCTATCTAATGAAGCTCGGTAAAATTCAAAAAGTAGTAGTGGGCTCCGACCGTGTTGCAGCAAACGGAGATTTAATAAACAAGGTGGGGACGTATATGCATGCCATGGCGGCAAAGGAAAACGGAGTACCGTTTTATACTGCAACCTCATCTCATACTATAGATTTTACACTTAAAAGCGGAGCGGATATAGAGGTTGAGTTCAGACCGGGTAATGAGGTGACACATCTGAATGGACAGCTGATTACTCCTGAAAATACTCAGGCCTTGTACCCCGCATTTGATGTTACTCCAAACGAAATGATAAGTGGTATAATAACAGAAATGGGAGTAATTTTAAAACCATATGAAACAGAATTACTTAAATTAAAATATTAAACTAAAATATTAAGGAGAATTATTATGGGACTTACTGCACCGACACATCATATAGGCGCTGCGCCGGGAGAATTTGCAAAGACCGTTCTAATGCCAGGTGACCCGCTCAGAGCAAAATACATAGCGGAGAATTACCTTGAAAATGTAAAGCAGATTAATGAAATAAGATGCATGTACGCATATACCGGAACCTATAAGGGAAAACCCGTATCTGTAATGGCACACGGGATAGGAGCTCCCAGCATGTCCGTGCATGCCTATGAGCTGTTCCACCTTTATGATGTTGACAATATCATCAGAGTGGGAACTACAGGAGGCCTGGCACCCGATTTGAACTTAAGGGATGTAATAATTGCTATGGGAGCATGCTATGATACTCCATATATAAATCAATTCAAGCTTGACGGGGTATTTTCAGCGATTCCATCTTACTCACTCCTGAGAAGTGCGGTGGATAGTGCCGAAAGATTAGGCATAAATTACAGAGTTGGAAATGTATTGTCCACAGATATTTTTTATCATGCTGATGACAACAGCCAGACAAAGTGGCTTGACATGGGAGTGTTGTCTGTTGAAATGGAGGCGGCAGCTCTATATATAACAGCCGCGGCAGCAAAGAAAAATGCCGTGTGCCTTTTAACAGTTTCAGACCATATTGTAAAGAAAGAAAAAACAAGCGCCTTGGAAAGACAGAATAATTTTACAAATATGATGGAAATAGCATTAGGGATGCTATAATTATATATCCATACCCATACATAATCTATAGGAGAAGATAAAATGAAAAAAAGAGTATTAAGTTTGCTAATTATTCTGAGCATGGGAATGTCCTTATTAGCAGGATGCGCAGAGAAAGCACCGGCACCCGGCACAAATCCTCCGTCGGAACAAACATCCGAAGGAGAAAGGGAAGATAAAAAAGTGAAATTCGCTATTATTTTCGGAACAGGCGGATTAGGTGACAATGGATACAACGATGAGGTGTACACAGGATGTAAGATGGCTGAAGAACAGTTTGGTGCTACATTTGACTACTGTGAACCGAAGAATGTTTCTGAATTTGAAACTCAGCTTCGCTCTTATGCAGATGCGGGAGAATATGATGTAATAATTGCTATCAGCACAGAGCAGGCAGATGCGTTAAAGATGGTTGCGGAAGACTATCCGGAGCAAAAATTCTGTATGCTTGACACTATAATTGAAGGCTATGACAACATTCACTGCATGACTGCCGCATATCCGGATCAGCACTTCCTTTCAGGCATGCTCGCAGGATTTGCAACTCAGGATGACAGATTCCCTCTCAGCAATCCGGAAAATGTACTGGGCTTTTGTATAGCTATGGACACGCCTACTTCAAGAGGACAGGCTGCAGGTTTTTTAGCAGGAGCGAAATATGCAAATCCTGATGTAAAAATACTTACAAACTTTATCGGAAGCTACAGTGACCCTGCAAAAGCAAAGGAATTAGCCCTTGTAATGTATGAGCGCGGTGCGGATGTAGTCAGCGCCAATGCGGGAAGCTCAACTCAGGGAGTATTTTATGCCGCTTCTGAAACAAACAGATATGTAATAGGTACATCATTGGCAATGAAGGATCCTAAGCAAAGCTTAAGTACATCCTGCAAGAAGGTATGGCTTTTCGTGGTTCAGGAAATAGAGAGTCTTACAAACGGAACATGGGAAGCGGGATATACTGTTAAGGGAATTCCTGACGGAGTATGCGATTACGATGTGGAAGGACTTGATGTAGTAGTTCCTGATGATATTACACAAATATTAAATGATACGAGAAAGTTGATTGCGGACGGAAAACTGGTTCTGCCGAAAGATTTGGACCAGGTAGACGCATGGGCAGCCAACAATCAGTATAAGAAATAGTGTTTTACGGACGGAGGTGGTGCAATTTGGAAATGATTCGTATGGAAAAGATCACGAAGGTCTATCCGGGAACAACGGCACTGAATAATGTGGATTTTCACCTCAAGGAAAAAGAAATTGTTTCATTGCTGGGCGAAAATGGTGCAGGTAAATCAACTCTGATGAAAATATTATACGGAATGACTGCTCCCACCTCAGGTGAAATTTTTTATCGCGGAGAACCGGTGAAATTTAAAAGACCTGTTGATGCAATTGAAAAAGGTATATGTATGGTTCACCAGCATTTTATGCTGGTGCCTGCTTTTACCGTTACTGAAAACATAATTGCCGGAAGTGAGCCAAACAACGGAGTATTCCTGGACATGAAAAAGGCTAGACAGGAAGTAAGGGAATTAATTTCACAATTTCACTTCAATATAGACCCTGAAATCAAGGTGGAAAAACTTTCTGTTGGGGAGCAGCAGAGAGTTGAAATACTCAAGGTGCTTTACAGGAAAGCGGATGTTATTATTCTGGATGAGCCTACAGCAGTCCTCACGCCTCACGAAGTGGATGATTTATTTGTTATTTTAAAACGCCTGCGTGACGGTGGGAAAAGCATAATAATCATAACTCACAAGCTAAAAGAAACAAAGGCCTTGGCAGACAGGGTAGTGGTATTGAGGGATGGAAATCTTGTTGCCGACAATGTAAATCCGTCAGCTGTATCAACGAAGCAGCTTTCAGAAATGATGGTGGGACGAGAGGTTAACCTTCAAGTTAGGAGACCTACCCAGCACTTGGGAGATGTTTGTCTTAAAGTATCAAATCTGACTGTGGAGGAAGACGGCAAGGAAAAGGTAAAAAATATTTCCTTTGAAATCCACCACAATGAAATACTTGGAATTGCAGGAATAGAAGGAAACGGTCAAACGCAGCTCATCGAGGCTTTGACAGGAATTTGCGAGCCAAAGACTATGGAGCTTACCTTAGACGGAAAACTTATTCGAGGAAAAAGTGATAAATTTTTAGAGTCAGGTATAGGACATGTACCTGAAGACAGGCTTTCAATGGGTCTGGTTAAAGAAATGTCCGTTATGGAAAATATGATTTTAGGATATCACAGAGAGCCTGAATTCTGCAGTAAGACAGGCCTTTTGCTAAAAAAAGAAATTTTAAGAAACGCTGAGAAGCTCAAAGAGGATTTTCAGGTTAAAAGCTCCGGAGTGGGGGCGGCAGTAAGCTCATTGTCCGGAGGGAATCAGCAGAAGATTGTAATTTCAAGGGCATTCAGCAGGAAGCCTCAGGCAATTATAATTGCTCACCCCACAAGAGGTGTGGATATCGGAGCAATGGAATACATACATCAGCAGCTCATTGAGCTAAGAGATCAGGGAGCTGCCATTTTGCTTGTATCGGCAGACTTGGATGAGGTAAGGACATTAAGTGACAGGCTTCTGGTACTCTACGAGGGAGAAATTGTATCGGAAAGCATGCCCGGAGAGCTGAGCGAGGTAGAAATGGGACTTCTAATGACAGGCGGACATACTATGGTAGAGGAGGAAGACCTTCATGAGTAAAAGATCGGACAGCGCTATAAAGATAGAAAGGAAAAATGCGGCAGTTAATTCAGTTTTCGCTTTAATTTTTTCCTTGCTGTTAGGTATGATTTTTATAGGCATAAGCGGATATTCTCCCATAGAAAGCTACAAGGCTATATTTGGTGTATCACTGGGAACAGTCAAGGGATTTGCACTTTCATTAAGTCAGGCTACACCCATAATGTTTACCGGATTTTCTTTTGCTCTTGCATACAGAGTTCGTATGATTAACACCGGAGCAGAGGGGCAGCTTTACGCGGGAGCTATGGCAGCAGCGCTGGTAGGAGCCTATGTAACAAATTTGCCGAGCATAGTGCATATACCGCTGGCATTCGCGGCGGCATTTATAGCAGGTGGACTTATTGCGCTGATTGTGGCCCTTGCGAAAATTTATTTTTCAGCGAATGAAATAATAATGACATTGATGCTGAATGAAATAGTTATACTGTTCACAAGCTATCTTGCCAACGGGCCTTTGAAGCCGGCAGGAAGCGGCGTTGGGCAGACTGAGCGTATTGCGGAAAGCGCAAAACTGATGAAGCTCATACCTCAGACTCAGCTTACAACAGCAATTTTTCTCGGAATAATAGTTGCTTTTGTATTGCAGTTTTTGCTGACAAAGACGGTTTTTGGATATGAGGTACATGTAACGGGATTGAATCTGAGAGCAGCGCAGGTTGCAGGGATAAATGTGTCAAGAACTTACCTTATTACTTTTGCGCTAAGCGGTGCAATTGCGGGATTGGGTGGTGCAGCAATGGTGCTGGGTGTGAATTACCGTTTTATTGAAGGGTTCTCATCCGGATACGGATTTTCAGGCATATCAATAGCTGCTCTTGCGGCATACAGCCCGCTTGGAGTTATATTGTCAGCATTTTTAATTGGTGTATTGAAGGCAGGGACAATAACACTGAGTCGTACAACTTCCATTCCAGTTGAATTTGTTGATGTAATTCAGGTATTGGTCATTATATTTGTTGCCGCTCCTGAGCTAATACGCCTGATACTTGATAACATTGAAAAGATAAAAAATAAATTTGGAAAACCGGAAAAGGTACGGAGGTGATACCATGTTTAATATTGATTTGGTTTATTCAATTGTGGCTTCTACCTTGAGGAGTTCGGTTCCGTTAATATTAGCTTCAATGGGAGGTTGCTTCTCCATGCGTGCCGGTGTAAGTGACCTGGGGCTTGAGGGAATGATGCTGGCAGGGTCATTTTTCTCTGTTCTGGGATCATGGCTTACAGGAAGTGCATGGATAGGTCTTCTTACAGGTGTTTTATTCGGTGCAATATTTTCCATGCTCCATGCGGTTATGCATATTTCGTACAAGGTCAACGCATCCATAAGCGGTATGTGCATAAATTTGTTGGCAAGTGCCACAACACCGCTTTTGCTGAATGTAATTTTCGGTATGAGCGGCAAGTCCCCGACTGTTGCCGCATTCGCCAAGCCAAACTGGCAGTGGCTCAAGGATATTCCCGTTCTGGGAAGAATACTGGGAGCACAAAATATATTGTTTTTTCTTACAATATTTTTAGTTGTTGTCAGTTGGATATTTATGTACAAGACCACCATGGGTCTTCGTATGAGAATGGTAAGTGAAAATCCCCAGGCGGCAAGCACGGTAGGACTTAACGTAAAAGCTTACAAGTATTTTGGTGTTGCAATGAGCGGATGCTTTTGTGGGCTGGGTGGAGCATATCTCTCCTTAGGGCAGATGAATTTATTTGTTGAAAACATGACGACGGGAAGAGGATATATAGCAGTTGTTATAAATGCATTCGGAAAATATAATCCGGTTGGCTCTTTGCTTGGAAGTGTATTCTTTGGATTCTTTGATTCTTTGCAGACAATATTCCAAAGTGTATTGCCTTCACAGCTTGTTATGATGACTCCGTATGTGGTTACGCTTCTTGTGATTACATTCGGAATACGTGGAGGACGAGGTCCTGCCGGAGTAGGAAAACATATTGAAAATTAAGGAGTATACTATGACTGTTAATGAATGGGAAAATGCATCCAGACCTACCGATGAGTCCGGAAAGCAATATCATATACAATGTGCGAAGGGAGAGGTGGCGCGTTACTGTCTCCTTCCCGGGGATCCAAAGAGAGTAAAGAAAATAGCAGATATGTGGGACAGCGGACATTTGGTGGCAGATTATCGCGAACACGTAACCTACACGGGTAAAATAGGAGAGCTGGATATTTCTGCATGCTCTACGGGAGCAGGAGGAGGCTCAACAGCCAGCACTCTTGAGGATTTAGCTGAAATAGGCTGTGATACCCTCATACGTGTGGGAACATGCGGAGCAATTCAAGATTACATAAGACCGGGAGAATTGATCATATGCAGCGGAGCAGTGCGAAAAGAAGGAACAAGTGACGGATATGTAACAAATTCCTATCCTGCGGCGGCTGATTACGAGGTGACACTGGCTCTTGTGGAGGCGGCTGAAAGACTGGGATATAAGTATCATGTGGGTATAGGATATACGGCTGCATCATTTTTCTGCGGTCAGGGAAGACCTGGTTACAAGGGCTACAGCCAAAGCTTCNNGGGGGTTCTGAATTTTGAAATGGAGGCTGCTACTGTATTTACAATCAGTTCTCTGTATAAAATACGTGCAGGTGCTATTTTTACGGTAGTTGCCAACCGTGTGGACAATTCGTTTAAATATGATGGAAGTTCTGTCGAGAATAACATAGAGGTTGCCAACCTTGCTATGGAAATTTTATGGGATTGGGAAAAAAAGAAAAAAGCTTCAGGAAAAAATTATTTCTTCCCGTCGCTTTTGAAATAATTGATACAATGGAAATGAGAGTGCGCGTAGCACTCTTTTTTATATTGTAAAAGTTTAGGATTTTGTTATAATTAATGTATTAACTGAAGAGGATAATTCATGAAGCGAATAATCTATGTTGATTTATTAAGAATAACCGCGACATTTTCCGTAGTGCTGCTTCACGTTGCCGCCGGAAACTGGAGTAATGCTGCATTAGGAACCTTTGAATGGAATGTCTTTAATTTTTATGACAGTATGGTAAGGTTTGGTGTTCCTATTTTTGTTATGATAAGCGGAATGTTTTTATTGAATCCCGATAAAAATATAAGTTGCAGAGATATTTATTTAAAATACATACCACGGGTCGCAATTGCATTCATAGTATGGTCTTTTCTGTATGCTCTTTACACGAATGTATCAAATTATGATACATTTAACCGGGAGGTATTTATAAAAAGCTTTGTATTCGGACACTATCATTTGTGGTATTTATATATGATTACAAGTCTGTATATTTTTACGCCTGTTCTAAGAAAAATGGCAGAGGATAAGGAATCAACCAAATATTTTATTTTTCTTTCGGTAATCTTTACATCTGTCTTGCCCATAATAATAAAGGTATTCAACTTAGTTGACTTGGATTTATTCATAAAAAAATTCCATTTGCCTTTTACATTCGGTTACGTTGGGTATTATATAGGTGGATACTATCTTGGAAAGTATGAAATCAGCAAAAGCTGCAGGAATATTTTCTATGTAACAGGGGTATTGGGGGTAATATGTACATATGCATTTACCAATATTATTTCAATGCGGGCAGGTAAGGCAGACAGCACATTTTACAGTTACTTTGCACCAAATGTGGCAGCTGCAAGCATAGCATTATTTTTGTTTTTTAAATATGAGGTTTCAATGATTGGATTTAATAAAAATACTGTGAAGATTATCAGCATATTGTCTGATAGTTCCTTTGGAATTTACCTGATTCATGATTTTTTTAATATGCTTATGCTAAAGGCCGGCATTGATACACTTAATTATAATGTGGTTTTATCTGTTCCGCTTGCTGCGGTAACAATATTTGCTGCGAGCTTTGCAGCAAGTTTCATAATAGGAAAGATCCCTTTGCTGAAAAGGATGGTTTGAAAAATTTATTTATAGGAGGAAATTATGAGCAAAATATATTCAGGAGAGGTACAATATCATATCGATATGAAGGAAGGCGATGTCGGAAAGTATGTTATACTGCCCGGAGACCCGAAAAGATGCGAAAAGATTGCGAAGCATTTCGATGATGCAAGGCTGGTTGCAGATCATAGAGAGTTTGTTACATACACAGGCTATTTGGATGGTGTGAAGGTGAGCGTGACATCCACAGGCATAGGAGGCCCTTCAGCTTCAATAGCCATGGAAGAGCTTACCAATATAGGAGCTGATACATTTATCCGGGTGGGAACAAGCGGAGGAATGGACGTAAATGTAATGGGAGGAGATTTGGTAATAGCTTCTGGCGCCATAAGAATGGAAGGAACAGGCAGAGAGTATGCTCCTATGGAATTTCCGGCGGTTGCAAATTACCAGGTACTCAATGCATTGGTAAAAGCATCACAAAAGCTTGAAAAAAAATACCATGTGGGAGTTGTTCAGTGCAAGGATGCATATTACGGTCAGCATGAGCCTGAAACAAAGCCGGTAAGCTATGATTTGATGAATAAATGGGAGGCATGGCTGAGATTGGGTGCGTTGGCTTCAGAAATGGAATCAGCTGCTCTCTTCATTGTAGGTGCATATAGAAGGGTGAGAGTAGGGGCAGTCTTGAGTGTAGTGGCAAACCAGGAAAGAAGGAAGCTTGGACTTGACGACCCGCAGGTACACGATACGGAAGATGCCATAAAGGCTGCGGTGGAATCCATAAGAATCTTAATTAAGGAAGACAAATAAAATAGAACTTGACGACACACAGGGGACGATGTCCCCTGATTTTATTTTGCATTAATATTTATAAATTCAGCCTTTAGCTTCGAATACATTATTTTCTGGCTGCTGTACAGCCCGTAATATCCGGAAAGCATGTAGCTTATGCTGCAGGCAATTGCGAACAGTATAATTCCGTCTGCTCCAAAAAGCTCAATACTTAATACAATTGATGCTATAGGTGCGTTAACCACGCCGCAGAACAGTGCAACAAGGCCAACAGCTGCAGAGAATCCGGGATTGAGTCCTAAAAGCCCGCCGACAAAGCATCCAAAGGTTGAACCTATGAAGAAGGTAGGGACGATTTCGCCTCCTTTAAACCCTGCTCCTATGGTTATCGCCGTAAAAATTATTTTCAAAATAAATGCTTCCGGTCTTGCAATACCGTTAACAGCATTTTCGATTATCTCCATGCCTGCTCCGTTGTAATCCTTTGTACCCACAAGTAATGTAAGGAGGACAATTATTATGCCTCCAACCATTCCTCTGTAATAATCGCTGCTGATTTTATGCTTCATGAGGTGCTCTGTTTTGTGCATGGAAACGCAAAAAACAATGCTGAGCACTGCGCAAAATGCCGCAAGCACAGACGTGAGGGCTATGTTTTTAAGAGATAGTTCAGGTGTGCTGCCAAGGATAAAATGAACAGGCTCCATGCCGAAATGAACGGAGATACCATATGCAAACAATGAGGAAATAAGGCAAGGAACCAGACTTGAATAATAAATTATCCCTATGCTTATTACCTCCATGGCGAATAGAACAGCTGTGAGGGGTGTGCCGAACAACGCTGAAAATACCCCGCTCATACCGCAAAGTACAATAAGATGCATGTCCTTATTGTCAAGCCGGAAAAGCCTGCCTGCAAAGGAGCCTATACTGCCTCCCAGCTGCAGCGCAGCACCTTCTCTTCCCGCAGAGCCTCCTAACAGATGTGTTACCACTGTACTGACAAATATCAGCGGTGCAAGCTTAATGGGAGCATGCTCATCTGTACGTATTGAATTTATTATTTGATTTGTACCTGTTGAGTCACTCATCTTAAATAACCTGTAAAGCTCTGCTATGGCAATGCCGCCAATGGGTAAAAAATAAATAATCCAGCTGTTGTGTATTCTGAATTCCGTTGCTTTTTCAACGCTTACATGAAAAATTACACCGATAATTCCGCTGATGATTCCGGTGATTCCGGCTAAAATAAGCCATTTAAAAAATGTGCGGACATAGTTCATGGCTGAACTATATTTTCTGTTTAATAATTCCAAATTTACACTTCCTATCAATTGACTTCTAATTTTAAAATTCAAATTTTATTTTATCACAATTATGTATATTGTCAAAAAAATCTGATAAAAAAACACTATTAAAACCGTATTGACATTAAGATATTTTATTATCTTCTAATCTTATTTTAATAAATTGCTAAAGCGCGGCTAATTATTTAAGGATATATTAGTTATAACAAATAAAAGCAAATAAAATGGAGGTTAAGATATGAAAGTAACTTTAGAACAAATTGATGAACTGAGAAACAGAGTGAATGTAAGCTATGAGGAAGCAAAGCATACGCTGGAAAAAAATGATGGTGATCTGATAAAATCAATAATAGAGCTTGAGAAGAAAAAGGGAAAAAGAAATGACAATTACCATCACAGTAATTTCACAAGCTTTACAAATAGACTGCTGGCACTTAAGATGTCTGTGAAGAGCAAGGATGGAAACACATTATTGGACGTTCCTCTCGTACTTGTCTTGATTGGGTTGGTGTTGGCATTCTGGGTAGTTATACCTGCACTGATGCTTGCTGTCATTACTTCTTGTAAAATTAAGGTGTACAGGGATAAAAACTTTGTTGATGTGAACCATATTAAGAGAAATGTAAAGGAAACAGTTGAAAAGATAAAGGTTAAATCAGAGGAAATCATTAAATATGAAGATGCTGAAGTAGCCGGAAATGATGATTCAACTGAAAATGAAATAATCATCGAATAGTATGAATTAATACGATAGGGACGGTCTGAAAAATGATCGTCCCTTGAGGTTTTATTTGATAATTAAATGAAGTAATAGTATAATAAGAAAAAAACAGAGGATTTATATGGATAAGAAGAAAATATTAATTGTTGAGGATGAGCAGAAAATAGCGCGTTTTTTGGAGCTCGAGCTGAAATATGAGGGCTACGATGTTGATATAGCAGTCAACGGAAGAGATGGGCTTGAAAAGGGAAAGTCACCGGATGTTGACCTGATAATTCTTGATTTGATGCTTCCGGAGCTGAGCGGTATAGAAATGTGCAGAAGATTGAGGCAGACATCTGAGGTTCCTGTGATTATGCTTACTGCTAAGGACGATATATCTGATAAAGTCACAGGTCTTGACATTGGCGCCGATGACTATATGACAAAGCCTTTTGCAGTTGAAGAGCTTCTGGCAAGAATAAGAGTTCTGTTAAAACGCTCAAGGGGTACAGAGAAGGAAGATTCACAATCCTTGATTATCGGAAAACTGAAATTGCATAAGAGTAACTACAGGGTTGAATATGACGGCGATAACATAGAACTTACAAAAAAGGAATTTGAGCTTTTAGAATTTATGATGCTTAACAAGAACATTGTTTTATCAAGAGAGAAGATACTTGATAAAGTATGGGGATACGATTATTTCGGCGATACAAATATCATCGATGTATACATCAGGTATCTGAGGAGTAAAATTGACCAGAAATATAATATAAATCTTATTGAGACCGTAAGAGGCGTAGGTTATATAATAAGGGAATAGGACTGCCATGATTAAATCTTTATTGAGAGCATTGCTGAACATAATTTTATATCCGTTTAAGCTGATTTTCCGGTTTATAATAGGGTTTTTGAAAAGGCTTAAATTTTCCATAGCGCTTAAAATTTCGGCGTCATATCTTGCCATATATGTTATAATTATAATGATAGTGGCGGCAGCAACCTCGGTCGGATACTTGGTATATGAATTTGATAAATTCAACAGTGAAGTAATAATAAACGATGCTGAGGAAATTGCGGAAACATTCCCCAAATTCAGTCAAAATATTGTGAGCAGGGTGAAATCCTTTGAAATTTATGATGACAATCTGAACGAGGTTTATCCTTTAAACAGCGGCAAGGGATATGCTGACAGTATAATTGTTGTAATCGAGAAGCTTATATATGACAGAGAATATATATATTCAACAAACTTTTATAACGACAATGTAGAATATTATTTGAACATTAGCTATGATGCTCAGGAAATGATAAATAATTCAGTAAGAATTTCTATTATGGTTATGATTTCAGGCGCAATAGGTCTGCTGATTTTTCTGCCCATTGTGTCCGGCATCAGTTATAAAATGATAGGTCCAATTAAGAAAATGACCGATACAACCAAGACAATCACAGTAAACAACATAAACACAAGATTGGATATAAAGGGTGCTCAGGATGAGCTTAAGGAGCTGTCGCAGACATTCAATGAAATGATGGACCGTATCGAAGCGGGGTACAAGACGCAGCAGCAGTTTGTTTCTGATGCATCCCATGAGCTGAGGACTCCTATAGCTGTTATAAAGGGATATGTAAATATGCTTGACAGATGGGGAAAAAATGACAGAGCTGTCTTGGAGGAATCAATAACCGCAATTAAGAATGAAACGGATAACATGCAGGATTTGATTGAAAAGCTCCTGTTCATTGCACGAAGCGATAAAGGAACGCTGCTGTATACAAAGGAAGATTTTAAAATATGTTCAATATTGAATGAAATTGAAAAAGAAACAAAAATGATAGATACAAAGCATGAACTTTATTTCAAATTTTATGAGGATGCCAGCCTATATGCAGATAAAAAAAGAATAAAGCAGGTTTTGAGGATACTTGTTGACAATGCCATAAAATTTACTCCTCCCGGAGGCTATATTATGGTATCCGGCTTCATCCAGGACGACTACTACGTCATAAAGGTTGAGGATACGGGAATAGGTATTGAAAAAAAGGATCTTGAAAAGATATTTGAGCGTCTCTACAGGGCGGAACAGTCCAGAAGCAAGGAAATAGGCGGTCACGGCCTCGGACTTTCAATAGCTAAAATCATAGTCCTTGGTCATAAGGGAAAAATCAAGGTAAAAAGCAGTGTCGGCAAAGGCTCTGAATTTTCAGTAATGCTTCCTTATTTATAATACTAATTCGCATTAAAATAGTTCCCTTGAAGAGAATTGGTATATAAGATATTTGTCTGTATTTTAAAATGAAAGCAGTATAAATTTCTAAAATACATTAATAATCGACATATTACTACAAAAGAAGTCAAGGAAAAGTCATGGGATTGGTAGTATAATAGCTTGTACTATCAATCAGAAAGGACTGGGAAAAAGTGAATATAGAATTTATTGAATCAGGACAAGCATTAACAATCAGGCTCAAGGGTGAGCTGGATCATCACACTGCCGATGAGTCAAGGGTGTTGATTGATGAAAAAATCAATGAAGGTAAATTTAATAAAATAGTCATAGATTTTAAGGGACTTGATTTCATTGACAGCTCAGGCATAGGCTTTGTAATTGGACGCTATAAGCTCATCAGAAAGCGGAATGGTTCGGTAGAAATTATCAATGCCGGAAAAAAAGTGCGAAAAATTCTCGATATGAGCGGAATAGGAAAAATAATTGAAATTAAATAGGGGGAGAAAATGCAAAACAATTATGTAACTTTTAAAATACCGAGTTTGTCAATAAATGAATCTTTTGCCAGGTCAGCTGTGGCTGCATTCTGTTCCATTCTTAATCCTACAATAGGCGAGATAAACGATATAAAGACTGCGGTGTCCGAGGCTGTTACAAATGCTGTAATCCACGGCTATGAAAATACAGTGGGTGAAATAGAAATATCCTGCAGAATCAAGGGGCAGGTAGTTGAGATAATAATAGAAGATTTTGGATGCGGAATCATAGATGTGAATAAGGCTAAGGAACCGCTTTTCACAACAAAGCCGGAACTGGAACGCTCAGGAATGGGTTTTGCAGTGATGGAATCATATATGGACGAAGTTGTTGTGCTTTCTGAAAAGGATGTTGGAACAAAGATTGTAATGAGAAAAAAAATCAGCGAAAAATAAAAATTATGGCGTGTAATATTTGCAAGTCTGAAATTACAAATATTAATTATGCTCATGAGCAATAAATAAAACTAATCTGCATTAAATAAGTTCCCTTGAAGCGGATTAGTTTATACTGCTTCCTTATGTTACGGACAAATATTTGTCCGGATTTTAAAATAAAAAGCAGTATAAGTGATAAAATTTTACAGTTAATATTAAAAAAGGCACATATAGTGCTTTTTTTTAGTATTCAAAATCTTTTTTTGCAAATAATACTTTTGAGGTGATTTATATGAAAAAAAAGATTTTTTTATTAGTCATAATATTGTTTATAAGCTTTACGGCAATATATTTTGGAAACAGTATTGACGGATCTTTGAAAAAAATGCCTGAAAGTGCAGTTTTGTTGTAGGAGGAAAAATGAAGTACGATAAAAACAGCTACAAGCAGGTGGTAAGTGAGCATACTCCAAAAAATAACATGCTGAAAAACTGTGTATGGGCATTTATTTTTGGGGGTGCTATCTGCCTGTTGGGAGAAATAATAAAAAATATATTTGTGTCGGGCTTCAATGTGCCTGAAAAAGATGCGGCACCAATGACTTCCGTGGCCTTGATTGCCCTCAGTGCTCTGTTTACAGGAATTGGGTGGTATGATAAGCTGGGCAAAAAAGGCGGAGCGGGAACAGTGGTCCCCATCACGGGCTTTGCAAACTCCGTGGTTTCTCCTGCTCTTGAATTTAAGAGAGAGGGGTTCATATTGGGCACGGCTTCAAATATTTTTAAGCTTGCAGGTCCGGTGTTGGTTTTCGGATATTTTTCGGCATTTATCGTGGGCTTGCTGAGCCTTCTGTTTAAATGATAATTAAGTTAAAGTGAGGAGAAATAATTTGAAAAAAATTGGAAAGCAAACATTCAGAATAAAAGATGATGTATATATAAGGGATGTATTTACTATCGGAGGCAAAAAAGAGGGAGAAGGGCCTATAGGTAAAGAATTTGACATGATTGTAGACGATGACCTGTGGGGTGAGGACAGCTGGGAAAAGTGCGAGCTTAAATTTCAAAAGGAGGCCGCTCAGCATCTGATGAATAAAAACAACCTGAATACTGATGATATTGATATTTTAATTTCAGGAGATTTGTTAAACCAAATAACATCATCGTCATTTGCTGCCAGAGATTTGATGCTTCCACATATAGGAGTTTACGGAGCATGCTCCACAATGGCACTGACAATGGGATTAGGAGCCCTAATAATTGACGGAGGCTTCGCAAGCGACATAATATGTGTTACATCCAGCCATTTTTGCAGTGCTGAAAGACAATACAGGCTGCCCCTTGAAATGGGAGGACAGAGGCATATGTCGGCACAGTGGACTGTAACAGGCTCTGCAGCAGTATGGCTGTCCAACAGCGGAAGCGGACCGAGGATAAAAAATGTTACATTCGGAAAAATTCAGGATTTGGGTGTTAAGGATGTAAACAACATGGGAGCGGCAATGGCTCCGGCAGCATATGACTCCCTTAAACAGCATTTGGACGATACGGGTACGGAATATGATTTAATTGTTACCGGAGATTTGGGTACCGTAGGTAAATCAATTGTGAATAAAATGTTTAATGAAGACAAAAACAGTATTGAAAGTAAGTATGACGATTGCGGTACAATAATTTATGATATTGAAAAGCAGGACGTTCATGCGGGAGGCAGCGGATGCGGATGCTCTGCATCAGTTTTTGGAGCATTTCTGTACAAAAAATTGCAGAATAAGGAAATAAACAAGCTGCTGTTCACTTCCACAGGTGCGCTGCATTCACCTACGGCCATGCTTCAGGGCGAAAGCATACCCGGTATTGCGCACTGCGTGGGAATTGAAATGTGAGGTATATATGAATTACGTGATGAGTTTTGTAGTAGGCGGTATTATTTGTGTTATAGGGCAGATAATTATCGATACTTTTAAAAAGAACAATGCTTACCTGCTGGTTTTATTGGTGGTTGCAGGAACATTCTTGGGATATTTCGGTATATACGACAAAATTATTGAAATAGGCTATTCAGGTGCTACAGTACCTCTTTTGGGCTTTGGGCATGCTTTAGCTGAGGGTGCTGTGGAAGAGGCGGCATCAAAGGGGTTTATGGGTGCACTGAGCGGAGGAGTAATAAAAACAGCTCCAGGCGTTGCTGCGGCACTGTTGTTTGGTTACATAGCAGCAGTGATATTTAATCCTAAGGGAAATAAATAAATACCATATTGAAGAGCGCAGATAATCTGCGCTTTTGTTGTTATTTAAGTAACATATTCGATGATTCCAAAAATTTACTATTGACGGGAAGAGAATCAGATGCTATTATCGTTGATAATGATAATCACTATCAACGAACAGGAGCAATAAATGAATAAATGGTATCTTATTATAATTTTAGTTATATTATCTGCCGTTTCCTTGATGCTGGGTGTTGCGGACATAAGCAGTGATATACAAATACTTTTCCAGAGCAGGTTTCCGAGGCTCATAAGCATCGTAGCCGCAGGCGCTGGTATGAGTATAGCGGGACTGATAATGCAGCAATTGAGCAGAAATAAGTTTGTTTCACCCACAACCGCAGCGACCGAAGATTCGGCAAAGCTTGGTGTATTGGTGGCAATGGTGCTGCTTCCGGCTATAGGTACTTTTAAAACAATGATAGTATCTTTTGCCTTCGCTGTCAGCGGAACATTTTTATTCATGGCAATATTAAAGAAAATTAAGTTCAGAAATATTGTCTATGTTCCTCTTATAGGAATAATGCTTGGAAATATAATAGATTCCGGTGCATCATTCCTCGCATACAAATATGATGTTGTGCAAAGTGTATCTTCATGGCTGATGGGAGATTTTTCAATGATTATTAAGGGACGGTACGAGCTTTTATACATAAGTATACCTTTGATAATTATTGCATTTGCCTATGCCAACAAATTCACTATTGCCGGTATGGGTGAAGATTTTTCTAAAAACCTGGGGCTTAATTACAATCAAGTAATGAATATAGGGCTTGTTATAGTGTCTCTTATATCCTCGTTAGTAATTATTACTGTGGGCAAAATTCCTTTTTTGGGTCTTATAGTGCCAAATATCATATCGATTATTAATGGCGATAACATGAAAAACAATATAGTGATGACAGCGTTGTTCGGTGCGGTATTTCTTCTTGCATGCGACATATTTGGCCGCCTGATTATATATCCATATGAAATACCCATAAGCCTTACGGCAGGCGTTATAGGAAGTGTAATATTCCTTTATCTTGTATGGAGGAGAAAAAACTGATGTCTGATAATAAAAGAAATAAGTTAATATGTATCTTGGCAGCTTTTTCATTGATGTTGATTTTAAGCTTTGTATTTATAGGAATCAATTCAAATAATTTTGATTATTTTATATCCAGGCGTGTTCCGAAGGTGGCGGCAATTATAATCACAGGTGTTTCCATTGCATTTTCCTCGACTGTATTTCAAACAATTACAAACAGCAGAATTCTAACGCCCAGTGTACTGGGGCTGGATTCTTTGTACATTCTGGTTCAGACGCTGATAATATTTGCTTTCGGCTCTTCGGGAATGGTGGCAAGCAACAAGAATGCAAATTTTGCGGTTTCGGTGTTACTTATGCTGATTTTTTCAAGCATACTGTATAAGGCAATTTTCAGAAAAGAAAAAAACAACCTGATTACTCTCCTGCTTGTAGGAATGATTTTCGGCACACTGTTTCAGAGTCTTTCATCATTTATGCAGGTTGTCATAGACCCTAATGAATTTCTTCATATACAGGGAAAGATGTTTGCAAGCTTTAACAGTGTAAATACGAAAATATTGGGAGTATCATCCGTAATTGTATTGCTGATAGTTATTTACACTTACAGAAAATCAAATGTGTTGGATGTTATTTCATTGGGAAGAGAACAATCCGTAAGTTTAGGAATCAGTCATCACAAAATACTTACATACATGCTATTATCCGTTTCCCTGCTTGTTTCAGTATCCACTGCTCTGGTGGGTCCCATAACCTTCTTAGGTTTAATTGCAGCTAATGTATCAAGAGAAATGCTTAAAACGTATAGACATAAATATCTGCTGGCAGGTTCAGGCTTAATAAGCATCATTGCATTGGTGGGAGGTCAGCTTTTAGCTGAGAGGATATTAAATTTCAGCACTCCTATCAGTATTATCATAAATTTTATTGGAGGAATATATTTTATTCAATTGCTATTAAAGGAGAATACGGTGTGATAGAGATTAAAAATATAAGCAAGAGCTATGGGGACAAGAATGTTGTTGATAATGTTTCAACTCTCATCAGAGAAGGGAAAATAACTGCTTTTATAGGGCCTAACGGTGCGGGAAAGAGCACTCTGCTTTCTGTAATCAGCCGCATGATTCCGAAAAAATCAGGAGAGGTTGTTATTGACGGCAGAAGAATAGAGGAGTGGAAGGATTCAGAATTAGCTAAAAAAATTTCAATACTAAAGCAATCAAATAACATCAACATCCGGTTGACTGTGGAGGAGTTGGTGGCTTTTGGAAGGTTTCCGTACAGTCAGGGAAAATTAACGAAGGAGGATGAGAGGGTAATTGAAGATTCAATTAACTACCTGAAGCTTGGCGATATGAGGGATAAATATCTCGATGAGCTGAGCGGAGGGCAGCGGCAGAGGGCATACATAGCAATGGTTTTGGCTCAGGATACTGATTACATACTGTTTGACGAGCCTTTGAACAACCTGGATATGAAGCACTCGGTCGAAATAATGAAGATACTGAGGCGTCTTGTGGACGAATTGGGGAAGACTATTGCGATAGTTATACATGACATCAACTTTGCGTCCTGTTACTCAGATTTCATTGTGGCACTGAAAAACGGCAGAGTTGTGGAAGATGACACTGCTGAAAAAATAATCGAGAAAAGTGTTCTCGAAAAGTTATTTGATATGGATTTTGATATAACAAAAATAAATGACATGAAATTATGTGTCTATTATTAAAAAATGGAGGAAGTTATGAAATTAAAGAAAATAGGATTGTTATTATCAGTGGCCGCTATAGCACTTGCGGCTGCAGCATGCGGCAATAATGCTGGAGGAGATGCAGGAACAAGCACGCCTCCTCAGAACAACACACAGGAAGAAACACAAAAACCAGAGGAAATAAAAGCAGTTACTATAAAGCATGAGCTTGATGAGACAACATTAAATGTAGGACCGGAGAAGGTAATGGTCTTTGACTACGGCGTATTGGATGCCCTTGATGCACTTGAAATTGATGTGATTGGACTGCCGAAGTCAAACATTCCCGAGTATCTGAATAAATATAGCGATGAAAAATATGCTGATGTTGGAACGTTGTTTGAGCCTAACTTTGAGAAAATATTTGAAATGAAGCCGGACTTAATTATCATATCCGCAAGGCAGAAGGACTTATATGAAGAGTTTAAGGCAATTGCGCCTACCGTATATGTTCCGCTCATGGGAAATGATTATATGAGCTCATTCAAGAGCAATATGTCAATATTGGCACAGATTTTCGGAATTGAAGATAAGGTTGATGAAAAAGTTTCAGAAATAGAAACAGCAATAAAGGACTTAAACGGTAAGGTTACTGCAAGCGGGAAAAATGCGCTCTTCATTATGGCAAATGAGGGGAATCTGAGTGCTTATGGGCAGGATTCACGCTTTGGAATGCTGTATGATGACTTTGGCTTTATTCCTGTAGATGAAAATATTGACGCAAGCACTCACGGAAATAAGATATCCTTTGAATATATTGTTGAAAAGAATCCTGATTACATATTTGTACTTGACAGAGGTGCGGTTGCAAAAACCAGTGATAATATGTCTGCCGAGAAGCTTCTGGATAATGATTTGATGAAGACAACCTCAGCATATCAGAACGGAAATATAACATATGTTGACCCTCACGTATGGTATGTTGCAACAGGGGGAATTAACGGAACACTTACAATGGTTAACGAGGTTGAAGGAAGCATAAAATAATATAATAAAAGAGTTTAGATTACAAAATCTAAACTCTTTTTCATTTCATGATTATTTAATTTTCTATGGATTCTATAATTGAATCAAGGGCTGAGCCGTTTCCATTGTTGCCGTTGTTACCATTGTTACCATTATTACCATTATGTGAGTCGGTTCCGCTACTTTGCCCATCGGTATCGTCAGGATCATTTCCGTCCGGATTTTCACCGTCTACGTTACCGTTTTCGCCGGGATTCTGCTCTCCGTTGAGCCATTGCTCATAATGCCACCTTGTATGGTATGTGCATGTCTTCGTCGGTACCTGATACTGGTAGTCGGCTGTGATTATACCGCCGAAAGCCAGATCAACAACAGGGATGCCGAGGACTGAGGCTATCTGTCCATTTTCATCAAATACTACCTGGCCTACGTATATTTGTTTCAGTTCTTCCAATGAGAATATCACTCTGTCTTCCTGAACCTGCTGATAAAGCTTTTTAGCTTCATAGTTGGATGTCTTAATTTGAGGGTCATACAGGGGTTCTCTTATTACAAATACTCTTTCTTCAATGAGGTTGCCCGGGCAGTACTGAGATACTTTCATGTTGGAAGCCGTACATACCTCAACTTTTACGTGAACATCGCATATTTCTGTAGGCTGAGTTCCGGGAACAAAATATTCTGTTATAACCTGACTTCCTCTCTGATCATGTGAGCAAAGCTCACCGGGAAGCTTTCCTGACTGGCTGCACACCTGTACAGGTATCAGGTTGGGATTACGCTCAATTTTAGCTGCGGGGAGACCCTGGTGCACAGGTGTCATTATTGCTTTCCAAAGCCTTGCTGTAGCACCGCTGTCTCCTGAAAGCTTCATCTGAACATTATCGTTTCCTACCCATATGCCACCAACATAGTATGGTGAGAAGCCCATATACCAGAAATCTCCGTTCGCCTGAGTTGTTCCTGTTTTCCCGGCTACCTCGATTCCCAATTCAGCCGGAAGCTTTGCATGGTATGACAGTCCAGGGTTAACGGTAGTTCTCAAGATATCCTTCATGAGTGATGCAACTTCAGGGCTTACAACAACGTGTGTCTCAGGTGTTTTTTCAAGTATTGTTTCGCCTCTGCTGTTTACAACCTTTGTATATGCAATTGGCTCAATGTATACACCGTCGTTTGCTATTGCACCATATGCTGCAGTCATAGCCAGTGGAGTAAAGCCCTTTGTCAGCCCTCCCAATGCCAGTGATGCCAGGTTCACATCATTGTATGCTGCATTTTCATCAGGCGAAACAAATGTATCCTTTTCGGGATTGCTTACATTTATTAAACCAAGTTTTGCAAGTGTGTTCATGGCAGCATCTGTTCCGACCTTTTCCAGCATGGATACCGCATTTGTGTTGATGGACTGCTCTATTGATTTACGCAAGGTCTGGATTCCCCAATATTTTACGTCCCTGTGCTCATACCAGTTTTTAGGCCATCTGTCGCCGTTTTCATTATATCTTGGCAGGTCATCCAGCGGGTATGCTGCAGAGTATCCCATGTCAAGTGCTGTAAGGTATACAGACAGAGGTTTTATAGTTGAACCCGGCTGCCTTGTGGCACTTGCAGCACGGTTGAATGTCTTGCTTCCCTCTATATTTCTGCCGCCGATTATTCCCTTTATTTTCCCCGTTCTGTAATCCATTATTACGGATGCAGACTGAGGCTGGACTATCCCTTTTTCCTGGAAGAAGAAATATCCTTCAGGAATCTTCAGAATACCGTCACTTTCGAGCACGAACATTTCAGGATTCTTTTCGACATAGTTCTTTGGAATCCTGAAGGTTCCTTTAGTTCCCTTCTGTGCCATAACTTCATAGTTGTTACCTATATTCAGTGCACCTATGCTGTGTGAAACGAAGTTCAGTTTATCGTCGACAGTATATGCATCCACAATATCTATTGTAGAGGAATATATATCGAACTTTTTAGAGTTGATAACCAGATTTTTATTTTCATCAAAGCTAAACTCATCAGCATTCAAATAAATACTGTTATCTTTATCCATTATGTTATCTTTTGCATAGTATATGAGCTGGCCGTTTTCATTTAAAATATTTAATGCGGAGTCAAGAGTTCCTGTACCCTGTCCACCTGACCATTTGAAGTATCTCCAATCCTGTGCAATAGGCTTGTCGCCCGTAGGCTCTGCTCCGAGGAACAGAGCTGCGAAATTTGCATAGGAATCTTCAAGTATTTTCTGTATGTTTACATCTATGGTCGATGTTATGGTTAAGCCACCCTTATACAGGTAATTTTCAGCCTCTTCATAAGTAAGACCCTGTGCCTTCATTAAATCTTCAATAACCTTTTCTTTAACGTAATCCATAGGTGCAGAGGAGATACCCTCAATCTTTGTTTGACCGGGATTCAACGCAACATGCATATCCTCGGCCATAGCCTCATTATATTCATCTTGAGTTATAAAGCCCAGCTCCAGCATCCTGCTAAGAATAACATGCTGTCTTTCAATAGCCTTTTCATTGTACACGCAGGCATATTGAACAGAACCTATATATATGTATCCCACAATATTTTCTTCGGGTATATCAGCTATATCATCCAAGTTATATCTGTTGAATGGAGCGTAGTACACGGTACTTTTTGCTGCCCCTGCAAGCAGTGCGCTTTCCGCCAGGGTGAGTTCACCCGTTTCTTTTGAAAAGTATGCATATGCTGCGGCTTCAACTCCGTAGGAGCTTTGGCCCAATGGAATAGTATTGAGATAATTCTCGAGAATCTGATCTTTGGAAAGCTTTCGTTCAACCTGTATAGAAAGATAGATTTCCTTTATCTTACGTTCCCATGATTTTTCGTTTGTGAGATATATGTTTTTCACCAGCTGCTGTGTTATTGTGCTGGCACCCTGAGCAGTAGGGTCACCAACCTTCACGTTATGAAGCAGAGAACCCATAATACGGCGTATATCTATACCGAAATGGGATTCAAAACGATGGTCCTCAATAGCTATAAACGCATTCTGTACATTTTTCGGAATGCTGCTCAACTTTATAATTTCCCTATTTTCATTAGGGTCATGAATCTGCTCAATAAAGTTTCCGGCTTCATCAACTATTACTGAGCTTTCTGAAAGTGTATTTTGCAAATTTGCAGGATCTATTTCAGGTGCGCTTTTTACAATTCCTATAACCATGCCGGCAAGTGAGCCGCCCACGATTATTATAGCTGCGAAAGCAACGAGAAGTGTTATTTTAAGCGCTATGATAATTTTTTTCTTTCTTCTTCTCTTTTTCCTTGACGGCTTCTTTACTTCGTCTTTGCTTTCGACTATTTCAATATCTTTCTTATTTTCTTTTGACATATTAACCTCCGCTAATTGAACTTCAAGCTAATTACAAACAATTTAGCATTGTCAAAGATTTAAGTTCCATAACATTATATAATAAAAATGGCATGAAATCAATAGTTGATATATATTGATAGTATGACCTGAATTGCAGCCTATTAATATTAAGGTGGGATGTTTATCAAAAATATGCAAAATGCAACCATTGTAAGCGTTTTAACAATGAATGCAAATAAGTAATGAAAATATGAAATTAATGAATAATAGATATATACATATACACAATAAAATGATAAAATACAGAAGATAAATTAGAAATTGCGGAGGATACATGGAGAATAAGGAAAGATGCCTGCTGGTGGCTGTCCAGCTTCCAAATGAGGATGAATATGACATGGAGGAGCTTGGGCTGCTTGTTGAGGCAGCCGATGGCATTGTAATTTCAAGTATCACCCAGAACAGACAGGGAATTGATAACAGATTTTATGCAGGTCAGGGCAAAATTGAAGAAATTGCTGCGTATGTTAAGGAACTTGAAATAGATACAGTGGTGTTTAATGATGAGCTCAGCGGTTCGCAGATAAGAAACATAGAAGAGGCTGTAGATGCAAAGGTAATAGACAGAACAAACCTCATACTGGACATATTTGCGAAAAGAGCACTTACGAAGGAAGGCCAGCTGCAGGTTGAGCTTGCACAGCTTAAATACAGCCTGCCAAGACTTATAGGACTGAATAAAAACCTGTCAAGGCTGGGAGGCGGAATAGGAACAAGAGGCCCAGGCGAGCAAAAATTAGAGCTTGACAGAAGACGTATAAAGGAAAAAATAAACGATATTCAAAACGAGCTTAATGATCTTGAGAAAGTAAGAGAAACAAAGAGAAAAAAAAGAATGAAGGACCAGGTTCCGGTCATATCCATAGTTGGATATACGAATGCCGGTAAGTCCACACTTTTGAATGCATTGGTAGAAAGCGAGTACAGCGAGGAGGAGGCTGAGAACAAAAAGGTGTTTGCGCATGACATGCTTTTTGCAACCCTCGATACTGAGCTGAGAAGAGTGAGGCTGCCGGGCGGCAGAAGAGTTGTATTTTCAGATACGGTCGGATTTATTAAAAAGCTTCCCACACAAATTGTTGAAGCGTTTAAGGGAACGCTGGAAGAAATAAAATATGCAGATCTGATAATACATCTAATCGATATAAACGATGAAAATCTTCAGCTTCACAAGGAAACAACAGCTAAGCTGGTGGAAAAAATAGTAGACAAGGATATTCCTGTTTTAACGGTCTATAATAAAATAGACAAAATCATAAATGACAAGGTAACAACTGTTTCAACAAATGATATTATTTATATTTCGGCAAAAAATAAATTTAATATGGACCTGCTTTTGAATACAGTTGACACGAAAATCAACGGTGAAAAGCACAAATATTCCCTTAAGATACCTAATAAGGACATAAAGGAATACTACTGGCTGTACGAGAACAGGTATACAGAAAATGTTGAATTTGACGGTGAGGGTGCAAATCTTAACGCCGTTCTCTACGATAATGAAAAAGAGCAGTATAAAAAATATATAACAGGTGAAGTTAATGGCTAATTATAAATCTATCCACAAATATGGAAGAGATGAAATAATTATTAATAAATCACGGTTTATAGGGACTGCTGCTCCTGTTGAAAATGAGGAGCAGGCTGTTGAATTTATCGAAAAGATAAAAAAGGAATTTAAGGATGCAAGCCACAACTGCTATGCATATGTCATAGGAGAAAACAAGGGCATACAGAGGTATTCCGATGACGGAGAGCCTTCAGGCACTGCCGGCATGCCTATATTAAATGTAATAAATCAGGAGAATATAGTAAATGCCGCGGTGGTGGTGACAAGGTATTTCGGAGGAGTGCTTTTAGGAGCAGGAGGACTGGTACGCGCCTATACAAAGAGTTGTAAAATAGGACTTGAAAGCGGAATAATAGTTGAAAAGAGTTTGTACTATGATGTTTCCTTTGACCTTGATTACACACTTTTAGGCAAAATGGACAATGAGCTGCTTCTTAACAGCTTTATTGTAAAGGATAAAATTTATTCAGACCGTGTGGACTTCAAGCTGATTGTGAAAGAAGATGAAACGGAAAAGCTTCGTGCCCTTGTAAATGAAATAACAAGCGGCAAATCCGTAATCTGCATAGGACAGGCAGCATATTATTCCATAAAGGACGGAAAAATAATAGAGTAAAAAATAATTGTATTATTAAAAATTATGTGGTAAAATGTCACGTCAAATTATTTGCAATGTAAGGAGGAAATATGTCAGGTCATTCGAAATGGAAAACTATTAAAAATAAAAAAGGTAAAGCAGACGCGCAAAGGGGTAAGATTTTTACCAAATTAGCAAGATACATTACTGTTGCGGTAAAAGAAGGAGGTCCGGATCCGAACTATAATTCATCATTGGCAACGGCAATAGAAAAAGCCAAGGCACAAAATATGCCTAATGACAATATAGATAGAGCAATAAAGACAGGTATGGCGGCATCATCAGGCGAAAACTTTGAAACAATTACCTATGAAGGCTACGGGCCAAGCGGAACAGCATTCATGGTACAATGCCTTACTGATAATAAGAACAGAACAGCAGCAGATGTAAGACATTATTTTACAAAGAATAACGGAAACCTGGGAACAACAGGCTGCGTAGGCTATCTGTTCAGCAGAAAAGGAATTATTTCTATAGAGCTTAGTGACAGCATCGATGAGGAGACCCTTATGATGGCATCACTGGAAGCTGGAGCAGAAGACTTTGAGACACAAGATGACAGCTATGAAATAACAACTTCCCCGGAAGACTTCATCAATGTGCTGAATGCTTTAAAAGAAGCAGGTTACACAAACATTAGGGGTGATGTAATGTACATCCCTGCAACTACAGTCAAGGTAGAAGACGAAGAAAGCGTAAAATATCTTGAGAGATTAATCGAGTCCCTCGAAGACAACGACGACGTCCAAGAAGTGTACCACAACTGGGATATGCCAGAAGAAGAGGACGAGGAATAATAAAGATAGCTCCTGATTTTTGACATGCAAGGTCAAGATCAGGAGTTTTTTTGTAAACTTGAAGTCAGGATTTTCAATATAATAATATAAGTTTAATTAGGTTTGAACCATAAAAAAACGCATAATATATATGGGTAAAAATATAATGTAATAAATATATTATGGTATGGAGAGTCTATGATTTCTAATAATATAACACTTGCAAAAATTGCTGATAACAATGAATGTATTACTATAGGAAGGATAGCACCTGATTTTACTGATTCATCAACCCAAGGAGTTGTTACATTATCACAGTTCAGGGGAAAGTGGGTGCTGTTTTTCAGCGAACCCGGTAATTTCGGCGCAGTATCAACTACCGAATTAATTTCATTTACACAGCTATATCCGGAGTTCGAAAAAAGAGAGGTACAGCTTATAAGTATAACCATTGACAGTAATCTTTCTGATATTGAATGGCTGATGGACATTTATAAAATGACAGGGCTTTTGGTTCCGTTTCCGATTTTAACCGATAGAGACGCAAGAATAGCAAATCTTTACGGAATGGTTAATCCTGACAGGATGCTGGAAGAAAGCGTTAGAGATGCATTTATAATAAATCCTATAGGGAAAATAGCTGCAATTCTCACTTATCCGGTATCGTGCGGAAGAAACGCATATGAAATTTTAAGGATAATTGATTCGCTTCAATTAACTTATGAGAGCAGATTATATACACCGGCAAATTGGATGCCCGGGCAGCCGGCTGTTATTCCACCTCCGCAAACTTTTGAAGAAGCTTTACAAAGGGAGTTTAATGGTGAAGGCTCAGGATATAATTGCAGTTCGTGGTATTTATGTTATGAAGACTATAGCAATACATTAAGTTCAAATCAAAAGAATACAGAAGACAGAATAAATGACTCTAAAGTGCAACATAAGCTTTGATTAAATTTTGTCAGTATTCTATTGAAGCTTATTGCAGCAGAAATTTAATTAATTATACAAATGTGTGCTCTATAAATATTTTCAGCCCTATTATTATTAAAATTACTCCACCAAAAATTTCTGCCTTCTGTTTAAACATTTCACCAAATTTCTTGCCTAAATTAGAGCCGATAATTGATGTTATAAAGGTAATTAAACCTATAAATAGGGCAGCGGAAATAATATCAACTTTAATGACGGCAAATCCGATGCCGATTGCCAAAGCATCAATGCTGGTTGCAACAGCTTGAAGCATCAAGGTTTTGAATGTCAGGTTTTTTTCTATATTCAGACATGCTTCCGGATATTTCAACTCTTTCAATGCTTCAATTATCATTTTGCCGCCTATAAATCCTAAAAGTATTAATGCAATCCAATGGTCCAGGAAGGATATGGTTTCACTGAATGTAGTGCCTACCAGGTAACCCAGGACGGGCATAAATGCTTGGAAAAATCCAAATGCTGCGGCAGTAGATAAAATCTCTTTTTTATTTATATTTCCAAAACACATACCATTGGAAATTGATACGGCGCATGCATCCATAGAAAGTCCTACAGATGTGAAAAAAATCATAATTAATCCCATAAGTTTCTCCTCAAGTTTCTAAGTTTATTATTTGTTTTACGGAAGTTATATCAGCGTTAAATTCAAAAGTTTATTTTGAAAAGATGTAAGCTGAGAAAAGTGAGGTAATAGGTATTGCAAGCAGAATTCCCATACTTCCTATGACAGCCTGAATAATTTCAAACACTATCATTTCAAGATTCATAAGATGCAGCAGGTCGCTGTTGTATACCATCATAAGCAGAACTATGGATAACGAGCTTCCTATGTAGGCCAAAATCAGTGTGTTGGTCATTGTTCCTATTGAGTCCTGACCTATGTTTAAACCAGATTTTAAAAATATATTGAAGTTTTTGGATTCGACGTTTTCAGCCAGCTCATTCATGGCGGAAGCAATTGACATGGAAATGTCCATTACAGCTCCCAAAGAGCCTATTACAACACTGCTCCACAGTATTGCCTTCAGATCAAGAGGACTTTCGGGATTAATCATAAGTAAAAACATGGAGTCCTGATCAATAAATCCCGTTAGATGGAGTGCACTGCTGATAAAATATGTGAGTATGCCTGCTGCGGCAAGACCGCCCATATTTCCTACTATGGCGCAAAGGGTCTTTTTTTGAATTCCGTTAATAATTAAAAGGCTTGTAAGAATAATGAACATACAAATTATAACGGATGAAGCATATACATTTCTTCCATTCAATATTGAAGGTATGAAAACCATAAAGATAGCTATACATGTTATTATTAATGATATTATTGTATTTATGCCCTTTTTTCGGCAGACAATTATAAGCAATGCGAAAAATACAGCTATCAGTGCAATTATGGCATCTGTTCTGTAATATTCAACCAATGTCCATACATTTTCTTCAATATTCGTTCTGGAGCTTAGCTGTGAGATGATTATTTTATCACCGGCTTCAATTTCTTTTGGATTGATCCCTACTGCTTCATCGATAAATTGATATGCTTCCACCACATTGGACTTTAAATCAGAACTCTTGATTTCAGCTGTAAACCGTATAGTCTTTGAAGACATTTTTTCATAGCCGTAATCTATTTCTTCTTCTGTTACGTCATCTACCGAAACAACAACAGCCCTATAGGAGCCGATGCTGTTCTCATTGTTTAGCTCGACTCTATTCATCCTGTAACCTGTAAATATGAATATAAAGGAAAAAAGCAGCGTTAAAATATATATAGCAATATTTTTGTTTTTATGTAGTTTTAAATTTTCCATAATTACCTCGTAGCAAATTCATTTATAAAATATTAACATACTTCATGTTCATAATCAAATTTTATTTCAAATTGGTATTGCAATAAAAAAATTGTTCTGATATAATACGGAATAAAGTTAATAGATTACTATGATTGGAAGCAGTAGGTTTGTACATATTTTCAGAGAGCAGCCGAATGGTGTAAGGCTGTAATATAAGAACTGAACTCGTCCATGAGTATTTGAAGCGAACAGAGTAGTTTCAAACGGATAAAACCGTTATGTAATAGAGTGAGGCTTAGGCCTAATTTGGGTGGTACCGCGGAAAGTCTTCGTCCCAGCAGGATGAGGGCTATTTTTGTCGAAAAAAACATGGAGGGAATAATGAAAGCATACAATCCGATTGACATTGAAAAGAAGTGGCAGGAAATATGGGAGAAAAATGAAACATTTAAGGCTGATGACAATTCAGACAAAAAGAAATTTTACGGTTTAGTAGAATTTCCATATCCGTCAGGAGTGGGCCTACACGTAGGGCACATCCGTGCATACACATCTCTTGAGGTTATTTCAAGAAAAAGAAGACTGGAAGGCTACAACGTGCTGTTCCCTATTGGCTGGGATGCATTCGGGCTTCCGACGGAAAATTACGCAATTCAGACAGGAATTCACCCCAGAGTGGTGACAGACAGAAATATAAAGGTGTTCACTCAGCAGTTGAAGGAAGCAGGCTATTCATTTGACTGGTCAAGAACTGTTGACACAACAGACACAGAATTCTATAAATGGACTCAGTGGATATTTGTACAGCTGTTCAAGCACGGACTGGCATTCAAGGATAAAACATATGTAAACTTCTGCAACAGCTGTAAGGTTGTACTTGCAAACGAAGAATCTCAGAACGGAGTTTGTGACCGCTGCGGAAGCGAGGTTGTACAGCTTGAGAAGGACGTATGGTTCCTGAAAATAAGAGAATATGCTGATAAGCTTTTAGAAGGACTGAATGAAGTTGATTTCCTGCCGAGAATCAGACTTGAACAGGAAAACTGGATAGGACGTTCCTACGGTGCAGAGGTTGATTTCAAATTGAAGGACACAGAAGACAAAATGAGAGTGTTCACAACAAGACCGGATACGCTGTACGGAGTAACATTCATGGTTCTTGCGCCTGAGCATCCATTCCTTGAAAAGTATGCTTCAAGAATAGCAAATATACATGAAATCCATGAATATCAGGAGCAGTCAAGAAAGAAAACCGAATTTGAAAGAGTTCAGCTTGCAAAGGATAAAACAGGAATTGAAATAAAAGGACTCACAGCAATAAATCCCGTATCAGGCAAGGAAGTTCCCGTGTGGGTTGCCGATTATGTTATGATGGGCTATGGAACAGGAGCTGTAATGGGCGTGCCTGCTCATGACTCAAGAGACTGGGAATTTGCTAAAAAATTCAATATCCCGATAATCGAGGTTATTGAAGGCGGCAATGTTCAAGAAGAAGCATTTACCGACGTTGAAGACGGCATATTGGTCAACTCGGATATATTGAACGGTCTCAGGGTTAAGGAAGCAATCACAAAAATAATTGATTTCATAGAAAAAAATAATCTCGGTGAACCCAAGACGAACTATAAGAT